>DATLOZ010000001.1:0-65580 GCA_035535995.1 Cytophagaceae bacterium
TAAAGAAAGGTGATATAGTACCGTTGAGAATTAATTCAGAGAAAATTCATTTGTTTTAAACTAAAGGGTGGTTAGTTGTGGGGCACCACTGTATTGTTGGCGAAACAAAATGATTTTTCTATATTAACTTATAAAACCTACTACTAACCCCATGAAAAAAAATCTTCTGTTCGCTTTCCTCTTTTTTTCGCTCGAGGTTTTTTCCCAAAATCCAATTCTTTTTTCCGACGAATTTGACAACAACAATCAAAAATGGACGACGAATGATTTGCTTTCTGCTATTACTACCACCGCCGACTATACAGCGACGATCTCTAATGGTAAGTACCATATCCACGCCAGAAAAAATGCACTAAGCTGCCACTTCGCTTTTCCTCTAAACGACGACAAAGATTATTCATTTGAAATTCCTTTTATCACTGAGATCCCGTTCAATTATGTAGAAATGTATTTCTATAGTTATTATGGCAATCAGTTTACTTTTCGTTTTTACAGCGACAATACTTATTCCATTTATACAATCAAAAATAACGTAAATGTCAATATCAACAGGGGCACAAACGCTTCGCGATGCTTTGCAAGCAGCCCGGCTATTGCGTTGAAAAGAGACGTCGTGATGAAAATTGAAAGACAGGGAATTCATACTTCTTTTTATATTAATAATGTCCAGCTGGAAACTTTCGACAACCTTGCCCTTCCTGGAAATAAAGCCGGCTTCAGAGTAGGAGAAAATTCAAAAGTAGCAGTAGAACGATTTACTATTTACCAAGACAACAATGGGATCAATTTATCCAAACAACATAATGTTGGGATTAAACGCGCACTCCTGAGTACAAATGTTAATTCCAGTGTTCCAGAGCTTGGACCAATCATTACTGCCGATGGAAAAAATCTTTATTTCAACCGTCGTGATCGGTTTGACAATCCGGCGGCAAGAAATAACGAATGCGATGACATCTGGGTATCGCCGCTACAGGTCGATAGCAGCTGGGGCCCGGCACAAAAATTGCCGTTCCCGATCAACGATGCAACAAACAACGACATCATTTCTATAAGCCCGGACAACAATACTTTATTCATGTCCGACAAATCCTGCGACCCAACTTCTCATATAAAATTCTGGACTTCACATCGCACTACAACCGGCTGGAGCAATCCTACGCCAATGGACATGATCAACAGTTATGATCTTGACAAATACACTGAAGTAACGCTTTCTGCCGATGGGAAAACCGTAATCATCGCACTGCGTCGGGACGATACGATGGGAGAGCCAGATCTCTATGTTTCTTTTCTTGGAAAAGACAGCGTATGGTCGGAGCCGAAAAATCTTGGAAAAACGGTGAATACACTGGGCCTGGATTTCGCGCCATTCCTGGCCGCCGATGGTGTCACACTTTATTATTCCACCGATGGCCTTCCAGGATATGGCGACGAAGATGTGTTCGTGACACGCCGCCTGGACGATACCTGGACAAATTGGTCGACTCCTGAAAACTTAGGTACGAATGTAAACAGTGCTTATTGGGACGCTTATTATTCTGTGAATGCTTCGGGTACCTACGCTTTTTTAAATTCTCATGAATCGGAAACCACTTTGGAAGATATCTTCCAGATAAAATTATTCGGCAACAATGCGATTAATCCGGTGGTGATCGTAGAAGGGAAAGTGCTCGACAACAAAACCAAAATGCCGGTAGAAGCGTTGATCTCTTATGAAATTTTACCCGAAGGAAAAGACGCCGGACTTGCGCGATCGAATCCTTCTACAGGAGAATACAAAATTATTTTACCTTACGGGAAAACCTATGGATACAGGGCCGAAGCGAAAGGATATATTTCCGTGAATGAACATTTTGATCTTGCCGATCCGAAACAATACCAGGAGATCAATAAAGATCTGTTTTTGATTCCTATTGAAGTAGGACAAACGCTTAAGCTAAACAATGTTTTTTTCGTACAAAGCAAAGCGGAAATGCTTCCTTCTTCTTATCCTGAACTTGATCGTCTGGTAAAGATCATGAAAGACAATCCTACTATGGAAATAGAACTGCGCGGCTATACCGACAACCAAGGGGATGCGAAGAAAAATATAGCGCTTTCGCAACAAAGGGTAGATGTTGTAAAAAATTATATGGTTACAAGAGGAATACCAGCCAGGCATATCCAGGGCAAAGGCTTCGGCGGCGCAAACCCTATTGCAGACAACAGCAAAGAAGAAACAAGGAAATTGAACAGACGTGTGGAGTTTGTGATTGTAAAGAAATAAGAATAATTTTTGCTGGCAATCAAAAAGGACGGCAACATGATCATTCTCTCCCTTGTTCTGTGGCACACAGAACATTTCTTTCAAGTATAACAAAATGATTTTTCTATATTAACTGTAGTCCCTCGGTTGAAACCGAGGGCAAAGGCAAACATGATCATTCTGAAATTGGAAATATGGGATCCTATCAATAGTTACTGAATTCAAAATTCAAAATTTTATAAATGTATTTTTATCAAAAACAACTTACCCTCCCCGGCCACAAGCGTGGCTTTCATCTGGTCACTTCCCAAGTGCTGAAAGCTATACCAGAACTGGCTTCTATCAGTACAGGCATGTTGCAAGTATTCATAAAGCATACTTCCGCAAGTCTTACTATCAACGAAAACGCCGATCCTACGGTGCGGATAGATTTTGAAAGTCATATGAACAAACTCGTGCCGGAGAACATGCCTTACTATCGCCACAATACGGAAGGTCCCGACGATATGCCTGCGCACATCAAAGCTTCACTCATGGGAAGTTCTGTGATGATCCCGGTGACAAACGGGAGACTAAACATGGGAACCTGGCAAGGCATTTACCTCTGCGAACACCGCGATCATTCAAGTGAGCGGGAGATTGTGATTACTGCCTGGGGAATGTAAATCAGTTTTGAGTGTGAAGTGTGAGTGAGAGAGAATTTGCTGAAATGAGTCGTTGGAGAAAAGCTCCAACAACTCATTTCAGCATTTATCTTTTATAAAAATTCCGAATCACTTCCGCGATCTCGTTTGTTTCAATGAGGAATCCATCATGACCATAAAGCGAATGCACTTCTGTGTACTGAGCGCCTTTAATATGTTGCTGGATAAATTTTTGTTCGGAAGGCGGAAAAAGAATATCGCTGCCGATCGCGAGTAGCAAGGCTTTCGACTTTACTTCTGTGAGCGCTTTCTCTACGCCGCCACGGCCGCGCCCTACGTTATGCGAATCCATTGCATGCGTGAGGTAGAGATAAGAATGACAATTGAAACGCTTCACCAATTTTTCTCCCTGGTATTGCTGATAAGAAATAGCTTTATAGTTTCCTACTTTATTGCAATCGTCTTCGCTTTGTGTTTTCTGGTAGGTATCGTAGGTTCTGTACGAAAGCAGCGCTACAGCGCGTGCGGCGGCCATTCCGGCTCTTCCGGCGTCGAGGCGTTCTTCCTTCCAGGTTGGATCTGCTTTGATTGCCATGCGTTGAGCCTCGTTGAATGCAATTCCCCATGGTGAGTGAAAAGCATTAGTAGCCATCAGCACCAAATGCTCAATGAGCGAAGGCTGAGCGAGCGACCATTCCAGCGCCTGTTGTCCGCCGAGCGAGCCGCCGAGGCAGGTGTGAATTTTTTCAATACCCAAATGTTTACGCAACAGTTCGTGTGCAGCCACCATGTCGCGGATGGTTACTGTGGGGAAAGAAAGAAAATAAGGTTTTCCGGTTTGAGGGTTGATCTCTGTGGGGCCGCTGGTACCGTAACAAGAGCCAAGAATATTGGCACAAACGATGAAGTAATCTTCCGGATTATATAAAAATCCTTCGCCTACCAGACCCGGCCACCAGCTTACTGGATCAGCGTTGGCGGTGAGTGCATGGCATACCCATACTACGTTGTTTTTTTCTTTATTCAACGTGCCATAGGTAGAATAATTTATTTTCACCTCGGAGATTTTTTCTCCCGATTCAAAATAAAAATCGCCTGTATATAGATAATTTTTGTTCTCCACTTTATTGATCACTTGCTGCATGCTTTCAGAATTTAAAATTGAACCAACCTCACGTACTGTTTCTAACAGCAGCAATACATTTTACAGGATAAAATAAAGAGAGAAGAGGAGGCGCTTACGCACGACTCCGTAGAGTAGTAATACGTTCTTACAAGATTTTTCATACAATAATTAATTTATATGCTCCCGTTTATTCCCGGGAAAGGATTTAGCACCTTACTGTTGAGGTAGGTTGCTAGAGGTTCTCAGAGCCTTTCTCTCCCCTCTTCTCTATAAATCAATTACTTAAAAGATGAGCAATTGACTTTCGGTACCCAAAAGTACAACTGAAAATTGTATTTACAAATAAAAATGTGGATAAACTTAAGATTCGGATAAAGTGGAAAGAGCGGTAGTCAACAAGGATACTAGATGTCGGATGCCAGATGCCGGATAATTTTTTTATCTGGCATCTGGTATCCGGTATCCGGCATCCAAATTTTTGCCTGTCTTACATCTGTATTTCAAGGAGAAATAACTTAAATTTGAAATCTGACAAATTAACCTATGGTCTTTGCGAGTTTAATCTTTCTCTTCCTCTTTCTCCCGCTCAATCTTGTTCTCTACTACGCCACGAACAACAAAACCTATCGCAACTTACTGCTCATTTTATTTTCCCTTTTCTTCTACGCCTGGGGTGAGCCGGTGTGGATCATCATTCTTTTTATCGCAGCTACGGTAGACTATGTAAACGGTCTCGCGATCGACCGCTTCCGGGGCACGGTCTGGGCCAAGGTGGGATTGATCTCATCGCTCATCGTAAACCTTGGATTGCTTTTTACATTTAAATACTCCGGTTTTCTTTACGAAAATATCAACGCCATTTTTGGCACGCACCTCGATATACCCTCCTTTGCTTTGCCGATCGGGCTTTCGTTCTATACGTTTCAAACTATCTCATACGTAGTAGATGTATACAAAGGTGAAGTACCGGCTCAGCGCTCGTATATGAAATTCTCCCTCTTCGTTTCGCTCTATCCGCAGCTGGTAGCAGGGCCTATCGTGCGCTACAGTCATATTGCATACGAGATCGATCACCGCACGGTCAATGTCAACGAGATTCGCGAAGGGATCGGAAGATTTTGTATCGGGCTTTTCAAAAAAGTTTTTTTTGCCAACGTAGCAGGGGAATTAGTAAAACAATACCTCGACGGCGATCTCACCTCAATGCCTGTAGCTGCGGCCATTACTGGCATACTAATGTTTACCATTCAGATCTACTTCGATTTTTCAGGATATTCTGATATGGCGATCGGCTTGGCGAAAATGTTTGGATTTCATTACCTGGAAAATTTCAACTACCCCTATATCTCCCGCTCTGCAACGGAGTTTTGGAGAAGGTGGCATATTTCCCTCGGTTCTTTTTTCCGCGATTATATTTACATCCCGATGGGCGGGAATCGGAAGAATCAGCTCTTCAATCTTTTTGTTGTATGGTTCCTCACCGGCTTCTGGCACGGCGCAAGCTGGAACTTTATCATCTGGGGGTTGTATTTCGGTTTCCTTGTAGGAATTGAAAAATTATTCCTTGGCAATCTGCTCAACAAACTTCCGAAATTCGTAGGCCACGTTTATCTGTTGATCGCAACAATACTGGGCTGGACGTTCTTCTACTTCACCGACATGAGCCGGATGAAACAATTCTTCCGCTTAGTATTCGGGTTGACCGATAATCCTTTCTGGAATTTTGAACTTGAGCTTGTGTTGAAGAATCATATCTTCTGGATCTTCTTTGCCGTGCTTTGCTGTCTGCCGGTATATCCTGCATTGGTAGGATGGCTGAAAAAAAATTTCAAGGAAACGGGTTGGTTCGATTATGTACTACTCACTTTCTACGCCCTGATCTTATTGCTCTGCACCGCTTTGCTGGTAGGCAAAAGCTATAACCCATTCCTTTACTTCCGATTCTAATATGACAGACGCTACACAAAATACCGACGACCAAGCCACCACCAAACGCTCATGGGTGATCATAGTGGCATTTGTAGCCATCATTATCCTTGGAGGATTTCTATCGCTGGTAATTCCGAAGAAAAAAATTTCGGAAACGGAAAAAAGAATGCTCTGTCCTTTTCCAACCTTCACTAGCACCAATCTTTTCAGCGGCAACTATGCTGATAGCCTTGAACTTTATTATGCCGATAATTTTCCCTTCCGGGAAACGCTTGTACAACTTGCCTCCTCTACCAAAAACCTCTATGGCTACCGCGCCGACGATGTAATGATATACAACATCGAACAAAAAGACGAACAAGCTGTAAAAGTAGAGAAGCCCGGCGCCACACAGAAAATGGATACTATCTCAGTAGATAGCATCACTGTAGCACAGCTCGATAGTATGGTAGTACTCGATACGATGAAGAACGAGGGTGAATATGTAAAGTCTGTTTTCATCTACGGCGGAAGAGCTTTCCAGATCTTCGGCGGTACGTCCAACACAGCGAAGTCCTTTGCTTCTATGGTTAATAAATACGAGCAGACCCTGGGAGAAGAGGTAAAATTTTATTGCATGGAAATTCCTACCCCGATCGATTACTATCTTCCAGCAAAGTATAAAAACAAAAACAATTACGAAAAGAAAAACATCGATCTCCTCTACGCTGCATTAGACTCGGGGGTAGTGCGGGTGCATGCGTTTGAAGAAATGCAAAAACACACCGACGAATATTTATTTTTCAACACCGATCACCACTGGACAGGCCGTGGTGCTTACTATGCCTACCGTGCTTTCTGCGAAGCAGCAGGATTAAAGCCTTATGAATTATCTCAACTGGAAAGAAAAACCAAGAAGAAATTCCTTGGCTCTTTCTACGGACTTACACACGACAAGCGACTAAAAGAAAATATTGACAGTGTAGAATATTTCAAACTTCCGATCGCCACAAAAGCCTGGTACTATATGGATGCAAAATTCAAGAAAGGCGCTTCTACCAAACTTTTCGCAGAGATCGCTTCCGGTGGAAATAGTTATTCTGTTTTCCTTGGAGGCGATTATCCTTTAATGAAAGTGACTACACCCAACAAGACCGGAAGAAAGATCATGATCATCAAAGATTCTTTTGGCAATGCTTTTGCCCCTTTGCTGGCCTTGCATTACGACGAAGTGTATATCGCAGACTATCGTTATTTCAATACTAACATTCCTGACTTCATTAAACAAAACAACATCACTGATTTTGTATTCGCACACAATACATTTGTGGTTAATACCCGTTATTCCGTAGTCCGGGAAACCGCGCTGCTAAAGTCATACAGAGGCCCGGCAGTGTTGCCTAAGAAAGTCATAGTCGATAGTCTGGCGGCACCAGCGGATACTCTTAAAAAGTAATGAAGATTAAATTCCAAACTGAAAATAGTTACAGTAGTTCCGCCACTCTTAGAGGATCGAATAATTTTGGTTTGATTTTTGAAACTAACGCAAGCAATAACAGGTTATAACTGGCAAAAGAATACGAATGCAGTTTTTTAAATATATACTTATTATTTTTTTATCGCTGTCTGGCGTACTTGGCAGCATACCTGGTTTTGCTCAAGAAAATATTTGCGTCCCCGATACCAACCATTACAACTGGTTGCATAAAGAACTCAATTATCTTCAATATTACGACCGTTCAGCGCTTTCTTACTTTTACAGTAAATGGTCAAAGCCAGGAGAGGCCATCACCATTGCGCACCTGGGCGATTCACATCTTCAGTCGGATATATTCCCGGGGGAGCTTAGAAAAAACCTTCAGAATGTAAAAGGATATGCCGGCCGGGGAATGATCTTTCCTTTTTCGATCGCAAAAACTTATTCTGCCAACGATCTCAAATCTACTTACTCCGGCGCCTGGCAATGTTCGCGAAGTGTAGAGCATTATCCCAAACTTCCGCTCGGCGCATCCGGCGCTACCTGCCGCACGGTGGACCCGAATGCGAGCTTTACATTTACTTTCAAGACCGACGCATTGCAGCGGAATAAAATTCTGAAAATTTACTGTAAAAAATCGGAAAGCAGTTTCGACCTCATCGTACGTAGCGGCGAGCGACGTGTAGTAGTACTCGTCGACAGTTCCAAAGAAACTCCATACGTACAGGTAGATCTCCCCGAGGGTACCGGCGATTCATTTACGATCCAGATGCTGAAGCATCATGATTATGAAAAAGAATTTGAACTCTACGGCGTAAGCCTCGAGGCTACGCCAGGATCCGGTGTGATGCTGCACTGCCTTGGTATTGGCGGTGCGATGTACAGCTCGGTGGTACGTGAAGAATTGTTCCAGGATCATTTTCCATCGCTCAATGCCGATCTTGTAATCATCGATTTTGGCACTAATGATTTTTTATATACCGATAAAGTGCCGGAAGACATGGAGGCACAGATCAAAAATGTGATCGCCAAAATACGTGTAGCCGCTCCCAAAGCAAGCATCCTGCTTACCTCGGCGCAAGACATGTACCGCAAAGGAAAAAACATTCGCTCCGGCGAAGAATTTTCTGACCTCGTTCGCAAGATCGCCAAAGACGAAAACTGTGCTTTCTATGATTGGTACTGGATTTCCGGAGGACCAAGAACGATGACCATCTGGCAAGCGCGCCAATTGGCCCTTCCTGATATGATCCACTTGTCACCTCCGGGCTACCGGCTAAAAGGCACACTGCTTACCGAAGCTTTTTTAAAAACCATGCAACTTTACCAGGCCAAAACCGAATCGATCGTTTTGTCCGTAGATAGTTTGAAGGCCAAGGCAAGACAAGAAGAACTGAGTTTACCACCAGAGCAAACTCCAGTAATGCCAAAGAGTTCTTCTCAAAAAAATAATGTATCTTCAGGTTACAAGATCATTTATCATAAGATCAAGCCAGGAGAAACCATCAGTACCATTGCGCAGAAATACCACGTCAGCCAGAACTCGATCATGACTCTAAACCATCTGCAAAACACCAGGATCGTATCCGGCAAGACGCTTAAGATAAAAGTAAAAGCACGATAAACCTCGCGTGAAAAAAATTTCTAAAAATATCTTACTGGTAACGTTGCTCGTGCTGGTGAATCTTGCCATTTTCCTATTCTGCAAGATCCTTACCGACGAGGGAAATTTTATTTGGTCAAAAATAGATCCGACCAAAAGATTCCTTGTGTCAATGGCCTGCATGGACCTGATGCGCATCAAATATTTCGTGTATGCCAACAGCATCAACTTTTTTCTGCTTGGAACTTATTTCGCTTATTACTACCGCAAGACCTTAGGAGTTCTTACAATGGTATTGGGCGTTCTGATTTTTTTCGGAGGAAATAAATTGTTTAAAGAAGAAGTCGTGCGCAATTATTATATCATTTTTAAAAATCAGAAAGTACCCGAAGACTTTGTGTTGGAGCCCGTGAAGAGTGCGGGCGAGGACATTGGCAAATATTTAATGTCCGACGTTCGCAATATCCTTTCACCTGTACGCAAATATGCCATTACCGGCGTAGGAGAGATCCGTTACGCACCCGCCACCAACGAGCTCAATGAAATATTGCACGATCTTAAAGAAAAGCCAGAGATCCGTGGAGAAGCATATTTGGCGCTGGTAAAAATTGGCACCGAGAGATCTGCCAGCTATGTCCGCATTTTTATAGGATCAATACATCCCCCTGCTGATCAGGCTACTATAGACTATCTTCGTTCCAAAGGACGGGCTCTGAAATAAATTCCTTATGCACGCATAACAATTTTTTCTTTTATTCGTACAATTCCTAGAAGGGAAAAAGATACGAATTATGAACAAGCGAAAACCTACGGTATGCTCAAATATCAAATTTGCCTGGCACGCCATTGCCCGGCTTTACAATGAGCAAGGCTCTAAGTATGGTGTGACCACTTCGGTGGGTTTTGTATTGCTCAACATCGATCGCGAAGACGGCGTGCCTGCCACGAAGATTGCGCCTATGCTGGGAATGGAAGCGCATGGGCTTTCCAGGATCCTGAAAAACCTGGAAGAAAATGATCTTATTTACCGCAAGCAAGACGAGAAGGACAAGCGCTTGGTGAAAGTGTATTTGACAGAGAAAGGAAAAGAAGCCAAAGAGATTGCCAAAAAAGTGGTACGCCGCTTCAACGACGCGATCCGCGAAGAAATCCCGGAAAATAAATTGGAGGTTTTTACCGAAGTGATAGAAAAAATCAATAATATCATAGCGGAAAAAAAGATATATCAATAGTGCGTTTTTAGTCCTGAATAGTGAGAATTCATACTTAAAAACGCACTACTAAAAACTCAAGACTCAATACTAATTTTATTTTTGAAAACAGATGAAACGATTAATTAAAAAAGTAGCCATACTCGGCTCAGGCGTGATGGGTTCTCGCATCGCCTGCCACTTCGCCAACATCGGCGCAGAAGTATTGCTGCTCGACATTGTCCCGAAAGAACCCAACGATGTTGAAAAAGCAAAAGGCCTTACACTGGAGCACAAAGCCGTACGCAACCGCATCGTCAACGAAGCATTGCAAAGCGCGATCAAAACTAACCCTGCGCCTTTATACGATAGGGCTTTTGAGAGCAGGATCTCTACTGGTAATTTCGATGATAACCTCAAAGACATTGCTCAATATGATTGGGTAATGGAAGTAGTAGTAGAAAATCTTGAGATCAAAAAAGCTCTTTTTGAAAAAGTAGAAAAATTCAGAAAGCCAGGAACACTCATCACTTCCAACACTTCCGGTATCCCTATTCATCTAATGATCGAGGGACGCAGCGAAGATTTTCAAAAACATTTCTGCGGTACGCACTTCTTTAACCCGCCACGCTACCTGAGATTGTTTGAAATCATCCCCACTCCCAAGACCGATCCTGCCATTGTAGATTTCTTGTCGCACTATGCAGACTTGATCTTAGGAAAAACTCCTGTGATCTGTAAAGATACTCCGGCCTTCATCGCCAACCGCGTGGGGATCTATGGTATCATGGAAACGCTCTATACCACGCTGGAACTAGGCTTGACAGTGGAAGAAGTAGATAAGCTCACCGGCCCGGTAATAGGAAGACCTAAGTCTGCTACTTTCCGTACCGGCGATGTGGTTGGCTTGGATACATTGATCAAAGTGGCGAACAACCTTTATGCAGGTCTGCCAAACGACGAAGCGAAAGACATGTTCAAGCTTCCTGATCTTTTGGTGAAAATGGACGAGAAGAAATGGTATGGAGATAAAACCAAACAAGGTTTCTATAAAAAAGTAACAGGCCAGGGAGGAAAATCTGAGATCCTCGCGCTGAACCTGCAAACACTGGAGTATGGCCCGCAAAGCAAAGTAAAATTTGCTACGCTCGAGCAAACTAAAACGATCGACAATCTAAAAGATCGTTTCAAAGTATTACTCGCGGGACAAGACAAGGCGGGAGAATTTTACCGCAAAACATTCTTCGGTCTTTTCAAATATGTTTCCAACCGTATTCCGGAAATTTCCGACGAGCTCTACCGCATAGACGCCGCCATGAGCGCAGGGTTTGGCTGGGCACTCGGTCCATTTGAAACCTGGGATGCTGTAGGCGTGGAAAAGACGGTGAAGAAAATGGAAGAAGCCGGACGCAAGCCAGCGCAGTGGGTCTACGACATGCTGGCCGCGGGAAATAAATCTTTCTACAAAGTAGAGAACGGCGTTCGCAAGTACTATGATATTCCAAGCAAATCATACAAAGTAATTCCGGGAACGGAAAGCTTTATCATTCTTGACAACTTGCGCGAAAGCAAAAAAGTGGTTTGGGAAAATTCAGGCGCCACGCTTTACGATCTTGGCGACGGTATTGTAAACCTGGAGTTCCATACCAAGATGAACACACTTGGCGGCGAAGTGATCGAAGGCATCAACAAAGCAATCTCGATCGCAGAAAAAGATTTCCAGGGATTGGTTATCGCCAACAACGGAGAAAATTTCTCCGCAGGCGCCAACCTTGCACTGGTATTCATGTACGCCATCGAACAAGAGTGGGATGAAATTGATTTCATGGTGAGTAGTTTCCAAAACACGATGATGCGTGTACGATACTCCGGAATTCCGGTAGTAGTAGCCCCTCACTCCCTTGCTCTTGGCGGCGGCTGTGAGATCACGCTGCACGCAGATAAAGTAGTGGCACATGCGGAAACTTATATCGGCCTTGTAGAATTTGGTGTAGGCTTGATCCCTGCAGGTGGAGGAAGTAAAGAGTTTACCTTGCGTACTTCCGATTCTTTTGAAGATGGCGATATCCAATTCAACAATTTGCGCAATGCGTATATGAATATTGCTACTGCAAAAGTAGCTACCTCCGCTCACGAAGCCAAGCAGATGAACATTCTCCGCAACGGCGATGTGATTGTGCTAAACAGAGACCGCCAAATTGCAGAAGCGAAAATGGAAGCGCTGAAACTGGCGGAAGAAGGCTATACACAACCGAAGCATAGAAAAGACATCAAAGTGTTGGGTAAATCTGCAATGGGGATGTTCTACGCGGGCGCACATACAATGCTTTCAGGAAAATATATTTCAGAGCACGATGTGAAAATTTCGCAAAAGCTTGCTTACGTAATGTGCGGCGGCGATCTTTCTGCACCAACCACCGTGTCTGAGCAGTATTTGCTTGACCTGGAGAGGGAAGCGTTTGTTTCGCTTTGCGGAGAGAAGAAAACGCTGGAAAGAATTCAAAGTATTTTAAATAGTGGTAAACCATTAAGAAATTAATAGTATGGAAGTATATGTAGTAGCAGGTTATAGATCTGCTGTAGGAAAAGCACCCAGAGGTGTATTCCGTTTTACAAGACCTGATGAATTAGCTGCCGATGTTATAAAATATCTTATGTCTAAACTTCCAAACCTGGATAAAGATAGAATCGATGACGTAATTGTAGGAAACGCTACACCGGAAGCAGAGCAAGGCCTCAACATTGGCCGTATGGTATCGCTCATGGGATTGAACACCGTGAAAGTACCAGGCATGACCGTAAACAGGTATTGCTCTTCAGGATTGGAAACCATCGCCATCGCCGACGCCAAGATCCGTGCGGGCTTTGCTGATTGTATCATTGCAGGTGGTGTAGAAACCATGAGCCCGATTCCTTTTGGTGGATGGAAGATCGTACCTGGCTTGGATCTGGTAAAAGCACATGCCGACTATTACTGGGGCATGGGCCTCACCGCCGAAGCTGTAGCAAACGAATACAACGTTTCCCGTGAAGACCAGGATAAATTTTCTTATGATTCACATCAGAAAGCAATTGCCGCGCTGAAAGCAGGACTGTTCAAAGACGATATCGTACCGATCACCGTCAAAGAAACTTACCTGGACGAAAAAGAAAAAAAGAAAACCCGCGAATACGTAGTAGAACATGATGAAGGTCCAAGAGCCGATACTTCGATCGAAGCACTGGCGAAGTTGAAGCCTGTGTTTGCCAACGGCGGAAGCGTCACTGCCGGTAACTCTTCGCAAACCTCGGATGGCGCGGCTTTCGTAATGTTGATGTCGGAGAAAATGGTGAAGGAATTAAACCTGAAACCAATCGCCCGCCTGGTATCTTATGCTGTAGCCGGTGTAGAACCCCGCATCATGGGAATCGGGCCAGTGGAAGCTATTCCAAAGGCTTTGAAAATGGCCAACCTGAAAAAAGAAGACATCGACCTGATCGAGCTGAACGAAGCATTCGCCGCTCAATCGCTCGCTGTGATCCGCACACTTGATCTTGACATATCTAAGATCAACGTAAACGGTGGTGCCATTGCACTGGGACACCCATTAGGCTGTACCGGAGGCAAGCTGAGCGTACAACTATTTAATGAACTAAGAAGAAGGAAAAAGAAATACGGAATGGTAACCATGTGCGTAGGTACAGGACAGGGCGCCGCCGGAATCTTTGAGATGTTGAACTAAGTAAAACAATTATACTTTGATTAAGCCGCAGCATGCTGGAAAGTGTGTTGCGGTTTTTTTGTTGGCAGGGAAGATTTTAAAGGATGTTTTGTAAATCACCTTTGGGTTTTGCTGGCGGGGACGGAGGGCATCTGAAAGCTCAAATCTTGCAAAGAGCTTCGATACCATTAACAATGGTATGGCAATTGTTGTGAACCTTTACCAATCATTAACTTATTATTTTGTTTTTAAATTATAATTTTAAGTAAATTAACGCTTTAACGGTTTTATACTGGAAACCTCAATAGGAATATTAAAAGAAATAATTTGGTATTTCTAAACTTTTCAAGATGCAAAATCGTATGTATACATAACAATTTTACTTTTACTGACATGACCACTGTAACCCAAAAAACCAAAGGAGGACAGTTCCTCCTCAAGGCTACCGACGCTGCCGACATCTTTATTCCTGAAGAATTCAACGAAGAACAACGTATGATGCGCGACATGACGCGCGACTTCATCGCGCACGAAGTGCTGCCGATCCTCGACAAAATTGATCAGCAGGAAGAAGGGCTGATGCAGAAACTGCTGGATAAGGCGGGTGAACTGGGTTTGCTGGGTACTTCTATTCCTGAGCAATACAATGGTTTTGGAAAAGACTTTAACACTTCTCTCCTCATCACCGAAACCGTAGGCGCTGGCCACTCCTTTGCCGTAGCACTTGCTGCGCACACAGGTATTGGTACGCTGCCGATCCTTTATTTCGGAAACGATGCGCAGAAGAAAAAATACCTGCCGAAGCTTGCCACCGGCGAGCTGAAAGCCAGCTACTGCCTTACAGAGCCAGGCTCCGGGTCAGACGCGCTGGCGGCTAAAACCAAAGCAGTGCTTTCTCCGGATGGAAAACATTATATCCTCAACGGACAAAAAATGTGGATCACCAACGCTGGCTTTGCCGATATCTTCATTGTATTTGCACAACTGGACGGCGATAAATTCACCGGCTTCATTGTCGAAAAAGGCGAAGGTCTTTCTCTTGGGAACGAAGAACATAAAATGGGGATCAAAGGATCTTCTACACGCCAGGTGTTTTTGAATGATTGCAAAGTACCCGTAGAAAATCTTCTGGGCGAAAAAGGCAAAGGACACCTGATTGCCTTCAACATTCTGAACATCGGTAGGATCAAACTTGCCGCAGCGGCTCTGGGCGCGGCGAAGCGTACTTCTACATTGGCTATTCAGTATGCAAAAGAAAGAAATCAATTCAAGCAACCGATCGCTAATTTCGGTGCTATCCAACATAAGCTTGCCCAACAGGCCATCCTGATATACACCGCGGAGTCTGCGATGTATAGGGCAGGCGCCAATATTCAAACAGCAGAAGAAATGTATGCTTCCGAAGGAAAAAATTACGAAGAAGCATTACTGGCCGCCGCCTCTGATTTCGCTATCGAATGCGCGATCCTGAAAGTAGCGGGCTCTGAAGTACTCGACTACGTAGTGGACGAAGGCGTGCAGATCCTCGGTGGGTATGGCTTCTCGGCTGATTACCCGATGGACAGAGCTTACCGCGATTCCAGGATCAACAGGATCTTCGAAGGTACTAATGAGATCAACAGAATGCTGACGATGGATATGCTTTTCAAACGCGCTATGAAAGGCGAACTCGACCTGATGAGCGCGGTGATGGCGGTGCAGAAAGAGCTGACCGGTATTCCTGAATTTGGTGAAGAAGATACTGCGTTGTTTGCCGCAGAGAAAAAAGCGATCGCCAATATGAAGAAAGTAGTGCTGATGGCTGGCGGCGCAGCGGCGCAAAAGTATATGGACAAACTTGCCAATGAACAGGAGATCCTGATGAATCTTGCCGATGTTTGCATCTACGCGTACATGGCAGAGTCTGTGCTGTTGAGAGTAGAGAAACTGGTTTCGATCAAAGGAGAAGATGCTTGCAAAGTACAGATCGATATCGCAAGAGTTTACCTGAACGATTCCTTAGACCTAGCGAACATAGCTGGTAAAAACGCAGTGAACGCCATGGCCGACGGAGACATGCAACGTATGATGCTGATGGGAGTAAAACGTTTTACCAAAGCAACGCCTTTCAATACCAAAGACGCCCGCAGAAGAATCGCAGCAGCGTTGATCGAAGCGAATCAATATAATTTATAAAGATAATGTGTGGTTGAATAGTGAAGTAGGGGTTTGACAAATGTATCCCGCTCTTTGTAAAAAGGAGCGGGATTTTTTTTGACCAGGATTTGCAGGATTTAAGAATTGGCAGAATGAAAGAATAGAAGGGTTGTCATTCAGGAGGAATCTTGTGCAGGCCTAGCACTACTCTACCTGGAGTGATACTTTAATCCCGGTTTTATTAACCTCAGTTTTTGAAATTATTGTTCCGAGTTTCTACGCACAAGTTCCTCCTGAATGGCACTCTTTTTACATTTTGCAAATTTTTATATCCTGCAAATCAAAATCAAGTAAATCTTCTAATCCCGAAAATCAAGGTTCAGACAAACCTTCCTGAACGACAATTTTTGGCAACCATTCTGTATTAAACCTGAGCATGTGCTCCAATAGCTCTCAAATCGATTCTTTTCTGCCCGATATTTGTTTATATTATATAAAGTGAATCAAAACTTATGTGATGTATGAAAAAGCTCTTTTATACCCTGGCGTTGTTCTTGTTTAGCACCCTAGCTGTGCTGGCGCAAGACGTGATCTATTTCAACAATGGAAGCCAGCAACGCGGCACTGTTGTGGAAATAAACAATTCTGAAATTAAATACCGTAAAGCCGAGAATCCCAGCGGCCCTTTGTATGTGGTAACCCGTGCAGAAGTACAATTGATCGAATATTCTAACGGGCAAAAGGATATTATTTCCCTGGGCAATAATAACAACAACAATAATAATTATACCAACAATGCTACGACGCAGAACCCTGCCTACAACAATACAAACCAAGGCAGAACTCCTGATACGTACATCAATAATTATTATTCCACTCCTAACCCAAGACCACAAGTATATGTACAGGTGGCTCCCACTATTCCTTTCTGGGGTGGCTATGGTTACGGCGGCTGGGCCTATGGCGGTGGTTGGGGTGGCTGGGGCTACGCCAGACCTTACTATTGGGGCGGTGGCGGTGGATATTACCATCATGGTGGAGGGTACCACGGCGGAGGAGGTTACCACCATGGCGGCGGATACCATCACAGGTAGTAGCAGGTCAGCAAGAGCAACAGCAAGAGTATTGAGTAACATGATTTTCAATACTCTTGCTGTTGCTCTTGCTGACCATGTGTTTTTAACTTATGGATGAGTAACCCTCTCAGGTTTCCCCTCTATCATCAGAAAAGCGCCCCAATAGATGGGCTCTTTGTATTGTTGTTTGATCTCTTTTTTCGCTTCTACAAAAGCTTGTCGCTTGTCTCCCGACTTTAACCATTTTTGGTAGAAAGAAACCATCAACTTTTGCGTTACCTCATCATTCACTTTAAATAAACTGATGATAATTGATTTCGCTCCTGCGATCAGGAAGGCGCGCTGCAAGCCGTACACACCCTCGCCCACCTGCACTTCTCCACGCCCGGTCTCGCAGGCGGAGAGCACCACGATGTCTGTATTTTCCAATGGAAGGTCCATCGCTTCATAGGCAGTAAGAATTCCTTCTTTCTGGTTTACATATTTGTTGTCCGGATTGTCTACAATATCGCCGGAACCACGCAGCATCAGACCTGAATTGAGCAATGGATTGCTGGCAATATCGTCTTCATTGCCTGCTTTGGATTCTTTGAAATAGCCGTGGGTAGCGATGTGCAGCACTTTCGGACTTCTCAGGCTTTTGATCGTATCTTCGGTTACATTTTGGTCGATCAGCATCAGCGTGGATTTATCTGAAGAAACAAGCAACGTATTCAGATCTATAATTTCTTTTTCCGCTCCGGGAAGGTCAGGCACATTTTTCTTTGTCACTTTGTTTCCGGTATAAAATACCGGGCTTCCGCAGAACACATAGGGATTGGTGTTCACAAGCTTTTTAGGTTCCTTTGTTTTTTTCCTGGAATTGTTGCCCGCCGTCATCGTTTCCATTTGCAGCAAGTCTTTTGTATTAGTCAACAATACAATCTGGTTTTGATCGATCACATAATTTTCTGTGCCTTTTTTCGGCATCATCTCCAGGTTGATCTGGTTGTATACGCCGTCGCTGGAAAGATATACAAGCGCTCCATCCGGAATTTTATTTTTGATCGGCTGCCAATATACATTGTACGAAAATTCATCCGGCGCATTGAGTGTAGCAGTATTGCGGAAATATTTCAGGTACCGCTTTTCCATCTGCTTTCCATTCGGGAGCAATACCATATCCGGATTGTCCTTCGTGTTACGGTCCAGGATGAGTGCGGCATAAAGCACGGAGTCGGTGAAGACCTTGTTGAACTGGCGGAAGCGAATGATCTCGATCGCAAATTCATTTTCTTGGAGTTTGCTGCGTACATCTTCCCAGATCACTTTGTGAGAAAGCTTCTCTTTGAAAAATAACTCCGAACGTTGGGACATATCTTTCTCCAACCGCTCGATGTTTGATTGGATCTGTTCAAGGTCAATGCCTTGTTCCTGCAATTGCTTTTTGCTAAATGAAAGCAAACTGATCTGGTACTCTTTTTCCGATACCCATTCGTTGTACAGCGCAATCAGTATGCTGTCTTTGCTGTGCAGGATCTTATCCAGCAATTTTATATTAGAAGAAAGCAGCAATGCTTTTGTAGCAAGAATATTGTTGTATACTTTACCAGTATACTTCAGGTTCGCGCCTTTCGGCTGCTGGAGCGCTACAGAGGCGTAGAATTCAAACTCGTCTTTCAGGTTGTTCCAGAATTTTGTTTTCTGACGAAAGCTCAGCGAAGGAAAGATCTCTCTTGACAGGCGCAAGTATTTTGGAATAATTTCTTCCATCGCTTCGAGCGCCTTGTCCTGCTGGCCTTTCATATAATACACTCTCGCCAGTTTACCTACTGCCTCTATATAATCGGGATGACGATCGTCGAACAGCGAAGCATACATATTTTTTGCTTTCGAATATTTTTTCTCCGCTTCGTCGTATTTGTTTTTTGCATACGCAATATCACCGCGCAGCATATTGATCTCTGCGGTGTAGCGGTTTTCATTGCCCAGCTTGGCTGTCCAGAATTTATCGGCTTCTTCCAATAGCTTGTCGGCTTGATCATAGGTATTGATAGTGATCAAAAATTCTGCATAGCGTTGCTCCGTCTCTGCATACAGCGGGTTGATGGTACCGATGTCGGTTTTTACGATGTCGAGCGCTTCTTTGTACAGCTTGTCGATCTCTGTCGATTTCACCGTGGCTTGTTTGCCATAGAGCGAAGCAAGGCGAAGAATGGTTTCAGCGCGCTTCAGATGTTTTTTACCTAGCTTCAGACGCTGAATATTGTCGGCCTTGAGGTAAGAGTCTTCGGCACGCTTGTAGTCGTTGATCGCCATAAAATAATCTCCGGCGAGAAGATAGCTTTCGGCTTTCACCAAAGAGTTTGTACCAAATACAGAGTCGATCACTTTATTTACTTTCGTCAGATAAGAATCCGACTGGTTATAATTTCCGGTGATCTGGTTGAAACGAATGTAGCCGAAATAAACAGGGACGAGTCGGGGCGAATACTCCCCTAGTGTAGCGCTGATATTGGTAAGCGAGCGGTCTAGTGTTTTTTCTGCTTGTGAAAAATTTCCTGTCTGAATAAAAAGATCCGAAAGCTGCTCGGCCGTTTCGGATTCTACCAAGATATCCTGTTCGTAATTGCTTTGTTTGTTGAGCTTGTAGGCTTTGTTGGTAAGCGACTGGCTTTTGTCGTATTCTCCAAAAAGCTTGTTCAGACGTGCGATCGAGAGCAAGGTCTTCTGCCTGGTTTCGATATCGCCCGTTTTCATATCGCTTAGCGCTGCTACTTTTTTCAAGCTGTCTAATCCTTCTTTGTATTGGCCGGCCATGATGCAGTACTCTGTATAGTTGGCGAGCGCAAGTACATAGTCAGCAGAATTTTCTCCGTATAAAACACGGTCGATCTGGGCCACTTTTCTTGATTTCACTCTTGCAGAATCGTAGCGGTCTGTCTTAAGGAAGAGCTCTGCATAAGCCGTGAGGTAATAACTGTTTTCTTTACTATTCGGAGAAAGTTTTTTCTTCAAAAAACCATCGTAGCTTTTCACAAAAGTTTCTTCGGCAAATTTAAATTTGCTTCCATAACGAATTTCTTCGATGGCAATATTGAGAAGCATTTTATGATAGACCGGTGTATTCGTTCCATAATAAATCCCTCTGATATTGGCGATCTCCAACGCTGTTTTATTCAAC
The DNA here is from genome assembly GCA_035535995.1 of Cytophagaceae bacterium. Classification (GTDB taxonomy): domain Bacteria; phylum Bacteroidota; class Bacteroidia; order Cytophagales; family Cytophagaceae; genus JANYCO01. The sequence goes on from DATLOZ010000001.1 coordinate 20,273, forward strand.
GCTTGTACATTGTTTGACTTGCGCGCGATCAGGGATTCCAGTTCTTTTATTTTCTGGAAAGAAGGATGGTATTCCGGCATCCCTACCGCTTTTACATTTTTAGTCAGCGTAGCAAGTCGCTGCGAAGAAGCCTCGAGCTGGCCTTCCAGGTAGAGCTTCACCGCCATGGTATAATCGTAGGCCAATTGGTAACGTTCTGTTTTTCCTACATGCTGAAACGCATACATCTGTAGCCTGCGCAAGTAGTTCTGCGAATGGATAAGATCTTTTGCTTTCAAATATTCGATGATCTCCTGCGAAAGATTGCTGATCTTATGCGACTCATCTTCGTTGGTTTCAAAAGTAGTGTAGGCTGCCTGATACAAAGAAGCTGCACGTGTAGGGTGATTGCGGTAGGATTCTTTGTATGCCTCTGTTTCTAATAGATCGCGGTAGTAAGAAGAATTTTTTCCAAGCGCTTTCTGGATCCAGTCTTTATGATTGTTAAGAAATGCTTCGGCTTCTGTATACATTTCTTTTTTCACCAATATCGCTGTCTTTATATTCCCAAGCTCGGCCATTCGCTCTTTGCGCGCTTTCTGATCGCGTTTAAGAGTTAAGTACAGCTGGTCTTTTTTCTCTACGGAAAGCGAGGAAGCCATGCGGAGCCTGTAATCATACTGACTTTCCAGGAGTGCGAGGGCTTCGTCGTAGTATTCTTGCTGGTAAAGAATTTTGCTTTTCGGCAAGAGTACATCATCTTTCAGATATTCCGGTGTGGCGCTTGTAACGAGCGAATCTGCAAGGCGGCAGAATTTCTGTGCGGCAGTATACCAACCTGTTTCATAATAATACTGCGCGATCAAAAGCGGCATCAGGATTTTTTCTTTGGCAGAAGCGGCTGCACCATTTTCAGTATTTGTTAGTTCAGCTTTTTCTAAAGAGTTGGCTGCTTCTGTAAATTTAAACAAAGAATACTGGGCACGCGCTTGAAGCAAATATTGTTGTATATACTCTGAAGGCCTCGCCTGGCCTTTCTTCTGTAGTTTCTTTACATATTTTTCCGAAAGACTGATCAGCTCATCGTAGTCGCCTGCTTCGTATTTGTAGGAAAGCATGGCGGCTGCTTTTTCTCTTTTCTTATCGTACGAAATAGTAGTGATCGAATCCTGGGCATATACTTGTGCAACGTACAGGATGCTTAACAAAAGCAAGGATATTTGTTTGAGTACTGACATCTATTTTCTTTGGAAAAGATTATCCAGTGTTAAAAATAAATTCAATTCATGTGTAGTAAGCCCGACGCCACCGCCGATGTACGTCTCGAAAGCATAACCGAAGCGGATCCTCGAGCTGATATTAGTACCCAGGTTGATGGCGCCGAATTTATTAGTGGAGTAGGTGATCCCGGCCCAGAAATAATCTTTGATCTCGAAGGTAGCATTGAGCTTGGCAAGTATTTTACTATCGGGATAATAAAACACGCCCACGTTCGGACGAAGGTTGTAAAGATCGCCCAGCTTAAGTTTGGCGCCGCTCATGAGTACGATGTTTCGCTTTCGTTTGAAAAAAGAAGAAGCAGTATCGCCGGTGATGTCTACTTTATTGGGTGTGATAAGATCGGCGGAGGCGATACCAATGTAAGCATTACGGGAATTGAGCTGGAAGCCGAGACCAAATTTAGGAACTATCTTATTGTACCCACTTGTCGCAATCACCTGGTCGTCGTCGTCCCAGATCTGGAATTTGCTGGTGCTAAATCCTAAGGATGTAAACCCTGCACGCAATCCCATGGAGAGCTTCAGCTTCCTGGTCAGGTTGAGGTAGTATGCATAGTTCAGATTTACATCGGTATTTTGGTAGCCACTGTAGGAAAGTGTTCCCAGATTAATTCCCAACGCCATCTTGTTTGATTTGAAACGATAATCGCTCCAGAGCATTCCCGCTTTGGGCGCGCCTTGTATGCTTGTCCACTGTAGGCGCGCGAGTGTGCTCACGTTGAATTGCGCATCGTGCATTCCTGCAGAGGCAGGATTGTACACAAGCTGGTTATACATGAAGTTTGAAAGAGGAGTGATTTGCTGCGCAATCACTGCAGAATGCACGGAAAATAACAGGATGAATGCCTGTATACTTTTTTTCATATTCGTGGTTTAAGTAAGATAATTTAGTAGTTGTGCAAAATTCCAAGTTCCAACAAAGCAAATCCAAAAACTTTAATCTTATTTTTTAGAATTTGTGATCTGGAATTTTATTCCCCACTTTATTTTCAAGATGAATTAGTATCTAATTTCGAAGAAGCCTTTCACCACATCGTCGCTCGATTTCGTGGTAGACTTTTGAGTGAAGACGAAATAGTAAGTACCGGGCTTCAGCATGCCACCGTTCTTATCCTGGCCTCCCCAACTGTTGTCGTAATTGTTTGCATCATACACCAGGTCGCCAATGCGGTTGAATATTTTCAGACTGTTGGTCAAGCCGTCCTGTACGCCGTGTACAATGAATTGATCATTCTTACCATCGTTGTTAGGCGTGATGAAGTTAGGTGTCTGGATTCCTTGATAAGAGCCTAAGACTACGAGATAGTCTACTGTTTCAGAACTTTCTTCGTTCACCATGCAATATTCTGAGGGAGAAAAAGAGCTTGACTGGCGGATACGCACGCGCATACGCTTAGGACCAGCGCTGGCATCAAGCGGAATGGCGATGTTGTTTACAGTGAAACTATTGTCGTTGGAGACACTGGAGCCGAGGTATTCGTTCGAGCTGCTCATATTACCGTCGTTGTTAAGGTCAACCCAGAGGCCGCAGTAGATTGGGTCTGTATTGTCGCGTGTACATTTTACGATTGCCTGGTAGTTGTCGCCCAGGTAGAGTGTGTCGTATTTAGAAGCAGTGAGATCGCTGTAGCCCGTTGCACTTGCGGCCGAATCGGTAGAGCCCACCAGTTTTTGACGAATGCTGAAGGCACTGATATAAGCGTCGGCAGCATCGGTCTGTGCAGGATCGCAGGTTACAGCGGTGAGCTGTTGAGCAAGCGTAGGTTCCTGGCTCACGGTGATCTCTTTGGTAACTGTTTTTACGATTGCACCCTGTACGTTTCTGATCACACAGGTGAGCGTGCCGGAGGGTGTGTTTTTAGTAAAATAAAGTGTTACGGTATCACTGGTACTCGATCCGAGCGTGTAGACATTAGGATCGCTGTAGCTCCAGCTGTACGTATAGCTTGGAACTACAGGGTGTAGCGCAAAAGAGTTTTGTGTTTCGATAGAGACAATGTCTTTACCAAGAATATTAAATTTCTGATTATTGTATTTCACTTTTGCCACACACATCTGGCCCGTTGGGTAAGAATTTTTTCCCGCAAAATAAGCCGCCTTTTCGTTCACAGAAAGCACGGAAGCATTTGGATAAAAACCCGGTATATATTGGATCCCTGCCGATCCGAAAGTAGAGTCCATATCGCCGTTCAATTTATAACGGCAGATCACGCCCGTCATACCATTTCCGCCATAGGTGGAATAACCACTGGCAAGAATTTTACCATCCGGCTGAAGAAGCATGCTTGTAAGATAATCGTTGCTGTTGCCTGTATAGGTGAAAGGAACAGCGTTGAAGGTAAGATCTCTTGAGCCATCTGCATTGAGACGGCAAATGGCAAAGTCGCCACCGAGTGTACCGCAAACCATGATCTTGCCGCTTGGCAGCAAAGTCAATCCTTCCACGTTTCCGGACGATCCTGTTGTGATCGTAGTTACTCCACTGGAGCCAAAGGTTTGGTCGAAACTTCCATCGGATCTCAATTTTACTATTGTGAATCCATTGTTGGAAACGGAGCTACCACCGAGGATCACAGAGCCATCGTCGAGGTTCAACACAGCCTTGGCGCTGGTATAGTTTTGCATTGGACTCGTGGTAAAAAAGTTGATTGTTCCAGTACCGTTAAAACTATTGTCGAGTGTGCCATCGCTTCTGAATTTATATCCCAACATATACGAGCTTGTAACACTGATCCATCCTGAAAGGAAGAGACGGTCCGTATTTGTATTGTAAGACATACCTGCCATGTTGTGCTGGTAAGGAGATCCGGTGCCTATGGGTGTTATCGGGCCGAAAATATTCGTACCGGAAGCGTTGATCTTTCCCATGGTGCCATAAAATTTGGGACCTCTGCCTCCTCCGTACAAGATGCTTCCGTCACTCATCTGGGCAAGCATAACTCCTATAGTATTGCTACTATCTGAAAAAACTTTGTGCGCTCCCCCGTTGAAAGTCGGGTCTATGCTGCCATCCGCAGGCAGGACGCGGCTGATGAAGAAACGTTCTATCTGTGGAATGCCTGACTTCGAGAAACCACCCAGCAAGATCTTACCATCCGGCTGAAGCAATACTGATTTCAGATCGGAGTTTACCACGTTGGAAATATTGGTGATCGTCAATATGCCACCGGAGCCAAAGCTTGGATCCAGCGAACCGTCTTGCTGTGCTTTAAGCACAGTGGCGGAGAACAGGCAGCATAAGATAAAGAGGGAGTGTAGATTTTTTTTCATAACAGAAAATTTACGTACGAAAATAATAATCTTGATTTTTGAAAAGCTATTGTATAATTAAGCGTTAACTGTGAAGATATTTATTGTTAACCGCTTCAGAATATTTAAAGGTAGAAATTCCACAAGTATTATGCCAATTCGTGAGAGTTTTAATTTAAAAATGGCTTGCTGGGTTTAATAGAGCCTGATTAGCCCTAGGAGATATAAAATTCTCAAAATGAAGAAAGTGATTTTTTAGACTGCAAAAACAGATAATGCAAAATGGAGCCATAATAAATCAAGTATAAAAAATAACGCTACTATATGTGTCCATAAAATTAATAATGAAATACCTCCTATACCTGCACCTTCTTCTTCACGCCCATTCCAAAAAAGTCCCATCACATATAAACATGCAAATACTAAAACAAAATCCAATAGAAGATTCCATCACCAAATTCTTTTGAAGAAATCTATAAAGCGGATTTTTTTACTTCATCCATTTTTTAAGCTGGGAAAATAGCTATCATAAAAAGAGCAGAAAATAAATAAAGTAAAAAAAAGAGTCCTATTAAATGTAACAATAAGGCCGATGCAATTATAAAACGTTTTTTTACGAAGTGCATTATCAATAAAACCACAAGAAAAATAAATTGTAGAGACCCTATTAAAAACGAGACTCCAATCATATATAGGTTATTCAGATCCGTCTTATTTCCATTCCAAATTTGAATGAAACCATATATTGATATTAATAATAAAATAAAATCTAGCAGAACATTCCACCACCAGATTTTCTTGAAGAAATCTATAAAGCGGATTTTTTTTATTTCATCCATTTCTGATTCTAAGAAAGCATATATCTATCCTATTAGATAGCAAAATACGACAATGCAAAATGAAGCCATAATAAATCAAGTAAGAAAAATAACGCTACTATATGTAGTAATAAGATTAATAACAGTAGGAAACGTTTTTTGAAAAGATAAATTAAAGACAATACTGACAAAAAAATAAATTGCAGAATCCCTAATAATAATGCAGGCCCCCCTATTCGTGATGCCTGCTCTTGATCATGACCATGCCAAAAAAGCACCATCACATAGAGACACATTAGTAGTAGTGCGAAATCCAACAGAAGATTCCACCACCAAATCTTTTTGAAGAAATCTATAAAACGGAATTTTTTTATTTCATCCATTTTTTTATCTGTTTTTGTATTTGCTCCGATTTTTTGTAAAATGATTTTTCGATATTAGAAGCACTGGATACATGACTTAAACTTCCATATGGTTGACCTTTAGCAGAAGGGGCTGGATCAAGAGTTGCCAATAGAGGCTGTGATGGATTCTTGACACATTTATCCAACATATCTACAAAAGTTTCTGCCACTTCTTTAGATGCACCAAGAATATGTTTGGATGCTTCCTTATAATTTTCTTCCGAAACCATATTGCTACTATACATTCTTATTACAGCATACAATCCGCCGAAGTCTGCGAGTTTGGTAGTAATTGCTGCAATCAAATCGCCTTTGTTGATAATAGCGTTGTTTTCAATTTTAGCGCCGATCATTTGTGCAAATATGCGCACTCTTTCATTCCAATCCGTACTAGTTGTTTTATTATCTTTTTTCAACAAATAGTCCGCGAGGCTATCTGAAATATAACCAAACTTTTTCAATTCAGGATAGGACGGACCATCCTTTTCTGTCTTATCTCTATTGAGTACATACGCTGCTATATCGCCTTCCAGGTTAACGATTGCGCCATAGTCATGTCCACTTCCATTAAACACTATTTCTTTAGCATGTACGCCTGGCTCTTTTATTCTTCTCATCGCAACCATGCCTGCTCCGCCGCCAAGATCACCGATCCAGGTGGAAGCTTCCAATCCTGTAACGCCACCCAGAATTGTAGGCAGGTTAACTTCTCTTGAGGAATAACTCGATCTCGCTTCCAAACCAATGATCAAATGACCGAAGTCTACAGAGCGGTTTCCATCTTTCAATTCTGGTGTATCTTTCAAAGCCTTAAACAATGATTCTCCAAGGATACTTAACGGATTGGCCGGATTATCTGTACTTGCGGTGTAAGCACGGAATGCATGGTTCCTCATGTCGCTTTTTTCTTTCCCATAATCCATACTCCATTCCGTACCATAATAAATCCCCCTGAGAATTCTTATCCTGTCTTCAATATTTACATAACCTGCATCAATTAATTTATCTTCTGCAATTCTCACCAGGCGCACTAATTCCAAAAAAGAATTTGCTTTGGAATACCCGCCGGATGTAACCACCGCAAAAGCATTGTCTGTGCCTACAGGAACTTTAGTGTAAGCACTCTTATTCTCTACTTTTATTACCGTTTCTATACTTTTCAATTCCTCCCCTTCAAAGTCGCTGCGGATATGCGCATCCATTGAATAACCATACGATTTCTTATAGGCCGATCTGATCATACTCATTGCTTCCGCATTGTTCTTATACGGACTAAAAATCGCTACAATATCAGCCGCAGAAGAACCCCAGCCTTTTATTTCACCATAGACTTCCGCGGCAATTTCAATCGCTTTTTCAGAACTGATCTTGTCTTCATTTTTCTGATCATTCCATATGCTAAGTCTTGTTTTGCGATCTTCTCCTCTACTATGTAAAGAAGTTCGAGTTTGATACTCTTGTTTTCTCATAGCTGTACTTTGTAAAAATGATTGATGCCTATATTGTCTTAAGAGATATTTATTAAAACAACAATACTTTTATATAACTTGCTGGTCTAGTTGTCTTAAATATATAAATAATTAACAATAAATTACTTATGAAATGTAAAAAATGAAAGTTTTCGTGAATTTTTATAAAAATAATACCTGCAACCAGACAAAATGAGTCCTTCGCTAGCGGCTGAACGGTTATTTCTTAGTATTATAGCAGGAAATTTCATTCATTAAAATTAATCTTTATGGCTAAAATAGTTCGATCTACTTATCCGGCGGCATTCAGCATCGGGCTTCTGATTCTCATTTATGCGATCATATTCTTTTTATCAGAACAAATCTTCAACATTCCTATCAGTGCATTCAGCGAAAACAAAAGTGTCTACTTAGGAATGTTCCTGGTGTCTACAGCTGTCATGATCATGATCCTGATCTTGTGGGAAGAATTTTTATTCCCGATCAAATTAAGAGAGGTAAACGGCGGAATGATCTTCCACAATCACCGCAACAAGCTGAAGACGCAATTGATGATCTATTTCTTCATTCCAGTGATCTTTGTTTTTATTTATTTCAACTACCAAGGCCAACTTAATCTCATTCGTTTCGCTATCGTAGCAGCCATCTGTATCATACTTCCATTGCTGGAGAAACTTGCTTCCGGAGTGAAGAACTACAACGACTTCCTGAGACTTACCAACGAAGAGATCGAATATAAGGACAACGATCTGGAAGGCCGTTACCAGGTAAAAGATATCCAGACAGTCACCATCATCACACACGAAAGAGCGGTCACGCACCAGATCGAGCTATTGTTCAAAGACAACAGCAAAGTAACGATTGATCTTCATGATATGGAGCTTGAGGAATATTACACCGCTATTCACTCATACATCTATTTGCACTACCGTCATATGCTGAAGGAAGTGGAGCTTGAGGATTAAGTTATGAATTGTGAGTTATGAGTTATGAGTTATGAGTGTTTTTAATTCATAACTCATAATTCAGATTTTCACTCCAAATCTTAGATTAGGGACAACCATTTTTTCGAAAAGTTCTTCTTAATTATTTCTGTGCTCTATAAAGCAATTTCGTTTCCTTCTCTTCAAATCCCAGATGCTTATATAATTTGTAAGCATTTTCATTTTCCGGTAGCACTTCCAGGTGAATGGCTACATAGGTTTTATCCTGTGAAATTTTTCTGATATAAGAAGAAGCTATTCCTCTACCGCGGGCTTCCGGAGCGATGTAGAGCTCATCTAGTTGAAGTACCATTCCTCCATATTCATTGTACCAATAATCGACCAACAAAGCATAACCAATTATTTTTTGATCCGTTTCAAAGACCTCCAGCCGCAGCTGCTGTTGAGGAGAAAATAAATGATCAAAGGTGGCATTTATTTTTTCGTCGGTCATATATTCTTCACCAGGTACCAGGCACTCGTAGAGCGCTTTGATCATTTGAGAAAGCACGGGCTTGTCTTCCGGCCGGGCAGCTCTGAATACGATCTCTTCTTGCATAAAAATTTATTTCTTCAATGCCTCCCGCACCTTTGGCGCAATGCGCGTTCCAAAGATCTCGATTGACTTCATCAACGAAGCATGCGAAGGGCCGCCGCCGTCCATATGCGCCGCGAAACGTGTAAGTCCGAAGAGCTCATGCATCTCCAGAATTTTATCGATCGCCTCGTTCGCATCGCCTATGATCAGCGCGCCGTGCTGGCTGCGGCCGTAATCAAACTGGCTGCGTGTGTATGGTTGCCAGCCGCGGCTACGACCCACCCTGTTCATTTGATCAGAATATGTAGGAAAATATTCATCGGCTGTCTTCTTACTGTCTTCTCCAAAGAAACAATGCATATGTACTCCCACTTCAAATTTATCCATATCATGTTTGAAATGTTGGTACACTTCCTGGTAGTATTGAAACAATGGCTGGAACTGCACAGGATTGCCCCCAATGATCGCAAAGATCACAGGCAGTCCGGCCTTTCCTGCACGTGCTACCGATTCGGGCGTACCACCTACGGCCACCCATATTTTGAGATTATTGTTCACCGCACGCGGCAATACCTCCTGGTCATCAAGCGCCGCGCGGTGTTTGCCTTTCCATGTAATTCGGTCCTGTTGGTTTATTTTCACCAGCAAGTCAAGTTTCTCTTCAAATAAAGTATTGTAATCTTTAAGATCGTATCCATACAAAGGAAACGATTCGATAAAACTACCGCGGCCGGCTGTGATCTCTGCGCGGCCATTGCTGATCTGGTCGAGGGTAGCAAAGCTTTCGTATACGCGCACCGGATCAGCCGAACTCAGCACGGTGACAGCGCTGCCGAGTTTAATATTTTTGGTAACGGTAGCAGCCGCAGCCAGCACAATTTCAGGCACAGACACTGCATAGTCGGGACGGTGGTGTTCGCCGATGCCATAAAAATCGAGGCCTACCTCGTCCATCAGTTTTATTTCCTCGATCAACTCACGCAATCTGTCTCCAGCGGAGAGCGGTTTTCCGTTCTGATCATAATGGTTGTCGCCAAACATTCCTACGCCTAGTTCCATATGTATAATTGTTTTTTGTAAAGATAAGAAAAGCTATTACTGTCACAAATCTATGCCGCGCAGGCGCAGTATGCCTTAGCTGATAAAAATCATCCATAATTATTTTTTAAATATAGTACCTTGCTACCATGTTAAGACATATCGGCATAAGAAGAAGTTTTTATCACAACCTGCAATTGGCCATCCTGCTTTGTTTGACTGCAGGATTCATCAACGCTGCGGGCTTTCTGGCTTTTGCTGTACTTACAACAAATGTAACGGGCCATGCGGCCTTGCTAGCGGTGAATATAGCCACCGGGAAAATGCACGCCGTACTTGTCGTAACCTTATGGCTGCTTTTATTCCTGGCAGGAGCATTCTGTTCGGCGAGTTATATTCGTAAAACGGGCGCTCACAAGCCTCATGCCTACACAGCTCCCATTGCAGGCATTATCCTGGTATTAGTTGCAATATTATTCTGGGCTGGAAAACAATCTCTGGTAACCTATCCGGAATACTTCGCCGGAAGTCTTTTATTCGCCATGGGGATGCAGAATGCGTTGGTATCGATGATCTCCGGTTCTGTAGTGCGCACCACACACCTCACCGGGATGTTTACTGATCTGGGGATAGATCTTTCGGCCCTGGTATTCCCATCGGGCCCAATCGACACCGCTCTGAAGCGCAGGCTGCTGCTTCGTATTTCGATCATCGTATCTTTTCTGGCAGGAGGAATAGTAGGCGGCTTTTGTTTCATCCGTTATCACTATCCGGCCTTTATTGTTCCGGTGTGCCTGCTGCTGCTGGCTTTGTTTGGCGATTATTTTCGTATTCCTATCTCCAAGCGGATCCTGCGGCGGTATCTGGCTGGCAAAAAATGATCACTCATTTTTTCGATTTCTTTTTTCCCTGCAAATACGCTTCGCGAATTTTTAACAAATCAATTCCCGCACAGTCTGCGATCATTTGTCTTATGATGTCCAAAGAAATTTTATCGGCCGATTCAAAATTGATACAACCTTTCTGGAAAGTCGCCTGATCCAAAAGTTTTTTATACTTCGCAAATAAAGTTGGAGATCCATAAATCGGCATTACGTGCAAGGTCATATAATTTTTCATTCCCGCGAGGCCGTATTTCATCTGGTCTTTGTGCTTGTAGAGGATCATTTCTTTTCCCATCATGGCCTCCAGGCTTGCTGCTACTGTTTTGTCTTCTTCCAGGATTATAGAATGGAGTTGTGCCAGCACGGCTTGTCTTTCGGGTGGTTGAACGGCGAGGTACTGTTGGATGGGACCTGTCATAACGAAGTAGATTAATCAGGGTTATTCAAACAAGATATTTTATTCATACTATACGGACAGGATCGCGTAAGCAGGATGTTTTAATAAGCGCAGAAAAATGATATAAATCCTTATCCTTGCTTACCAAAATCATCGTAGCGATGAAGATACAATCTTAATTTTATTATCTAAAAAGTAAATTATGAAAACAGAAGTTATATATGAAATCAAAGAGATCATAAGGCCACATCAGACGGTTATTGCCAAAAGAGCGAAATTGAGATTCTGGAAATTATCTTCTTTTCTTATGAAAACATTTGTAGCGATCTATACTGATTTGTACAACAGAGGTACTCCTGGCAAAAAGCCTGGTTTTGCTATTTATCATAGCATAGACTTTTCTAAAAAAGAAACCGATGTAGCGGTAGCTGTGCCTGTAGAGGACGATACGGATGCACCTGATGGATTTGAAAAAATATTTCTTCCCGCCACAAGAGCCATTGCCACTGTTTATTTCGGGCCTTATGAAGATACGCAGCCCGCTTATGCAGCGCTTGATAAGTATCTGGAAAAAGAAGGTATGGAAAAAGAACTCGTGATAGAAGAATATGTAACGGACCCGCGACTGGAAAAAGATCGTAGCAAATGGCAGACTACTATTTATTATACGCTTAAATAAACTACTAGTAAAGTTTTCAACTATCAACTCTTCTTTGTCAGGAAAAAGAATTCGCGTTCCAGTTCGTATTTCATTTTAGAGACACTTCTTCTCATCATAAAATATGGAATGAGAAACATAAATATCCCATGGGGAATAATAAATACCAGGACGCCTGAACCATTTCCTTTGATCGTTGTAAGAACGATCATGGAATAAATAAAAACAAGCATGGCATAAAAGAAAGGCATGACCCCTGTAAAGCCATTGATCTCTGTCTCTATTACCAACTGACCGTTCAGCTCGTCTATTTTTCCTTTCACCGTTGCAAAATTCAAGTTCATGTCAAACATTTTTTTTCTCCTTTTAAACTTAAATCCCTCTGGCGAAACTTGTCCTTTATATTCTTTCCGGCTGCTTGAAAAAACATCAAATGCATCGGCGAATATATTCATATCCGCTTCTTCTACAATAGAAGAAAGCCTGCTTAAAAAGTCATCTTTGCTGATTGATAAAGCAGTTGTAAAATGATCTTTCACTTTTATCTTTTCCAGGAAATTGTGAAATGCGTTTTTCATAGTGCAGGTGTATTGAGATTGCTTTGAAAATATAGCATTAAAAAATAAGAGTGGGAAATTAAACAGGTAAACTTCGTTGTAGATGTTAGACTTGCGTCATGAGCGGGTTATTCAAACAAGGATGTTTTTTAATACGCGGCACGGGCGGGATGTATGCGCCAACGGATAATTATGAAATTAATTTAGGGATATTTTATAAATAAGAAAATCCATACAAAAATCTCTACTAACGCAAGCATGTCCGTTTGCACTTTTTAACATTTCATATGGCATATATATTGACTACGCTATAGCAAACAAGTATTCATCCGATTAAGAAAATAATTTTAGATTGTCGTTTTACTGAAACACTATAATAAATTCTTTCTAATGATTTTTCGTCTCATTAGATTCAAAATTTTTTTGCTGATGAATTGAATGATATTCTGAAATGACATTAATGATTTTTTTATAACAATTGTTATAGGACATTAAGATGTCTTCATTTATTACCGCTATTCGTTTTCGGTAAGAGGACGATGAATCGACATATTCTAATACAAATGTGTAATCCGGCCTAATTAAACACAGCTGTCCATGAGTGTATTTATTTCTATCTAAAATAAATGTGTTAAAAGCTTTACTAAATATTTTTAATTTTTGTGTTGAGTTATATTCTTGAAAATTTTTATAGATTTTTGAATTTCTTATATCATCCATGAACCATTGTTTTAATTTCATAAAATCCATCTTCATTATATTAATCCTTTCTTCTTCATTTTTGGTTTTTGAATGCTCTAAAACAATATTTAAGATTCTATCTTTTACCTCTTCAGCATTATCAACGCAAGATTTTATCAATGCTCGCATTCCTTCATACAAAATTACCTGTTGATTAAGCTGTGTATTCATGTCAATCTCTAGTGCTGGTTTATTAAACCCCATTTGAGTAAAAGTTAAGGTTGTTATTGTTTTAGTCATTGAGACATTTAGTATCGGATCAATGTATTCAAATGAACTATTCTGACTAAGAATAAGCGTTTGTTCAGATAGCTTGATTATTTTAGGACTTTCTATAAGCATAAAGAGATATTAAAATTAATTAGTAATAGTATCGACGAACAGGATGTCTGTTCTCGTTGGCGCAGGCATCCTGCCCCATTTGCGTGGACGCTCATCCGTGCCTGCTATTCAAAAAACGCCTATTGCCGCGTACATCCTTGTCCGTGCCGGCTATAAAGAAGACGTCCACGTTTTCGAGACAATAAAAAAGCCCCACAGTTTTCTATGAGGCTTTTTATATCCATATCTTATTACCATTATTTTATTTTCGCTGCAATAAAATTAAAAAGCCAGGCACCCAGGATAGCGTATACTGGCATTAGAAGATAAGATTGCAAGACATAGGTAACGAGAATAAAAGTGATCACCAACGCGCCTGTTACGCCAAGAAGCACACCCACTGTTTTTCCGTTTTTACTATTTTTATTTCTGAAGAAATATCCGCAAGCGCCGCCTAGCAGCGCGCAGATCACTAAAAGTTCCATTCCGCCTAACATGCTTTTTTTGTTTAAAGTTGATTGATTTTTTAAAGATAAAATTATTTTATGAAAAATCGCTGCAACACGGATCAAACACCAGCGCAAGTATAGAATTGTTGCGTTCACTCAAAGCCTGCCATTGGCGCGGACATCCTGTCCGTGCCGACTATAAAAAAAACGTCCACGTTTTCGAAACAAAAAAGCCCCACAGTTTCTGTAGGGCTTCTCTTATTTTTAAATTTAAATTCTCTTGAAATGCACGATTAACAAGGCCTACAGCCACTGTTAACGTTGCACAGTCAAATGCAATACTCCTGCATCGCGCGCTTCCAGTTGTGACGTACCCGTCAGGAAGATGTCTACGTTGCGTGCGCATTCGCGGCCTTCGGCGATGGCCCATACTACCAGCGATTGTCCTCTGCGCATGTCACCGGCGGTGAATACTTTTGGATTGGTGGTAGTCTGGTAATTTTCTTTTGCTTTCACATTGCCGCGGTCGTCGTATTCTACGCCAAGATCGTTCAGCATGCCTTCGTGCTGTGGATGCAGGAAGCCCATTGCCAACAATGCTAATTCACATGGAATTGTTTTCTCTGTCCCTGCAAGCTCCACGTATTTCGGAAGTTTGTTTCCGTCTTCAGGAGTTACCCAACCCATCTCGGCCATCTTCACACCGGTAAGGTTTCCGTCGGCGTCGCCTACAAATTCTTTGGTCACTACGGCCCACTCTCTATCGCAGCCTTCTTCGTGTGAAGAAGAAGTACGAAGCATCATCGGCCAGTTTGGCCAAGGCGTACTCTTATCTCTTTCTCCCGGAGGCTTCGGCATCAGCTCGATCTGTGTGATCGATTTTGCTCCGTGACGGTTGGATGTGCCTACACAGTCGGAACCTGTATCACCACCACCGATCACTAATACATTTTTGCCGGTAGCAAGAAGCTCTCCGTTCTTATATTCTTTTCCGGTATGATCTACCGTTACTTCTTTTTTAGAAACGCGTTTGTTTTGCTGGCTCAAAAACTCCATTGCGAAGTGTACGCCTTTCAGGTTTCTGCCTGGGATCGGAAGATCTCTAGGAGTGGTAGAACCACCTGTAAGTACGATTGCATCGAAGTTGGTAAGTAGCTCTTTTACTTTCACGTTCACGCCTACGTTGGAGTTGGTCTTAAAGATCACGCCTTCTTCTTCCATCAGTTTCACGCGACGCTCCACGATCGTTTTTTCCAATTTGAAATCCGGAATTCCGTAACGTAGTAATCCACCGATCTCGTCTGCTCTTTCGAATACAGTCACGGTATGACCCGCTTTGTTCAGCTGAGCAGCCGTAGCCATTCCCGCAGGACCACCACCGATCACAGCTACTGTTTTACCTGTTCTCTGTGCCGGAGGATTTGCTTTGATATATCCTTTTCGGAAAGCAGTTTCGATAATATTCTTTTCAATCTCTTCAATCGTCACCGGAGGTTTGTTGATGCCGAGTACGCAAGCTGATTCGCATGGTGCAGGACAAATTCTTCCGGTAAACTCAGGGAAGTTGTTTGTAGAAAGAAGTATCTCCGCAGCGTCTTCCCAATTGCCTTCATACACGGCGTCGTTGAATTCAGGAATGATATTTCCCAGCGGACAACCACTGTGGCAAAACGGCACACCGCAATTCATGCAGCGCGCAGCCTGTGTCTGTACTTTTTCCTCACTAAAATCCAGTACAAACTCTTTGTAGTTAGAGATCCTTTGCGTAGGATCCATTTTCTTTGGCAGTTCTCTGCCGTATTCCAGAAATCCAGTCGGCTTACCCATTTACTAATACTCCTTTGTTTTCAGATTGTTGTTTTCTTTTTAATAGTACCGCTTTGTAGTCGGTTGGCATTACTTTTACAAAATTCTTCAGTTCACTATCCCAATTCTTCAGGATGTTTTCAGCCACATCACTCTTGGTGAAATCGAAGTGGTTCTGAATCATTTTTTTCAACGTATCGATATCCTCTTGCTCCATCGGATCGAATGCAATCATTTCCATATTGCAATGTCCTTCGAAGGTTTTATTAGGATTGTAAACATATGCAACGCCACCGCTCATTCCGGCTGCGAAGTTTCTTCCTGTTTCGCCAAGAATTACTGCGATACCGCCGGTCATGTATTCACAACCGTGATCGCCTACTCCTTCTACTACGGCTTTGGCTCCTGAGTTTCTCACGCAGAAACGCTCCCCGGCCTGACCGCGGATATAAGCTTCTCCATTGGTAGCTCCGTAGAATGCTACGTTTCCTACAATGATATTATCTTTCGCAGAGAACTTCGCTTCTTTCGAAGGATATAAGATCAGCTTCGCTCCTGATAGACCTTTTCCGAAGTAATCGTTTGCTTCGCCTTCCAGTTCGAACTTGATCCCTGGCGCGCCAAACGTACCAAAGCTCTGTCCGGCAGATCCGGTGAATTTGTAATGGATAGTATCTTCCGGAAGTCCTGCGCCTTTGTGCTTCTTAGAGATCTCGTAAGAAAGCATTGTTCCTGCAGAACGATTCAGGTTATTAATTTTAAATTCTTTGAAAACTTTTTCTTTTTTCTCCAGCGCATTTTTCGCCATCTCGATCAGCGTATGATCCAGGATAGAATCGATGCCGTGGTCTTGCTCTTCTGATTTGTAAAGACCTACACCTGGCTCTGCCGGCGCTTTGAAGAGTACTTTGCTCAAGTCTACTGCTTTGTGTTTCCAGAAGCTGATGTCTTCTCTCATCTCCAGCATGTCTACTCTTCCTACCATTTCGTTGATGCTGCGGAAACCAAGCTCTGCCATGATCTCTCTCATTTCAGAAGCCAGGAAGTAGAATAGATTTACCACGTGTTCCGGCTTACCGGTAAACAACGCTCTTAGTTCTTTGTTTTGGGTAGCCACACCTACCGGGCAAGTATTCAGGTGACACTTACGCATCATGATACAGCCGGAGGTTACAAGCGCTGCAGTAGCTACGCCCCATTCTTCTGCTCCCAGAAGCGTTGCGATCACTAGGTCGCGGCCTGTTTTCATCTGGCCGTCGGCCTGAAGTACGATACGGCTTCTTAGTTTATTTTTTACCAGGGTTTGGTGCGCTTCTGCCACACCAAGTTCCCAAGGAAGTCCTGCATGTTTGATCGAGCTGATCGGAGAAGCTCCTGTACCACCGTCGTAGCCTGATACAAGCACTACATCGGAGTGCGCTTTTGCCACACCCGCTGCTACCGTACCAACACCTGCTTCGGATACAAGCTTCACATTGATCCTTGCTTTAGGATTTGAGTTTTTCAAGTCGAAGATCAGCTGTGCAAGGTCTTCGATCGAATAGATATCGTGATGCGGAGGAGGGGAGATCAAACCTACCCCTGGAGTAGAGTGACGTACACGTCCGATCCAGTCGTCCACTTTGTGGCCGGGAAGTTGTCCGCCTTCACCAGGCTTCGCGCCTTGCGCCATTTTAATTTGTAGTTCGTCGGCGTTTGCTAAGTAATAGCTCGTCACACCGAAACGTCCTGAGGCTACCTGCTTGATGGCAGAACGCATCAGATCGCCGTTTGGAAGCGGCTCGAAACGGATCTCGTCTTCGCCACCTTCGCCGCAGTTCGATTTACCGCCGATACGGTTCATTGCGATCGCGAGTGTAGAGTGCGCTTCGTGCGAGATCGAACCGAATGACATTGCTCCGGTTGCGAAACGTTTGAAGATATTTTCTACCGGTTCTACTTCTTCCAAAGGAATCGGGTCGCCTACGAATTTAAATTTCAACAAGCCTCTCAACGTAGCTGCTTTTTGCGTCTGATCGTTGATGAGCTTTGAATATTTTTTGAATACGTTGTAATCGTTGGTGCGTGTAGAATGCTGCAGCAAGTGAATTGTCTGCGGGTTGAAAAGGTGGAACTCGCCACGTCTCTTCCACTGATAAATACCGCCTACTTCCAATTTTGGATTTGGCACTTCCATTTCAGGGAAGGCAAGCTTGTGTTTGATCATCGCCTCTTTCGCGATGCCATCCAGGTCTAGCCCTTCGATACGGGAAACAGTATTTGTGAAATATTTGTCGATCACTTTTTTAGAAATACCCAGCGCTTCGAATATCTGAGCCCCTTGGTACGACTGGAGTGTAGAGATTCCCATTTTAGAGAACACTTTCAGCAAGCCGTCGTTGATCGATTTAATATAGTTGTAGAATAGTTTATCTTCGGAAAGATCCGCTTTGATGATACCTTCTTTTTTCAAGCCTACGATGGTTTCCAGCGCCAGGTAAGGGTTCACGGCGGAAGCACCGAATGCGATCAGCGTAGCGAAGTGATGTACTTCCCAGGCATCGCCTGCTTCTACTACCAATCCTACTTTTCCTCTCAATCCTTCGCGGATCAAGTGATGGTGTACTGCAGAAGTGGCCAGCAGTGTAGGAATCGGCGCGTGACCACTGTCTACTTTGCGGTCGGAAAGAAGGATGATGGAATAACCATCGTTCACTGCATCCGAAGCATATTGACAAATTCTCTTCAATGCTTTTTCAAGGCTGCCTGGTTTTCCATCGGCAGTGAAATACACATCGAGTTGTTTTGTCTGGAAATGTTTTTGATCCAAATGTCTTAGCTTCTCCAAATCCTTATTGGCAAGGATTGGCTGATGAAGCTCTACTACGCGGCAGTGCTCCGGTGATTCTTCCAGAAGGTTTAGTGAACCTCCTACATAAGAAACCAGCGACATCACCATACGCTCACGGATCGGGTCGATCGGAGGGTTGGTTACCTGCGCGAACAGTTGTTTGAAATAGTTGGATAAATGTTGTGCCTGATCGGAAAGGATCGACAGTGGAGAGTCGGTACCCATGGAGCCAAGCGGCTCTTTTCCGGTTTCCGCCATTTCAGAGATGATCATTTTAAGATCTTCGCTGGAATAGCCAAAGCATTGTTGTTTCTTCAATAAAGTTTTCTCATCCGGCTGCTCCCATTTGAAAGCTGGCTCCGGAAGATCTTTCATGCGGATCTTATTTTTCTCCAGCCAGGCTTTGTAAGGCTTGCTGCTACAGATCTGTTCTTTCAGTTCTTCGTCGGAAATAATTCTTCCTTGCTCCAGATCTGCCACAAACATTTTGCCTGGTTGCAGACGTCCTTTCTTCACTACTCTCGCTTGATCTACTTCGATCACACCGGTTTCGGAAGCCATGATCACCATGTCGTCGTCGGTTACTACATAGCGGGAAGGACGAAGACCGTTTCTATCAAGAGTGGCACCCACTATTTTACCATCTGTAAAGGAAATAGAGGCCGGACCATCCCATGGCTCGATAAGGGCTGCATGGTATTCATAGAACGCTTTTTTAGTTTCGTTCATATCCTTGTTGCCATCCCATGCTTCCGGCACCAGCATCATCATTACGTGAGCAAGTGGACGGCCGCTGAGTGCAAGCAACTCAATGGCGTTGTCGAGGTTTGCAGAATCGGAAGCAGTAGGGTCGCAAAGCGGCAATACCATTTCCAATTCTTCCTTGGTAAAATATTTTGATTCAAAACTAGCTTCTTGTGCTACCATCCAGTTGAGGTTACCACGAAGTGTGTTGATCTCACCGTTGTGTGCGATGTAGCGGAAAGGCTGTGCAAGTCTGAATGCAGGGAATGTGTTGGTGGAGAAACGTGAGTGTACCACCGCCAGGGCGGATACATTCTGCTTCTGCTGCAGGTCAGGGAAATACTGGCGTACTTGCCAGGTAGTAAATTGACCTTTGTAGATAATGGTTTTATACGACAAGCTTACAATGTGGAACAGGTTGTTGATGTCCGGGAATTGTAAGTGGTAAGTTTCTCTGATGATGCGGGTGCTGTAATTTCTGAATACGAAAAGTTTTCTTTCGAATTCATCTGGATCAGAAATGCTGTCCGGTCTTTTGATGAAGACTTGTTCCATCACAGGTTCTACGGCAAGAGCACTTGGCCCTACGTCGCCCTGGAAGGTAGGCACTTTGCGGTAGCCCAGAAGTTTCATGCCCAGCTTTTCGATGTTGCGGTTCATGATATCGCGGCATCCTTCGCGAAGTTTTTCGTCTTTCGGGAAAAATACGATTCCAACACCGTAGCTGCCAAAAGCAGGAAGTTTAATTCCGATCTTGAGGCACTCGTCTACGAAAAATTCGTGTGGTACCTGTATCAGTATTCCGGCCCCGTCACCTGTAGTGGATTCACATCCGCAGGCGCCGCGGTGCTCCATATGTTCGAGCATCGTAAGGGCTTTGTCAATAATATCGTGTGATTTTCTGCCTTTTAAGTTGGCTACAAAACCGATGCCGCAGGCGTCTTTTTCAAAACTGGCATCGTACAACCCTTGATTCTCTTTTTCCTTCATCGACATTTAATTTTCTCTTAATAAAACCGGCATTACAGTTTGCCGGGTAATTAAAATTTAACAAGTAACTCTAACAAAAGTGTGAAACTTTCGTAAAAGGGGTTTTTGACAAATTTACTTTAAATTATTTTTAAAATGAATTTTTTCCACAAAAGATTTGAATCTCTTCGATCTGAAATCTTAGTATAGTTCAAACTGAAATTTTTTTAGCCATATTTTGGCTGTGATTTTCTATTTAATAATACAATCTTAGAGATGGATTCGACTAAAATGGTATCAAAAAATACGGGGCCAACGGGATTGGATAATTAGGAGTTTTTGGGGAAAATGGTTTTGAAAATGAAAAAAATAGTTTCTAAAAAATGGTGGTAACATTCAGAAAATTTTCAGCAGAAGAATTAGCAGCAGTTACTGCATTTTTAGTAGTGAGAAATTTACTTTACGGAATAATTCTTGCGCAATTTGCCTTTGAAACCGGATCTAAAAAGTATAGTGTCGTTCCTTGAACTCCATGTTTCAAAAACTTTTGTCTTTCAACGCAGCGAATATAAAATTGCACACACAGAATACAATTTTGTCTTATTATAATCTGTGCATGAAATATCTTATTACCTTATTTTTTATGCAAGTAAGCAGAGTACATCCAAATCAGTTTTTCCTGCGCGCGGATGTAATCGCTCATCAATGCATTGGTACCTTCATCGTTCGCATCAGCAGAGAGTTGAAGCAATTCGCGCTGAAGTGTAATGATGATCTGGAAAGCGTTCAACACTTCTTCTAATCCTTTTTTTCCGTCGTGCACATTTTTCACTTCTTTTACCTTTGAGATTTTCAAGTAATCGGAATACGAATGGATCGGTGTATGTTCCAGTGTCAATATCCTTTCGGCCACCTCGTCGATCTTCAGGGCAATGTCGGTGTAGAGTTCTTCAAATTTTATATGTAGTTCGAAAAATTTGTCGCCTTGCACATTCCAATGAAAACCGCGTACGTTCATATAAAAAACCTGGTAGTTGGAAAGCAATGTGTTCAGTTTTTCTGCCAGTTCTTTCGACAACTTTTGATCTAAGCCGATGGATGTTAGTTTTTTCATGGGAATAAAATGAATTATGAATTATGAATTATGAATTATGAATTATGAATTATTGAGTACAAATATATTTTTGAAAATACAATTCATAACTCAACATTCATAATTCATCACTTAAAAATTTACTTCGTCAACACACCCATCTTTCCATTTTCATAGTCATCGATGGCTTGGTTGATCTCTTCTACGTTGTTCATCACAAAAGGTCCGTGGCTTACCATTGGCTCGTTGATCGGCTCTCCTGCAAGGATGAGCATTTTAGCTCTTTGTGTAGTTTTAATAGTGATCGCATCTGAGGCGCTATCGAAAATCGCTAGGTGTTCTTTTTCTAATTTTTGTTCGCCATTCAGGATCAGTTCTCCTTCCAACAAATAGAGTGAAGCTGTGTAAGAAGCAGGAAAACTAATAGTTGTTTCCACATCTTCTTCTGCATAGGCCGTCATCGCCAGGATTGGCGTGGCTGTAACTGCAGGGCCTTGCACGTCTTTGTATTTTCCTGCTACTACGTTAAATTTTAATTTGCCTTCTTGCTCTTCCAATACCGGAATCATTTCTCGTTTGAGATCCTGGTAAGAAGGCTCCGACATTTTTTGCGACTTAGGAAGATTGATCCAAAGTTGAATAATCTCTGAGGTTCCTCCTTTTTCGAAGAAAGATTGTGGCGGTCCTTCGCTGTGTACGATACCTTTTCCTGCATTCATCCACTGTACTTCCCCCGGACCAAGCAGGCCGTGGTTTCCTTTGGAATCATAATGTTCAATCTCTCCCTGGAAAATAAAGGTCACAGGTTGAAAACCTCTGTGCGGATGTGGATCGATGCGGAATTTTTTGGATCCTGGTTTAATTTCTTTCGGCCCCGCGTGGTGTAAAAGAATAAACGGTCCTGTCTTATTTAATCCCCTGGCAGGTAAAGGTTGCTTTACGATCATCTCTCCCATTCGAAATGATTGGGCATGGACGATCCTTTCTACGTTCTTCGTTTTCATAAGCGTGTCCTTTTTGCTTTTTAACTGCCACGCCATGGTGGCAAGCAATATAGTAAAACAAACTATCCTCATCCTATGTTCAAATTTTTAAAACCTGTATGGTTGTCATACCATACAGGTTTCTTACATACATTAATTCATCGGAACTTCAATCAGCAGTATTTCCGTGTCTGTGGCGGCTTCCACGTGGATCTCACCGGTTTCGGAAATGCCGATCGCATCTCTTTTACTCAATGAGTCTTCGTTTACTTTCACTTCTCCACTGATCACAAAAGCATAGACGCCGTTTCCTTCCTTACGGATCTTGTAATCTACTGCTACGCCTTTATCAAGTTTGCCAAGGCTGAAGTACGCGTCCTGGTTGATGTTCACCGCTTCTGCGTCTTCCGGAGAAACTACTACCTGAAATTTATTTTTGCGTTTTTCCGGATCAAAGGTTTTTTGTTCATACCTCGGTTCTACATTTCTCAGTTTTGGAAAAACCCAGATCTGCAGAAAGTTTACTTTTTCTGTAGCGGAGTCGTTGAACTCTGCGTGTACGATGCCTCTTCCGGCGGTCATGATCTGTACATCGTTCGTGTTGATCACCTTGTCGCGACCAGTACTGTCTTGATGATGCAGCGCGCCGGAAAGCGGAATGGATACTATCTCCATATTATCGTGCGGGTGTTTTCCAAAACCTCTGCCGCCTTCTACTATGTCATCGTTCAGTACTCTCAGTGTTCCGAAGTGGATCCTTTCCGGATCGTAGTATCCTGCGAAACTGAATGAGTGAAAACTGTTAAGCCATCCGTGGTCTGCATGCCCCCTGGTGTTGGCTTTGTGAATGACCTTTTTCATGGTAACCTCCTTTTTAGTAATTAAACTATTTTTAAAATTTACGATTCAAGATTTATTCAAAATGCTTTCGTCATTACAAACTCCTTCTGCGTATAACGCTCTCTAGGCGCAAGCTCCCGGGTGCGAAGATTTTCAGGAAGCTCCTCCGGATTTGCCGGATAACCTACGGCGATCACAGAAGCAAGTTCTATATCGTCTGGTATGTTCAATCCTTTCCTAAGTTTGTCTGCATCGTATCCTCCCATCTGGTGCGCCATCAGGCCAATAGCCGCACTTTGCAAGGCCAGCAGCGTGTTGGCGGCTCCGGTATCGTGCAGCGCAAATTTGTTGGGCGCGCCGTTTTTGAGAAATGTTTTTCTAGCCATACTTACGATGATCACCGGCACCTTCTGCACCCAGATTTGATTTCCTTCATTCAGCGCTTCGAACACTTTGTGGTATAATTCAGGATTGTCTTTTGTAGCCACTATATATTTCCATGGCTGCTCATTAGAGCTGGAGGGCGCCCACCTGGCGGCTTCCAGAATGATGTGCAGTTTTTCTTCTTCCACTGGTTTTTCTAAATATGCTCTGCCGCTTTTGCGGTTTTTTATTTCTTTTATTACTTCGTGTTCGAAGGCTGCTGTTTTTTCCATTTTCTTTCCTGTTTTAATTTGTTGATACAAAGATACAAAATATATATGTTATAACATATATGTTGTTACATATATTTTTTATTTTTCTTATACTAATATAATTAAGTATTGAATTTCAGCATATTGAGCTTCCAACTATTATTTATATGTTTCTTAATTTTGGCACTCAACGTAAGTTCGCGTAACTTTATAACTTCAATAATAACAACTATTTTCACAATGGAAACAATGACAAAAAAAATCACCAGAGATACGGCGATCTTTGATCTGATCAAGAGAGAAGGCGATCGTCAGGAGCACGGGATCGAGTTGATTGCTTCGGAAAACTTTACTTCTAAGCAAGTAATGGAAGCAATGGGCAGTGTATTCACCAACAAATATGCGGAAGGGCTTCCTGGCAAACGATATTATGGTGGTTGTGAAATTGTAGACATTGGAGAGCAGCTGGCGATCGACCGCCTGAAACAATTGTTTGGCGCAGAATGGGCCAACGTGCAGCCGCACTCGGGTGCACAGGCAAACGCCGCGGTATTCCTGGGCTGCCTTCAACCTGGCGATCCGATCTTAGGATTTGACCTTTCCCACGGAGGACACCTTTCCCACGGTTCTCCTGTAAACCTTTCCGGTAAATATTACAAACCTTTCTTCTACGGAGTAGAAAAAGAAACGGGCATCATCGACATGGACAAAGTGGAGGCGATTGCTTTAAAAGAAAAACCAAAGTTGATCATCTGCGGCGCTTCTGCTTATTCGCGTGACTGGGATTATAAAAGATTCCGCCAGATAGCTGATAAAGTAGGTGCTTTGTTGCTCGCCGATATTTCTCACCCAGCCGGGTTGATCGCAAAAGGTCTATTGAACGATCCAATCCCTCATTGCCATATCGTGACCACCACTACGCACAAAACACTGAGAGGCCCAAGAGGCGGTGTGATCATGATGGGTAAAGATTTTGAAAACCCCTGGGGACTTACTACTCCAAAAGGAGAAGTAAGAATGATGTCGAACGTGTTGGATATGGCTGTGTTCCCGGGCACGCAAGGCGGTCCGCTGGAGCATGTGATCGCTGCGAAAGCTGTGGCTTTCTTCGAAGCACTTTCCGACGATTATACAGAATATGCCAAACAGGTAAAAACCAATGCACAGGCAATGGCCAAAGTATTCCTGAGCAAAGGCTACCAGATCATTTCCGGAGGTACCGACAACCACTTAATGCTGATCGACCTTCGTTCTAAAAACCTGACTGGTAAAATCGCTGAGAATACACTGATCAAGGCTGACATCACCATCAACAAAAACATGGTGCCGTTTGACGATAAATCTCCGTTCGTTACTTCCGGTATGCGCATAGGAACCGCTGCAATGACTACACGCGGGTTGAAAGAAAACGACATGATCCAGATCGTAGACCTGATCGACGAAGTATTGATGAATCATGAAAATGAAACACGTATTGCAGAAGCTAGAAAACAAGTAAACAAAATGATGGAGAAGTTTCCATTGTATTTGTAAACTGTTTACAGTTTTATATCAAAAAAAGCCCCGACTTAAATCGGGGCTTTTTTTGTCTGAACCGGGATTGACATTAAGTCCGCTCAGAGTCTCCCGCAACCCAAAGCATAAAGTTTACCACAATCCTCACCAGGGGACTCTGAGCCGTTAATAATGACGACAGGTTCTGCTAACAGCTCAGAGTCCCCTGCCAACATCATTTGATGAAAATAAACTTCCGGGCGCGGGAGACTCTGAGCGGACTTTATTAGCACAGTAATCCTACATCTTTATAATGCATGATATCAATCAATGCTGGTCGATTGCATTCGTAATATCCCGCACTAGAATGTACATAGTCCGTATAATCATCTACCAAACTCCATTTACCACTTACAGGATTTCTATGTATATAATTAAGTTTTTGTTCAATAAACCATTCAGAGTCGCATGGCTTTGCATCAAAGGATGGTTGAAATACCTGATGTATTTTTCCTTTTTTTCTTTCTTTAATTGAAACCGCTTCCTGAAGAGTAGAAAGTAATTCATGCCAATGCAATTGCTCTAATCTGTTCACTATTTCATATGCCATAAATCTTTTTCCATTTCCTATAATTTTATCAATCGGTTTACTATGTTCTGGCAGATATAACATACAATGAAGATGGTTTGGCATTATTACATATCCATTTATTCCGATTGATTTTTTGATAAGGATATTAAACCAGTTATATATTTGATCATAAAAATCAGTCCATTCAAATAAAGTTAAATAATTATAACAGGTGAAGGTACAGTAATAAATTATTGATGTTTCTGTTTGGAGTTTTTTTACAGACATGAGAAAATAAATTAAAGATTAAAAAATATGTATTAAAAAATTTATTCGAAGTTAACAAAAATTCACTACAGTCCGCTCAGAGTCTCCCGCAACCCGAAGCATAAAGTTTTACCACAAACCTCACCAGGGGACTCTGAGCCGTTAATAACAATGACAGGTTCTGTCGACAGCTCAGAGTCCCCTGCCAACATCATTTGCTGAAAATAAACTTCCGGGCGCGGGAGACTCTGAGCGGACTTGAAAGCCCCGACTTAAATCGGGGCTTTTTTTGTCTGAACCGGGATTGACATTAGTTCACTGTAAACTGCTTTACAATCGAAGCCGGCAATGCGGTGTCCTCCATTGAGAATACCTCGTACTCCTGCGTGTTTACTACTTTAGCAATACTGATCATCACGCGCTGCATCGTCTTTCCTGTGATAGGCGTAGCCGTGATCTCGATTGTGTTTGTTCCTTTCTTCACACCGCCAAGTACAACAATATCGTTGGTAGTCTTGTCGGTACCTGGCTGCTCGATACCGTTTATTTTTATTTTTACACTGTAGCCTTCACAAAATAAATCCAGTGTAGCTTTGAAATCGATCGACGTGATCTCGGCTGGAACTGCCGGTGCATTGCCATCCGGATAAAAATCTTTTGTTTTTAGGAAAGTAGTATCGCCTGCTTTACACTTTGCGAGAATGTCTTGTGATAGTTTGTTCTGCGCATTGTAAAATTTCCACTGCTCATTTTCTTTAATAAAACGTAAGATCAACAGAGACTCAGAGCCGAAAGCATCTTTACCATAGTAAATGCTGTTGGCGGTAGTGCCATTGGCAAAGGCCTTGACGAAGGTTTCTTTTTTCAGATCATAGACCATCCGCGGAGCGCTTGCAAAAAATCCATCGGGGAATTTTACCTGCGCGGAGATCAATTCATTTTTGGTGTTTAGATAATAAGCCGAGCTGACAACGTTTTTCAGTTTATCTCCGTCTTTGTTTTTCACCGCGTCTACAAATTGTTGATAGTCGGTTTCCAACTGTGTACGCAAATCCTGCGCAAACATTGAACCTGAGAAGATCAGGGTAAGAAAAAGGGTAAGGGATTTTTTCATACATTTTAGGTTTATAGTATCAAGTAAGATTAACGAATATCGCTTATAATGGTTTGTCTTGGCTCAACAATTTACCATGCTCCTAAAATAGTATTTTTCTGCGAACTATCTCTTATTATCTTCTTGGAGAAAAGCTTTAACAATGGCTTGAAAACAGTCCTTATCTCTTCTCTCTTTTTCTTTTTAGAAAAATTTTAGCCATCTTAGTTAATCCTGAAAATTATAGTAATTACTAACCTGAAAATTTTATGAAAAAATTAGTGTTTCTTTTCGCGATCCTGCTTGGATTTACCGTAGCCGCTTATTCCCAAACCGTGCAAGCCCCTGTCACCGCCGATCAAAAGGCAGATCAAGTAGTGTCGAAACTAAAAGATAATCTTTCCCTTAGTGACGAACAAGTAACCAACATCAAAGGCATCACGCTGAACCGTATTGCAAAAGTAACCGATGCCCGCAAGAAATATGGCGCCGACAAACAACGCGTTCAATCGGCCAGCAAACTTGCTTATGATGAATGGGAAAACCAATTAAAAGGAATCCTCACTACAGAGCAATACAATAAGTTTATAGAAACGAAAAATCAATATTAAAAAGATACCAGATAAATTTGTAAAATAAATTATCTGGCATTTGATATCCAATTAACACCTCTACCAGATGACCGAACACGAGCAATTTATGCAGGCCGCCATTGAGCTTTCGCTTTTAGGACCAACGGAAAATAAAGGCGGACCTTTTGGCGCGGTGGTTGTAAAAGACGGAAAGATCATTGGCCGCGGCTCTAACCAGGTCACCTCTGCACTGGACCCCACGGCGCATGCAGAAGTAGTGGCTATTCGCGATGCTTGTAAAAATCTGAATAGCTTTCAACTGGATGGCTGTATTCTCTATACTAGCTGTGAGCCTTGTCCTATGTGCCTGGGTGCTATCTACTGGGCGAGGCCCGACAAAGTATATTATGCTAATACCCGCGAAGATGCCGCCAATATTGGCTTTGATGATTCAATGATCTACCAGGAATTGAAGAAAGATTTTTCGGAAAGAAAAATTCCTTTTGTGCAACTTGGACGGGCAGAAGCACTAAATGCTTTTCAGGTATGGAAAGATAAAACAGACAAAACACGTTACTGATTTGCCTGACCTTGGTTTTAAAATTCATAACTCAAAAATTAAAAATTAAACAATGCTGGGATTAAAATTGCCAACAGATCCGCGCTGGGTAGACATTGTGGAGACAAATATTTCTGAGATCCTTACGGACCATGCGTACTGCGAGCAAAAGGCTACTTCCAATGCCATTTACCTGATCGTGAATTTTCCTGAATACACGGATCTTGTCACGGATATGATCAAGCTTGCGCAGGAAGAGCTTTCGCATTTTGAAATGGTACACGAGATCATAAAAGCGCGCGGGTTCAAGCTTGGCCGCGAGCGGAAGGATGAATATGCAGGGGAATTATATTCGTTTATGCGCAAAGGTCATCAGCGCAGGATCGTTCTGATCGACCGGCTGCTTTTTTCTGCACTTATAGAAGCCAGAAGCTGCGAGCGTTTCAAAATGCTTAGCGAAAAAATAAAAGATGAGGAACTGAGCAAATTTTATTACG
The DNA here is from genome assembly GCA_035535995.1 of Cytophagaceae bacterium. Taxonomy (GTDB): domain Bacteria; phylum Bacteroidota; class Bacteroidia; order Cytophagales; family Cytophagaceae; genus JANYCO01. Next base: position 48,991 of record DATLOZ010000001.1, read on the forward strand.
AACTCATGGTAAGCGAAGCAACGCACTATACAACCTTCATCAATTACGCCCGCCAATACGCCGAAGGTGAAGATGTAGACAAACGTTGGCAGGAATTTCTAGAATTCGAAGCTTCTATCATGAATCGATATAGTAAGAAAGAAACTATGCATGGTTAATTTAAATTATGAATGTTGAGTTATGAATTATGAATTAATATTTAGAAATATTTTTTTTCCTGGTATCCTATGCTATTTCATATACACCATTTATAATTCAATATTCATAACTAATAACTAAATATGAAGTCTTGTCTCTATCTTGTAGGAATGCCGGGCTGTGGCAAGAGTACCCTTGGAAAGCAATTTTCGCTGCACTCGGGTTATGGTTTTGTAGATACTGATGTGATCATTATTGAAGAGCAGAAAAAAAGTATTGAACAGATCTATGCAGAAGGCGGCGAAGCTTCGTTTCGTCTGATGGAACATGCGCTGATCCAACAATTTTTTGATAAAGAAAATTTAGTGATCTGCACCGGCGGCGGACTTCCTTGCTTTCACCACAACATGGCGCTCATGAACCAACACGGCATTACTGTCTTTCTCGATGTATCGCCGGAAGAACTTTGGAATAGAGTGAAGAACACCGATTTTTCAGGCCGGCCAATCTATCAGGATAAAACTCCTGAAGAGATCCAGGCTGTGATCCGCGAACGGTCTAAGGAGCGCTACCCTTTTTACTCTACCGCCCGGATCACTCTTCGCAGCGATCGTATTGTGCTGGAAGACTTGCTGGAAGCGCTTGATAAACTCGAATAATTGTATTGCGGGTCTTAGGAAAGGCATAAAAATCAATTGTGCCTTCAATCATAGCCATGGCACGACTGGCCCACATTTTAATTACAAAAAAACAAGTTCATGATTCAATATTTACAATCTAAATTTTTACTAACTTGATGTTACTTATTGTGTGAAAAACGCATTAAAGAAAGACAGATCAGCTAAATGGAGAAGGTTAATTATACAATATAAAGTTTAAACTAACGATCATGAAAAAAATAGTATTTGTTCTTTTAGCGCTTGCCGTTTTCACAAAAACACATGCAGTGTCGTATTTTTCAGTTCAGAGTCCTACTCCTAAATATGGTTGCCCTAACACCACTCAAGATGTAACCATCGGGTTTACCAATTTGACTCCCTTTTCAATTCCTGCCAACAGTTATTCGTATACGGTAACTTTTTACCATAGCGATCTTACCACAAGTTTCTATTCTTATACTCCCTCTTCTACTCCTGCTATCGGCTCAAGTAGCTCGGGAAATAACACGGTCACCGTGTTACTGCAGGATGTACCTTTTACAGTGGCAGAAGTATGTTCGGTAGCGGTGCATTTAACCTATACCTCTCCTTCTTCGGGTACTTACGATACAAATGTCGATTATACAGTACAAAACCCACCTACTCTTACTATCGAAGACACTACCACTGGAACCCTGGATGTACAAAATGCATCCACACAGTTGAGCACTGTCTATAAAGCGATCTACTACAAGGATGCAAATTATACCAGTGCAGTGGATACTTCTGATGATGGCCTTTATACTCCTGCCGCTTCCGGAAGTTATACTGCGATGGCATATGAACCAAGCTCCGGATGTATTTCTGTGACCGCTTCCAATGCTGTCAATATTACGGTGACATCCGTTACTACAAAAGATGCGCAAAAAATAAATGTATCTGTTTATCCTAACCCAATGGCCGCCTCAGTTACTATTTCTACAGGCCTCCCGGATCTGATGCGTTACGAGCTGGCGGATATGAATGGCAATATTGTTCGCAAAGGAGAATTTAGTTCGGTAACCAACCTGAACGTAGAAACGCTGAAGCAGGGTTCCTACCTGCTTACTGTAAAGGATCAGCAATCGAATACGGCTTCTTATAAATTGGTAAAATAATACAAGCCCTTAAAAGAAATCCGTGGCGGTTTTATTTCTGCCACGGATTTTATTTTAGACGAATGAACAAAAAAACTGGTTACTACTTTTATGCATCACTTCTCTTTGCCTTGTGGTTTGCGCTCACCAGCGCGTTCTGGACTTATTTTATAAACCTCTTTATTTCCTTCCCTTTCGGTATTCTTAGTTTTTACCTCGCCAGAAAAGGTGCATCGGTGGATACGAATGCAAACCGTTATAAAATCATCCGGATCCTTTTGATTGCCGGTGTTGCTGTTTCGCTTATTTCATTGATCATTTTATTGATCTACAATTAACCAGGAATTTGTTCTACTAATATTTTCTTTCCTTTTTTATCATAATAAATACAGGTCATCGCATTTGTATCTATTTCCCATCGGTCTATACCTAACTCAGCTGCTTGTCTGCAAAAGCTTATATAATCCGATTTGCCTTGCTGATGTTCCGCCAAACGTTGTTTAAAAAGCGCTTCGTTACAATTTTCTGCCACTTTCATCACAGAATATTTTGCTTCTGATTCGGCTTTAAAATCTTGTTCTCCCGAATATTCTGTATGCCCGTCGCCTACGTAGTTTGTGTAATTCCTTACGCCGAGCTTAATTAGCTCCTGGATATATGCCGGAAAATCTGCACCGCTTTTCACCTTGGAATGCGCTTGTTTTATTTGCTCTATTGTGAACATAGTTTTGATGTTTTTCTTACGACAAAGGTGGAAGATTTTGAGGGGATGGAATTGTAAAAAATCGTTTGTTTTACTGATACGTGCTTAGGAATCGATTGCTGCTTCCTTCGTCTGCTGCTACTCCTGCGATGACAGATTCATTTCTTAAAAAAATCCTCCGGCGTCTGCCCTGTAAACGTTTTAAATTCTTTAATAAAATGCGCCTGATCATAAAATCCTGCTTCGTAACCCAGCTCCGTCAGCAACTGGTCAGGCTTGTAGGTTTGTAACAATGAACGAAGCCTTACAATGGAAGCAAATTTTTTAGGCGAAGCACCTACTGCTTTACGAAAACGTTTTTCCAAAGGACTTTGACTACTATTCAGTTTCTCGGCCAGCTCTTTCATACGGATCGTTCCCTTGCTATCCTTTATAAGCGTAAGCGCCGCAACTACCAATGGATCGGGAAACACAGGATCTATGCGGGAAAGCAGGAATCGCTCTACTGCTTTAATTTTTGCCTGATCCGTTTGTGCTTCACATAATTGTTCTTCGAGTATTAATAACTCTGAGCGGAGCATGAAATTATCGAGGGAAACGCTTTCGCGAAAAAGCTCGTGCAAAGGTTGTTTGAAAAAAACAGCGGCGCCTGCTTCTTTAAAAAATACCAGTACAGTACCAATCTGCGGACTATTTTTAAAAATCCTGAAGCTGTCTTGCAAGCCCGTCACTCCTGAAACGGAGAGTGGAATTTCTTTTTCATTTTCTAAATAAGACAATCTTCCCTTGTACTGAAACCCTATCACAAGGCCTGTGCCGGGCAATACTTTGTAGCTTTGTTCTTCGGCTGTTTCCTGTACGGCAAAAGACTCTACAAAAGGCTGGAGTGTGTTGCAAGGAAGATATCGGATGAAGGTCATGCTGATTATACGTTGTTGGCAGTTTAGGCCTTAAATCGTTTGCGCTCATTCAAAACGGCAAACGAACGGTTACAAGCTTAAAGGCCATTGTTAACGTGGCTCGGCGGGGAAATAAATATCAAAGGTAGCGCCTTTGCCGATCTCACCGGAAGCGAAGATCAATCCACCATGGTTGTCTACGATCTTCTTCACAATCGCCAGACCGATGCCGGTGCCGCCGTATTCTTCTTTGCCATGGAGACGTTGGAATACTTCGAATATTTTTTCCTTGTATTGCGGATCAAAGCCAATCCCATTGTCGGAAATGGAGATATGACAATATTGTTTATCCGGTATCAATCCTTCGACCGCGAGCTTTTCTCCTTTCTCGATCTTGCATTCTACATAGATCCTAAGCGGCTTGCCGGCGATAGAGAATTTGATGGAGTTACTTATAAAATTATGAAATAGTTGTCCGATCTGAAATGGGATCGCATTCACCACACAGGTTTGCTGCACGATGATCATTCCATTTTTCAAAGCCAATGCTTCTCTAAAATCATTTTGCACTTCTTCAATGATCTCTTCCAGGTTGGTTTTTTTAAAGACCCTTTCGGTATCGTCGGTGCGTGAATAGGAAAGCAAATCCTGGATCAGCCGCTGCATGCGGCTTGCAGCCTTTTGTATGCCTGTAAAGTAACCTTGCCCGGTTTCGGAAAGATTTTTGGATTCCTTTTCCAATATCCTTCCTGCAAAGATCTGGATCTTGCGCAACGGCTCCTGCAAGTCGTGACTGGAAACATAGGCGAACGACTGGAGCTGTGTATTCATTTTTTCCAGTTCGCTGTTTCGCTGTTTCAATTCTTTGGTGCGTTCGAACACTTTTTTTTCTAGTTCGCTGGTAAATGTTTTTTGCTCTTGTATATCGGTACTAGTGCCTACCCATATCTGGATGTTGCCTGTCTCGTCGCGCTGAGGCATGGCACGGCTCAACTGCCAGCGGTAAGTACCGTCTGCGCGGCGGAAACGGTGTTCGAGAAGAAAATCTTTTCCTTTCTTCACTGCTGTTGTCCATGCATTAAAACTATGATCATGATCTTCCGGATGTACGATCTGTAGCCAGCCACCCTCGATCATTTGATCCTCATTCAGTCCTGAGTACTCATACATGGAGCGATTGAAATAATTTAAATGTCCTTGCGCATTGCCGGTCCAGACAAGCTGTGGCATAAAGTCGGCAAGCACTCGAAATTTTTCTTCACGCTCTTGGAGTTTCTGTTGAAACAGTTTTTCAGAAGTAATATCGCGAAGCGTACCAAGCATCGATACCGGCTTGTTTCGCTCGTTGTAAAATACTTTTCCTTTCGATTCAATCCAGTGAATCGTTTTATCTTCCCAGATTATTCTTGATTCATAATGCAGTACTCCTGTAGCATAGGCATGTTTAAAGGCACGCTCTCTTGCTTTATGATCATCAGGGTGCAGGCGGTGTACCAGCTCTTCGTGTGAAACAATCGATTTTTTTGGATAACCCATGATCTCCAGGTAGCGGCCGGAGTAGTTTATTTCACGGGTTAGCAAGTTGAGCTCCCAGGTACCCAGCTCGCTGGCATTGATCACGATGTTGAGGCGCTCTTCGTCTTCCTGCAATTTTTTTTGGTATTCAATACGCTCGTGAATATCCATACAAGCGCCAATATACCCTTCAAAGGAGCCGTCGAGTGTAAAACGTGGTACGCTGTGATTGGACACCCAGCGATAGGTGCCGTCGTTCTTCTTAAGACGGTATTCTATGTAAAATTCTTCCTGCTTGTCAAAAGCCGTGACATAGGTGTAAAGACAACGTTGCAGATCGTCGGCGTGAATGCCTTCCACCCAGCCGTTCCCTTTCTCCTGATCCAGCGAGCGGCCTGTAAAGCTCAGCCATGCCTTGTTAAAATAATATGATCCTCTGTCGGTCCCGGCCATCCAGATCAGCACAGGGGCGCTGTCGGCTACGTTGCGGAAACGGCTTTCGCTCTCTTCGAGTTTTTTTCTTGCTTCTACTTTTTCCGTTACATCGTTTGCAGTAATGATAAGACCGGAAACAGAACCATCGATATCAAACAGCGGAGCATATTCGTAATCGAGGTAAAATTTCTTCATCCCATCGTCGCCCTGTACGTAGGCTACGGATTCGTTTTCTTTATGGATCATTCCGCTACGGTACACTTCACGCAAAAGCTCCGGGTATTTTTGTTCTTTCAATTCGGGGAAAACCTCCAGTGCTTTTTTTCCGACAAGGTCTTCTGGTTTTTTTCGCCAGATCTTTTCATACATCACTGTGTTGGCGATCTCAATCACAAAATCTTCTCCTCTAAAAATTGTCATAGGAATTGGCGATTGCATCACCATGTTGCGAAACTGGCGCTCGCTTTCTTCCAGCGATTCTTTGGCTTTCACAGAAGCCGTTACTTCTGTGGCTATTACGATCACTCGGGAAATAGTATTGCCTTTTTCGCGAAGTGCTTTGTATACAAAATTGAAATAAGTGAGTTCTTTTTTGCCGTAGCGGTTGAGATAAACAGGGAATTCCGTGCCATAATAAGGAATGCCCGTATTATATACATTTGTGAGCAAAGGCTCCACAGCTTCTTTCACTTCAGGCAGCGAGTCGAACAGCGATTTCCCTACAAACTCTTTTTCCTTCTTGTCAATAATCTGGAGATAGGTTTCATTGGCCTGCTCTACAATAAAATCAGGGCCCTGGAGGATGGTGATACCGACCGGCGCCTGCATTACCGTGTTGCGGAAACGCTCTTCATTGTCTTCCAGGAATCGAATACTTCTTACCTTTTCGGTAGTTTCCATGCATGTCACCAAGATGCCGGCTATTTTTCCTTCTTCATCTTTTACGGGACTATAACTAAAAGTCCAGTATCCGTTTTCAATATGACCATTGCGGTAAATTGGGATCAATTGATCTTCTTGCCAGATCGCTTCCCCACCCTCGAGCACTTGCTGCAACAGAGGGTTTGTGATCTCCCACATTTCTGCCCAGGCTTCTTTTCCCGGCATCCCAAGGATGGAAGGGTGTTTGCCATTTTCGCCAAGAGTAGGGCGAAAAGCATCGTTGTAAAAACCGATCAGATCCGGTCCCCAGAGCAGGAACATCGGGGATTTGGCGTTGAGTACAATGCTGAGGGTTGTGCGCAGGCTTTGCGTCCATTGGGAAGGATCGCCCAGGGAAGTGAGGCTCCAATCTTTGTTGCGGGTAAGTTTGCCCATTTCACCGCCGTTGGCGAGAAATGAATATTTATTTTCAGCTACTATCCCTTTCATCAACAAAGTTATTTCGTGTTATAAAACAAACCGTTCTCTGGGAGGCTGCATCCCGTAAGCCTCCAGCACTTGATCGAGTGCATGGTGTATGAGCTGCTTCAGTTTTTTGAAATCCGTTGGTTTACGAATATAAAACTGTGCTCCGTGAATATACAAGGCATTAATCGTTTCTATATCAAAAGAAGTAGAGTAGATGATCACCGGAAGATGCATTAGTCTTTCTTGCTGCTTAATTTCCTTGAGTGCTTCAAGTCCGTTCTTGCGAGGCATGTTCACATCAAGGAAAAGAACGGTGGGGAGTTCTGTTGCTTCCTGCAAATATTGTATTAGTTGTTCTCCGTTGTGAACAGCTTTAAATTTTATATCCAGTGCTAATTCATCTAATGCTTCCTGGAAAAAAAGACAATCGTCTTCATCATCATCGGCAAGCAATAAATGTATTGAAGTAGAGTTCATTCTAATAAATTAAATTGTGGATGTTATCAAATACGATTACCTAAGAAATCAAACCAGGTATTATTCCTCGAGTTCGCCTAAGGCTAAAATGTGCAGGCTTTGGTACAGTCTGTAATGCAAAAAAAGCAGAATAGCTCTTTGAAAAAACTTTCCCTCAATTTAATGTTGCACAACGATTGTTTAAATCTACGACAAATAACCCAGAGCAACAAACTGAAAATGCCTGGTGCCGAACACCTGATACTGCATAAAGGAATGAATTATAGGGTAGCTGGTATCGGGCATTTGGTATCTTATTTCAGCATAAACCTCCGGTTTTATATACTATCGAGCCAGGATTTGGCTTCTTCTGGAGTATCAAAAAACTGGATCAACAGTTTCTCTTTTTCTACTTTATACGAAATTGTTTCTACGGCTACCTTATTGAAATAATTAATAGGTCTTACAATTGCGCAAGCTTTAAACCCAAAGCGAATGGCGCGCGGCAGAAAATTGGTCTCCATCCATTTTTGATCATCCGCTCCGATAAGTACCATATCCTTAATATTTCCAAGAACCTTGTGAAAGCGGTTTTCAATGAGTAAATTAAGCATGGTTTCTGTTCCTTCACGGAATTGTTGACTGGTAGCATATCCTTCCCAGTCCATCATTATAATTCCTGAATCCAGATCGGGATATATGTTGTAAATTTTGTTTTCAGTTTCCATCATAATCTGCGTGTTTATATAAAAATAAAAAACTTTTCAATAAGAAATAAATGTTTATAGCGGAAGGTTGGAAGTTTTTTATTTAAGAGTGTGAATATTGTAACAAATAAATTAAATCTTGTAATTGATTTTAAATAGGATGTCGACGAATGCTGAAAAATATTATTCTTGTATTAGTATCTGCCTGGAGTGTGCTACGCACTGTGCCCAGGCTGCATTTGAAGGCTTGAAAGAATCTGAGATAAAAATGCTTTCCCGTTGTATCCAGCTGCAGCGGGAGTGCGCAGAAATGTGCCTGAGCACTGTTCGAATCCTCAACCAGGGAAGTGAGCATGCGCGCGACGTATGCGTGGTATGCGCCGATTACTGTAACCGCTGCGCCATAGAATCTGAAAAACATACCGATCTTAACTACTGTAAAATCTGTGCCGACATGTGTCGCAAATGCGCGGAAGAATGTAACAGAATCGTTTTTTCGCATATCCATAAGAATTGAACCTTGATTCTCAGGATTAGAAGATTTACTTGATTTTTATTAGCAAGATTTATTACAGTGCCCATTGCTGACAGATTGCTTCCGCCTACGGCCGCCTTCCTCGCAATGACGTTGTCTTTTAGTCCGCTCAGAGTCCCGCACCCAGAGAGTAAATGTTTATACTGCTATTTGCAGGAGACTCTGAGCAGACTAAGGAAATGGGCTCAGGCTGCGTAGCTAACAGATTGCTTCCTCAGTTGGCCTTACGGCCGCCTTCCTCGCAATGACGTTGTCTTTATAAAAAATCATTAGTCCGCTCAGAGTCTCCCGCACCCAAGAGAGTAAAAGTTTTATACTGCTATTTGCAGGGGACTCTGAGCAGACTAAGGAAATGAGCTCAGGCTGCGTAGCTGACAGATTGCTTCGTCAGTGGCCTTACGGCCGCCTTCCTCGCAATGACGTTGTCTTTATAAAAAATCATGAAAATAAAAATCAAGTAAATCTTCTAATCCTGAGAATCATGGTTCACCTATGAATAATGTAACTTATTACCATTCCTCTATAACATTTTCTAGCCCTAGAATAGCGAATTTCAACATAGGAAAACAAAACAATTTTTTACTTCTATGAGCCATGAAAAATATCAATCCTGCATTGATGCATGTTTAGAATGTGCCACCCTATGCGACCACTGTGCTTCCGAATGCCTTAAAGAAAGCGACCTGCCCATGCTCACCCGCTGCATCCAGCTCGACCGCGAGTGCGCAGAAATGTGCTTCAGCGCTGCTCGTATAATGACCTTAGGCAGTGAATACGCCGGAGATCTATGTGCAGTATGTGCCGACTTCTGCCTTCGTTGCGCCGAAGAATGTGGTAAACACAGCCATATGGATCACTGCCGCAACTGCGCAGAAACCTGCCTCCGCTGCGCTGAAGAATGTCAAAAGATGACCGGACAACCTGTTTAAAAAAGATGCCAGATATTGCCTTATCTGGCATCAGGGATCAGGGATCCAAAATTCAACAACAAAATATCTATATCCCATGAACACACTAACCGCCGAAACATCGATCACTGTGCATGCCAGTCCGGCTGCGGTCTGGAGAGCGCTTACTACACCTGCGCTCATCAAACAATACTTGATGGGTACGGATGTTTCTACTGATTGGAAACAAGGAAGTCCTATTGAGTATTCCGGAGAATACCAGGGGAAGAAATACCACGACAAAGGTATTATCAAACAAATAGTGCCGGAGAAAATTCTTCAAAGCACTTACTGGAGTTCCATGCAGGGCAAAGAAGACAAACCTGAAAATTATAACCTGGTTACCTACGAGCTACAGCAAACAGGCGACAATACACTGCTTACGCTTACGCAGGATAATATTGCTTCGGAAAATGAAAAAGCACACTCCACTCAAAACTGGAAGATGGTGTTGTCCAAATTAAAAGAAGTGGTGGAACATGTACACTGATAAATTACTTTTTACTCATGGAAACTCACAAACATTCCTTTCTCTTGCTATTACTGGCTACCGTAGGGATTGTCTTGCTTTGTTGCAATAGTACGACTGTAAAAGAAAAAATATTTAAATCATCTCCACACGAAAAATACCTTCGCTCGCTCCGTCGCGCGGGATCAAAAGAAAAGGCCTTGGCCGCTGCCTGGGAAGAAGCGGGCAGGCAGGTTTTTCACGATTCTACTATGCTCTTATTGCCCTATACGGAGACTGGTTTCTTCGACGATGCAGAGCCACAGGCGAGAGGATACCAATTCCATTTACATGCGGGGCAAATTGTAGAAGTATCCGGCACTGTAAAAACAGAACAAGGCGCCGCGCTTTTTGCCAACCTTTTTGCCTGGGAAGATAATAAATGGAAAGAAGTCGCTTTTGCTGATTCAGGAATTGTACTGCACTACGAAACCAACCGCGATCGCCTGTGTTTGCTGAGACTGCAACCGGAACTACTGAGCGATGTCTGGTATACGCTCTTAATTCATATTCAACCCGCCTTGATTAATCCTGTGAAAGGCGCGACCAACAATTCGATCGGAAGTTTCTATGGCAACAAGCGCGACAACGGCGCAAGGGCGCACGAAGGCATTGACATCTTCGCTCCCAAAGGCACGCCGGTAGTGGCCCCTACCAATGGGATCATTTACAATGTAGGTACCAACGCACTTGGCGGAAAAGTGATCTGGCTTTACGATTCCAAACGTTCGCAAACTTATTATTTCGCTCACCTCGATTCTCAATGGGTCAAAAGCAGTATGGCGATTGAACAAGGAGAGATCATAGGCCAGGTAGGAAATACCGGAAACGCCGCCAAGACCGCACCGCACCTGCATTTTGGCATTTATGACAACGGTACCAAAGATCCTTTGTATTATGTGCAAACAATGCACGAGATCCATGAAGCCAAACTCGATACCTCGTTCCGCAACCGCATCGCAAAGGTTTCCACCAAGCAATCTTCTTTTCATGCAGCGCCTTCTGAGCACAGCGCTGTGTTGCGTATAGAACAAAAAGACACTTATGTAAAACTACTTTCCGAAACCAGTAGCTGGTACCGCGTACTTTTGCCGGATATGCAACAAGCTTATGTTCACCGTCGCGAAATAGAGATTGTTAAAAATGGAAGTATGATCACTCTTAAACACAATGATACGCTTTGGTCATCGCCACTGCCCAATCATCTGCCAATTACGACGCTTCATGCTTCTGAAAAGCTCGAACAACTGGCACAATATCATTCTTACGAGTATGTAAAAACTTCCGGCAACTACGCCGGTTGGATCAAACGTTGATCCAAATTTTTCCTGCCGCACTATTTGCCCCCGCATTACGTTACAATTTCGTATCTTTATACTATGCCGCTTCCCCTTTTCCATACCGCTGTTTCCGACTGGTTTGAAAAAAGCTTCGGGGTTCCTACCAATGTGCAGGGACAAGCCTGGAAAGCGATTAAATCGTCCGAAAACACGCTGATCGCCGCTCCTACAGGATCGGGAAAAACGCTTGCGGCATTTCTTTCCGCCATCGACGAATTGATAAAGCAAGGCATTAACGGCACATTAACGCCGGGTATACAAGTAGTGTATATTTCTCCGCTGAAAGCTTTGAGCAATGACATCGAACGAAACTTACGTTTTCCTTTACAAGGAATAAAAAAAGAACTGGAAGCCACCGGCCTTCCCGCCGCGGATATTGAAGTAATGGTACGCACCGGCGATACAACTGCTACGGAGCGAACCAATATGATCAAACATCCTCCGCATATCCTTGTTACTACTCCCGAATCGCTTTACCTGATGCTCACAAGCGTGAAAGGCCGTGAACTGCTAAGCTCCGTGCATACACTGATCATCGATGAGATCCACGCACTGGTGGGTGACAAACGCGGTTCGCATTTAGCTTTGTCGGTAGAACGCCTGGAAGCCCTGACCCAGCGCAGGCTGCATCGCATCGGACTTTCTGCTACGCAAAAACCGGTAGAACAAGTTGCCAGCTTCCTGAGCGGCATGCATCCCTGCACGATCATCGATACAGGTCATGCGCGTAAGCTGGATCTTTCGATTGAAATTCCCCGCTCGCCGCTCACCGCCGTCATGGCCAATGAAGTATGGGGAGAGATCTATGATAAATTAATTCACCTGATCGAAACCCACGAGACGACGTTGATCTTCGTAAACACAAGACGACTCGCCGAACGACTTTCACACAACCTCAACGAACGCTTAGGCCCGGGACAAGTATTGGCGCATCACGGAAGTATGTCGAAAGAACAACGCTTCGAAGCCGAACAAAGGCTGAAAGGCGGAGCGCTGAAAGCCCTGGTGGCTACAGCTTCCATGGAGCTGGGGATCGATGTTGGCTCTATTGACCTTGTCTGCCAGATCTCTTCGCCCCGTTCGATCGCTGCTTTCCTTCAGCGTGTAGGCCGCTCCGGTCATAGCGTGCATAAAATTCCGAAAGGAAAATTATTTCCGCTCACCTGCGACGAACTGGTAGAATGTGTTGCCATCATGGAAGCCATCCGCTACAAAGAGCTAGACAAGATCCGCATGCCGGAAAAACCGCTTGATATTCTGGCCCAGCAAATAGTAGCCGAAACTTCCTGCAGGGAATATTACGAAGAAGAGCTATTTACACTTGCAAAAAAAGCTTACCCTTACCGCGATCTCACAAGAAAAGAATTTGACGAGATCATTACCATGCTTACCGAAGGCTTTACCACAAGGCGCGGTAGAAGAGGAGCTTATTTATACCACGACATCATCAACGAGCGCATTAGTGCGCGCAAAGGCGCCAGACTCACTTCGCTTATTTCCGGAGGCGCTATTCCCGACAATTTTGATTTTGATGTTTTGCTTGAACCCCAAAATATTTTTATCGGCACACTGAACGAAGACTTTGCTATTGAAAGTCTTCCCGGAGATATTTTTCAACTTGGAAATAATTCCTGGAAAATATTGCGAATCGAAAATGGAAAAGTGCGCGTGGAAGATGCACACGGACAGCCACCGAGTATTCCCTTCTGGCTGGGAGAAGCGCCCGGCAGAAGCCCGGAACTTTCCTTCGCCGTGTCAAGGTTGCGACAGGAAGTCTCCTCACGACTAGGAGATCTCGAAGCACTTTCGCACCAGGATCCTACCAAGCCCGACGATGGAAGCTGGAAGAAGGAAGCGCTTCAATGGATCATAGAAATAGCCGGAGTTTCCGCCGATGCTGCGGATCAACTGGTAACCTACTTAGCCTGCGGACAAGCCGCCTTGAAAGTGATGCCTTCGCAGGAAACGATCGTGATGGAACGATTTTTCGACGAAGCAGGGGATATGCATTTGGTCATTCACGCTCCTTTCGGAAGTAGGCTAAACAAGGCCTGGGGACTGGCGTTGAGAAAACGATTTTGCAAAAAATTTAATTTTGAATTACAAGCCGCTGCGAATGATGATGCGATCATTCTTTCGCTTGGCTCTACCCATAGCTTCCCGCTTGAAGAAGTATTTGGGTATTTAAACCCTGCCACAGTAAGACAAGTCTTAATACAAGCCCTACTGGACGCGCCGATGTTTGAGATCCGCTGGCGCTGGAATGCATCACGTGCACTTGCCGTGATCCGCAGAAGGGCCAATCAGAAAGTTCCGCCACAGCTACAGCGCATGCAATCGGAAGATCTTGTCGCCCAAATTTTCCCCGATCAATTGGCTTGCCTGGAAAATATTCCCGGCGAACGTGAAGTACCCGATCATCCTTTGATCAATCAGACGCTGCATGATTGTCTTTACGAAGCAATGGATATTGAAGGGCTGGAGGCCTTATTGAAAAAAATCAAGAACCGTGAGATCAACCTCGTGGCGCGGGATCTGAAGGAACCTTCTCCGCTTGCCCACGAAATATTGACCGCCAGACCATATGCCTTTCTCGACGATGCGCCGCTGGAAGAACGCAGAACACTGGCCGTAAAAAACCGGCGCTGGCTTTCTCCTGCAGAAGCCAACGATCTTGGCAAACTCGACATGGAAGCCATTGAAGCCGTACAAGCCGAAGCATGGCCTGAAGTGACCAGCGCCGATGAGCTGCACGATGCGTTGTTGCTTTCCGGGTTTATCGCAGAAGACGAAGGATTGGATCATTATTGGGGAAGTTATTTTGAAACGCTTATTCAAACCAAGAGAGCTACCGTACTCATGGTTACACGCGAGCACAGGTTATGGATTGCGACAGAGCGTCTTCCTTATTTTGAAAAAATTTATCCTGGCAAAGAATTTATACATGAAGTAAAAGTTCCGGATCGCCTAATCGAAGCGCTGTCCGGCAAAGATCCGCTCATCGAAGTGGTACGTGGCAGGCTGGAGATCATGGGGCCTGTGACTGGTTCCCGCTTAGCAACATTGATGGTTCTACCAGAAACTACGATTGACCAGGCCCTGTATGCTTTGGAAAATGAAGGCTTTGTGTTTCGCGGAAATTTCACCGAGAGCGGTATGCTTGAATGGTGCGAACGCCGCTTGCTGGCAAGGATCCATCGCTATACGATCAAACGCTTGCGCAGTGAGATACAACCTGTATCGGCGGCGGACTATATGCGTTTCCTGTTTGCCTGGCACCAGATGCTTCCCGGCCAACAGCCGCAAGGGCCCGATGCATTATACCAGGCGATTTTAAAACTGGAAGGATTCGAAGCTTCCGCCGTAGCCTGGGAAAGCGATATTTTTCCTTCCCGTATCGCTGCTTACAATTATGTATGGCTCGACATGCTTTGCATTTCAGGAAAAATTTCCTGGGGCCGTTTCCGCGGAACTCCACAAGTAAACAATGAGAAAAAAACCGGAAGCCCGATCCGCACTACGCCGATCTCTTTTGTAGAGCGGGGAAAATTATCCGTATGGAAAAATTCTTCTTCTTTCTCCGAAACAAATTCGGAAGAAAATCTTTCTTCCCGGGCGCTGTCGATCCTGGCAGTGCTGCAGAAACAAGGCGCCTCGTTCTTTCATGACCTGGTAGCTGCTACAAAACTTTTCGACTCACAGGTAGAAGAAGGTTTAGGAGAATTGATCGGGCAAAATTTAGTGACTTCCGATTCTTTCACCGGACTCCGGGCTTTGCTTGTGCCTGATAAATACAAACGCAACGCGGGAATGCGCAGAAGTGCGGAAACATTTTCGATGGATGCCGCCGGCCGTTGGTCACTGTTGTACCAGGGAGAAAATAAAACCGAACGATCTGTGGAAGACACAGAAGCTGTGGCCTGGGCTCTGTTGCGCCGGTATGGAATTTTATTTCGCAAATTGGTAGAAAAAGAAAATCTCGCGCCGCCATGGCGTGAACTGGTACGCGTACTCCGTACATTGGAAGCCCGTGGACAGATACGTGGCGGAAGATTTGTAGAAGGTGTATGGGGAGAACAATTCGCGCTTCCCGAAGCGATCACTGAAATGCGTGAGGTAAAAAAAGAAAACAAAGCAGGAATGCTTGTGTCTGTAAGCGCTGCCGATCCGCTCAACCTTACAGGGATTCTTACTCCAGGCAGACGCATCGCCGGTTTTGCAGGCAACAGAATCTTATACCGCGACGGAGTACCTGTAGCAGTGATGGAAGCCAAAGAAATTCAATTCCTCATCGAAGCAGAAAACCCGGAAAAATGGGTGCTTCAGAATGCGCTTATTCAACAACCTGTAGCGCCGGAACTGCGGAAGTATCTTAGCAGGTAGTCTGAACCTTGATTCTCAGGATTAGAAGATTTACTTGATTTTTATTTGCAAGATGATCATAAGGTTGTCATTCAGTAAGAACCTTGTGCGTAGAAATTTCTGATTTCAACTTTACTACATCTTTTATTGAAATAGCCGATAGGAGAAAATCCTTTAGTTGTACAAGGAAATAGGCTCAGGCTGCGTAGCTGACAGATTGCTTCGTCAGTTGGCCTTACGGCCGCCTTCCTCGCAATGACGTTGTATTTATACAAAATCATGAAAATAAAAATCAAGTAAATCTTCTAATCCTGAGAATCAAGGTTCACAGTGTGAATATTATAATTGATTTGCGGAGCTTTATAACATTTTTTGTGTACAAGAAATGAATCTTTACATAGAAACCTTTTAGTTAAATTATGAACTCGTCAAAACTGCTATACATTGATAACCACGGTGTATCGGTTACCAAGTATACCTTAAATGTACATCAGGATTCGTATCCGTTGAAAAGCATTATTGGCTATAGATCTATTGTGATCACGGCGAAAAGATTTTATGGCGTGAGCTTCCTTCTGCTGGTGACGCTTGTGGCAAGTGGCTATATCAATGTGAATGGATTTGAAGCAGAAAATTTATTAACTATAAATCCTGTGCGTTTGGCTATTGCCTCAAGCTTCTCAATGATTGTAGTAAGTGCGCTGGCTTTTCTGATCATGCGCACTCGTTATGCCTTACAAGTCATTACTACAAGCGGCGTACAAAATGTATTGACAAGCTATAAGAAAGAATATATAGATACGATCGTACAAGCGCTAAACATAGCGATCGACCGCAATTACTATGGCAACAATCCGGCAGTCCAATACGTGATCTGTGATTTACTGGAATCTAACAGCATACTTTCATTGAATTAGAATA
>DATLOZ010000002.1:0-248300 GCA_035535995.1 Cytophagaceae bacterium
CACCACTTATTAGAAGATTTTTAAGACAATAAAAAATTAATGATTATTTATGCGTAGGTGCATCATACTTGATCACTTCTGCATCCCAGCGATCAATGATTTCTCCGGTGAAAACATTTATGGTAAGACGATAAGAACGGAAGTGCGTATCGTGCTCGTGGTATTTATAGCCAATAGTGGCTTTCCATGCAAAATAATTTAGTTTGGGATCGTACTGAAGAATGAAGTCGTTGATCTTTTTTACTTCTGCCTTTTTATCGTTGTAAGCAATGTTGGTGGCTTCGCAAAAAGGAACAAAATTTATAAATTCAGTTCCTTTTAATTTCGGAAGTGTCCACTCGCTAAGGATCGTCCCTTGCACATCTAACGCAATATTGAAACGGTACTCCACGTTTGGCACTTCGAAAAAGTAAAAGCTGTAATAATATTTGATCAATCCTTTTTTTATAATTCCGTCTGCGGTCATGTCTTCGGATCTTTGTTTTGCCTGAAGAGGAATTGTAATGCTCAGATCTTTCAGATGGATCTGCGAATAAAATTTTTCTCCTACACGAGCCACGAGTGCCTCCTGAACGATCTTGCGAATGTTGGCCGGAAGTATGCTATCGCTTACCCGGTGTTCCAGGCGATACACCTGACTGTTGTACTGGAGTTCATTCCATTTCCCCCAGGCTTTCACCAGCGAAGAATCGCGGCATTGGGCGAACATAGTTAGCGTGAGGCTTGTTAATAAAAAACTAAGAATAATGCGCATTGATCTGAGATTGAGCTATGCGTTTTACGCCTTTATGAAAGCTTTTGTTTCACGCCCTTGTTGCTTTCCTCCAACTACGTATTTCCCCGAAGCTTTAATTTTTCAATTATTTTCAGATCTCTACTACCGTGGATCACGGCTCAGACGCAATACCAAATAGCCAATAAAACCCGCCAGGAACGAAGCTATGATGATAGAAAATTTTGCCGTTTCAATAAGCGTTTTATCTGTATAAGCCAACTTTGTTACGAAGATCGACATAGTGAAGCCTATTCCTGCAAGGATGTTTACAGAAAAAAGATGCGACCATTTTACTCCGGCAGGAATATTGGTAATTTTTAATTTTGAAGTAATGAACGTGAAAAGCGTGATGCCTATTGGCTTTCCCAGCAATAGCCCAAAAATAATTCCCAAACTCATTGTAGACCCCAGGTCAGACAAAGCATTAAAGTCAAGCCGGACGCCAGCGTTGGAAAGGGCAAACAAGGGCATGACCACGAAACTCGAAAATCCTGCCAGCAGGTATAGCATATTATTTAGCGGCGCTTCCATCGTTGTACTAAGTTTCTGCATCTCTTCAATAGCCTGGTCGCGGGAAGCATGGTCTTGCTGCGCTTCCGGAGATTGTAATGCTTTGGCGTTCGCAATCAATTGTTCGGTTTTTTCATTGAATATTTTTTCGTAGTTCTTATACCGGAAAGGCACCGTGAGCGCCAGGATAACACCAGAGATCGTAGCATGGATACCCGCATGGTGCAGAAAGATCCATAGGAATACGCCGACAAACATATAGGCATAAATATTGCGCACATCTTTTCGGTTCATAAAGACCAACACTACTATTACTATGAAAGAATAAAATAAATATAACCATTGTGTTTCCTGCGAATAAAAAATAGCAATGATCACGATCGCTCCCAGGTCATCTACTACTGCCAGTGCGGTGAGAAATACTTTCAGACTAAGCGGCACTTTTTTGCCAAGCAAGGAAACTACTGTAAGTGAAAAAGCAATATCCGTTGCCGTTGGAATGGCCCAACCCGATAGTTCGGATCTCCCTATATTAAAAATTGTAAAGATCAACGCTGGCGCCAACATGCCGCCGAGCGCGCCCACTACGGGGAGCATAGCTTTTTCTTTGGTAGAAAGTTCACCTGCGATCAACTCGCGTTTTATTTCCAGGCCTACCACTATAAAGAAAATAGTCATTAAGCCGTCGTTGATGAATTGTTCGAGCGAAAACTGGAAGATAAGTTCGCCCGCGCCGATGAAGAGAGGTGTTTCCCAAAAATGGACGAATGATTCACCTATCCCACTGTTAGCTACGATAAGCGCTACAAAAGTAGCAGCGATCAATAATAGACCACTGATGGATTGTTCCTTAAAAAATTCTATGAATGGATTGAAAATTTTTAAAGTGGTATCTTTTTTCGCCATGCTTCACGATCTTTTTTTCTAAAATAGAAATTATTTGCGGAATGTTTTTAAGAAAATTGGAATTACACTCTTAAATATTAATAACTTATTTGAGATACCAGATGCCAGATGCCGGATACCAGATACCGGATAAAGGCAAGAGTATTTTAATGACATTGTCTTTTAGCTTATTTGTAAAACAGCGTTGTTTTTATCTAAACTATCTGGTATCCGGCATCTGGTATCTTGCATCCATTATTAATCTTAATTAATTCTGAGGATCAGGGTTCAGAAGACATTTCTCAAACCCCGCCTCAATCAGTTTTTTATCAAGTTTCTTTCCGATAAATACAAGCTTGTTCACACGCTCCTCGCTTCCCCATTCAGGGCCTAGTTCGCTTACAAATTGACTTCCCACAGCTTGAAAAATAAATTTGCGATCGAACCCTATCATGTTGAGCACGCCTTTGATCCTGAAAAGCGTGGAAGAGAATAACATCAGTGTGATCCAGTTGTCAAAGATAACAGGATTCAATACACCGGGTTTTACTATGCCGATGCTGTTTACCTCTGAATGTGTGTGCGTCTTATTTAGTCCTGCTTTCAGGATGGGTTCGGGTTCGTAGTTTTCAAAATTGGTAGCGAGTACAAAGCCTGCGGAAAATGCTTTCAGGTTTAAAATATTTTCCTTCACTGCTGCCTGATCGCAGCTGAGCATCGTAGCGGCGTGGTTGATATTTTTGATCTTTTGTTTCACTCGTTCCAGCGTTTCATCATTTACAGAAGAAATCTTATTCAACACGATAAGATCTGCAATGGCAAGCTGTTTGGCAGCTTCTTCGGTTTCCTCCAATTCTTTTTCAAGGTTCACGGCATCGGCCAGCGTTACAATCCCGTCGAGCCTGTATTTTTGCTGGACCCCGAAATCAGAAATAAAATTAAGCGCCACCGCTCCGGGATCCGCCATACCGGTGGTCTCGATGATCAGGTGATTGAAATTTTTTTTCGACTCTAATAACTCGTAAAGCAAATTCACTAAGTCTTCATTGAGCGCACAACAGATACAGCCGTTGGAGAGTTCGTAAATATTATTGTCGCTGCTTACAATTAGTTGGCTGTCGATATTTATTTCGCCAAATTCATTTTCGATCACTGCAAATTTCTTTTCAGGATATTGCTTGATGAGGTGATTGAGCAAGGTGGTTTTCCCCGCTCCCAGAAAGCCGGTGATGATAGTGACGGGTATTCGTGAATCCAGAGGCATTTTGAATTATGAATTTTGAATTATGAATTTTGAATTGGGAAACACGCTTACATTTTTTGCAAATGGTCGATATCTAATTTACGAACGTAAACGATGGGTTTGTGCACACGGTACTGTATGCCTGGCTCGTCGGGACGAGTCACTATAATTCTCGTTTCTTTATCCATACAACCAGGGTCTATACAGTTTAGCTCGATGACTTGTACCATCGTATCCATCCCAAGGCCCATCTTCAGCCGCACCCACTCTTGTATCTTGGCGGTGATGATGATGTTATCGGGGTCGTGGGGGTTTTTGAAATCCATTGTCTGAACCTAATTTAAGAATTTTCATATTCCCATGAAATAGAATACTGAATACAAGATACCAGATAATCTTGAATTATATCTTATCTGGCATCTTGCATTCGGTATCCTCCTCTTGCTGGCGCTGAGCATCCGCAAAAAGCAGGATATCTATAAATTTATAATACCGATACATTAAACGTCACCTCAATATCCGTTTCCCCAATCGTGATGTCGCCATTGCCAGAGGTAGGCTTGAGACCGGGCTGGTGTTTGAGCGTGATCTTCAGCGTGCCAGTGCTGGCTGCGCCTGTGGCGAAGTCGGGATAGAGTCCCACAGGTACGCCGTGTGTATCGAAATCAGTGTACGTGCTTGTAATGTTTACGCCCGCAGGAGTGAAAAAGAATTCATGAATATCTTTTTTCTCTTCCACTTCATTGGAAACAGAATCCACCGGATTTTTTGTTTGGTCTAACAACACAATTCTTCCGTGATAAGTTTTATTGGCGCTTAATACAATATTGTCCTGCGTAGGCGGATTTCCTCCAGGCCCGTCCAGGTCAGCGAACTGGAAGGTTGAGACATTGGTTGTTCCGTCTTCGGTGAGAATGAGTTTCAACGTTGTGATCTGTTCCTGTTCATTAGGGTTCTGAGGATTGGAAGGTTTTGGATCGTCTTTTTTCTTACAAGCGACGAACATTGCTCCTGACAACATAATTGTTAAAATTGTTATTGTAATTTTTTTCATGATATTAGTTTTTTAAAGTGAAATTTTCAAAATGACATTTTCAAACGTATGCCAACGTTTCTGCCTACTGCATTGGCATAGTAGCGAAACCTGTCGAGGTAATCGCGGTATCTTTCATTGAGTGCATTGGTACACGAAAGCGTGATGTCCAGCGATTGTTTTCCCATCTTCACACTCATCCCAGCCTGCGCATTCCAGAGCGAATAACCGGGCGGAGCCGGAGCATAATCGCTGCTGTCGGGCAGGTGTTGTTTGTGAAGTACGATGGTATTTGAAATCCCAACAAAAGGCCGGACGATCTTTTTACCCAGTTTAAAATTATAAGTGATGCCATTTTCAACTCTCGTAGGAGGTGTTAGGATGAGCCGCTCATGCGTTGCTTGATTGTATGCATATATGACCGATGCTTTGGAGGTAACTGAAAAATGTTTGCTCAGCGAATCACTTGCCCATGCATCAATGCCTGCGAAATTGGCATTCACTTGCGTATACTTGAAAGTAGGAAAAGCGCCGCGAATGGTAAGCGTGGCAGGGAAAACAGGTTTCAGATAAATATAACCATCCATATGCGTGTAGTACGCACTTACTTCGCCCACCCAGCGTGTGTACTGCAAGTGCGCCGACAAAGAAAAATTATACGCTCGTTCCTGTCTCAGATTTTTATCACCAATCTCTACCGCTGCTGCTCCGTGATGCAGGCCATTGCTAAAAAGCTCGCTCACATGCGGTGGGCGGAACCCTGTGCCTGCATTGGCACGTAGCTTTATGTGCTCACTCGCCTGGTACGCAGCACCCAAAGCGCCTGAAAAATTTGCAAAGCGGTATTGCGGATCTTGCAATATGCTTCCCTCATAGAAAAATGCCTGCAACCATTTGTAATCATAGCGCAAGCCAAGCTCCACCGTCCAGCGGTGTTGGCGCCATTCTTCCAGGAGAAAAACTCCACCGGCATAACTTTTGAAATTCGGGATGAAGTAACGGCCTTTATAAATATTGCCTTGCATAATTCCACTCAAACCCACCGAGCCTTTCATATTATTTCCGATATGATGATCGTAGGCAAGATTGATAATACGTGTGGTAATATGCAATTCCAGTTCCGGCTGATCCAGCGCGGCGAGCGAGTCGTTCAGCGGTTTATGCTTATCGTATTCCTGGCGGTTGTTGAACTGTTGCGCATAGGTCAGCGACAGTTTGTCTCCGTTGGCAGTTCTCAGGTAAGCGCTGGCTTTAAACAATTCGTGCGACACTTTTTGATAAGGTCTTCCGATATCATAAGAAAAACCGGAAGCCTCCAATGGCACAGGACTGGCAATAGCGCGCTGTAGGTCCGTAAGATTGCCGATGTGCGAGGCAGACAAAATACCAAGCCTTGTATTGAACTGGCTATAAAAAATTTCCACGCCAGCCTTGCGGCGCAGGTAACCAAGAGCATAAGAGAAATTATATTCCTGGAGACCGGTATTTTTCAAATAATAATCCGGCGTCCTCAAATTTCCTGCCCTTCTGTAAGTCCCTTGAATACGGGCCGACAGGCCAGGTAGTTTGCCCGAACCGTAATCCAGTATTCCCGAACCAACATAAGAACGCCCGTTGGAAAATCCTCCAAGGTTTACTTCTCCGCCAAATCCTTTTTCCTTTCGCAATGGTTTTGGGTCCACCAAAATCACACCGCCTATCGCATCTGAGCCGTAGCGCACGGATGACGCGCCTTTCACGACGGTGAGCTTGTCGGCAATGAACGGATCGATCTCAGGGGCGTGCTCGGAGCCCCATTGCTGGCTTTCCTGGCGCACGCCGTTGTTCATGATCAGCACACGTTGTCCGTACATGCCTTGCACTACAGGTTTAAAAATAGTAGGGCCGGTCTGCAAAGCAGTAACACCCGGCAGTTGCTGCAGCATCTCGCCCAGCGACAAGCCACGTTGACGGTCCAGCGCTTTGCCTGAAAGCTCTACTTGTGATTGCGTGGGAACAATTTCTTTTTTCTTCCCCACCACTTCCACTTGCTGTAGCTGCAGGCTATCGATCTGTGCCGCCAATGATAAAGGCATACATATTCCCGCAAGGGAATACAGATAGATTCTCTTTAGCAAAGGTCATTCAGTTTTTCCGGATAAAATTTATCCGGCATTCAACAATGTATTCTGGAATTTTAAAACATACGCGCAGGCGCATCCTTGCAAGGGATGGAGCGTTTATGCAAGAATAGGAAAGGCAGGAGGACCTTTATTATTTACAAAAAATGAAAACCGGGGTAATGCAGTAAGCAGAAAACGCTGAACGGGTTTTAACACCGTTAAAAAGAAAATAAAAAGCGCGGCTGGTACAAAATCAATTGACTGGAAAGCATCGAGCTTACAGAGCGCACAATCGGCGGCCTCTTCCTGGTGGAAGTGAATAACCAGGCCAGAAGGGCATTTGGAAGTTTCAGTGGTTTCTTCGTGGTGGTGAAAAACATGCAAACCAACTCTTCCCACCAGCAAGATCGCCAGCAAGAAAATGGAAAGAGCGATATGTAATTTGTTTTTTTTCACGCTTAGTAGACCATATCGGCAAGGTCAGCAGGTAATACGTACTTCAGCCTGTTCAAACCGTAATAGGTATAGATTAGTTCATTCTTACCGTTGTAATGCCAGAAAATATGATTGGTGATCGCCATGTCCTCCGATTTTTCGAAAGTTTCTTCTGCAAAAGGGATCATCAATTGAAGACCAACTTCTACATCGAGGTCAGCGTTTATAGGTACAGCCACGAGCGTGTCGCGGTTGGGCAGGCAGAAGATCGAACCGAATTTTCCGATGCAGCCTCTGTTGCGCGCGAAGAACAAGGCTTCTGAAGTGATGAAAATATCTTCGCCGGAAAGTTTGAGAAAATTATTTTCAGTTTTTTCGATCTCCCTTTTAAATTTCTCTTTCAGATTTTCAATGGCTAAAGCAAAAAGCTCGTCGGTATTTTTATTCCAGTTTTCAATAGTTGTTTTCAACAGGCTTTCCACTGAATCGGGAAGATCGAGTACAAGCACGGTGACCGTGCCTTCAAGGTCTTTGCGGTGAGCAAGCTCTTCCAGTTTAAAAGACTCCATAAAACCCTGCTTGTAAATGCGCACCGCCAGGTATTTGGAAGCTTTGTCAAAATCTTCCAGAATACTTCTTACCGGATCTTCTTTTCCAAACATTTCCTCAGGAGTGTACCCTTTGAGATCTTTCATCTCTTTCTCCTTGGGCTTTTCTTTTTGTTTGGAAGAAAAACGATCTCTAAGATATTTCAATAAATTCAGCATTGCCTTATATGAAAAGGGCTACAAAGATAACAAAATGTTTAAAAGATCGCTGGTTTAGTCAGGAGAGTTTGATTTACAGAGAGATAGAGGAGGATAAAGTTGATGCCAGATGCCGGATACCTGATACCAGATGTTGGATGCCGGATGATTTATTTATCTGGCATTTAGTGTCCATTTTTTTAAGAAAGACTATAAAGTTTTTTCGCTTTCAAACGGATCTCTTCGATAAATTCCGGATTAGATTCATAGAGCAGCAGTGAAATATCTTTCACTACTTTATCAATTTCTTTTACTTCATTCAGCAAATATCCGTTGAGTTCTAAACGCATTTTCTCGTCTTTTTCTATTTCAAGCAAATTCAAAATCCCTTGTATCCTACACACAGGGCCGCGGAAGACGTGGCTGTTCATGTAAGCATACATCACGAGTGTTTCGTTTTGGATCTCCAGTTTTTTGGTACGCTCCATCACCAGCATCTCCAGCTTGTCGTTGTTGGCTTTCAGCTCTTCCTGCATACTGGTGAGTTCTTCGTTTTGCGAAGTGATGTCTACATTGAGCGCCTGGATCTCCTGGAGTAACTGACGCGAACGGTTATGTTCTTTTGAATATGCGATACGCAGTGCCAGGCCTATGTTGAACGCGAGAAAAAAACGGAGCGAAAGGCTAAGCGAAAAAAGCCATTGAGGATCGTTTGCGGCGCGGTTGGTGATGAACGCTGAATAATTTGATTGTATAAACAAAGCTATTAAAAACAAAACTGCCAGTATAATGCTGTAGGTGTTTCGCTCTTTTCCCTGAAAAAGAATGGAGATAAACAAAAACATATTCAAAAAATCGAACGCTCCTAATCCCTTCATTCCGCCCATAACAAAATAACTGGCAAGCACAGAAAGCAGGATCACCAGCGTTATTACTCTTTTCTTCAGCAAAAACGATCCGGGACGTAAAACCCAAATAAATAAGACTGCATAAAAAACAAAAACGATACAGGACTCTCTTAAGATCTCAAATGATTTGACGATAAAAAGTCCATTGATGATGTAAAGAATTACGCCTGCAAGCGACACAGACAAAATTTGCAACAAAATCTTTTTTTCGATAGCTGATTTAACAGATTGACTATCTTCAAGCGTTTCCTGAGATTCCATAGATTTTACCATATACGTAAAATCAGAATATTGGTTTGGGGTTGCAGATTTGATTCTCATTACTGTTGCTTTCGCTGACAGACAATAGCAGTAGTGAAGTTTTCTCTACTTTTATCTGGCATCCGGTATCCACATTCTAATCAACACAATCCTTCATAACTTTAACTTAACACTCCCGCAAACACTTCCTCAAGCTTGGAGACGAAATGGATCTTCATTTTATACCTCGACACATCCAACCCTTTTTGATTGTATTTGGAAATGTAAATTTCTTTAAAACCTAATTTCTCCGCTTCCGAAATCCGTTGATCGACGCGGTTTACAGCTCTTACTTCGCCGCCCAGTCCTACTTCTGCGGCGAAACAGGTATGGTTGGAAATATATTTTTCTTCGTACGAAGAAACGATCGAAGCGCACACCGCAAGATCGATTGCAGGATCTTCTACACGTATGCCACCAGCGATGTTGAGGAATACGTCTTGCGCGCCGAGACGGAAGCCTCCTCTTTTTTCCAGTACTGCCAGCAACATATTCAATCGCTTCGCATCAAAACCTGTACAGCTCCTTTGCGGTGTGCCATAGGTAGCAATGCTTACCAGCGATTGTATTTCGATCAGCAATGGCCTGTTTCCTTCCATGGTAGCGCCGATGGTAACTCCACTGAGGTTTTCATCGCGCTGCGAAATGAGGATCTCGGAAGGATTGCTTACTTCTCTTAACCCGGAAGCCTGCATTTCATAAATACCCAATTCGGATGTAGAACCAAAACGATTTTTAGTAGTACGCAAGATCCGGTAAGCCAAATGCTGATCGCCTTCAAACTGCAATACAGTATCCACCATATGTTCCAATACTTTCGGGCCAGCCAGCGTTCCTTCTTTGGTAATATGACCAATGAGAAAAACAGGAGTGCTGCTTTCCTTTGCATAGCGCATGAGCTCTGCGGTACATTCGCGTACTTGCGAAATACTGCCTGCCGCCGATTCGATGAAGGAAGAATTCATCGTTTGAATAGAATCGACGATCACGATCTCTGGTTCCAGTATTTCAATTTGTTTGAAAATATTTTGAGTGGAAGTTTCGGTGAGGATAAAACAATTGTTGCCCTTGATCCCAAGTCGCTCGGCACGCATTTTTATTTGCTGTTCGCTTTCTTCGCCGGAAATATAGAGTACTTTAAATTTCGTAAGTCCTAACGCGATCTGCAGCATCAGGGTTGATTTCCCAATCCCCGGTTCTCCGCCAATCAATACCAGCGAGCCTGGTACGATGCCGCCTCCGAGTACACGGTTGAGCTCTTTATCGTCTGTTCCGATACGCTGTTCTTCGTTGTAGGAAATTTCTTTGATCGCTTTTGGCTTGAAAGAAATTTTCTGCGAAGTGGAAATTTGCCAGCTTCCTTTTTCTTCCTTCTGGACGATCTCTTCTACATATGTATTCCACTCTCCGCAAGAAGGACATTTCCCCAGCCACTTAGGCGATTGAGCGCCGCAGCTCTGGCAGAAATAGGTAGTTTTAACTTTGGCCATTTACTTTTACTTTTTGAATTGGTTTGCCATGATGGATTACAAAGATACGGAAGTTGGAGGATAATTTTTCATACTACAACTAATCGAAGCCGTCATTGCTTCGTCACTCCGCCTGCAGCGTCGTTTATCGCAATGACGGTTTATTCCATCACGTCAGTCCATTCTTCTTTTTAAACAACCAAAAAACATCTCCGGCAAGTCTTACAGCGGCAAGCAGTAGCAGGAAGACAAGATCACCTTGTTTGCCCAAGGGCACGTAAATAAAGAAATGTTTTACGTGCGTGCAAAACCAAAGAAAAGCGCTGCTAAGCACTGCAATGTGCATAAGCACGGTTCGCTTGTTGAGCAGGCTGTTGGCCATGGCTACAGCGGCCGGACGGTAATCGTTGTACCGGATAAAATCCCTGTAATACAAAAGCGCTGTACCGATAAATACTACCAAAATACTTATGTTAAAAGGCCGGTCTCTGAAAGACATGACGATCAGGTTCTCTCCAAACTTGTTTTCCGAAGCAGCGATAAATCCTACGACCAGTACGATGAATAGCCAGTATACGAGCAGGAAAAAAAATCTTCCTTCTGATTCTTTTCTTCCTACGGAACTGGTAAGCTCTTTTCTTTTTTTGACACGCTGGTAAGCAATTCTTTCAAATATGGAAACGATCAGTTCTCCAAACCAGTAAGAATAAAGCACCATAAAAAAACTCCAATGCAAAAATAAGATGCCATACACCACTATCCCATTGCTCAGCAATACCGTAAGGACCGTGAGCGCTCTGTCAACATTCTTTTTATTTTCCAACATCTTTATAAACCAAGCCTTTAATATAGTAAAGAAATTCCATACTCGCGCTTACACTCAATACTGAATAAAATACCAGTTTTCACATTGTGAATTTTATATTTTTGGCGTAGGTTTACTTTACAGTATTGAGTTTTAGTATTAAATAATGAGCAAACCAACTACTAAATCTCAGCACTCATATCTCATACTAATTATTTTAATTTCACAATAACAATCAAAAAAGATGAGCTTCCGAATAGAGAAAGACACCATGGGCCCGGTGAATGTACCGGTAGATGCCTATTGGGGCGCACAAACCCAACGTTCTATTGACAATTTTAAGATCGGCGGTCTGCCTACGCGTATGCCGATCGAAATTATCCGCGCCTTTGCTATCCTGAAAAAAGCCGCCGCGATCACTAACTGCGAGCTGGGTGTATTGTCCAAAGAAAAATCCGACCTCATCGGTCAGGTATGCGACGAGATCCTGGCAGGTAAGCTTGATGACCAGTTCCCGCTAGTAGTATGGCAAACCGGTTCGGGTACGCAGTCAAACATGAACGTAAACGAAGTCATCTCTAACCGCGCTCAGGTAGTCAGAGGCGGCAAACTTACCGACGAAGAAAAATTTCTGAATCCAAACGACGATGTGAACAAATCACAGAGTTCTAACGATACCTTCCCTACGGCAATGCACATTGCTGCCTACAAGATCCTCATGGATACTACCATTCCCGGGATCAAACAATTGCAAGGTACGCTGAAGAAAAAATCGGATACCTTCATGCCCATTGTAAAGATCGGACGTACGCACTTCATGGATGCTACACCGCTTACACTTGGACAAGAATTTTCAGGCTACGTTTCCCAACTGGATCACGGCTTGAGAGCGATTACCAATACGCTGAAACACCTCTCTGAACTGGCTCTTGGCGGTACTGCCGTGGGAACCGGGATCAACACACCAAAGGGATATGCTGAAAAAGTAGCGGCAAAAATTGCCGAGCTTTCAGGACTTCCCTTCATCACTGCAGAAAATAAATTTGAGGCGCTCGCTGCACACGACGCAATCGTAGAATCACACGGCGCACTGAAAACGGTAGCCGTAAGCTTAATGAAAATTGCAAACGACGTAAGAATGCTTTCTTCCGGTCCACGTTGCGGAATCGGTGAGATCATCATTCCCGACAACGAGCCAGGTTCATCCATTATGCCAGGAAAAGTAAACCCGACGCAACCGGAAGCAATGACGATGGTTTGCGCACAAGTAATGGGCAACGACGTAGCGATCAATGTGGGCGGGCTTTCCGGGCACTTCGAGCTGAACGTGTTCAAACCGGTTATGATCTTCAATTTCCTGATGTCGGCAAGATTGATCGGCGATGCATGCGTTTCTTTTGATGTAAAATGCGCACAAGGCATTGAGCCGAACCATGAGTTCCTGAAGAAAAATCTTGAAAACTCCCTCATGCTGGTGACTGCACTGAACCCGCATATTGGTTATTACAAAGCAGCCGAGATCGCGAAGAAAGCGCACAAGGAAGGTAAAACCCTCCGCGAAGCCGCCATCAGCCTGGGACACCTGACAAACGAGCAATTCGATCAATGGGTGAAGCCTGAGGATATGGTGGGGAGTATGAAGTAACCAGAAGCCGGAAGTAATTCCGGCTTTTTTTTCTCTCTACTCTTGCTGTTGCTCTTGCTGTCAGAATGCAGGAAAGCAAGAGAAAAAAAAGATACCGGATGCCGGATCCCAGATAAGAAATTCCACCGTTGTTTGTTTCCCCAAACAACCACCCTGGAGCTCAAACGTCACCTTGTTGTAAATCCATTAACCTTGCCAATCAAGGTTCAGAATATTTTTGAGTATATTTGATATATAACACAAACAACATGGAAACCATCAATAAAATTACCTGTCCTAAATGCGGCCATAGCTTCAATGCGGAGCAGGCACTGGCGCACGAGGTGGAGGAGAAACTGAGGACGGAGTATAACCAAAAGTTTAAAGGATTGCAGCTAAAGCTTGCCCAGGAGGCCGAGGAGAAAGAGTTGCAATTGAAAAAAGTGCTGGAGCAGGAAAAAGTATTGACTGAAGAAAAACTAAAAAGCAAAGTTCGCGAAGACTTTGAATTGCAATTAAAAAGCTACCAGGAAGACCTTGATAAAAAAACAAAGGAAAATCTGGACCTTAAAAACAAGGAACTTGAGCTCATGAAAAAAACCCGCCAGATGGAAGAACAAAAAGCGGAGATGGAGATCGAGATGCAGAAAAAATTGCTTGAAGGTCAGAAAGCTATTGAAGAAGCGGCTAAGAGAAAAGCGGAGGAAGAAAACCAATTTAAGCTGAAAGAAAAAGACATGTTGGTAGAACAGCTTAACAAACAAGTAGCCGACATGCAGAAGCGGATCGAACAAGGCTCTACTCAGATGCAAGGCGAAGTGCAGGAAATAGCGCTCGAAGAATTGCTTCGCGCTATTTTTCCTTTTGATATGGTTGGCGAGGTAGGCAAAGGCGTGAAAGGTGCCGACGTGATCCACCTAGTGCGCGATGCGGTGGGGAAGGAATGCGGCACAATCATTTACGAAAGTAAACGCACCAAAAATTTCAGCGCCGAGTGGATCAGCAAACTTAAAAATGATTTACGCGGACAAAAAGCAGACATCGCTGTGATCGTCACCGAAGCGATGCCAAAAGACATGGATCGTTTCGGACAGAAGGACGGCATCTGGATCTGCTCTTTTGCAGAATTCAAAGGTGTAGCCGCCGTGCTACGCGAAAGCCTGGTTCGAATTTCGGAAATAAAATCTGCCCAGGAAAACCGCGGTGATAAAATGCAGATGCTTTATGATTTCCTTACGGGAAATGAATTCCGTCAACACATCGAAGCGATCGTGGAAGGATTTACTTCTATGAAAAGCTCTCTCGCCAAAGAGCGAATAGCCATGGAAAGAATCTGGGCCGAGCGCGACAAGCAACTAGACAAAGTGCTTCTCAATATGAGTAGTATGTACGGCTCTATCAAAGGCATCGCAGGAAGTGCCGTGGCAGAGGTAAAGTTGCTGGATCTGGACAGCTCCTATTCGGATGAAAAATAACATTCTCAATACTATTGCTCTTGCTGTCAGACTGCAGGACAGCAAGAGCAACAGCAACAGTATTGAGATTAACTTATAATTAAAAAAAACATGGCACTACTAAAATCAGTAAAAGGAATTGCTCCGAAGTTTGGAGAAAATATTTACCTCGCGGAAAACGCAACGGTTGTAGGTGAAGTAGTAATGGGTGATGATTGCACCGTTTGGTTTGGCGCAGTAGTGCGTGGGGATGTGCATTATATTCATTGTGGCAACAAAGTAAATATTCAAGACGGTGCGGTGATCCATTGCACCTATCAAAAAGCTCCAACCACTATCGGCAACAACGTATCCATTGGCCACCGCGCGATTGTGCATGGCTGTACGATTGAAGATAATGTATTGATCGGTATGGGGGCAATAGTGATGGACAATGCTTATATCGAAAAAAATTCCATCGTTGCTGCAGGTGCTGTGGTATTGGAAGGCACAAGAGTAGAATCAGGAAGCATTTACGCTGGCGTACCGGCTAAGAAAGTGAAAGAAGTAAGCCCGGAACGCTTCGCAGATCTTAATATGCGCATTGCTAATAATTATGTGATGTACGCTGGTTGGATGAAGGAGTAAGAAATTATGAGTTATGAGTTATGAATGTTGAATTATTAATTCATAACTCATAACTACGTCCGCTCAGAGTCCCCTGCAACTATCAGAGTGAATTATTATATTCGGGTGCGGGAGACTCTGAGCAGACATGGGAGTAAAAAATTATGAATGATTAGTTATGAATGCTGAATTATTAATTCATAACTCATAATTCAACATTCATAACTAATTTATTCTCCCGTCTCAAACTTATATCCAATCCCTTTCACGGTACTGATATAATGTTCTCCTACTTTTTCACGGATCTTGCGGATGTGCACGTCTACGGTACGTGAAACTACATACACATCGGTTCCCCACACACGTTTCAAAATATCGTCGCGGTTGAAAATTTTATTTGGATGCTGGCATAAGAAATAGAGCAGCTCAAATTCTTTTTTCGCAAGCGTTATTTTTTTATCTGCTACGGTTACTGTATAGCTGGTTTTATCGATCACCAGGTCGTTGATAGAGATGATGGCATTTTTCTTGGAAACTACTTCTTTTCTAAAGTAAGAAGCGATGCGGCTTACAAGGGCTCTTGGCTTAATTGGTTTTACGATATAATCGTTTGCGCCGGATTCAAACGCTGCAATTTCGGAATACTCTTCCGAGCGTGCTGTCAGGAATACGATCACGGTGTCTTTGAGCTCATCCAACTCACGCAGGTTGCGGCAAGTTTCGATGCCATCCATTTGCGGCATCATGATGTCCAGTAAGATCAGTCTTGGTTGAAATTCCTGGGCGATCCGGATCGCTTCCGGTCCACTTTTGGCAATCTTTACTTCGTATCCTTCTTTTTCGAGAATATACTGGAGCATATCCAGAATGTCCTGTTCATCATCGGCAATTAATACTTTATTCTTTTTGCTCATTTCCAGTATACAATTTCTTAATGACGATCAAATATAGACTGGCCATATTGTAATACGATTAAGCCAATGTTATCAGTTTGTTAATTAAAGACCCACTCTATGGTCGTCCCAGCGCGGGTTCTGGGTGAGGATCCACTTGTGGCCGGTGGTGTCGTACAGGCATCTTCCGTCAGGAAATTCTACCAATTCATAGTCACCAAAAAATTTGTCTACGTTGCCGTTTTCTACCATGTAATCAAACAATGAGTAGCTTTTTTCTTTCAGCTCATCTAGTTTCATTTTAGGGGTATTAAAAATTTCCTGGAAGGCATAGATCTTTCCATTAGCATCTTTTTTATACTTTCCGCCGATGGCAATTTTCTTTGCGTAAAGACTAGGCGCTACTTTCCAGATAAGGAAATAATGTACGCTGTCGTTGTTGATATAATATTGTTCGAAATTGAATTTATAGATCTTCTGTTGTTCGTCGAAAAAAGTTTTGTTTGTGTCGCTGAAACGATTGTTATAGTTTACACCATATTCCAGCTTGGATATATAAGGGCGTATCTGAACAAGTTCTTGTTCCTGGGCATCTTTACTAAGATAGCCTTCTACATTGTAGTTTTTTTTCTCCTGCTTGCATGATACAAACAACGACACAAGCGCAAGTAGCGCTAAACCATTTTTCAACTTTTTCATAACAATAATTAAACGTGTTTACAATTACATAATGATTACATTCAAAAAAATACCATCTCACGATGGTATTTTTTTGAATGGAGATATACAATTATTAATAAGATGCATTCTTAGGATCGAAGTTAGCCCATCCGTCAGTCCAATCAGTAGCACCGAAAGCACCTCTGTAAGAAACTGTTTCCATACCAGCAGGAATAGTTACAAATCCGCTTGTAAGAGCACCGCTAGATACTGCAAAGTTTGGATCTGCAGGGTAAGCTGAGTTGTTCATTACGAATAGGTTTGAATTGATACCTGCAGCAGTCATTGCTGAATAGTACAAAGTGTTTGAAAGATTTTTAATCACGTTTGTAGCATCTGTAGAGGAAGCAGTGCTAATGTTGTTTGGAGTGTTATCAGCATTCCATTGAGTAGCTACTGCGCTATAAGTTGTACCACTTGCAGCGTTAAGGAAAGTACTAGCAGTATTTTTGTTGAAACCTGCAATGATAGCGATGTTTCCTTTAAGAGTAGCAGAAGTGTTAGCATCCTGAAGTCTGATCACTTCTTTGAAACCAACCCAGATAGTGTTGTAGATGCTTTCAAGTGAGCTTCTTCTGATGTGTGCACCGCTTTGGAAGTTACCGCTGATAGCTTTAGTAGTATCACCGATTGGTCCAAGAAGAGTCATGTTGCTAAATACAGCAGAAGTACGTGGAGTCAAAGTGCTTGCATTTGCATCGTTATCAGATTCGAAACCGTTAGAACCAGATTGGTCAGCCTGGAATGGATCTCTTACAGCAAGACCGTATTGAACTTGACCGCTGAAACCGTTGTCAGTATCGAAGTCATCATCCCATGCAGCATAAGATACAAGGTGCTTGCAGTTCACAGAACCACCGAACCACTCGAAAGAATCGTCACCACCGAATGAGCTTTGTACATACTCGATAGTTGTTCCGTTACCTACACCACCGAATGTAAGACCGTTGGTTTCGTTGTTTGGAGAAAGAGCGATACCAGCGAACTCGATTCTGCAATATTTCATGATACCAGAATTGTCAGCATCGTTTGTTCCACCGTAAGAAACAGCAGGAGTGATACCTTCGATTGTTGGAGTAGAAGCCCAGTTAGTTTTAGCTTTTCCAAGAAGGATTACGCCAGACCAGTCTCCTTCATCTCTTGCGCCTGCTGCCTGAGCAGAAGTAAAGATGATAGGTTGAGAAGCTGTTCCCTGAGCATCGATCTTACCGCCAAGGTTGATGATAAGAGCTGCTTTTGTTGATTTATCTCCCATGATAGTTGTACCAGCAGGGATCGTTAAAGTTTGTCCGTCACCTACGAACACTTGACCTTTCAGCAAATATTTTTTGCTTGCATCAAGAGTCATGGTGGAAAGGTTACCAGACAGTTCAGTGTATTGGCTGTTGTCTCCGGAAGGAGTAACATCGTCTTTTTTCTTCTTACAAGCTAGAGTAGCCACTGTAAGAGCAGTTAATAATACTAGGCTTACTTTTTTCATAGTTTTTGTTGTTGACATTTATTTATTTTCGGTTCAAAATTAGACAGGGGATATTACTAGATTGTTAACTAGTTATTAGCGAATCTTTAATTCGCTTACTATTTAGAACAGTCGGCACTCACGTAGCCTGCTGCTTTGATAGTGTTTTCGTAATCATCAGCATCTTTCTTAGAGCAGTTTTTACATTTGAAAACTTTTTCATTTCCTGATGAATCTTTCGCTGTGCAATCATAGTCCTTTTTGCATGCGGTAGTGCTGATCGCTACTACTGCAATTAGTAAGAAGAAGAAGAAGTTTTTCATGTGCGCGTTGAATTAATAGTTTAAAATGATCTTCATTAAAAAGATTTAATTTCGGCACAAAACTAGACTTCAACTGTTACCTCAGTGTTACGTACCAATTATGGAATGATCAAATTACCGCAAGTCTGAAATTAGCCTGAAATCCCAGCTGTCAGCGATACACAACGCATCGATCAATAAAAAAGACCCATCGTGACAATGGGTCTTTTTACATTTATTTGACTATTATATTATCCTGTTATTTCATAAAACCTGTATGGTTTTGCCGGTTCTCTATTTGATATGTTAAACCTTTATAGGTTTACTCAACGAATAGTTTGATTTAGAATTTGAATATGATACCTGCCGTAAAGTACGTACCTCTTTTCGTAATGATGAATGGATCGTCTACTGAAGTGATCTTGCCATCGTTGTTGCTGTCTTGCATGAATCTTGATTTGTAGTTCAGCAGATCTTGTACCCCCAGTCTTCCTTCCCAACGATCGGAGAATTGTTTCTGTACAGTAAGGTCGATCGAGTGTCTTGGCATTTCATAGATGGTAGGGTTGTTCACGTCACCCACAATGAAAATTCTTTTTCCGAAGATGTTATAAAGCGCACTGATCGAAAGTCCTTTGTCTTCGTTGGTATAATACAAACCTGTATTGATCACGTATGGAGATTGTCCTTGCAGCGCACGTTTGTTGCTTTCTGAAGTAGAGCTCAATCCAAGATTTACCTGGCTGTGAATGATCGATCCGTTGAACAGGAGCGACATATCGCGGATCACTTTTACATTGATGAACTTAAGTGATTTCCGGATCTCCAGCTCTGCACCGTAGTTGGTAGCATAGTCGGCGTTCTTGTAGGTAAATTGTCTTGGGAATCCGATCAAGCTGATCACTTCGATCGGGTTGATAAAACGTTTGTAGAACGCGCCGATGGAAATCATTTCACTCGAAGAAGGATACAATTCCCAACGTGCATCGAAGTTGTGAATGTTACACATCTTCAGCGTATCGTTACCCATGAAGTTTGCATTCAGGTCGAAGTCGTAGAAGAAGAACGGAGCCAACTCGCGGAACTCGGCACGGTTAACTGTTTTGCTGTAAGCAAGACGCACTAGTTGTTTCGGAGTAAGGTTGTAGCTCAGGTTTGCGAATGGAAGCGGAGATACCAGGAAGGTATCGATGTTTATTTTTTTAACATAGCTTTCACTTTTCAATTTCTGGTGATATACCTCCACTCTGACACCTGTCTGTACATTGAATTTTTTGATCGGGATCACAATTGAAGCAAACCCTGCATATAGGTCGCTGCCTGCTGTATATTTATCAGATACGTTGGTTCCGTCTTCAATTTTAAATCCGTCGGGAGAAGAAATATTGGTTGGCGAAAAGACCTGGTCGATCGGAAGCGCCAGCAAGCTGTCGTTGGCAGGAGTGTTGGTGAGCGATTTGTAAGACATCCAACGTGCCTGGAATTGTCTTGATCTTGATTCGATGTAGTATCCTGCCTTCAATGAAATGCCGGTGGAATCTGCATCCTTCACAAATTTATGTTCCAACGCACCGCTGGTCATCATTACTGTTTCTGTCAATTTTGAATTAAAACGCGCTGCGTCAAACAAACTTGCAGAAGAAGGCATGATCACTTTGTATGGATCGTCGGAGCCTATTGTTTTATAGGTTCTGAATCGGATCCAGTCTGGTACATTTCTGTTGATATAGGAATATCCAACATTCCAGGTAAAGCTTGTCCGGTCTTTGTTGAACTCATGTTTACCGCCAAGCTGCGAAGTAAAGATCGTTCTGGAAGTATAGCGGTATGAATATGCATTCAAAGAGTCCGTAGGTCTGTCAGCCGGTTGCATACCGGAACGGAGCACCGTTTCATTTTCTCCTTGTTGGTTGAAGAAGTTTTTAAAATCAATTTTATTTCTTGAATTCAGGATTACGCTCCAGTTGTGTACAATACCAAGTCTTACTGTATTTGCAGTTCTGTCGTCGTTAAATTGCGAACGTAATGTACTTTCCGCTCCATCATTACTACCTGTATAATCGTAACGCTCTATTTTCTGTTTCTGGTAAAGATTTGTGTAGTTAATAGAAGTGATGTTCCCTACTTTAGCATTTCCTATATTGAATTTTCTTCCGAAGTCAATGCTCAGACGCAGATCAGGGAGCGCAGTGCGAGTGCTGTAACCAAAGCGGTTTGGCAGTGATGCAGCAGCTTGTTGTTTCTGTACATCGGTAACGGTAGTTCCGTTTAGATAAGCTGTGGTAGGAAAACCTGAAGGAAGCGTTCTGGATTTATCGGCGAAGCCAAAGAGTTCTGACGAGCCGGAAAAGTTGCTATGATAATCCTTGAAGGTTGTTCCATTTCTATAACCACCCGTCAGGCTGACGTTGAAGAAATTTCTGTCCGGCATATTTTTCGTATAAACCTTGATCACCCCTGCGGCGAAATCGCCCGGGATATCGGCAGCGCCGGATTTGTACACCGACATTCTATCCAGCATTTGGCTTGGGATCAGGTCGAAAGAGAAAGATCTTCTTTCCACTTCTGTATTCGGTGCGATCGCATCGTTGATCATCACCACGTTGTAACGCTCGCTCAATCCGCGGATCAGTACGAAACGGTTGTCTACAATGGTTACCCCCGGCACACGCTGCATTACTTGCGCAGCATCCCTGTCTTGCGATTTGGAGATCTGCTCGGCGGAGATCACGTTTACTACTTGTTTGCTTTCTTTGGTTTCTTTCACCGCAGCTTCCACTGTATTGGTGGTCTTGGTTCCGATCACTACCACTTCTTCGCTTTCAGTGGCTTCTGATTTCATGTAAACGGTACCAAGATCCGTTGCTTTGCCACCTTCTACTTTTACATTTTCTACTTTAAGAGGTTTGTAGCCGAAGTATGTAATAAGAATAGTGTAGGTACCGGTTTTTACATTTTTAATGGTAAAATTTCCATCAGTGTCTGTAAATGCGCCCAAGGTGTTATTTCCCTCTACTACCACTACGGCGCCAATGACAGTTTCTACGGAATCACTTACACTACCGGTGATGGTTCCTGTGTCTTGTGCAGAAAGGTTCAGTGTGGAGATAAAGAGAAGAATTGCGGCTATCGCCAGTCCCTTCAAGAATTTTTTAATCGGCTTCACTAAGTTGGGCTGTTTGTTTGATATGCCGGCAAAATTATACCCACGCAATTAATAGAGCGTTAATCAAATGTTAAGGAATTATTAAAATAGGCAGCCCAGGAAATTAATTTTATCATTTAATTTTTAATATAATTTTAATGAAAACACAGGTAATCAGGAATTAACGAGCATTTAACAATCCGGCAAAATTTTATTAACACTTGTATGCTTTATTTGTATGCTTTAGAAAAAGATACCAGATGCCAGATACCAGATAAAAATTAATAGATATACGTAGTTAAGTTTTATTGTTTTATAATGATAGTTTCAAAAAGAGCGCAGAGCGCATTGCTGGCGGGGACGCCAGCAAACAAGAAATACAAAAACTTGAATTTTAATAAAATTTAACTACGTATATCTAAAAATTAAATGTCAATTTTAAGTAGAGATGGTTCACGATAACATCCTGATTATTATCCGGAATCTGGCATCCGGTATCTGGTATCCGTACAAAAACCCGTAAGTAATGTAAATCATCAACAGAAGATATGCGCCGATCCGATACTTTTAACGATTTTTTAGACATTAATATGAAAGTGATCAGAAGAATACTATCAGGCAAATTTTTAGACATCCATCTGTGTTCGCAAAAATATCAACTGGTACATATTCGAATTGTAAACCTGGCCGGAAGCTCGAAGCTTTCGATCTGGGAAGAAATTTACAAAGGCGACAATGCCTTAGCTATCGATATCTCCAGCCTGATCAAAGGCCCTTATAAGATCATTGTAGATTTTCCGGAAGAAAATACGAGAGAGGAATTATTTACTATTTGCTAGTTTCTTTTTCTCTTGCGTATTCGATATTTAAATCTTCGCAAGTAAGTGTAGCAATTTCGTCGAGGTCAAAATAACTATATACAGGCTCCCTGCTTTCGCGCGGCGCTGAATACTCTTCTTTCCAGGTGATGCCCGTGATCTTGTTTTTATCCAGGTCGAGGATCCTGAACGATCTTAAAAGAATATTCCCGTTGATAAGACTGATGTCTACCGGATAGTAAAGCTTGCCGGAAAAGATCGCTACTTTATTATGTTGTTCTTTTATAATTTTTTCTACCAGCTCTTTTAACATAATTGTGTCGGTTAACTTTAGATATCACTTTTGATTAGGATACCAGATGCCGGATACCGGATAAAATTAAGGTACTATTTTATCTGGCCTCTATTCTACCAGCTCCTTCAAAAACATTTGCTCGGCCTGGCTGATCCAACTTCCGAATTCTTCTTTCACCGATTGGTGTTTAGGAAGATATTCTACGAGTTTGCTAATGTCAAATTCAGTACTGGAAATTCCGGCCTTGGACTTCACAGCATCGATCGCATTGCAGGTTTGTTCGAACTGGCCTTCGGTAGGCACCATCATTACTGGTTTTCCCAGGTACATTGCTTCGCAGATAGATTCAAAACCTGCAGTACTTACATAGCCTGCGCAGTCTTTCATGTATTGCAAAAATATTTTATCGTTCAGCTTGTGGAACGTAATATTTTCATGCGGCATAAAATTATCGTCTACGCCGGCCTTGTCCCAAAAGCAGTGCAGGTGCAGCGATTTGTTGGTCTCATGCCATTTGATAATATCTTCGCCGTAGCCGCTGTTGACCATATAGGCGAGAATATAATTTTTATTTTCAGGTTCTATATCGAATACTTCGCTACGCAAAAGTGGTGGTACCACTTTTACTTTTTCTCTTGCAAAATCTTCCATCGGGCGAAAAGAAAGTCCGAGACGCTTGGAAGCCCTGAAGGACGTTGCCTTGGTATTGAGCTGTACCAAAATGCGGTCGATCATCTTTTGTTTTGGAAATTCAAAATCGGGATGCAGCATCAGGTACTGGTGGCCGATGCAGATGTATTTTGCTTTCGGCTTGTATAGCAAAGAATAAAATCCACCAAGCAGATCATAAAAATTGATGATCACATCCGGCTGGTGTTCTTTTACTTTTTGATCGATCTGTTTCAGATTGGAAAGGAAAAACCCTGTACGTTTTAAATTTTGTGTGATCGTAGGCAGGATCTGGATGGCTTTGCCTTTTTTATCGGTTACAAAATTCGGGCTTTCAAAAGCTACGACCTCTGTTTTTATTTTTTCGAAGAAGAAGGGAGGAATTTCACGTCTTTTGCTTTTACCCACCAGCACACAGCTAAGCGAATGTCCGGCTCTTGAAAGCATGTCCCGGAGAGAGATCGCCTGGGTCATATGTCCGCGGCCTTCTCCTTGTACTATAAAAAGAAATTTAAGCTTTTTCTCTTCCATTGCATTATTTGGTATGCTACAAAAGAAGAAAATGAACTTTAACTGAATATTAATGGAATATTAAATTAAGCATACCATAGGTAAACTCATCGTTATCGAATGGTGTATTTTACCGAAAAAATCACTTGCTTTGCAGATAAATAAAAAATCAATGTCAACTACTGTTAAGGAAAAAATAGTATTTATCGTCAACCCTATCTCGGGAGGACGCAATAAATCAGGCTTTGAGGAGATGGTACGAAAAAGCCTTAACCTGGAATTCTACGAACCCGTTATTTCCTACACCGAAAAACCAGGCCATGCCTGCGATTTGGCGAAAGCAGCGCTTCAGCAGAATGTACGTAAGATCGTAGCCGTAGGAGGCGACGGTACGGTAAACGAAGTTGCTAAATCGATCATGAACAGCGAGGCTGCTCTAGGTATTGTGCCTTTTGGCTCTGGAAACGGCCTGGCAAGGCATATGGGCATTCCTGTAAATCCTGCCAAAGCCATTGCTCACCTCAACAAAGCTTCTATTAGGCTCAACGATGCCGGTGTTATCAATGGCATGCCTTTCTTCTGCACCTCTGGCATGGGCTTCGACGCTCATATCGGTAAGATCTTCGCTACGCTGAAAGGACGCGGCTTTAGCGGCTATATCAAAGCCGTGCTCACCGAATTTGCCAATTACAAACCTCAAAAATATACACTCACTGTCAACGGCCTGAAAATAGACCGCAGCGCTTTCCTTATCACCTTTGCCAACGCTTCGCAATATGGCAACAATGCCTATATCGCACCGCAAGCGAATGTGACGGATGGAAAACTGGATGTGTGTATTTTAAAACCGTTCCCTGTGTATTCTATGCCAGGACTGGCCTTGAGAGTGTTCAACAAAACTGCCGACAAATCTGCTTTTATGGAAGCGATGAGAGGAACAGAGATCACGATCGAAAGAGAGAACGAAGGACCAATCCACCTGGATGGAGAGCCTTATGAAACAGGAAAAGAGATCAAGGTTGGAATTTTGCCTGGCTGTCTTAAGATTTTAGTTTAGAGAATTGAATAAAAGCTTTTACGTTGTTGTTGGAGTGAAGAAAAACTCCAACAACATGTTTCAAAAAAACTAACGTGTCATTCTGGAGGAACCTTATTTAAAAAATCAAGACCATAAAATTATTTCCCACCGGAAAGCCCACCGCCACTTGATCGAAAACCTTGTATAGCCTGCCTGACGAATAATGGTTTCCAATTCATTTTTCCGGAACCCTCTTTTTACCGAAAGCTTCGCATCATTTTTTACCATATAGGACCTTGAAAAAAATCTTGTCAGCCATTTGATCGAATAATAAGCGAACCAATGACGGTGCAGATCATTGATCACAACAGCGATACGGACTTGTTGTTTGAGCTGTGAAAATAATTTCACCAGGCTTGCATCGTCAAAATGGTGACAGAAAAGCGTGCAGTTAACTAAATCAAATTTCAGATCGGAAAATTCTTTTGAAAAAATATTTAATACTTTGTATTCAATCTCTGGATAAGCAACAGTGTTTTGTTTTGCGTACGCTACAATGAACGCATTGGCATCAATGCCGGTAAGATGCATGGGCCGTTTTTTATTTCGCGCCCAGCAGGCGATGAGTTCGAGGATATCGCCGCCGCCACAGCCAAGATCGGCGAGCGTAAGCGGTTGGCTGTTGGGAATATTTTTCAGCGCATACTCCAGTCCGCTAAACGTAACTTTATTTCCTCCGAGCCAGTGGTTGATGAATTTTAATTCTCTAAGATTTTGTTTGAGATCTTCCCCTTCACACTGCAGATCGTCTAAAAGTTCTTTTTCTTCCGAGCGTTTTTGAAACACGATGATGGCTGATTAGGAGACGGCGATGATTTCTTTTTCTAAAAAAACTTTTTCTTTTTTTACTTCTACATTTGCATGTACTTTCAGCATCATGCTTTCCAACGTAAGTCCCGGGCCAAAAGCAAAACTCAAAATATTTTTCTGATCGTCTGAATTGCCGATTTGTTGCAGGATCTCTTTCAATACAAAAAGCACCGTCGGCGAAGACATATTACCATACTCGCGTAGTACATGATGCGCAAACCGGTTTTTAGTTTTTTCAATATGAAGTACCGTTTCAATCGCTTCCAATATTTTTTTTCCTCCCGGATGAATGGCGTAAAAATCAATTTCCTCGGAAGCCATGCCAAGCTTGGCCAGCAGGTCTTCGGTAAGTTGTCCGATACCGCTTTTGATCAGGTCAGGTACATAAGACGAAAGCGTCATTTCAAAACCGTGATCAGAAATATGCCAGGCCATATCGCCCTTGCCTTCCGGGGCAAGATCGCAGTGAAAATTTTCCATGGAAAACAGTTTCCCTGTTGCGGGCTTTTCCGCACTCACTAATACTGCCGCGGCGCCATCGCTGAAGAGCGCATTGGAAAGGATCTGATCCCAGTCTTTTGTTTTTTGATAATGGATCGTGCAGAGCTCTACGCATACTACCAATGCCTTTGCATTCTTCTGTGAACGGCAAATAGCGTCTGCTGTTTTCAATCCGTTGAACGCAGCATAGCAGCCCATGAAGTTGATACAGGTACGCTGCACATTGCGGCTTAGTCCTAATTTCTCGATCAGCTCGATGTCTAGTCCTGGCGCGTACATGCCACTACAGCTTATCGTGATCAGATGGGTGATATCAGAAAGATTAATTTCAATATTATTCAAACAATCCTGCACTGCATTCAGTGCTAAAGGAAGCGCTTCGCGTTCGTATAGCTTCATTCGCTCGCCCACAGTAGGAAAGGGTTCCAGACCGGGGGTATTTGGAAAAAAAGTAAAGTCTCCGTTCTTCATTCCAAAATCAGGAATGACTGATTGCCTGAAACCAATGCCAGAAGCGCGGTACAGCATGTTCAGTTTGCTTGTTTCCTCTTCGTTCATTTCCGAAGCAGCTGACATAAATTCCGCGATGGTGGATTGTTTGTTTCTGTATTTAGGAACTGCCGTTCCAATGGAAGTAATGTAGCTTTTCATTCGCAAAAAAAGGGCCTTCTCTCCGACCATTTCATTCTAAGATACTCATTATCCGTTATAACATGCAATAAAAATTTGATTATATTTCTCAGAAAATAAACAATTTATATTGTTTCGGATTTTTCTTATATGATCTCCACTAAAAGCTTAAAAAATTATGAGTTATGAATTATGAGTTATGAATGAGCTAATTCATAACTCATAATTTCTCCCTTCTGGCATCCTGAATCCGGCCCCTAAATCTGTTTTGATCTTTCAACTTTATCCTTTATACTTATACTGCCAAACAAAATTTTTATGATTAAAAAATCTACGATTCTTCATTTAAGAATTCCTTTTTCAATTTTCCTGATGCCCTTTTTCTGCTTTGCGGCCAGCCAATCGCAGCACCCTAATCTTTGGTATCTTGTTCTTTCTTTTATAATCATCCATTTGTTTTTCAATCCCGCAAGCAACGCTTTCAACAGCTATTACGACAAAGACGAAGAAAGTATCGGCGGATTGGAAAACCCTCCTCCGGTAGATCGTGAATTGCTGATCGTTTCGTTGGTGGTAGATCTGGTAGGACAATTGCTCTGCTTCCTTATCAGCTGGCAGTTCGCGCTGATGGTGTTTGTGATCGGCCTGATGTCGAAAGCCTATAGCCATCCTGCCATTCGTTTGAAAAAATATCCCCTGCTTGGGTTGCTTACAGTAGCGCTGTTTCAGGGTGCCTGGACTTACCTGATGTCGCTGTTGGCGATTGATGAGCTTTCATTTTCGGAACTGATCACAGAAAAAAATCTATTCGCTGCCGGATTATGCGCGGTATTGCTTTTAGGTTCTTATCCCATGACACAAGTATACCAACACGGAGAAGACGGCCGTCGCGGCGACCGCACAATTAGCAGAATGCTCGGCATCCGCGGCACATTCTACTGGACGATCATTGTATTTTCCATCGGCACTGCCGGATTCTTTTTTTATTTTCTTACTTATTACTCCCTGACTGTTGCGCTCGTATTTCCTGTCTTTATGTTGCCTACACTGATTTATTTTCTGAGCTGGTTTTTAAGGGTGCTAAAAGACGAATCCGCTGCTGATTTTCGTTCTACTATGCTGTTGAATAAGATCTCCTCTCTAAGCTTTATTGCTTTGTTTACAGCTTTGTATCTGTATTCACATTGAAAACCTATTCCTCATCCTATGTTTGCATTGACAGGTGATTATTTGCGGAGACACAAACAATAGTAAAAGGATGACGGATGATGCGACGAAGCGATCCCGCAATGATAACTAAAGCTTTAAAGCCTTAACTTTCCTTTTTATAGAAATATTTGCGAATATTGGGTAGAATTAAAAAACTATAATCGTGCAAAAAATTTCAATCGCATTAAACGCAGTATTGCTGGTAGCAGTGGGCGTATTATTTTATATGGTGTTTTCTATGAAGAAACAATTTGTGGGCGCTGATGGCAGTGATACTTTGTC
The DNA here is from genome assembly GCA_035535995.1 of Cytophagaceae bacterium. GTDB lineage: Bacteria > Bacteroidota > Bacteroidia > Cytophagales > Cytophagaceae > JANYCO01. The sequence goes on from DATLOZ010000002.1 coordinate 28,217, forward strand.
GGTGGCTACAGTACCACTTCCGAAAGCTGAAGGAAAAACCATGTACATCAACATTGATACCTTAGAAGCAAAATATAGCTACTTCTTGAAAATAAAAGGGCAGCTTGAAAAAATGGGTAAAGCAAACGAAGCGGAGATCGCCGGGCTCTATGGCAACTACCAGAATACAGTACAAAAATACCAGCAACAAATGGAAGCGCAGACCATGACACAGGAAGAATACCAGGAAGCGCAGATCAAGGTAGCGCAGATGCAGGAGAGTATGCGCCAGCGCGAAGAAAAAATTGCAGAGAATTATAGCAAAGAAGCCGAACGTCTCAACAATCAGTTCTTAAAAAACATTGAAGCATTCCTGAAAAAGAAAAGCAAAGAGCATAATTACTCCTACGTACTTGCTTACACAAAAGGGGCTAATCTTCTATATGTAAACGACAGCCTGGACATCACAAGCCAGGTAGTACAAGGCCTGAACGCAGAATACGCGGTAACGCAAAAAAAATAAGTTAAAAATTTAAGGTTCAGAGTTTAATCTTGATCACGATTTTCAAACTTTAAACTTTGAACCTTAAACATCAAACTCTGGCACATGAAAAACCTTTCCAGGTATATCATCATCATCCTGGCGATATTGGTCGCGGAGCTGGTCAGCGCTTATATACTACTGATCACCGCCAAATACAAAGCACCTGACAGTCCTTACCAGTCGGCGCTTGTACAAATGTTTGTAGCCGTGATCACTTTTTATCCTACCGTACTTTTGGTAGAAAAATACATGAAGTCCTGGTCGAAAAGCTATCTCGACAAAATGCAAAAAGTGACCAGCAGCAAACTATTGGGATTGCTTATGGGTTTTGTGCTCGCAGTATTGCTGATCCTGATGGCGATGGTAAAAGTAATCTATAACCGCAGTATGATCGAAGACGTTTGGCATTGGCTGCAAAACGTTATTTAAAGAGGTTTGAATTATGAGTTATGAATTATGAGTTAAAATATTCAATCTTTTCAAGTCTTTTGTATCTGCACCCTTCTCTGATTTTTAAACTCTGTAATAATTATTTCAAAATGTAAATTGCAATTAGTTTCAATTCATAACTCATAATTCAAAATTCAAAATTACATTTATGCCTTTCCTCTACAATCTCGAACACATCCTCTGGCCGTTTCTCATGCTGCTGATCTCTGTGGCGATAGGAATCCTGTTGGAATTTTATCTGTTGTATAAGCTTCGGAAAATTCTGGCAAAAAACAATTGGCTGAGCGGAGGCAAGGTATTGCAGGCTTTGCGGGGCATTACCTTTATTATTTTTCTGGGTATCGGGATCTATATTTGTGTAAATAATCTTTCGCTCGATACCAAGCTCGAAAATTATCTCAACAAATCTCTTTATGTAGCGCTTATTCTCTCCGCTACCATTCTGGTGTCTCGTATAGCAGTTGCATTTCTGAATATTGAATACATCGGGGAAGACGGCGAAAAAAACGAATTCCAAGGCACTTCCATCATTACCAATCTTACGCGGATCGCTGTATTTTGTCTCGGCATTGTTGCGATCATGCAGACGTTGAATATTTCTGTGACGCCCGTACTTACAGCGCTGGGTGTGGGAGGTATTGCCGTAGCACTGGCCATGCAGGATACGCTTTCCAATCTCTTTGCCGGGATCTTTGTGATCGCTTCTAAAAAAGTGCGTATCGGCGATTATGTAAAATTACAATCGGGTGAAGAAGGATTTGTAGAAGACATCAACTGGAGAACTACCACAATTGGTGAGACGAGCAGCACTACTGTAGTAGTACCGAATTCAAAACTTTCTAATGCAATTTTCAAAAATTATAATCTTCCTTACAAAGAACTATCCTTTCCGGTACAACTCATGGTGAGCTACAACAATGATATGTTTTTAGTCGAAAAGGTAGCGCTGGATACAGCCTACAGCGTTGTCAACCGTTTGCCAAATTGTGTGAAAGGACAAACACCGCTGGTGCGCTTTCAAACGTTCATCGAACATGGGCTGCAATTTTCTGTGATCCTACGCATCAACGAAGCGGTGGACCAAGGCCCTGTACGACATGAATATATTAAAGAAGTAATGAAGGCTTTCCGTGAAAACGGCATTGAAATAGCCGAACGCGCAATTACGCTGCGAAGTAAGGAAGAGAAGAATAGTCTGAACCCTGATTCACAGGATTAAAAAAATCTCTCCGATCAGATAAGTCACTGCCTCCCCGCCCATCAGGACGCGGTCTCCGAGGTCTTCACATTCCAGGAACCCTTTTCTTTCCGAAACCTGGATGGCTTTCATTTTTTTCTTACCCAATCTTTCCGACCAAAAAGGAATTAAGCGCGTATGCGCCGAGCCGGTGACAGGATCTTCATTTATACCTAGCTTAGGACCAAACACGCGCGATACGAAATCACAATTCTCCCCTTTTGCTGTTACAATCATCACTGAATCCTTCAATTTTTTCAACACGCTAAAATCAGGTTCAAGATCTTTTATTTCTTTTTCTGTATCAAAAACAGCCATGCCAAAATTGCCGGAAGTATAATATTCCACAGGCGTAGCGCCCAGGGCAGAAGAAAGTTTGCGCGAAACAGAAGAACTCTTAAGCTGGGCAGCAGGGAAATCCATTGTAAGCAATTTTCCATTTTTTGTTACTCTTAGCAATCCTACCTTGCAGGAAAATAAAATTTCAGCGTTGGAATATCCTTCGTGCTCAAATAATACATACGCTGAAGCAAGCGTGGCATGTCCGCAAAGATCTACTTCTGTGGCGGGTGTAAACCAACGGATCTGAAATCCATCTTTCTCTGCCACATAAAATGCTGTCTCCGAAAGATTATTTTCCGCGGCGATCTTTTGCATCACTGCATCCGGCAGCCATTCTTTCAAAGGACAAACAGCCGCAGGATTGCCGCGAAAAACTTCGCTAGTGAAGGCGTCGACTTGGTAGAGTTTTAGTGTTTGCATCTTTTGAGTTATGAATGTTGAATGATGAGTTATGAGTTGTCAGCTAAATGATAAAGAACGAATAGTTTATCAATTCAACATTCATAACTCATCATTCATAATTTAAATAATATTCTTATTCACCACCATCTTTCCGATCAAATCAATATCGGGTTCGAGCTCGGTCCAGGATTTACAGCCTCCGTACTGAGGAAGCACATCCAGTTCGTAGATCTGTGGCAGCTCGAATACTTGTAGCACGAGTAGGTTTACACTTTTGTTCCAACGTTCAAAGCGCTCGCGGATCACTTCTTCCTTCCACGCATGCCAGTTGCTAAGCTTGGCGATCTTATCCCAATCGGTGATGATGCTGGAGTTTGCTACTTCTGCATAGTACTGGATCTTCACACGGTCTTGGGATGGATAAAAACGGTTGCCATCGAGGTAAGGCAACCACTGTGGCTTCAGCATCTGTTCGGCCTGGTGAAACAGTGTAGGATATAAAATAAATTTTTTCCCACGCAGATCGAAATCGCCACCCTCTTCAGAAATTCCTCCTTTACGCAATACAATGCTCTGCCTGCCTTTGCCTAGTGCGTCTACGATATACGACCATTCTTTAAATGCCAGTGTCATGATTTCTGAATTATTTGAACTAAATTAGTTAATAATTTTAAATTATGAGTGATGAGTTGTAAATGGATAACAATAATTCAGCATTCATAATTCAACATTCATAACTCATAATTGAAAGATATCATCATCATAGGAGGCGGCCTTTCAGGATTGGTCAATGCAGTACAGCTTTCGGCTGCCGGACTGGATGTATTGCTCATCGAAAAAAACGAATACCCTTTTCACCGGGTTTGTGGCGAATATGTTTCTAATGAAGTAAAACCTTTCCTTCATTCTATTGGGCTTGATGTAGATAGCTTCCGGCCCGCACAGATCGATCATCTTAGCGTTACCTCACCTTCCGGCACAAGGTTAGACGCGCCGCTCAAAATGGGTGCTTTCGGGATCAGCCGTTATCTTTTTGATCATAGTCTTTACCAACTTGCAAGCGCCAAAGGTTGCCAGGCGCGGCTCAATACACAAGCGCTCGATATCCGTTTTGACAATGATCATTTCACAGTGAAACTTTCTGACGGTACAGAAGAAAAAGCGAACATCGTACTTGGTACTTTCGGAAAGCGCTCCAATCTTGACCGGCAGCTGCAACGTACTTTTTTTTACAAACGTTCTCCTTATATCGGCGTGAAATATCATATCCGAACAGAATTTCCTAAAGACCGGATTGCGCTGCATAATTTCAAAGATGGTTATGCCGGTGTGTCTGCCATTGAAGGTGATCGTTATTGTTTTTGTTATCTTACCACCAGAGAAAATTTAAAAACGCATGGTTCCATTTCAGAAATGGAAAAAAAAATTCTCTGCAAAAATCCTCACTTGCGCGAATTGTTTCAGCATTCAGAATTTCTTTTTGAAAAGCCTGAAGTGATCAACGAAATTTCGTTCGAGAAAAAAAACACTATCGAAAATCATATTCTCTTCTCCGGCGATACTGCCGGCATGATTGCGCCGCTCTGTGGCAATGGCATGTCGATGGCCATTCACGGGGCAAAGATCCTTTCGGAAACGATCTTAAAATATTATAACCCTTCTTTTTTCGACCGCGCCAAAGCTGAACAAGAATATGCACAGCAATGGAACAAGCAATTTGCGCGCAGGCTTTGGGTAGGAAAAAAAATTCAAGATACCTTCGGCCAGGAATGGATGACCGAAGCCGTAGTAAGAACGCTCAAAACACTGCCGCCGCTTACACGCTGGCTGATAAGGCAGACGCATGGACAAGTGATCTGAGTTGTTTGTCTGAACCTTGATTCACAGAGTTAAAAGATTTACCTGATTTTTATTAAAAGGATTTATCACGTTGTTAATAGTTTTTAAACCTTAACAATTTATAATATCTATCCACGATAGAACAAGGAGATAAAAAGTAGTTTCTATGGTTATTTTTTTTAAATTTATTTCTACGTTTCTTTCTGAATGTCAGAAAGAATTCTGATAATTCTTTAATCCTATAAATTCCGTTCTATGGAAGCAAAAAAAAGAATCGCTCTGATTGCGCACGACAACAAAAAATTTGAGCTGGTAGAATGGGCGATCCATCATAAGGAAATTCTCAAAAACCACGAATTGCTTGCTACGGGTACTACGGGTAGCATGGTCGAAAAAGAATTAGGACAATCCGTAGAAAAATTCCAAAGCGGCCCTCTCGGCGGCGATCAGCAGATTGGCGCCCTGATTGTAGAAGGGAAAGTCGATATTCTAATCTTCTTCTGGGACCCCATGGAAGCCCTTCCGCATGACCCGGATATCAAGGCTTTGCTGCGGATAGGCGCTGTATGGAACATTGCCATCGCCTGCGATCAGGCTACAGCCGATTTTATCATTTCTTCGCCGTTTTTAAATAATTCCTATGAGCGATTTATGCCTGATTATGATAATTATAAAAACAGGAAAATTGTGAAATAATTTGATGGATGGCGGCTTATCTGGTATGCATTAATCCAGCAAAAATTGCCTCCTAATGCCTACTATAAGCATAAAGAATCCAGGCCATTAACGAAAGTAACATTAGGAAAAAATTAATGTAAGAAACAGGTAAGCCGGCTATAACTTTATTCACCTTTATACGTAAAACTCCTTACCCTAAACGGATGATGTATGAAGAAGTTGTTTTGGCTATTATCAATTATTATATATTTTTTTTCAATAACATATACAGGGGCAAAGGGATCTAAAGATCAAACAGGAGAAGAATACTATGCCCTCGGTATCGCTGCCATGGACAAAAGTGATTTTGCCGGCGCTTTGAAAAATTTCGAAAAAAGCCGTCTTATGTTTGAGAAGACGGGCAATAGTATTGGCTCTATCAATTCACTCCATAAGCTTGGCGAGGTTTACAATCTTTCCAGCAAATACCCTAAAGCCATCAAGGAGTTTGACGATGCGCTTAAAAAATCAATCCTTGTGAAAAATGAAAAACTGACTGAGCTTTCCTACAAATATTTGTATGAAACCTATCAGCTTTCGCGCAACGAGAAAAAGGCTACCGAATTTTTCGGCTATTATAATTCTTTTAAAACAAAAAGAGAAAACAAAGAACTGGCCAAAGCTAACCAGGTGAGTGAGCTCCAGATCAACAAGCTGAAAGAACAAAAGCTGATGAGTGAACTGGGCAAAAAAGAAGCTGAAAATCTTTTGGAAGTACAGACAAGTAAACTGCTTCAAACAGAAGATTCACTAGCTATACTGGATATTCTTAACAAACAAACGAAAGCACAGATCCAGCTTTTACAAAAAGAAAAAGAGCTGAAAGATCTCAAAGTAAAAGAACAGGAATCAAGGCTGAAAATAAACCTGCTCGCGCTGCGCGAAAAGGAAGCGCAATTAAAAACAGAACGCGCTGTTCTTTTCGGATTGATCATCATCGTATTGATGGTACTGGTGCTGGCCTACGTGATGTACCGCAATTACAAGCAAAAACAAGCTGCCAATGCCATGATCGAGGAACAGCTCGGCGTGATCCAATCGCAGCATACCAATATCACCAATAGCATCAACTACGCACAACGTATTCAAAATGCAATGCTGCCTGGCGAACGAAGCCTGAAGTCGCTGGTAGACGATTCGTTTGTTCTCTTCAAACCGAAAGATGTAGTGAGCGGTGACTTCTATTGGTTCTATAACATTAAAACCGGCACTAATCTTAATGAATACGATCCGGAAGCGGATACCGGAGTAGAAAAATTACCAGATGCCAACGAAGCAAGAAAAGTAGTAGTAGCGGCTGTAGACTGCACTGGCCATGGCGTACCGGGTGCATTGATGTCGATGATCGGCTACAACCTGCTGAACACTATTGCGGCAAGAAATATTACTGAGTCAGACAAAATACTTTCGGAGCTCAACAAGAATGTGCGTTTTGCTTTGCAGCAATACAAAAACGACAACAAAGACGGCATGGATATGTCGCTCGTGGTGATCGATAAAGACCGGAAGACACTCGAATTTGCAGGCGCGAAAAATCCATTGGTCTACATCCAGGACGGCGAGCTGTTCCACATCAAAGGCGACTCTCACCCTATTGGTGGTTCGCAAGGTGAAGCAAAGCGAAACTATACCAAACACACGATCTCGATCGATAAACCAACTTTCTTCTATATGTTCTCCGATGGCTATGCTGACCAGTTTGGCGGCGAAGAAGGAAAAAAGTTCATGATCAAAAATTTCAAAGATCTGCTTCTAAAAATTCATACGCTTCCTTTCGAAGAACAAAAAATTATTCTCAACAAAACCATCGAAAGCTGGAAAGGTAATTTGGAAAAACAACTGGACGATATACTAGTGATGGGAATGAGAGTAGGATAAGACAGTAGTCAGTGTAAGTATAGAATGCTCAATAAAAAAATGAGCGGTGTTTTTAAAACGCCGCTCATTTTTTTATTTCTCCATTTTTCCTGTGTTGAAGAAGGATCATCACCGAAACGCTTATTGGGATAATGAAATAGAGTAAAGCAAGGAGTAAAATGATCAGCTCAGGGCTGATGACATGCTCTAAGAAATAAAATTCTGCCTTGAAAAAAGATTCCGGCGTATCGATAAAATTACTGAGCTTGTATGTTTTGTCCATCAGCAGCAATCCGAATGTCACCAGAATTCCGATGAAAAATAAAAGGAATCCCAATGTAAGCCAGATGAGCATGATCACGTTTAGCACCACCATGATCAGCAACAATACTGTAGTGACATAAATAATTGGCGCGATAGGATTTAAATAGCGTAAGTAACGAAACTGACTTGCTTCTTCGGCGGTGTAGGTCTTAAGTACTTGAGCAGTTTTTCTGTAAAAGAAAAAGAATCCAACCGAAGCGATGCACCAGGCGATTGTGATACCATTGACGAAAGACCCTTTAATGATGCTTATCAATAAAAGGATCCCGAGTATTAACCATAATACGGAAAACACTTTCAGAAATCCAGCAAAGCGAATATGAGGCGCTTGTTTTGCCTGAAACATAGACAAAACAAAATCGATCAGAAATATTTTGCGGAGGAATTTTATCATGGGTTTATATTTTAACATTGGATACCGGATGCCGGATGCCAGATAGAAAAATCATCTGGAATCCGGCATCCGGTATCTAGCATCTTTAATTACTGTGCATCATAAATCACCACTTTCTCAAACATCACTCTGAACTCATCCAGGAATGCTTTGTGTACAGGATGTACCTGGTATACGTCGTGTCCGACAAGATCATTGAAGATAATGAGCAATGAAAAGGTATAGGTTGTATCTACCACCGCGCGGCTAATGGGTGCTGGCGTACCTATGTGAATGGTTTGAATGGTTTCTACCTTGTGCAGAGATTCTAATCCTGCGCGGAAAGCTTTTTTTTGTTCTTCGGTAGTATCGGCTTTCAGCCAGAATAAAACGTGATGAGTAAGCATTGAAATTCTAATTTATTTTTAATGTAATTGGTAAATATAACCTTGATTTTTGGGATTAGAGGATTTTTCAGGATGAAACTTTTACAAAATTCGGATTTCTAAGCAGTAACGCGCGTCTTACGATGACTGCCCTGGTTATACAAAGTCTGCTATGTTGTACGTTTTACAATTGATCGAATAATTAAATTTTGAATCTGGTATCTTGCATTTGTATTTGATTTTTGTTGGATGAATAAAAAACTGGTTGCTTTTCTTTCGGGCATTTTAATTTCTTTTTCGCTCCACGCGCAGATCAGTCCACCGGGCCTGGGCGAGAGCAATACAGCAGCCTGGTTTGCTTTTGGTATACGACAGCGGCTGGACTCTGCCAACCACAAGCAATTTGTGAGCTACGCAGGACTTGGACGGATCAGTGGGTTAGGATCGAAATACCTGTTGAACAAACAGTCGATCATCGTGATCAACGAAGAGTACTACAACCAGTTTCGCAAGCACCGGCAATATTCCCTGGCGCTCAGTTATCGCAACCAGCGTAAATACGAAGATCTCCCGCCATACGAAAGCAGCAACCCTGCTGCGAAGCAGGAGTTTCGTTTGTATGGAAGATATTCTTATTTGTGGTCAAAATCGGATTGGAAACTTGTTGTCACTTTTCGCCAGGAGATAAGAAAATTTTTGGCCCCCGATTTTCAGAACTGGGATGAAACGCTGCAATTGCGCTCCAGGCTCAGAACACAGCTGACTTTCACACTGGATCAAAATAAGGTCCATAAACTAATTCTGAGCGCTGAGGCATTAGGCTCTGTCAGCCAATACGCTGTACCCAGCCATTGGAGCAGGTTTGGTTATCATGAAAGTCGCTTTTGTTTTTATTATTCCCTCGATCCTAAAAATTCTTCGCTGGTATATAGCATCGGGTATATGAATAATTTACTCGGAACAAATACTCTGAAAGACGTACACTATCTGGCTTTTGATATCATCTGGGAAAACCCATTCTCCTTCTTAAAACCACGCCCGCCAGAAGCACTGGAATAGAACCGGATATAGAGAGTTAAAGAATTTTGCGTCTTAGCAAAGAATACTTCTAAAGCCATTAAAACAAAAAGTCTTCCCCGTGAAAGGAAGACTTTTTATCATGAACCTAAAAATTAACGGTAGAGAGATCCGAACTTTTCTGTATAAGAGAGCATAAGAAAGTGTAACACAATATTAGTTATACGGTTTATAAAAAGATATACTGACTTTTCAGTATATTTTAAACAATTCTTCTTGCTAAACAGATATAATACATGAACAAAGTTCCGAGAGATCCTGAAAAGTTTTATGACCAATTTTTACAGACAGTAGAAAAATATATTCCGGAAAGTTATTTCGAAAAACATCTTTCCGGCTCCAAAAAATTCGACCTTTTTGAAAACCCGCAATTCCAGGAGCTTTTCAAACATTCGCCCGCTATTGTGGGGGTATTCAATAATGTACAAATGGGCTACGAGTTTATGAGCGATAATATTGAAACAATTACTGGTCATCCACCCGATATGTTTAAAGGCCCACATGGCATGGCCAATGTGCTTTCTACTTTTCCGACCGACCATGCGATCGTTTACACTGAAAAAGTTTTTCCAAAACTATACGAATACTTTCAAACCTACGCCAACGAAGACCTGAAGAAATTTCGCTTCACTGCCAGCTTCCAGCTTATTCGCAAAGACAAAAAGGTGATCTGGTGTATGCAACAACTCAACGTGATCGAAACCGATGATCAAGGACTACCGCTGCTGGTGCTTCTTTTTATGTCGGAAATCACGCATATTAAAAAGGATGGAGACATTGATCTTGTGATTTCTCGAAAGGATGATCTGAATGTATATCAAAATATTTACGCGGCTTCTTATCCTACCAGGGAAGAAGAAATTCTTTTTACCAAAAGAGAACTGGAAATCCTTGCCCTGATGTCAAAAGGGAAATCGAGCAATATCATTTCGAAAGAATTATTCATCAGCGAAAACACAGTAAACACACACCGTCAGAATATGCTGGAAAAATCCGGCAAGAAAAATACCGCCGAACTGCTGAGCTTTGCAGTAAGTAAAGGATTTGTGAAATGATAACTCATTGCGAGGAGTGTCCGCCAACCGGCGGATGCGATTTCTACGCAGCCCTGTCGTAGCAGGTAGTATAAATAAAACGAGTTCATACCAAGAACCAACGGATTGCTTCTTCAAAGCGTTAAACAGTGTTGCCACAACTTTGAGTCGTGGCAACACTTCGATAAAACTACTTCGATGAAATCTCTGATGAAAAAATTCTTTCTTTTCTTCTTTTTCGTGCTCAGCATCTCTCTGCATGCCCAGGAAAATCGCGCCTCTTTTGGGGTTCGTGGGGGATTTGGCTATTCTAATATTACAAACCCTGGTTATTTTCATAGTCGTTATTCCTATAAGACAAACGCACAGGTTGGGATTTTTTCTGAAGTAAAACTAGCAGGTCGTTTTTTTCTCCAGGCCGAATTACTAGTATCCAATCCGGGCACGCGGCTCTACCAGATCAATTCCGCGGGCTACAAGACGAGCGATTCTATTTTTAGTTTCAATTGCCTGCAGCTACCAATAGAAGTAAAGGTGAAAACAAACGGAGACAAGATCAAAGGCTATTATATGACTGGCGTGGCGCCGTCTTATCTCATTAATGCGAACCTGAAATACAAAGTAGATTCCAATGCTACTTTTTACCAATATACCCCTTATGAAAACCGGCTTACTGCAAACCTGGTAAACACTGCCGGCATCGAAGTAGACATCGGCCGCCAGTTTACTCCTTTCATTGACTTCCGCTATATGCAGGGTCTCACGAACGTGCACAAAATAAGAGTAGCGAGGCTGCAGACGAATTTGCAGTTTTTGTTGTGCGTGGGGGTGCGATTTTAACCTCACGACTCTTGCTGTTGCTCTTGCTGGCCAGAAATATTTAACCCGCACACTATCTAAAACAATGTCGTCTGTATCACCTCCACCTGTGCTGCCAGGGGGATGTAGTACTTTTTATTCGAGCTCAACTCCGTACAGATCGCGCGGGTACGCACTACGGTGTCTTTGCGGAAATATTTTTTATTGAAGCGAAATGTTTCTGTAAGTTTTACATCCGAGAGGAATGCCAGCTTATGCTCATCGTGTTCGCCCAGTGCTTTCAGCAATTCCATATCCGAACAAGAGGTCGCTTTTGGATTGCTGATATAATCGTACAGCGGCGCGATCACGTTTGGAGGGAATACTTCTTCTTTCAGGATCGGATAAAGTACTTCCTTGAAACTTGCCTTCCATTCTTCTCCGTGCGGTTTTACGCGAAAGCCAAAGCGTAGCCCGGTGATCAGGTGCGCCACTTCGTGCAGGTAGGTGATCAGAAAAGCATATGGATTAAGATCTCCATTGACAGTGATCGTGTGTTGGTTGAGCAGGCGGTTGTAGGTATAATCGCCCAGTTTGGAAGCTCTTTTTTTCTTAACGATAAATCGGAACTTATAGAGAAGCCACAGTTCGCTGCAATAACGGACGGTGGCTTCGGGTACATATCGGCTAATGGTATTCTGAAATACCGTATTACTCATTTTCTTTCTTTCCTATATTTTTTCTTTTGTGTCGTAATACTTTTGCTTTCACGTAGAAAATAATTTCTTCCGCCACATTGGTTATATAATCTCCGTTGCGCTCCATCTTGCGAATGATCGAAAGGAAATAGATCGCCTGGAGAATTTTATCTGTTTCCTGAACACCTTTCACATAGTTGGCCAGCGTTAAGTTGGCTGCTACATTAATTTCATCCATTTTTTCATCTTTGGAGAAAATGGTACGAGCCATTTCAGTGTTATCAGTTTCAAAGGATTCGGTAAGTATGGAAAGCATTTCGAGCGCAGTGTCGGTCATTTCGCGGAAGCGGAATAGCTCGATCATTTCCGGGTCAAAAGGTTTTTCGCTGCGTACAATAAACTGCGCAATTCCTTTTGCATTATCCCCGATACGCTCCAGGTCGGAAACCATTTTCAACGAAGCCACCACAAAACGAAGATCGATCGCCACCGGGTTGAAGAGCGCCAGGATGTGTTCGCACTTGGCATCGATGATCAGCTCGCTTCCGTTGACACGTTTTTCATTTTTGATAATCTCTTTCGCCAGATCTTTGTCGAAGGTATAAAAAGCAGAGATCGCCTTCTCCAGTTGTCCTCTGACAAGCAAGGTCATTTCGATCAACTCGGTTTTAAGCTCTCCTAATTCGGTTTCCAGCAGATTCATTTTGTAAAAAGTTTATTTGGTGATTAAACGTTGTTCAGTTCAAATTAGTTTGGACAAAGTTATGCGTTATGAATGTTGAGTTATGAATGAAATAAATTCAAAATTCATAACTCAACATTCATAACTTTATCTTATCCAAATCTCCCCGTAATATAATTCTGTGTCCGTTCCTTCTTCGGATTGGTAAACAAGGTACGCGTATCTTCGTATTCCACCAACTCTCCCATGTAGAAGAATGCTGTACGATCGCTGGTACGCGTTGCTTGCTGCATATTGTGCGTCACCAGCAGGATCGTGTAAGAAGATTTTAGGTTATAGATCAATTCTTCGATCTTGATCGTAGAGAGCGGATCGAGTGCGGAAGCTGGTTCGTCCATCAGCAGTACGGAAGGCGATACGGCCAGCGCACGTGCAATGCAGAGTCTTTGCTGTTGTCCTCCCGAAAGAGAAAGCCCTGATTTTTTAAGTTTGTCTTTCACTTCATCCCAAAGCGCTGCTTGTTTCAGCGACTCTTCTACCTTTTGCTGGATCAGGAATTTATCAGTGATCCCGTTTACGCGCATGCCGTACGCCACATTTTCGAAAATAGTTTTTGGAAAAGGATTTGGTTTCTGAAACACCATTCCTACCGCTTTGCGAAGCTCGTTCACATTGATCTTGTTGGAATAGATGTCTACACCATCCACCAGGATCTCCCCTTCTACGCGGCAGTTCTCGATCAGGTCGTTCATGCGGTTAAACAAGCGCAGGAAGGTTGACTTCCCACAACCGGAAGGACCGATCAGCGCGGTAACCGTGTTTTTCTTAATGGTCAGCGACACTCCCTTCAGTGTATGATCAGGACCATAGTAGACGTGAGCGTTGTTTACTTCAATTTTATTAGCCATTTCTTACCATTTAATTTTTTTCTGCCAGCGATGTCTCAAATATACGGCGATTCCATTCATGATAAAAGTGATGGAAAGCAGCACGATGATGGCCGCTGCTGCGTTTACTGAGAATGCTTTTTGCGGGCGTGATACCCAGTTGAATATTTGTATTGGAAGTACGGTAAAGCTGTCCATAACACTCTCCGGCACATAAGGTACAAAGGTAAGCGCACCGATCACGATGAGCGGAGCGGTCTCGCCTACTGCGCGGGAGAGCGCGAGGATCACGCCGGTGAAAATACCGGAGATCGAGGCCGGCAGCACCTGGTTCCAGATGGTTTGCCATTTGGTAGCACCCAAAGCATAAGAAGCTTCGCGGATGCTATAAGGTACGGTCTTCAGCGATTCGCGGGTAGACACGATGATGATAGGCAAGATGAGCAGCGCCAATGTCAGACTTCCCGTAAGCAAGCTTCCGCCCAAGTGTAAGGCACGTGCAAACAGCTCCAAACCAAGTAACCCATAAATGATAGAAGGTACCCCGGCAAGGTTGGCAATATTGATCTCAAGCATATTGGCGAGCCTGCTTTTCTTTGCATATTCTTCCAAATAAATAGCGGCAGAAATACCAATAGGAAAAGCGATCAGCGCGGTAAGCCCCATGATCCAGAGCGTACCTACAAGCGCAGTGTAGATCCCAGCCTTCGCAGCCCTTCTGGAAGGCCCGCTGGTAATGAAGTCCCAATCGATCCGACTAAGTCCTGAACTAAGCACATTGAACAGGAGCAAAGCCAGTACCACTACGCCCAGCAATGTACAGCACAGTGCAAAATAGTTGAAGAACTTATCCTGATAATCGTAATATTTACTTTTCGGGATACTGCCGACATTCAATCGGTTTTTAAACTTTTTCTTTTCTTTTGTTTTTGCCATAAGACGAGGCTATTACCGGTAGTTTTCCTGGTATCTTTTCTTCAGCCAGAAACTAATATTGTTGAGGATTAAGGTCACGACGAAAAGCGTCATACCTACTGCGAAAATCGTTTTGTATTCGATTGAATCTTGTGGCACGTCGCCGGAACTTACTTGTACAATGTAGGTAGTAGCGGTTTCGATCGGTACGAAAGGGTTGAAGGTAAAGCGCGGTTGTTGCCCGGCTGCAATTGCCACGATCATGGTCTCGCCTACCGCCCGGGAGATAGCCAGGATAATGGATACAGCAATTCCCGAAAGGGCTGCTGGCATAATTACTCTGAAAGAAGTTTGAAATTTGGTAGCGCCCATAGCATAAGAGCCTTCGCGAAGTGTTTTAGGAACGGCATAAAGTGCATCTTCACTAAGGGAGGAGATAAGCGGAAGGATCATAATACCCATTACAATACCCGGCGATAAAGCGTTGAATCCTGACATAGCAGGAAAAACCTGTTGCAATATCGGGGTCACATATACCAGGGCAAAATACCCGTATACAACAGTAGGAATTGCCGCAAGGATTTCCAGCATTGGCTTTACTACTTCGCGCAGCTGCTTTGGTGCGTATTGGCTCAGATAAATAGAAATGGTCAGTCCTAGCGGCACCGCTACCAGCATAGAGATCAGTGTAGTCAGGATCGTACCGCTTAGTAGTGCAACGATCCCGAATTTTTTATTATCAAATAATGGAGTCCATTCTGTATCGGTGAAGAAATCGATGATGGAGACTTCGCGAAAGAATCCAATCGTTTGAAATATCAATACAGAGATAATCCCGATGGTTGTAAGAATGGTGATCAGGCTACTGGCGAGGAGTAGCTTTTCAATGATCTTTTCTTTTATATTACTCATTATATAAAATTATATATTTCCTTCGATCTGTTTCCCTTTGGAAAAGGTCAAAGGTCATAAAGTTTTCATAAAGCAAAAAATCTTCCGTGCAGAAGATTTTCGCGTTGCTATATTCTTAAATAAAAACATCTTAGTTATGACCAGATTATTATGTTTTTATTAAATCCTTAAGTCCTGCGTTCAAAAGATGCCGAATGCCAGATACCGGATAAATTTTTATCTGGAACCTGGCATCCGGTATCTGGGATCAATTATTTGTAGAGCTCATCCAGCTTCACTCCCACAGAGCTTTTGCCGCTTAGGAAAAGAGAACCGGTAATTTTGTCTTGGTATCTTTTCTTGATCTGAGCATAAATAGCTGGGTCGAGCGTGATATAGCCTGTTTCAGGTACGATATCGGCCGCGTTGTCGAGGTAGTATTTCACAAATCCGTCTACTTCCGGTCTTTCTGCAGAAGACTTGTTTACATAGATAAACAAAGGTCTTGAAAGTGGTTGGTAAGTAGCATTCTTCACTGTCTCTTCAGAAGGAATTATCGGACCTTTTCCATTCTCCTCTTTCTCATCGTCGATAGCAACTATCTTTAATTTGTCTTTGTTTTCTGTGTAGTAGTGAAAGCCGAAGAAACCAAGTGCCAGTTTGTCGGAAGACACGCCTTGTACCAACACGTTGTCGTCTTCACTTCCTGTATAATCGCCGCGGCAAGATTTGGATTTGCCTACGATGGCTTCTGTGAAATAATCAAATGTGCCAGAAGCAGTACCTGCGCCATAAAGGTGAATTTCTTCGTTCGGCCATTCTTTGCGGATCTGGTTCCACTTTGTGATCTTGCCTTGTGCACCAGGTTCCCAGATCATTTTCAATTCTTTTACAGTAATACTGGAAAGCCAGGTATTTTGTGGGTTTACCACTACTACTAATCCATCGTACGCGATCGGCAATTCGTAATAAGCAATTCCACCGGCCGTAGCCACGCTGTCTTCGTTTGCTTTGATCGGACGGGAAGCGTCGCAGATATCAATTTCTTTTCTTCCGAATTTTTTCATTCCGCCTCCGGTTCCTGATTCACCGGCGGTCACTTTTAAATTTTTGTTCTCTGCTTGAAACTCTTCTGCAATAGCTTCGGTGATCGGATACACCGTACTTGATCCGTCGATCTGTACGGTACCACCGTCTGAAGAGCCTGTAGCCTGGTCATTTTTGCCCGCTCCGCCGCAAGATGCTAGTAGGGCTAGAACAGGAAGGAAGAAAACTATTTTTTTCATGGTATTTTAATGCTAATTATTTCCGTACAAAAGTATTTATTACAATGTTACGGCAATGTTAATTTTTAAGAAATGGATAGATTTTTTGAAGCGAGGAATTTAACCTGATTTACAGCTTGTTAGATTGGTTTTGATGTAAAGTTAAAAGTTTGAGGTTTGAAATTTTTCATACTAAACTTTAAGCCTCAAACTTTTAACTCTGTACCAATTATTTATCCTCCGGCATGGCCACCTTCTTATCCTTCTTTTTCACAAAAGAATGGAAGTCATCGAAGATCAGGTATACTGTGTAGGCAGTATTATACTCTACGTTCTGCTTGCCAAAGTTAGAGCTAGGATCGGTAGGTACTGCGCCGATGTTGTAGTAGAACAAGGTCTGGTAAGTAACGCCAAGCTCCAGTTTGATCGGGTATTTGGAAGGAAGCATATAACCAAGTAACCCTACCACACGGTTTTGATTTAGCATTTTATTATACCCTACATGTTTTCCCATAGCAATGAAAAGCTCGTTCCAGGCATTCAGGTACAAGGTATTTTGGGTAATGTTTTTCTTGGTGAGTGGCACCATCATTCTGCACTGCCAACGGAGACGGCCCTGGTGGCTGCTTCCGAAGCCTTGTCCAATATCGTTTGGATAAAAGCTATAACCATATGTATAATCATCCAGGCTATGCGATGCTACGTGCTTGTTGCCAATCCATCTGAATTCATAACGGAAACGCTGCGATACCTGCACACGTCCGAAGGATTGTACCAATGTCACTTGCGGACAGGTTCTAAACTCCGGAAACACGGTACTTCCAGTGCTGCCTTTTGGAGTAGTAGGGGTTGGGTTTAGAGCGCCTTCGTCTTCAGGTGTATAAGTAAGCCAGTAGCCAATAGGAGAAAGGGAAAAGCGAAGAGCACCGGGGATTGCCCAGTAATGGATCCATGGTCTGAATACTTGCTGGTAAGGTTGTGCAAAGATATTGTTATGCTGACCGCCTTTGATATAGTCTGCATCGGCCATCCGGCGATACTGAAGGTCGATCTGGTATTGCCATTTTTTGTCTTTTGAAAGTTTGCCAAACAGGTTGACTTCTGACCAAAACGACTGGCGGTGGGTATTTACTCTTGGATGCTGGCTCAAATTCACGGTAGATTGGGCATTTGCAGCATAACCAACTGCTATTAACATTAGCTGGATGAAGATAATTTTTGTGGACTTTTTCATCTTGAAGAATTAATGAATGATTGATTTTATGGCCACAAAGTTGTGTTAACATTATTATCTTAAAATTATTCTAATGTTACCTTAATGTTAAATAAGTTATTTTAAAGTTTAATAACCTGATTTATAAAGGATTTTATATTATCTAAAAATTACTAATGTTAATAATTAGATTCCCAGGGTTGAAACCCTGGGCAAAAGAAAATATACTAACCCAGGGTTTCAACCCTGGGAATCAAAAAAGAACGGCCTCCGGTTTGAAACCGGAGGCCGTTCTTTACTATTAGTAAGGTCTGTCTATTTTACAGTAAACTGCGTCTCTCCGATCTTAATACCATCAGCGTAGATCTCTACAGTATAGTTTCCTGATTTGTATTCGCTTCCTTTTACATATACAAAACCTACTTGCTGTTTTGTATTATCAAATTTGACAGTCTTTTTATCTGTGTAAGGAATGTCTTTGCCATCTGCATTGAAGAATCCTCCACCTGCTGCGGCATCGTATAATACAGTACCGCTTGGCTCGATCAGACGCATATGGATCTGCTTGTTGTCTTTTCTTGCTACCTTGTTATCGCCAAGGTTAAACATCACTTTTAGTTTTACGATGTCTTTAGCTTTGTATTCGTCTTTGGAAAGCTCTTTGTCTTTCTTGTTGATCGCTGTCACATGGATGTTTTCTGCTTTCAGGATGGAAGCAATGGCTACTTGTTGTGCCAGCTCACTCTTCACTGAGTTAAGCGCGGCAATGCTATCACCCATTTGAGATTTTTGTTGGTTCAGCGTACTCACCTCTGTGCTCAGGGAATCGGTCTTTGCTCTCAGCGTTACGATTTCCTGGTCTTTAGATTCCAATAATTTTTTGTACTCAGATAATTTGGAGCTCAGGTTGCTGATCTGTTTTGCATTTCCTGCTTTTACTT
Organism: Cytophagaceae bacterium; assembly: GCA_035535995.1. Taxonomy (GTDB): domain Bacteria; phylum Bacteroidota; class Bacteroidia; order Cytophagales; family Cytophagaceae; genus JANYCO01. The sequence continues at coordinate 47,068 of DATLOZ010000002.1, forward strand.
GTTTGATATACTCATTCAATTGAACCAATTGCTGATTTAATGTATCGTTGCTTTTGCCCAACTCATCCATTTCCATTTTGGCTCTGGTAAGCGCAAGGTTCAATTCCTCCAGTTCCTTTACCTTAGCGTTGATGGTAGCACTATCGGATTCGATTTTATCTTCTTGTTTGGCAATAGTATCAGACTTAGTACTATTAGTATATAATAGATAACCAATCACGCCTAGCAGAGCAATAATGATCGCAATCAATGCAGGCAGCGTAGGACTTTTCTTTTCTTCTGTCATAATCTTAAATTTGTTTTCAGGTAAGTTTCTGTTATTACTTCCGACCAAGATAAATAAAAAATCAGTATTACAAAAAGCCACCCTCAAAAAGTAATGAACTTATTATCAAGGAGAATCATGTCGGATGCCAGGTAATCTTATTTTTTATCCGGCATCTGGCATCCGGTATCCAGTATCTTTACTCATAACCAACCTCCTTCTTTTAAATCCTAAGAAAAACAAAATATATGTTGTAACTTCTAAATTTAATCTTTTAATTTACTATAAGTACTTAATAGTTAAAGAAGTTGGATTCTCTGAATATTGCTACATATCTCAGTATTTCCACAAAGCCTGGGAAAAGCCCTTCGCTTAGAAATGATATTTTATCTGCTCTTCTATATTTCGATCTTTTTCATTACCCGCTTACTTCCAGAGAAATTTATCACCATTGCCAAAGGTCTTGCGCCACTGAAGAAAAAGTATGCGACGAACTGGAAAGACTCGTAGCACAAGAACTGATCTACCGCGAACTTAATTTCTTTTCAGTGTCTTCGGAAAAAGGTTTTGGCCAACGAAGATTGGTCGGTAATAAAAGAGCCGCTGAATACACTGCCAAAGCACAAAAGATCTCTGGTTTCATAGCTTCCTTTCCTTTTGTGCGCGGCATTTTCTTGTCGGGCTCTGTTTCCAAAGGCTATGCCAACGAACATGCCGACATCGATTACTTCATCGTCACTGCGCCCGGCCGGCTCTGGTTTGCACGCACACTGCTGATCCTTTTTAAAAAAATATTTTTGCTCAATTCCCGGAAATATTTTTGCCTCAATTATTTCATCGATGAAAACCACCTCGAGATCCCGGACAAAAATTTATTTACGGCCATCGAACTGTCTTACCTATTGCCTGTATACAACGAAGCGCTCTACGAAGCCATTGTAAGCAGCAATGAATGGACGAAGGAATATTTTCCTTTTTTCAATCGCCCGGATTATGTTTTTATTCCTACTAAAAAACGACGCTTGAAAAAAACATTAGAAAAATTATCTTCAGGAACGCTGGGTAACAAGCTGGATGAACTTTGTATGCGGATCACCGAGCGATTTTGGAAATATAAATTTCGAAAAACCCCACACATACAAGCTGGTATCCGATGCCGTAAGCATGTCTCTAAATTTCATCCACAAAATTTTCAAGACAAGATCCTCTTTGCATATGAGGAAAAAATAAAAGAATTTTCGTCTAAGCACGTTTTAACTATTTGTGATTAACTGTTCTAAACAGATGCGAGATGCCGGATACCAGATGCCAGATAAATTATTTAATTAAGCTATGCTTATCTGGCATCCGGTATCTGGTATCCACCATCCGAACCAATATATGAACCAAATCCTCTTCACGCATTCCTATTTCCTGAAACTGGATCCCAAGCAATGGAAAACTATGCAGCCTTATCCGCCGCTGGCCACGCTTTATGCAGCTTCCTTGATGCGCACAAATGGATACATGGTCAGACTTTTTGATCCGATGTTTTCGGAAAGTCCTTCGGAAATAATTCCTGCTCTTCAAAACCAGCAACCTGATATAGTAGTCATCTATGATGACGGATTTAACTATCTCACCAAAATGTGCCTTACCAACATGCGTGAGGCCGCTTTTGAGATTATCCGTTTTTCAAAAGAACAAAATGCAGTAGTGATCGTTTCCAGTTCGGATGCTTCCGATCACTATGAAAAATATTTAGCCCAGGGCGCCGACTATGTGATCATTGGCGAAGCAGAAGAGATCTTGCTGGAGCTCACTAATTGTCTTGCGGAAAATAATATCCAGGCGCTTTCTTCGCTGAAAGGAATTGCTTACAAAGAAAACGGATCGGTACACCACACCGGAAGACGTGAAGTGCTCAAAGACCTGGATGCCTTACCTGCTCCAGCCTGGGACTTGGTAAACATAGAAGAATACCGCCACCGCTGGATCGAGAAGAATGGCTACTTCTCGCTCAACATGGTGACCACACGCGGCTGTCCTTACAAATGCAACTGGTGCGCCAAACCAATATACGGCAATCGCTATACTTCGCACTCGGCCGAACGTAAAGTGGAAGAGCTAAAATTTTTGCTTGAGCAATACAAGCCCGATCATATCTGGTTTTGCGACGATATCTTTGGATTAAAGCCCGGTTGGCTGAAAACGTTTTCAGAAAAAATAAAAGAAGCGAAACTAAATTTTCGCTACAAGATTCAATCGCGCGCCGATCTGCTGGTGGAAGAAAACACTGTGCAATACCTGGCCGAATCAGGCTGCGAAACCGTATGGCTCGGCGCGGAATCGGGTTCGCAAAAAATACTGGACGCGATGGACAAAGGAATCACGCTCGCGCAAATTTGTGAAGCACGGAAACTGTTACACAAATACAAGATCCGCTGCGCATTTTTCTTACAGTTTGGATACCTCGGCGAAACCAATACGGACGAGGCTTCTACGATCCGGATGGTGTTAGATCTAATGCCGGATGAAATTGGCATTTCGGTTTCTTATCCCTTGCCGGGTACTAAATTTTATGAGAAAGTAAAAAACGAATTGAAACACAAAGCCAACTGGACCGACTCCGACGATCTATCAATGATGTTTCGCGCCGATCTACCGGCGGATTATTACAAGCAACTCCAGCGTTATGTACATAAGATATACCAGAAACAACGAGGGCTGAATAATTTCCGTGGTTTTTTAAAAAAACCTTCCGATATGAATTATCAAAAACTAAGAAGCATCGCCGGCATTGCCTGGTACGGGCCTTATGCATGGTTGACGAAAAATAAGCTCAAACGATCATGGCAATAGATTTTTTCAGCGTCAACAAAGCATTTTCAAAACAGTCGTTCCGCTACGATGAAGAAGACCGTGAAAATGTCATCCTGCAATGGATGCGCGGAGAAGTACGCACGCATGTGGAACGCTATCTAAAAAAAACTGACCGGATGCTGGAACTCAACGCCGGCACAGGTTTAGATGCCTTCTACTTCATCCACCAGGGTGCACACGTACATGCCACCGATCTTTCCGACGGCATGGTAGAACAGATCGGACATAAAATAAAAAAGTACGATCTGCAAACATTGATGAGCTGCCAGCAATGTTCGTACACTAGCCTTGATCAAGTTCAGGCTGGACCTTTTCAATATGTCTTCTCCAATTTCGGCGGGCTCAATTGCATTCCTGATCTGAAAGAAGTGATCAAACATCTTCCCTCACTCCTGACTCCCGGCGCATACATAACCTGGGTGATCATGCCTCCTGTTTGTCCCTGGGAATTTAATTTTATACTAAAAGGAAATTTCAAAAGAGCTTTTCGAAGGTTCAATAAAGAAGGTGTGATGGCGCATTTGGAAGGACAGTATTTCAAAACTTATTATTTCACACCTTCACAAGTGGTTCAGGCATTTGGAAAAGATTTTAAAAAAATATCCTTGCAAGGTTTAGCAAGCATAAGTCCACCTCCGCATAATTTCAGGTTTCAGAAAAATTTTCCCGGGCTTTATAAAATGCTGACAAAGACAGATGAAAAATTATCCAACTATTTTCCTTTCAACTGTTGGGCAGATCATTTTATTTTGACGATGCAATATCATCCTCAGGATTGAAATCTTGAGGATGATAATATTGTTACCACGACTCAAAGTCGTGGTAACAATGAGTCACGCATGTGTTTGCCGTAACTTAGCAGCAATTTTGTTCAATCTTAAAAATCAAATTCTCTTCCCACCAAACTTTCTTCTTGTACACTAAAGTAAAAACAAATTGTTCTTTCACTGCAAGCGCCTCAATCCTTTCAAGGTCACAATTATCGCCAAGGATCATGTAGATCTGTGAATCCTTATTCGTATATTTTTTCACCTGGCAAAAAAACTTTGTAAAATATTCTCCCTCCGCTCCCGCATACCAGGCACGCGCTGGAGCATCTACAGGATCTTTGAAAAAATAAGGAGGGTTGACTACTACAAAATCAAATATCTGCTCTGGGATTTGATCAAAGAGATCTGATTCGTAAAGCTCAAAAGAATTATTGGAGGAAAAATATTTTTTATTGATGTTAAAATTTTCCTTACAATTTTTCACGGCTTCTCTATTAATATCAAAAGCCGTAACCAAAGCGCCTTTGCGAAGTGCCGTTAGACTTACCAGGCCCGCGCCGGTGCCAGGCTCACAAAATTTCTTATGTGCAAGTGGTAAACGATCTACAAAATCGGCAAGCAATTTTGTACTGAAAAATAAACCGGGATGAAATACTCCGGGGAAAACAGAAAGTTGAAATCCTTTATAGCGATAGGTCCGTTTCCTTTTCAGATAAAAAAGCAGAAAAGGTTTTATAAAAAGATCGGCGAGTTTTTTGAAAAGAAAATTCATCGGTTTAAAATCCCTGGATCTCTGGTTGGCGGTATTTCCAGATCTTCTGCAGCGCCTTTATTTCATAAGGCAATGTATAAAAACTGGTTTTATACCGCGCCATGCTCGACCACTTCATAATGTATCTTTGCAATGGACTTAACCGGATATCGGAAATCGTAGGATAGTAACCATTCAATACCGTTTCAAAATTTTTGATCTTGTCGATCATATAAGGCTTCAACCATGGTGTGAGTGGATTTTTACGAAGATCGAAATTCTCCCACTGCGGACTGATCCAGTCTTCCAGCGTTTCGGGAAAACGGAAACCCGATGCGATCACGTCATTGTACATTTCCGAACCTTCGACGGGTACAGGGCTGTAAGTATAGATGATAATTTCCGCCGCCGGATTTATTTCCTTGATCTCTTTTATGAATGCAATATCCTGGTCAATCTGTCGGTTCACTTCTTCTTCGGAATCGCCAGGCAATCCCAATACAAAAGAATATTCCGGCACAATATCAAACTTAGCAATCCGTGCAGCAAAGCGTTTGATCTGTTCTCCGGTTTGCGTTCCTCCCTTGTCCATTTTCTTCAGCACCTCATCGTTGCCCGTTTCGGCGCCAAAGAAGATCATTTTACAACCCGCCTCACGCATGAGTTGCAGGGACTCGTCTTTGTACTTATCAACCGTATCGATGCGGCCTTCACCCCACCAAATGATATTGTCGTTCTTAATTAATTTTGAAAACTCAACCGTGCGTTTTTCCGATACAAAAAAATTATTATCGTGAAACTCGATCGCGTTTCCTCCATAAGTATCCTTCAGGTAGCGGATGTCTTTGTAAATATTTTCAGCGGATTTTCCTTTCCAGCGTGCATTGTAGATCGGTACTACTGCGCAGAACGAACAGGTAAAGGGACATCCTACGCTGCTATGGTACGCGATCGTTTTTGTACCGAGATATGTTTTACCGAGATATTTCTGAACCGGATAAAAGTTATTCAGCAAGTCATAAGGAAGCGCCGGCAATGTATCCTGGTCGTACAACTCATCTTTGGGAGTGGTGACGAGAATGTCACCATTTTTGTAAATAAGATTATGAATAGAAAACCTGGGAGTATTTTGTTCCAACGCATTCAACAACGCAGGAAAACATTTATCTCCGGGGCCATTGATGATGAAATCAACGTAGCCCGAATCCAACACAGGTTTTGGTTGATTGGAAGGGAAATACCCTCCCCAAATAATTTTAACTTCAGGATAAAGCGTGCGAATTTTTTTTGAATAAGGAATTGCCTGCTTCAGCTGTGGCCCGGGCATCACTGTGAAGCCCACGTATCCAACCTTTCCTTCTTCCAGATACTTATTGATCTTAATCCACGGGTCCAGTTCCATGTTTCCATCCACCAACACACATTCATACTGGCCATTAAGCGCAGCGGCTACTTGCAAAATGGAATTGGGAATACGTGGTTTGGTAGGAGCGCTCCGGGGATTAAAAAGAAGTACCTTTTTCATCTTATAAATATACTAAAAAGGGCTATATTTAAAAACTGATTTAATTTCAATTTATATATCCTTAAAAGCCCAAATCCCTTTATTGTAAAGGCATGTATGATTTGGGTGTTTTTCTGAAAATGCTCCCGGAGAATAAAAATAAAACAGTCCTGTTTTACATCGTTCCATTGATCGTGCTGGCGTTTTTTTTTATTCTGAAAACACGCATACTGGGCTATTCTGATTTTGCATCCTATTACTTCGGAAGCCAGCAATTGCTGCTAGGAAATTATCACCAGGTATACGACACCCTCTCTCTCAATCTCTTCATTCAATCCCTAGGTTATCAGGATCTATTTGTTTCCTACACGCCTTTCCCACCTTTTACTTCTGTGTTCTTTGCGCTGTTTACATTGATCCCTATTGAAACTTCAAAACTCTTGTTCAATATTCTTTCCTGCACTGTTTTTTGTTTCAGCCTGTACCGGTGTATGAAATTTTTTGCACTTCCGCCGCTACTATTATTGTTTATTCCTTTGATCATTTTTACACCAATCCGAAGCAATATATTTTTCGGTCAATCCTATCTCCTTCTCTTTGCCTTACTGGCCGAAGGATACATCGCTTATAAGAAAAATCGGCCTTTTTTGTATTCTTTCTTCTGGGGATTGGCAATTTTGTTCAAAGTGTTTCCAGCCTTGATCTTATTTTTTCTTTTGATAAAAAAAGAATACCGGAAAATTTTCTACCTGTCTATTGCTTGCACTTGTTTTCTCACGCTTTCTATTTTTGTCAACGGGTTTTCGTCCTGGACATTTTATCTTTCCGAAATTTTTCCAAGATTAAACAACGGCCAGCTCAACGATAGTTACACGTTTATTTTTCAATCAGCTTTTATGTTTTTAAAAAACATATTTCTTTATGATGCACTTTTAAATCCGCACGCACCTTGCGCAAACGTATATCTATTCTGGTTTTTATTAGCTTCTTTCAAAGCCTTTGTAATCGGAAGTTGCATCGTTATTACACGACAAAACAAAAACGACCTGGCCAGTTTTGCCTTGTGGATCTTCGCCAGTATGCTTATTTCACCCAACGGCAGCACCTACTCGCTTGTGCTGTTATTGCTCCCTTTGTTTGCCTTATATAGCACAAACGCACCTTTCACTCAAAAAATAATTTTAACTGCATTGGTATTTTTGATCAGCAATATCCCTGTTCATTATTTTGCTTCTGCACCTTTGCTACTAAAATTCCCGCGATTGTATTTGATGATCTTGTTTTTTATTCTGCTCTTAATTTTAATAAAGCCACGGTATTCCCTTGCAACGGTTCTCATGATCACCTTGTTATTCCTGGGCCTGGAGTCACCAAGAATTTTACAAAAACCGGACGAAAGCAATTATGTTTTGCAGAAAGAGGAACATCTGCTGATCTATGATTATAAACTTAAGCCGGGGAAAATTACATACGCCTATTGGTCAGAAAAAGGAAGTCAAAAAGACTCGCTCAATTTTAATTTCAACCAACAATCCACTTCCTCACTGGAAGTAAAAGATCAACAAATTTATTACAAAGGGAAAAAGCTTACCGCAACCTCCGACTGGAAACGCAAGCCTGTACTGATCGACGATCAATATATTCTTTATTTGTCCGACAAAAATAAAGGGATTGGTTTTTATACTTTTCGAAAAATCGCTTTGGATCAACGTGCTTCGGAATAACGAAGTAAGATTTCAATTTTTTCTGTGAGCTGTTTCGTTTCAATATCCTTCATACAAAAATTATTCCCGCCACAAGGCAATTGCCGATGATAATGTACACAAGGCGAACAATGTACCTGCTGATAGTGATATAAATGTTTTTCTTCTCCCGGAAATATTTTCAGGTAATTAGCAGGGTTCGTAGGCCCCCATATTGAAAGTGTAGGCAAGCCCAGCGCACGCGCCATATGCAGCGGGCCGCTGTCGATCGTGACCAATGCCTTGCATTCTACTGCCAGAAAATGATAATAGGATTCAAAATCTTTTGCGCCGGCAAAATTGAACACCCTGTTTTTTTGCCTGCTTATGCTTTCACTTCCTTCTACGATCCGGTCATTGTATTCTTTGTCTGAAGCGGCACCCAGCAATGCTAGATCGTAAGAAGTATTTTCAAGCACCCATTCACAAAGTTTGATAAAAGTTTGATCCGGAAGTTTCCGCTGAGGCGCCAGATCGCTACAGGTATTGTTGAGCGCAATAAATTGTTTTGATCCTCCGGAAACAGAATTCGCCTGGTAAATAGGTTGCATTTTTGCATGTTCGCCAGTAATAGCCTCCGCCATATGCCAGTAATTGTCTTCCAGGAATCCTTTTCTGTCAAAAAGAATATTGTGTGTATTGAGATACTTACGAAAAAAAACCGGCCCGAGATAAAACCCAAAACGGTTTAGCGCAAAAGTCATCAAGGCAAAAACAGTAGTGAGCTTGGAATACACTTCCAGGTCGGCCACCCAGAGGTTTTTCATTTTCCAGGTTTTGAATAAAAACCTGGAAGTATCTTTCAGCACAGAAAAAATATTTCCCGATTCGGTGATCCAGAATTCATCAAACAATTTGAACGGCCGGATGCCCTCGGCGATATTGCGGTCTGTAAGAAGGATAAGTTTTGCCTGCGGATATTTTTTCCTGATCTGCAAAATAGAACCCGAGGCGAGCAGTAAACTTCCCAGTCCTAGAATCTTAACGAATAAAATAGTTTGGGGAGGTTTTTCCAGCTTATGGCTTCTGCGAAGTGTAATACCCAATAATCTTGTAAGTGGCAACAATGTTGCGATCAGGAGATATCCCAGGTATCGGTCGGCAACTTGTTTTAAACGGGTGTTCATGAATTCTTACAGCTTTTTAAATATACTAAACTTCCGTTCACAATTTTAAATTTGTTATATTTAAAATGATACTGTCACTATACTAACTACGGACATCCATAAGGTTTTGATGCCCTTATAGATGTTGTAAGTAAAACTACCTTGAAGTCTCAAACGACATTACTTATACTTTCCGGGATCACGCTGTTCACCATCGCGACAGGCGCCTGTTTTCTATGGTTTCTGAAATTTGACGGCATTGAGTTCAACGGCGATTCTTTTACTTATTTTTCAAACGCTAAAACTTTTCTCTCTGCTGTATCCAACGGACAGTTTCCTAAGTCTACTTTCTGGCCTTATGGATTTCCTGCGGTGCTTTCTTCTTCTTTTTTGTTGGGAGACGAAACGTATGAATCGGCGCGCTGGATAAACGTGGTGCTTGCCGGATTGTTAAACTCTACATTTGCAGCGGTCATGTTGCTATTTGCTTCGGTCCGGAGATTATCTTCCTCGCATACAATTTTATTAATGCTGGCGGCAGGATTGTTTCCTGTAGGGCATGATATTTTTCTAAAATACCAATTGCTCATCATGTCGGATGTGCTTGCTGCTTTATTCAGTATGCTTACCTTGTTTTGCTGCTGGCGCTGGCGTGCGTATGGGCGTTGGTACAACGCTGCCTTGGCAGGGATCTTCCTGGGGTTTGCCGGTTGTACGCGTTATGTTCATCTGCTTACTTCAGTGGCAGCGTTTAGTATTTTTATCAGTGGGTTAAAGAAAGAAAATATTCGTTCTACATTACTGGCTTTATTAGTTTTTGGAGCCTTCACGCTGCTGGCCTTTGCTCCGCAGCTTTCGATCACACTCCAGGATACTTCTTCTACGGTAGGACATAGTTTGCTTAAGGATTGGAGCCTTCAAAATTTTTTCCTTTCTACACACGAATCCGCCGATGGGCACCAGCAAGGCAAAGTACCTAGCCTGATATATTATTTTGCGCTCCCCTTTCGTTTCGAATGCTTTACTCCTCTTGGATTGATCCTTGCGATGCTGGGTATTCGGTTTGCGATACGCGAATTACCTCTTTGGTGCTGGCTTCCGCTGATGGTTTGGTATTTTAGTTTCTATTTTTTTCATAGCGGAATTCCCATCGAAAATTCCCGGCATGCGTTTCCCTTATTTCTTCCGATCGTACTCTGGATTGCCTTGGGTTTGCTGGAATGCTGGTTACTTTGGCCGCGACACTTTATACATATAGTGATCTTCACATTTATGCTCTGGCTGGGAGCTTTTATGTTGTCGGTACAATCGGCAGAAAAATTAGTACATACAAAAAATGAATTAAAAGCAACGGCGCAGATACTGTCGCGTACTGTTCCTCCTGGCTCGAGAGTTATTTCCACCTCGCTCTGCGCCGTCTACCACGCGTACCCGGAAACAGTAGTTCCAATCAGTATTTACTCCATTCCTCTCGAACAAACGAAAAATTTATTCCAGGAAAAAACGCCTGTCTATATGGCAATCGATGAAAAACGATTTATCCCACAGTGGACGAATTATCCTCCCGGGAAAAATTATTACTGGATAAAAAATTATTACACTTGTCAGTATAAATTTGTACTCGGCGATTATACTGTTTACGAAATAAAAGAGAAAAATTAGGAAATACAGTCCATGTCAGTTTTACTGAACTATTATACAGAGTTTATAAAAAATAAAAAAGCTAAGCAGCGCGCGGTGGCTGTGTTCCTGCATATTGTCAATAATTTTTCTGCGCCATTTTTTAATTTTCTTCTTTCAGGAATTATCATCCAAAGAATCTCTATAAGTTTTTGGGGTGAATATATTTCGATCACGCTCCTTCTGAATCTGGCGATCATTATCCTTGCTTGGGGGAATAAGGATTATTTGCTTCGCAGTTTCAGCAAGCAGCCTTCACTGATCAAAAGTTACTGGCAGGAAAATCTTCTTCAACGGCTGGCATTATGCATACTGCTTCCTGCTTTGCTCTTTATTTTTTTCGACTACACTCTTCTCCGCACAGGCTTGATCTTGCTTTGTATCCTGGCATTATTTTTATATAAATCTTTGGAAGTACTGGTTCTGTATCACCGCTCGTTTCTTTTTTCGCTCATCCTTGAATTGACAGGTTATACAGCGCTTCTTGCTTTTGCCTTCTTTTATCCTGCACCGCAGCTTACAATTGATTTTCTCTTGTCGACTTTCGGTATTATTACAGCTCTCAAATTGATCTTGACAGCTGTTTATTTTCGGAATGATATTTTTCCTTTTAAAAAAATAACCGGTTTTTTTAAATTCAACTCTTTGCGCGTCGCCATTCCTTTTTTTCTTCCTGCCCTGGTAGGATTGCTACAAGGCAAGATGGATCTGTACTGTACATCTTATTTTTTAGCTGCCACTGAGGTGGGGAAATACCAGGTGTTTATGAACTTGCTCACGATCCCACATGCCCTGGCGGGTTTTGCGTTTATGCCTTTTCTTAAAAATATTTATCGCCTTCCGGAAAATTCGCTTTTAAAAATTCAGCGCAGAGTATACCTACTATCCTTCCTTGTTCCTATTCCTGCGTTATTTTTCATTGTACTTATATTCAAAAAATATTACCTTTTATCTCTTGATCCGGTCATGTATCTTTTAGGATACTTTCAGTTAATTCCTTTCTTTGTTTATTTTTTATTGATACAATTATTATTCCGTCGCGATAAGCAAATGCTGGTAACTAAGATTACATTGGTAACAGCGGTTTTCAATTTAATAGCAAGTGTCAAGTTAATTCCTTCTTTAGGAATAGAAGGCGCAATGATCGCCAACCTGGCCACACAATGGTTTACTTTAATATGCTATTTCTATTACGAACATAAAGCTTATGGAAGATAGAACCGCAACGATTCAAATCAGCATTATCATGCTTACCTATCAACGCGCTTCGTTGATAAGGGAAAGTATAATTAGCGTGATTCAGCAAAGCTTCCAGGCATTTGAACTGTTGATCCTTGACGACGGTTCTTCCGATGATACGCGCGCAATCATAGGATCCATAAACGATCCACGGATAAAATATTTTTATTTGGAGCATAGTGGTAAGATCGCTGCGCTGAGAAACGTTGGAATTCAAAAGGCAGAAGGCGAATACATCGCATTTCTCGATTCGGATGATCTTTGGGAAAAAGACAAACTGGAAAAACAATATTCAATTCTGCAAACTCATCCGGAAGTTGGGTTTACTTTTTCAGACGTAGAAGAATTCAATGTCAACGGTTTTTCCAGAAAAGGTATTTATAATTCGCTACCACAAGGACAATCCTTTTATAAAGGATCGATCTTTGATCTTATGATCACAAACCGAATGGCGGTCTATCCTTCTTCGCTTCTTTTCAGGAAAACCTGTCTGGCGCAAACAGGTTTGATGGATGAGCGTTTACATCCTGGTGAAACTAATTTCATCATTCGTCTCTCTGCTCTTTTTGAAGCATACATCCTTTTTGAGTGTAGTACTAAGATTAGAAAACATCCGGAAAATATTTCGATCCTTTTGCCGGAAGCAGCCGCTGATGAAATGATTCAAACAGTCAGGCATTTTTATAAGACAGGCAAGATCGATCAAAAAAAATACAACGCATCCTTGCTAAGCCTGCAATACGACCTGGCCATGACATACTGGCGGGGAGCGGAATTCAGGGCATGCCGGAAAATGCTTTTGCAATGTTTGAAAATAAATCCACTTTTTATCAAAGCTTATATGAGGTACATTCTTTCCTGGTTTAAAACAAATAAGAAATGAAAACCATTGTATTTATAGCATCAGGAATAGGAACTACAAAACGTGGCTTCGAAGCACATGTGGAAGATCTTTATCATCATATAAAAAATAATTCTACCAATCGTCTGCTGCTTTTCAAAGGCGGAGGAAAAACTACCAAAACAGAACGGACTATTTTTAATGTTCGCCGGAGCTCTTTTCCTGCAAAGGTTCTGGCCTTGCTCAGTGGAAAATCTTCTTACGATATTCAAACGATCAGTTTTTTTATTGGCCTGCTCCCCCAGCTTATTCGCCAACCGATTGATATTATTTATCTCGGCGAGCCCAAATTATATTACCTTTTACAGAAATGGAGAAAATGGACAGGAAAGAAATTCCAGATCATTTTTTTTACCGGAGGCCAAACCATTCCGCGCATAGTAAGCAAGGAAGACAGCATCCATCATGTTTCTCCGCTTTGTATTAACAAAGCAAATGCACAGGGAATTCCCGCTGCTAATCAATTTCTAATCCCGCATTTTTTAAACCTTCCGGAAAAATTTTCAGAAATATCCTTGGAGGAAAAACAAAAATTAAAAACCAAGTTTCAGATCCCGCCAGATGCAATCGTCGTCTTGTCTGTAGGCGCGATTGATTCTTCTGTAAAACGTATGGATTACCTGATCCGTGAAGTAAGCAAACTGAATGATAAAATTTTTCTTATCCTCTTGGGAGAACAAGAAATGGAAACAGGAAAAATAAAATCGCTCGCGCAGGAATTATTGCCTGCAAAAAATTACCTGATCCAAACTGTGCCACGTCATGAACTTCCACAATACTATTCCATTGCCGACATATTCGTACTCGCCTCGCTAGCGGAGGGATTTGGCATGGTATATATTGAAGCGCTTTCACAAGGCCTGCCGGTAGTAGCACATGATTTCATGGTTTCCAGGTATGTGTTAAAAGAATATGGTTTCTACAACGATCTTACGAAAGAAGGAAATCTTCGAAACACATTATCAGAAATAATTAAATCTCCTCTCAATGCCGATCAACGATTCCAGCGACATCAATTTGTATATGAACATTATAGTTGGGAGAAAGTGAAGACAGACTATTTAAAATTATTTACGTAGTGACGGGACGCCAGCAATGCGCTCTTTCGACTAGGAGAGTGCGATAATTTTTCTGCTGGTGCATGTGGCTACAACTACCTACAAATATTATTTCCGACCCTTCACATCAATCGCCACCACAGCAGCCATGGCTGCATATACAAGAATTGCCACTTTATCCGTTTCGATAAATCCGTTAAAAAATCCGTGTATATAAAACGTTACCAACGCCAGCACGTTCATTCGAAGGATGCTGTGCCATAATTGGTGCGGCGTATTTTCTTCTGCATTCCAACCCGTATAAAAAACCATGAGCGCAGTAATTACAAAAAGTAAAAATCCAGACCAACCTGTTTCGCTCAGGCGATTCAGGTATTCGGAATGCGCATGTCCCCGCGTGCCTTCGTACGTGCTGATCCGCGTCATATCGCCACGCTGTTGATAGGCGCCGTAATAAAACTGATACGTACCCGGACCAAAACCTGTCCAGGGCCTGTCTTCAGCCATGCGTAGGGCGCTCTTCCACCGGTTGATCCGCTCTGCGTTGGACACATCCGATTCTATATTGGTAACGGATTGCACATGTTGTGAAAGGTCTTCTTTATTACTCACCGCTTTCGACTGAAGAAAGGTTTCGTTCAAAAAATCTCCCCATAAAAAAACAGTGAAACTGAATACGATGGTTAACACCAAAAAACCAAACAGTTTTTTTCTCACTTGCATAAACAAAAAGCAAACTCCTGCCAGGAGCAAACTCAGCCAGGCAGCACGAGAGTAGGAGAAGAACAAGGCTGTAGAAATTAAACCCGTCAAAAGCCAATAGAACCCCCGATATTTTTTTTCACCTTTTACCGAAACAAAGATCAGAAAAGGAATCAAAAACGCCAGCACAGCACCATAGATCGTATGATCGTTATAAAACGGCCGACAGATCAGCGGTGAAGCACCTACTGTAAAATTGGCCTGCGCATGCAGGTATAAAGTATACACGACCGGTATGATTAATCCTGCGAGGTAGCAGGTATAAATTTTAAAGATCATCCGCGGCTCTGAAAACAAATGCGCCATCAGGAAATAATAGATCAACACGTAACTTCCGCTGACCAATGTTCGCTTGAAAGATACTTCCGGCGCTACGCTCAGGAAAGAACATACTACGTCCCACAGCAGGAGCAACAAAAGCAAGATTGACACAGGATGTGCAAGGATCTTTTTCCGAACCGGCGCTATAAAAATAAAATACACTACGGTAAAAAATGCCAGCAAGATCATCATCACTTCAGAAGGAACCGAAAGGACACTACCACCCGTTACCGACATAGGAACTGAAAGAGGAACCAGAAAAGCCAGCAGCAGTACAAAATTTTTATGTTTATACAACAGCATGCTGATCAGCAAGCAGAACAAAGCCAGTTCGGGCAGCTGAAGAATGTTTTTATTGAAAACAATCGACAGGGAGACAAAAACCGCCAGTAAAAATATCCAGAACACATACAGGTTATTTTTCAAAAGCGCTTTCATACTTATGCAGCCTCCGATATCCGGTGGCGACCGGTTTCTTCTTTTACATACAACAGGAAGATGCAGGCCAGTAGCGCTACCCCAAAAGCGATAGCAGCATTTTTAATATAGGAAGGCGAAATTTTTTTATAAGAAGGAGTAGCACGGCTTACCACGTACACCGAAGGAAGGGGGCGGTCCAGAAGCGCCACTGCTTTTTCATATTTTCCATACGATTCGTTGGTGAGCTTCTGCGCATAAAAATATTGGTTCAGCAGCTGGGCGGCCACAAGACCTACAGACGGATCAGATATAACGGTAAACTGCCCTTCTCTGTCTTGCTTCAATAAAAACTCTTTGGAGAAATTTATTTTGCTATTGATCAGCACCAGCAAACTGTCAGACATCCTGGATTGCCGGTCGTACTCGGCTTTCAGTGTTTGAACGGCAGGCGCCAGATTTTTTTTATAGATCTTTTCACGAATTTTTTCTACCTCTATCAGCACATCATTTACCATATCGGCAGATATCTCCGGGTGTTTGGTTTTAGCAGAAATTACGATCGACATATAGCGTGTACGCTCAAACGTAAGATCGCGGCGCACGTTTTCCTGTAAGGCTTCTTTCCAATCAATCTGTTGAGTATCCAATTGGTAATAAGAAGCCAGGTGAAATCTTTTTGCGATTGAATCGATCAACTCGGTCGACTGCAGAATTTGCAGCAAACGGTCGGCTTCTATATCGTAACCAAAATTCGGATTATCAATAGTATGATCGATCGAATTGCCCGAGGTCGGAAACACGATCGCCGAGGATTGATACCGCGGCTTCACAAACGTGGTAAACCCCAGCGCCAGTGCCGCAGCTACGACCGGGACGATCAGAAGGATCATTTTATTTCTTTTTACAAAAGGAATAAAATAGAAAAACTCAGATTCATTTTTTTTCATTGGACCTCCGAAAACATATTACATGTTATAACAAACAAATCAAGATAGGAAGAAATTTTGTTTGAACCTAGATTTTCAGAGTTAGAAGATTTACTTGATTTTGATTTGCAGGATTTGGTGAGTTGAGGAAGAATTAAAAATAAAAAAGTTGTCGTTCAACTTACTCTTTAATTCTATTTTTTTGCGGGCGTCCTCGCCCACAAAAAACAACGGCTAAAGAATTTTGTACATCCTGTAAATCCTGGTTCAGAAAAAAGCAGCCGTATTTGATACGACTGCTTTCATTTTAAAAATTATTTAATCATTCTGATTAGCGACGATCAGAACCTTGCCAGTATTTTTCTCTCAGCATATCATCGTAATCGTCTGCATAGCCGCCTACTCTGTTGAACATTGCCGTAGCTTCTGCCTGGTCAAGTCCATCGAGCTCGCGAACGGTTTTCATATAGATCCAGTCACCGAAAGCGGTCATGCCTACGCCGTATAGTGTGTGGTTGATATCGAGCACTTCTCTGAAGAATGCTTCTCGGTTGCTCGCCGGGATTTGCACTACCGGAGCCATGATCTGAAGGTAGCCTGTAAAGCCGTTATCGGCCTGCCACACATCGATCCAGACACTTGCAGAACCTTTGGTAAGGCTCCACTGTCCTTCTTTTTCTCCTCTACATAAATTAGGGTCTACACCAAGGCTGCTAATTACATTGTCTACCATGGAGTAATATTGCTTAATGTCTGCCATATTGTTTTATTGGTTATGTTTATAAGTCTGAGTAAATTAATCTTATTATATTAAAAATACCAATTTTGGATGGAAGGAATTTTAGTTTTGCATTTAAATAGGATGCCGGATTCCGGATTCCAGATAATAACTCCACACCCGTGCTTGAACTCCATACCAATCCGGCATCTTCTCCCTTTTCTTCTTATTTATCAAAAGTTTTTATGAAAAGCTCGCGGCAAAATGTAATTTTACGGGAATTTGACAAACCGAAGCTGAGCTCCGGTATTAACACAACTTAATTTACCATGAAGGTTTTAAAATTCGGAGGTACCTCGGTAGGCTCCGTAGAAGCAATGCGAAATGTGGCGGAGATCCTGCTGCAAAACAAAAAAGAGAAAAACCAATTTGCAGTGGTTTTTTCCGCTATGTCGGGAATTACCAACCTGCTGATCGAAACGGGCAAAAAAGCTTCCGTAAGTGATATCTCTTACAAAGACACGCTGAAAACCATCGAGCAAAAACACATCACGACGGTAAAATCGCTCATCGACGTAAAAGTGCAAAGCCGTGTAGTGGCTTATATTAAAACGCTTACCAACGAATTGGAAGATCTTCTGCACGGCGTATACCTGCTAAAAGAACTTTCTCCACGTACTTCTGACCTGATCGTAAGTTTTGGTGAAAGATTTTCCACCTACATCATGGCAGAGTTCATCAACCAATCGGGCTTGGCCTGTGAAATGCTGGATGCACGCAAACTGGTACAGACCAACGATGAATTCGGTTATGCCAAAGTAAATTTCAAAGCTACTGACAAAAACATCAAAGATTATTTCAAAGATAAAAAGCTCGCACAAATAATCACCGGCTTTATTGCTTCTACCGAAAAAGGCGAGACTACTACCCTGGGCCGCGGTGGCTCCGACTACACCGCCTCGATCTTCGGCGCGGCGCTGGATGCAGACATCATCGAGATCTGGACTGATGTAGACGGAATGATGACAGCCGATCCAAGAAAAGTAAAACAAGCTTTCACGCTTCCGGCTATCTCTTATGTAGAAGCAATGGAGATCTCGCACTTCGGCGCCAAAGTGATCTATCCTCCTACGCTGCAACCTGCGTTCAATAAAAAAATTCCAATTGCAATCCGCAATACTTTCAACGCTTCTTTTCCAGGCACTATCATTAGCGAAAAAACCACCAATGATTCTTTCATGATCAAAGGTGTTTCTTCTATTGAAAATATTTCACTCCTCACACTTCAAGGCAGCGGCCTGCAAGGTGTATCGGGTGTATCGGCAAGATTATTCAGCTCGCTGGCAAAACAAAGAACAAACGTGATCCTTATCACACAGGCTTCTTCGGAATATTCTATTTGCTTCGCCATCGACGCCAAAGAAACAAAAAGAGCCAAAGAAGCGATCGAAGAAGAATTTGCTCCGGAGATGGCAGCCAAAAAGATCGACAAGGTAGTGGTGAAAGAAAATCTCTCCATCGTAGCGATCGTGGGCGACAATATGAAAAACACTCCGGGTATATCCGGCAAGCTGTTTGCCGCACTTGGCAAAAACAATATCAATGTGATCGCCATCGCACAAGGTTCTTCGGAACTCAACCTGTCTGTAGTGATCGAGCAGGTAAATATTTCCAAAGCGCTGAACGCACTGCACGAATCCTTCTTCCTGTCGGATGTGAAAACTATCAACTTATTCGTAGTAGGATTAGGATTGATCGGCAACACGCTGTTAAAACAAATTCAAAAACAATCGGCGCATCTTCAGAAAGACAAACTGATCAAAATAAATGTGGTGGGAATCACTAACAGCAAAAAAATGCTTTTCAGCGAAGGCGGCATTAGCCTGAGCAGCTGGAAAGAAAAGCTGGAAGAAAAAGGTGAAAAGGCAAACATGAAAGAATTCGTAAACCGCCTGCGCAAGATGAACCTGCAAAACTCTGTGTTTATCGACAATACTTCCAGCAAAGATGTAGTGGACTTTTATGAGGAGATCCTCGGTTCAAGAATTTCGGTAGTGACGCCAAACAAAGTTGCCAATTCCGGACCTTATAAAAACTACAAGAAGCTTCATAATCTTGCTTTCAACAACGGAATTAAATTCCTCTACGAAACCAACGTAGGCGCCGGGCTTCCAGTGATCAACACGCTGCAAGACCTGATCCTGAGTGGCGACAAAGTGTTGAAGATCGAGGGAGTATTATCCGGTACGCTTTCCTATATTTTCAATACTTACAAAGGCGATAAAAAATTCTCCGATGTGGTGAAAGAAGCCAAAGAAAAAGGCTATACCGAACCAGACCCACGCGATGATCTGAACGGAAAAGACGTGGCGCGCAAGATCCTGATCCTTTCCCGCGAAGCTGGCTACGAACTGGAATTCGACGATATTAAAGTAGAAAATATTTTACCGGAACCATGTGTGAAAGCGAAAACGGTAGA
Organism: Cytophagaceae bacterium; assembly: GCA_035535995.1. Taxonomy (GTDB): domain Bacteria; phylum Bacteroidota; class Bacteroidia; order Cytophagales; family Cytophagaceae; genus JANYCO01. The sequence goes on from DATLOZ010000002.1 coordinate 66,572, forward strand.
AGATTTCTTTGCACAACTGGAAAAGCACAACGATGTATTTGCCAAGCGCAGAGACGAAGCGGAGAAAAAAGGAAAAGTACTTCGCTTTATCGCGAAAATGGAAAATGGAAAAGCAGGCATCACACTGGAAGCAGTAGACACCAATCACCCATTCTATTCTCTTTCCGGCAGCGACAATATGATCTCTTACACTACCGAGCGTTACAAAGATCGTCCTGTAGTGATCAAAGGCCCGGGCGCCGGGGCAGAAGTGACCGCAGCTGGGGTGTTTGCAGATATTATCAGAATTAGTAACTATCTAAAAGGATAATGTCTCAGTACTGTTGCTGTTGCTCTTGCTGTCAGAATGTCGGACAGCAACAGCAACAGCAACAGTATGGAGAATTTCACAATAAATATATAATTTCACCCGCCAATGGAACTATCCGTCATCATTCCGATCTACAACGAAGAAGTGAACATCGACATGCTCTACCAGCGCTTGAAGACTGTGATCAGTGCCATTACTCCGGATCATGAATTTGTCTTTATTAACGACGGAAGCAAAGACAATTCTCTTCAACTGCTTTATAAACTTGCGCAACACGATCCTTCTGTTCGCTATATAAATTTCAGCCGCAATTTCGGCCACCAGATCGCTGTTACTGCAGGCCTCGACAAATGCCTCGGAAACGCCGTGGTGATCATAGACGCCGACCTGCAAGACCCGCCGGAACTGATCGCGGAGATGTATCAGAAAATGAAAGAAGGCTACGAAGTAGTATATGCCAAAAGAAGAAGCAGGCAGGGAGAAGGTTTTCTGAAAAAATTTACGGCCAAAATGTTTTACCGTACACTCGGTAGTCTTACCTCTATTTCAATCCCTGTAGACACAGGCGATTTCAGAATTGTAGACCGTAAGATCGTGGATGTGTTGAAGCAAATGCCTGAACAACAAAAATTCCTTCGCGGACAAATTTCCTGGATTGGTTTCAACCAAACCTATGTAGAATATGACCGTCAGGAAAGACACGGCGGCAAGACCGGATATACCTACAAAAAAATGATCCGCCTGGCGCTGGATGGAATTACTTCTTTTTCCAATGCCCCACTAAAATTTGCTACACTTTCCGGCTTCATCGTTTCCGGCATCGCTTTCCTGATCATGCTGTACGCACTGTACTCACGCTTTGTACTGAAAGATTACGTGCCGGGTTGGACATCTTTAATTTTGAGTGTAATGTTTATCGGTGGCATACAGCTGATCTCCATTGGTATTATTGGCGAATACATTAGCCGTATCAGTACGAATATTCGTAATCGTCCGCTTTATATCGTAAATGATACCAACTGTGAAAAAAACATGGATTGATCTTCTCTATGCTTCCTTGCTGTACACATTGGTCTTCATCGTGTACACGTTCCCGTTGATCCTGAAGTTTGATCAGGCCTTTATTGGTGAGCTCCACAGCGATGCTCCGCAATTTTTCTGGAACGCATGGCATTTTAAAAAATCGTTCTTTCATCCTTCCGAACTTTTTCACACACACGATCTTCTTTATCCGCAAGGGATTTCATTGCTGGTAAATTCTAACACTTATATTTACGGAATAGCAGCGCTGTTTTGCAAAAATCCTTATTTCTCTTTCAACCTCATAGTAGCGCTCAGCTTCGTCCTTTCCGGGCTTGGAGCGTATGTGCTGGCAAAAAAATACCTCGATAGTCGCGGACTTTGTTTGCTGGCTGGTTTTATTTTTGCTTTTTCTCCATACAAACTTGTTCGTCTTACCGAGCACTACAATCTCATTCTCACTTTCACGATCCCCTGGATCTTTCTTTGCTTTACGCAATTGATCTACCTGAGCGATCGTAAGATCACGCTGAGCAGTGATTTGAAAAAATACGGCGCGTTTTTTCTGCTCTTTGCATTTACAGTACTGCTCGATTATCTGGCCGTATTTCATGCCTTTTATCTTTGCACCGCTTATTTCATTGCGCTGATCCTGTTGTCCATTAAATTGCCAAACGCAAAAGCTACCTTCGGCATTGTAGTAATATTTTTTCTCACCTTACATTTTGTCATCCGTGGGCTGAGACTGCTGGGCGTGGACGACCGCGGTGCATTCTGGTGGGGCGGCGATCTTACTGCTTACTTTGTACCTTCTTATCAAAGTCTTTTTTTCTACAACGATGCCGTTCAGAATATCTATGCTTCCGGTTGGTTTTATTCCAAACCTTTCTGCATCGAGTCGGTAGTTTTCCTGGGATACTCTTTTATCATCGTTTCTGTTTTTGCATTCATTTATTACCTGCGAAATTTCAGAGAACTGTCCTTTGAGCTCAGGGCATTATTCATTACGCTGGTATTGCTGGCCATGATGAGCATTCCTTCTTTCCGGCTTTTTGGAAAACAATTGTTCAACATGCCTACCAGCATCATACATTTTATTCCGTTCTTCAACAACGTACGCATCGCCGGCAGGATCATTATGCTGGTTTCGCTGGTGTTGCCAATCTTAAGTTTTTATTATTTGGAGAAAAAGATCCGCTCGCTCCAGGTAGCACCTGTACAGGTATTAAACATTAGTACAGCGGTATTGGGATTATTTTTATTCTTCGAATATTATCCTTCGCGCTACCAATTCTCCGGTCGCGCCGATCTGCCTGAGTTTGTTTATAATTTAGAGAAAAAAGAAAACACCAGCATACTCAACATTCCCTTGGGTGTAAAAGATGGCAATAAAATGCTTGGCTATTTCGACAACAAAAATCTTTTCTTCCAAACAGCACATGGCTTGCCAATCACCGACGGCTATGCTTCGCGGATCCAGGAAAAAGTTTTTCTCTCTTGCGAAAAAGATCCCGGCATGAACCTTCTGTTTCAATACAGCCGCGATACTTCCACAATATTCGAGGATCAGATGTTTTATAAATTCTCCGATTATATAAAAAACTGTAAAGTAAATTATATCATCATCTCCCCTACACACCGCAATCAACGCCTGGAAACGATGATATACAATAAACTGATGATTGATCGGGAAAAGACCTGGGAAGATCGTGGGTATAGAATCATTAAGCTTAAATAACATTAAAGCGCTGCGGTTTTACTGATGCACGGCTCAAGGCCGTGGCACCAGTAATTAAAAAACGAATGTCAAGAGAATGAAAAAATATTCCATTATACTAGTCGCCTTGCTCCTGCTGGCAGACCTTATCTATTCATTTGTCCAGCACATACATATGCCACTGGATGGTGATATGTGCAGTATTATTTTATTCGAAAACGGCTACCGGACTATTCTCGACGATCCATTTGGTATGCGTGCATTTTTGCACAATGAAATTTACTCCGCACCCAACCGTTTCTTCGCACACTGGACCATGTCAGCCTGGTTTAAAACCGTTCCTTTTTTCTTCCAGCATTTTACTAATCCAATCGACAGCGTGTACCTGGCTTGCGGTGTTGCCAAAATAATTTTCCAAGTGGGGTTGATCTATATGCTTGCCTTGTATATTACAGGATGTAAAAAGATCTGGAGCAAAGAATGGCTACTTGCTGCATTGCTTGTCACGCCTCTGTTCCAAACTTCCGGCTACAACATTGTAATGGGCATCATCGACAAATCGGTGACGTATAGTTTCTTTTATGCGTTGCCTTTGGTTTTGCTGATAATTTATTTTTATCCTTTTTACAAAGAATATTTTTCTGGCAAACCCATAAATTTTTCTTTCCTGCAAATGCTTTTATGGAGCCTGCTCCCTGTATACCTGGCACTCAACGGGCCATTGGTGCCGGGTGTGGTGATCATTCTTAGTACGCTTTACCTGACACACCGCTGGTGGATTGCGTACCAGGAAGACCAGAGGTCTTCTTTTCTGAAACGAATTTTTTCTTCGATCCTGAAAATTCCTTTCACACATTTATTCTATTTTGTCCTGTTCGGCCTTGCTTGTCTTTACTCCTTATATATAGGAAAAAACAATATCGAAAATCAAGTCACTATGATTCCGCTTGTAGAGCGGTTTGCGCGCTTGCCAGTTGGGTTGTTCAACCTGTTTACCAAAAAACTTGGGCCCGTATTGTTGTTGGTTTTTATTATACTGAATATTTTTCTTCTTCGTAAAACCGAGCTGAATGCTCAAGGCAGAAAAATACTTGTACTGGCAAAATGGATCCTGATATTTTCTATCATTTACATCCTGCTTCTACCCTTTGGCGGCTACCGTCCCTACAGACCAAATATCATTCGCTGGGATACCTTCATGCCGGTGATGCTCGGAATGATCTTTATATATGGATTGTCGACTTATTATATTTTAACTAACCTCGAGCTTCGGCGTAAAATTTTCTATCAAACAAGCATTGCAATTTTTATGCTCATATTTACTATAGCCGACGAGCCAATGACGACCGCCAATGCTTGCGAAAAAGATGCGCTCCAAAAAATTGCCGCCTCCACACAACCCATCACAGTGCTGCACAACGATTGTTCCGTGCTCGACTGGCGGAAGATCAGCGATTACCGCAAATCCGAAACCAATGCTAAGCTGATAAAGATGTGGAAGATTACCGAGAAGGAGAAGCTTTATTATCAGGAGTAATTCTAAACTTTGGTAGTGTTGATTCAACGACGAGGTATTTTTTAGAGGAATTGTCATTCAAGCAGCGCTACCAAAGTTCCGTCACTTTTTTGAATCTCTTTATTCCTCCCTACGTATTAATTATTAAAATAAATGTATCTTTTAGCACACTAAAAATTTTGACGACACCCGGAGAAAAAACTATAAAAAGAGAAAGGCTTCCTTTCATAATAGAAAAGAAGCCTTCAAGATGTGGTGTCGAGTGGAATCGAACCACCGACACAAGGATTTTCAGTCCTTTGCTCTACCAACTGAGCTACGACACCATCCTCCCGTTTGGGATTGCAAAGATATGATTAATTTTTATTTTCAAAAAAATATTCTCTAATATTATAGAAAATTATTCTTATGGCTTATTTACCTCAGATATTATTCATAATCGCCTTTAGCATAGCAAATTATTTTATCTTCAAAAGCATAGGCCGTATCCGTAAAAATATTTTGCTGGGCAAAGACATAGACCGGAGCGACCGCAGGGCTGAGCGTTTCAAGAAAATGTTGCTCATTGCCTTTGGTCAGAAGAAGATGTTTAAGAAACCAATTCCTGCCCTTCTTCACTTATTTATATACCTGGGCTTTCTGATCGTCAACATCGAAATGCTGGAGATCGGTCTTGATGGGGTGTTCGGTACACACAGAATTTTTGCACCGTTCCTGGGTATGTTTTATCCTGTGCTGATCACTATTTTCGAATTCTTCGCAGTGGCAGTACTCGTTACCTGTTCTATTTTTCTGATCCGGAGAAACATCTTGCATGTCAAGCGTTTTAACGGAATCGAAATGACCCGTCCACCGAAAATAGATGCCAATATTATTCTTATCAGTGAGATCTTTTTGATGATTGCCTTCCTTACCATGAACGCTGCCGACGCAAGTTTACAAGCAAAGGGCGTACATCATTACTTCGCTACAGGCGATTTCTTTTTCAGCGGCTTGCTGAAAGGTGCGCTGGCAGGACTTCCGGAAGGCGCGCTGATCATGCTTGAGCGTGGCTGCTGGTGGTTTCATATTCTTGGAGTAATGGCTTTCGCCAACTATGTACTTTGGGATTCCAAACACCTGCATATCTTCCTGGCTTTTCCGAATACTTATTATAGTAAACTTGAACCTGCCGGAAAATTCACCAACATGCCTGAAGTAACGCACGAAGTAAAACTTATGCTCAACCTTCCGGTAGAAACTACAGAAAATGCCAATCCTGCAGCGCCTGGAAAATTCGGAGCCAAAGACGTGACAGACCTCACCTGGAAAAATATTCTTGAATCTTATACCTGCACCGAATGCGGCCGCTGTACGCAGCAATGTCCGGCAAACATCACAGGCAAAAAACTTTCTCCGCGTAAGATCATGATGGATACACGTGCGCGCGCAGAAGAACTGGGGATCGAACGAGAGAAAAATGGAAAAGATTTCGACGACGGAAAATCTCTTCTGGGTACTTATATCACTGATGAAGAAATCCTGGCCTGCACTACCTGCAATGCCTGCGTAGAAGCTTGCCCGGTAAACATCGATCCGGTAGACATTATCATGCAGCTGCGTCGTTATAAGATCATGGAAGAATCTCAAATGCCGCAAAGCTGGCAGATGATGACCTCAAACATTGAAAACAATTTCGCTCCATGGAAATTCTCCCCTGCCGACCGCTTCAACTGGGCGCAGAAGGTGGAATAAATTATAAATTATGAGTTATGAATGTTGAATTAATTCATAACTCATAATTCAACATTCATAATTATCAAACTATATGAACAACGTACCATTAATCTCCGAGCTGGCTGCCAAAGGCGAAACTCCTGACGTCCTTTTCTGGGTAGGCTGTGCCGGATCTTTTGACGAGCGTGCAAAATCCATCACTGTGGCTTTTGTAAAAATTTTAAATCACCTGAAAATAAACTACGCCGTACTCGGCCCGGAAGAAGCCTGCACCGGCGATCCCGCCAAGCGCGCAGGAAATGAATTCCTTTTCCAGATGCAAGCGATGTCGAACATCCAGGTATTGAATGCTTACAACGTAAAAAAGATCATCACTACTTGTCCGCACTGTTTTAATACGATCAAAAATGAATACCCCTCGCTGGGCGGCCAGTACGAAGTGATGCACCACGCTTCCTTTCTTCAACAGTTGATCAACGAAGGAAAATTGAAGATGAAAGAAGGCGGCGAATTCAAAGGTAAAAAGATCACTTACCACGACTCCTGCTATCTTGGCCGTGCCAACGGCATCTACGAAGCGCCGCGCCAGGTACTTGAATTGCTGGATGCAGAGCTGGTAGAAATGAAACGTTGTCGCACCACCGGACTTTGCTGCGGAGCGGGCGGAGCACAAATGTTTAAAGAACCTGAGAAAGGTAAAAAAGATATTAATATTGAACGCACGGAAGAAGCCCTGGGTACAGGCGCTGAGATCATCGCGTCCAACTGTCCTTTCTGCATGACCATGCTTTCCGATGGTGTAAAAAATAAGGAAAAAGAAGCGACAGTGAAAGTGTATGACATTGCTGAATTGATCGCGAAAAGTAACCTGGAATAATTATGAATTTATGGTCATGCGATAGGAACTATAAAACTCAGAAGTTGTTTACAAACTAAAATTTACCCAGGATTAAATCTTATACTCATGACTGATCTGTTTCCTTCCATGCCCGAAACCTCCCGCATCTGGATCTACCAGGCCAATCGGTTGATGACAGAAAATGAAGAGGCTGTTCTAAAAGAAAAAGCCGAGGGGTTTGTCAGATCCTGGGAAAGTCATGGCAGTCGCTTGAAAGCTGATTTTGTCATCCTTCATCATCTTTTTCTTATTTTTTCAGTAGATGAAAACCAACACGAAGCCAGCGGATGTTCCATTAACAAGTCTGTACATTTTGTGAAAGACGTACAGGAAGCACTAGGTCTTAATTTTTTTGACCGGACCCTGGTCAGTTATTTTGATTCAGAGGCAAGACTTCGACTTATGCCCATGGGCCAAATAAAAGAAGAGATCGCATCCGGGGATATGAATTTTAATACACTAACTTTCAATAATTTAGTAAATAATTTACAAGACTTAAGAGCAAATTGGATCGTTCCGGCCGGACAAAATTGGATGGCAAGATTCTTTTGATCGAATACTTTTGTACTATTTAAACTTTGATTTTTTAAAATTTTAGAGCTAAAATCTGTTTTTTTTACAAAAATAATTAACTTGCGTTGCTTAAGTTTCATAAGACTTTAATTAAATTTCAATCAAGATCTAATTTTTGCAACAATGAATAAATTAATTTACGCAAGTGTACTTGCGCTCGCATTTATGGTATTTAGCTGCGCGCCTAAGGCTACTAAATACATGAACAAAGGCAAGCAGGATTTTGAAGAAGCTGAATACCAATTCGCTATCGAAAATTTTCAAACCGCACTAAGTAAAGGCGGGCCTTCCAATGATTGCAATTATTATATCGCTGAATCTTATAGAAGATCCAACAGGATTCACGAGTCCGAACAATACTATAAGAAAGCTATTGACGGCGGTACTACTGAAGAGGATGCTTATTTTTACCATGCCATGGCTATGAAGTCCAATGGAAACTACGAAGGGGCAACCAACCAATTCAAAAACTATATCAACATAGGCACTAATTTTGACCTCATTAACAAAGCAAAAGCCGAACTTGCCAACCTGAAGGTCATCAACGACATTATCTCCAAAAAATCTTATTATAAAGTTTACAACATCGATAAGCTGAATACCGAAGATGCTGAGTATTCTCCTTATTACTACAACGATAAACTGTACTTCACCTCTTCCAGAGGCGCAGATAAAATGCACGCTGCTACCAATACTGGTTTCACCGATCTTTACGAATACATTTTCGATGGTACTGACAAATTCTCCGGACAGGCAAAAAGACTACCAGAGGAGATCAATACTGCAGATGCGCACGAAGCTTCTTGCGTATTTACTGACAACGGTAAAACAATAATCTTCTCCCGTGGTAACAACGGAAGTAAAAAAGGAGCAAAAGACGTACAGATCTATACCTCTAAAATAGGCGCCGACGGCAAATGGACCGAAGCTGTGCCTATCGAAGCAATCAACGATGTAAACGCATGGAACTCTTGCCCAGCACTTTCTAAAGATGGCAAAACGCTTTACTTTTCTTCCAACAGAGAAAATGGTTCCGGTGGCGCAGATATTTACAAATCCGAATTACAGCCAGATGGCAACTGGGGTACTCCCGTAAACTTAGGCGCTCCAATCAATACCAAAGGAAGTGAATGGTTCCCTTATGTTTCTCCGGAAGGCGTATTCTACTTCTCTTCTGACGGACACCCTACACTAGGTGCTATGGACCTTTTCCGTGTGAAAACCGGTGCAGATGGAAAAGCAGTAGTAGAAAACCTTGGTACTCCTACCAATACCAGCTACGACGATTTCGCAATCTTCTACAAAGATTCTACCATAGGATTCTTCACTTCCAACAGACCTGGCGGAAAAGGTGATGATGATATCTACGAATTCCTTGACGAGTCTAAGATCAAATTTGCTCACTACATTCTTGACCTGACTTCTGTTTACAAAAGCGATAGCAGCGAAACAGTCTTGGATAATACCACTGTGAAGATCGTAAACGAAAAAGGCGATACACTTGAAACAATCGCTACCGATGCAGCTGGTAAATACAAAAAAGAACTGGACCCAGGTACTTACAAACTAGTAGCTTCTAAAAACGGCTTCCTTACAGATGTAAAAGATGTGACACTTTCTAAAGTTTCCAACGATCAACTGAAAGCCGGTGACAACGATATCGTAACAGCCGTAAAAGTAGAGCTTCGCAAAAAAGAAATTACTGTAGGACCTGGCGAATTCCTTGTCCGCAATATTTATTACGACTACGACAAAGCTGATATCCGCCCGGATGCCGCGCTTGAATTGAACAAATTGGTAGAGTTCCTAAAACTTAACCCAGACATCAGGATAGAGTTAGGTTCACATACCGACGAAAGAGGTTCAGACAAATACAATATGGCACTTTCTCAAAGAAGAGCACAGTCTGCTGTAAACTATATCATTTCTAAAGGAATTGCTAAAAACAGAATTACAGCGAAAGGTTACGGAGAATCTAAATTGAAGATCAAAAATGCTCAAACAGAAGAAGAGCATCAAACCAACCGTAGAACTACTTTCAGAATCACAGGCATTGATGAAAAGAAAATGAAAGTAAACAACCCTGACGAAGAGAAATAAAAGATTTAACCCATAAAAAAGGTCCTCCGGTTTTGCCAGAGGACCTTTTTTATTTATTGTGAGTTGAAGTGGTGCCACAAATCCTTCTTCAGTATAATCATTCGTGTTATTCGTGGCACCACTATCCACTATATATGGAGGTTTGCCTTCAATATAGTACCTTTGTAAAAAAGATCGTTTCCAATAACGAATAACCTAATAACAGATAATTTCCACAATGGACGAACGCTATAATCAGCGCGGGGTTTCCGCTTCGAAAGAAGACGTACACAACGCGATCAAAAATATCGACAAAGGAATTTTCCCAAATGCTTTCTGCAAAGTGATCCCCGATATCTTGGGAGGTGATCCTGAGTATTGCAACATCATGCACGCCGACGGCGCGGGCACTAAATCTTCGCTGGCTTATCTCTACTGGAAAGAAACCGGCGACCTCTCCGTATGGAAAGGCATCGCACAAGACGCTATCGTTATGAATACCGACGACCTGCTTTGCATCGGCGCTACCGATAAGATCCTTCTTTCTTCTACGATCGGAAGGAATAAAAATTTAGTGCCTGGTGAAGTGATTTCCGCCATCATCAACGGCACGGAAGAAGTACTTGAAATGCTGCGCAGCTTTGGGGTAAACATCTACAGCACCGGAGGGGAAACTGCCGACGTAGGAGACCTGGTGCGCACCATCATTGTAGACAGCACCGTTACCTGCCGCATGAAGCGCAGTGAAATTATTACCAATGAAAAAATAACAGCCGGACAAGTGATCGTGGGCTTTGCATCTTATGGACAAGCAAGCTATGAAAGCGAATACAACGGCGGCATGGGCAGCAACGGCCTTACTTCTGCGCGACACGATGTGTTTTCAAAATTACTTTCTGAAAAATATCCTGAAAGTTTTGACCCTTCCGTACCGAAAGAACTGGTTTATTCCGGCAGTAAAAAACTGACCGACTCTTATGGCAACTTACCTGTAAACGTAGGCAAACTTGTGCTCTCTCCTACGCGTACCTATGCGCCAGTGGTGAAAGCAATCTTACAACAATATTCAGAAGTAATCGGTGGCATCATCCACTGCAGTGGCGGCGCGCAAACGAAGATCCTTCATTTTATCAATAACCTTCATATCATCAAAGACAATCTTTTTGATGTGCCTCCATTGTTCCGCCTCATCCAGGAAGAAAGCGGCACCGATTGGAAAGAGATGTACAAAGTATTCAACATGGGCCACCGCCTGGAAGTCTATATTGACGAGCAATACGCAAACGATCTGATCGCCATTGGAAAGTCATTCAACATCGATACCAGGATCATCGGAAGAGTAGAAAAATACGAAGGAAAGAAAGTAACGATCACACACCAGGGTAATACCTATCAATATTAATCTTATGAAATTTTCAGCCATCATCTTCGACATGGACGGCGTGCTTGTCGACAATAATGATTTTCACTACCGTTCTTTTGAAGTGTTTTGTAAAAAATATAAACTCACGCTTACACCGGAGATTTATAATACTTTCATTACAGGACGTACCAACGAAATGATCTTAAAATATTTTTTCGGAGAAAATATTACGCCTTCAGAAGTAGAACAACTGACGTACGAAAAAGAAGCGCTTTACCGGGAGCTCTACAAGCCATATATAAAGCCAGCTCCAGGACTAGCGAATTTTTTAGAAACATCTTTTGAGAAAGGGATCAAATTCGCCGTAGCCAGCAACGGCCCGATTGAAAACATCGATTTTGTACTCGACGAAACAAACATCCGCAGCTACTTCAGCGTGATCGTAAATGCAAGCATGGTAAAACAAGGTAAACCTGCCCCCGATATTTACCTGAAAGCTGCAGAAATGCTGGGCAAAGACACCAAAGACTGTGTTGTATTTGAAGATTCTCCTACAGGTATCCGCGCTGCATTGGCTGCACATATAAAAGTAATCGGCCTTACCACCACACACGCACCGCATGAATTGATCGGGACGGAATTTGTGGTAAAGGATTTTTCGGATGATAGATTGAATGAAATTGTCTAGCCTCTTTATTTGTCATTCAGAAGGAACCTTGTGCAGATCCAGTAGTAAGTTATTAAGCAAAATATTTTCTGCATTTCTATTAATTTTCGTTTTAAAAATTAACACCTGGAATTTCTACGCACAAGGTTCCTCCTGAATGACAACTCTTTTTTGAGTTGAAAATCCCGATCAAACAAACTTCCATTCCTTAAACATCGCTGCCTGCCCTCTATAATGACCTTCACTGTCGGTGATGTTCCATAAAATAGTATTATGAATGTGAAATCTTTTTCCGGATTTAGAAATACGAATTCCATTGTAATCATCCACATACCCTTTCTCCTGCGCACGCGCTAAGAGTCTCTCACGATCGGATTGGGCCATGGGCTCCGCGGAAAGTCGGGAAGGAAGAATGGTAAATTCTTCCCAAGTCATTTCCCAAAGTTCTTGTGCTTTTTGGTTCGCAAAATTAAAAACAGGATCGGATTCTGTGCCGTGCGAAACTACTACAAAAGGGGCTTCATATATTGCTTTCGCTAATTCTTCCCTTTTTAAATCTCCCAATACTAAAGGAGTTCCGGTGAGTTTGAAAAAACTTTCTGCCAAGGCAGTAATGTGCTGGATAATTTTGTCTGATAAAATCACCATTGTAAGGATGGATGTTTAGAAACTTTTGTCATTCAGGATGAACCTTGTTCTGACTTAATAAGCTCTCGCAAACAATACCCTCCCCTTCGAAGGCTTGCCACTATAGATGCACTCACCTGCCTCTTCTTTGAAGTCAAGCGGAATGCAGCGGATCGTAGCCTTGGTTTCTTCTTTTATTTTTTCTTCCGTTTCGGAAGTACCGTCCCAATGTGCCAGTACGAAGCCTGCCTTGGTATCAAGCAGTTTTTTGAATTCATCAAAGGAATCTGCCTTCGTAGTATTTTCCGTTCTGAAGTCAAGCGCTTTTTTGAAAATTGTATCCTGGATTTCTTGCAGGAGCGCTACAATTTTTTCTACAATATTATCGGTGCCTACTGTCTCTTTTGTTTTGGTATCGCGGCGTGCCAGTTCTACCGTGCCGTTCTCCAGGTCGCGCTGGCCAATAGCGATGCGCAAAGGCACGCCTTTCAATTCGTATTCGGCAAATTTAAATCCTGGAGAATATTTATCGTTATGATCAAACTTCACAGAAATACCTTTTGCTTCAAGCGCTTTTTTCACCGGCAGTATTTTCGCTTCGATCGCGCTAAGTTGTTCTTCACCTTTGTAGATCGGCACGATCACTACCTGTATTGGAGCAAGCATTGGAGGCAGCACCAGTCCTTCGTCGTCGGAATGTGCCATAATGAGCGCGCCCATAAGACGTGTGCTCACACCCCAAGAGGTACCCCATACATATTCTAGTTTGTTGGATTTATCGGCAAATTTTACATCAAACGCTTTCGCGAAATTTTGTCCGAGGAAGTGAGAAGTTCCGGCCTGTAACGCTTTGCCGTCTTGCATCAGCGCTTCAATGCAGTAAGTATCTACTGCCCCTGCAAAACGTTCGTTCGCACTTTTGCGTCCTTTTACCACTGGGATCGCCATAAATTTTTCGGCGAAGTCTGCGTATACATCCAGCATTGTTTCGGTTTCATGCACCGCTTCTTCCATCGTGGCATGCGCGGTATGTCCTTCCTGCCACAAAAATTCTGCGGTGCGGAGAAACAAACGTGTACGCATTTCCCAACGCACCACATTCGCCCATTGATTGATCAGCAAAGGCAAGTCGCGGTGCGACTGGATCCAGTTCTTGTAAGTATTCCAAATGATGGTCTCCGAAGTAGGGCGGACGATCAGTTCTTCTTCTAATTTGGCTTCCGGGTCTACGATCACGCCTTTGCCTTCAGGATCGGCTTTAAGGCGGTAGTGAGTTACTACGGCACATTCTTTAGCAAAACCTTCTACGTGACTGGCTTCTTTGCTTAGATAAGATTTTGGAATAAAGAGCGGGAAGTAAGCATTGCTATGACCAGTTTCTTTAAACTTCTTATCCAGGATCGATTGCATTTTTTCCCAGATCGCATAGCCATAAGGTTTGATCACCATGCAACCACGTACGTCTGAATTCTCTGCCAGATCAGCCTTTTTTACCAGTTCATTGTACCACTCCGAATAATTTTCACTTCTTTTTGGAAGACCTTTGCTCATGATGAATCGTCAAATTATATTGTTTAAGCTACTATTCTGATTTCTTTTTGAAGTTGTGTGCTCCAATGGGCTTCACCACCTCTCAAAATGCGTATATATACTAAAGTTGGTATATCTTTTGTATCTTTGATAACAAGAGTCTGCAAAGATAATTGAACTGACAAAATAGTACAGGGAAAAGGGAAATATTTCCCCCCGGTTTAAACTTATACCTGTGCAAATTTGTCTTTATAATAATAGAAGTATAAAAGGCGTTAAATAAATAGATTATGAAAAACTTAGCCAATATCTCGATCTTAATAGGGTTTACGGCCTTTGTTTTCGGATGTGCGCAAAGTAACCTTCCACAGTCTTCTGACGAAACGGACGATATGTACTTTTCTTCCAAAGACAAGGCGAAGGTTGTAGCCGAAAAAGAAGCTGCTGAAAAAGCCCGACTGGAGAAGGAAGCCGCGCAGCGTGCCAACAACTATTCCAGCTCTACTACTTCCGAAACCTACGATTATTCGAATGATCCATCTTATTATTCCTCTTCTTCTTCGGGTGGAGGAAATACCTATGTTAACAATTACTACGACAATGGCTTAGGTTATAACCGTTATTCTGGTGCCAACTACAATTATGGTAACTATTATTCCGGCTATGGAGGCGGATATGGCTCTGGTTATGGATACGGTGGATCTTCCGTCAATGTCAATTTTGGATATTCTACTGGTTTTGGGTGGAATAATTACTACGGTTATAACTCTTTCTATAATCCTTACTCCTACGGTTGGGGGTGGACTTACAGTCCTTACTTCGGTTGGGGTTATTCTTCCTATTATACTCCTGTAGCATTTGGTTATTACAACTACGGCTATCCATATTATGGATACGGCAGCTACTACGGATACGGCGCTAATCCTTACTATGGAGGTTATGGCGGCGGTTACTACAGTGGTTATTACGGAGAACCTTATGGCTCTAAAACCTACGCCAGCTATGGCCCGCGCAACGGCCATGCCAACACTGCAGGTACCATGAGCTCCAACGGACTGAACGGAACTACCGGTATGCCAAGCGGAAGTCAGTATACAAACCGCTCTGGCAACCGCACAGGTACGCCAAACCCAAGCTATAGCAGTCAAAGCAATCCTTCTAACCCTAACCAGGGGACTAACTATGCCAGTCCGAGAAATAGAGTAGATTATAATAATAATTCAACTCAGCAAAATAATTCGCAGCCACAGTCGAATCCCAATTACAACAATAACAACAACAATACGCAAAGCAACGACCCAGCTCCAACAAGGCTTCGTAGCAGCAATCCTACTTACTCCAGTCCTTCCAACAGTGGAAGCTACGGTGGAGGCGGAAATAATCGTAGCGGTGGTTCTTACAGCGGCAGTGGCGGAAGCTATGGTGGAGGTGGTAATTACGGCGGTGGAGGTTCCTATGGTGGCGGACGCAGCGGCGGCGGTTCATACGGTGGTGGAGGTGGTGGATCTTACGGCGGCGGTGGCGGCGGCGGAAGACCAAGAGTACGCTAATTAAAAAAATATTTCCTATAAAATTTACAGACTTCTCCTTTCAAGGTGTTCATCCATCGTGTCGGAGAAGTCTGTAATTAAATACTAATAAACTACGACTACATTAACCGATTATACAATGAAAAAAATATTTTTTAGTGCATCACTGCTCTTATGTTTAGTTACCCAATCTTCTTTTGCACAATATGAAACTTATCCTGCCATTTTCGGGAGACAAACTATGTACGGAGGAACTGCCCGCTATACTGCTATTAGTGGCGCCGCTACCGCACTGGGTGCAGATCTGGGAGCTGCTTCTGTAAACCCTGCAGGCCTGGGAATGTATCGAAAATCAGAATTTTCTTTCAGCCCTATTTTCGGCTTCTCTGGTTCTAATACTAGTTTCCTCAACGAAGATATGCGCGATAAAAAAGGCTCGTTTAGCATCGGCAACCTGGGCATCGCGATCTGCGGGGCGAAGAGCGATCTTGATAAAAGCGATTGGCGCGGAGGTACTTTCAGCTTTGGTGTTACCAGAACCAATAGTTTTCACAATCGAATTAGTTTCAGTGGTACAGATCCTAACAGCAGCATCACCGATAATTTCGTAGAGCAGGCTAACGGTACTCCTGAAAATACACTTCTTTCAGAAAATCCAAACGACCCCAACGGCTCCGGTATCGTAGACCTGGCAGGACTTGCGTATTGGTCATACCTGATCAACTCTGTAGCACCGGGCACAAACTCAACCCAGTATACCAACTATAAAACTACTGAGATCTTCAAGAAAGACGCTACCTATACAACCAAAGGTGCGCAATACCAATGGAATATTGCTTACGGAGCCAATTACAAAGACAAACTTTACCTGGGTGGCGTGTTGGGTATCAATACCATTAACTTCAGAGAAGATCTGACCTATACCGAAACCGTAGACGACAGCTATACTGCAAATGGTACCGATATGTTTAATAACATGACCTTTGATGACTACAACAGAATAAAAGGAACTGGTGTAAACCTGAAACTTGGATACATTTATAAAGTAGTAGACGCCTGGCGAATTGGTACTACCATCACTACTCCTACCTACTATTGGATGAATCAGCAATACAATTCTGATGTGACGGCAGTCTATCCTCCATACCTGGTAGCCGATGACTCTATCACTCCTCTTGGTACACAATCTCAGAGTACGAATACAGGGTATTTCAAATTCAACTATACCACTCCTTTAAAACTCGCGATCGGAACTTCAGTCTTCTTGGGTAAAATGGGATTCATCAGCGGAGATATTGAATACGTACCTTATCAGCTATCTGATCTCTCCGGTAGAAACAGTTCCGACGACAAATATTTAAGACCTTATAATAAGATCATCACCAACACGTACAAAAACATAGTGAACTTTAGACTAGGCGCCGAGTTGAGATTCAACATCGTGAGCGTGCGTTTAGGATCGGCTTATCTTCCTAATCCATATAACTACAGCGACCACGTAAATCGCGATATGGCACAGTTTAGCGGAGGTCTGGGAATCCGTTTGCAGGATGTTTATTTTGACCTTGGAGTTGTAAATACTCGTTACGCTTCTTCTTACCAACCGTATACACTTTCGAATACTTATGATCAGTATACAGGACAGAAGATCGTGCCTCCAACAGCAGTATCTAAAAATTCTCTTACCAACGTAGTACTTACGATGGGATTCTATTTTGAATAAATATCTCAAAATTAAATTTTCTTAAAATAGAAAAAGCCTCGATTGGAATCGAGGCTTTTTATTGGTAGTAGAGACCCGGAAGGGATAATTGTAAATTATCCATTTCTTAATTTGTAAAAATGAGTTTAAAAAGTTAGCTGAGAAATAGGAAGCCCGTTAGGGCAAGTACTATAATTGTTTAACCACTTATATGACTCACGTTTTGATGAACGTGACATCGATTTGAAGATATTTTTTAAAAAATATGTTTTATAAAATTATTATCAAATGATCCTCAATAGTTTAATAGTAGAAAAGCTATTAATATTTTTTAAAATATTTGATAAAACAATAGTAAATTGGCATCTGAAAAAATTCAGATTTTAAACTCTAAATGATTGGAGGATAAAAAACATTCCTTTTTAGTGAAACATTTTAACTTTTACGCGTCATCTATTCAATAAGGCACAATGCTTAGCGACTCAGAAATAGCCAAAGAATGCCTTAAGTCTAAACGCTCTGCCCAAAAAGAGCTGTATGACCGATATATTAAAAAAATGAATGCGGTATGTCGCCGCTATCTCTCTGATAAAGACGAAATAAAAGACATACTGCAGGAAGGATTTATAAAAGTATTTCAAAACATTGACAAATACAGAGGAGATGGTCCTCTGGAGGCATGGGTACGTAAGATCATCGTGAATACGGTGCTTTCGCATATGCGCAAAACCAAATCGGATATTTTTGTAAGAGAGAAATCCGATATAGAAGAAGAAAACATACAGATTGCCGACAAAGATTCGGACAGTGATTCTATTTTTAATGCAGATTTCAGCAAAGAAGATCTAACCGCTGCAATCGACAGTCTGCCCGATCATTATAAAATAATTTTTAATCTTTATTGTATTGAAAATTATTCGCACAAAGAGATTGCGGAGATGCTCTCCATGAAAGAGGAAGGGTCCCGAACAAGATTAAACAGGGCACGTAAAATACTGCAAGAGTATTTGCGCGCCTTACATAAAACACGTTTGTCAACGTAAGGACTTGTGAGAATGGATAACAAGGTCAATAAATTAGATCAACTATTCCGGGAGAAGCTCCAGCACCACGAGCTTGCTCCAGAGGAAGACTATTGGCCTTACCTTGAGCAAGAACTTTCCAAACCTTCCTTTTATAAATTTGGATGGAAACATATTAATATCTACAATACTTCTCTTGCCGTATTATTGCTTTTGATCCCTCTGTTTTATTTTCTTTCAAAACCTGAAGAGAAAAAGCAAACTCCTCCCACACCTACTGTCGACAGCATATCTACAGGGGCGCCAGAGAAAATAATCTCACCCTCCTCTTCCTTTTCTTCACCTACTGAAGTAAAAAAGAAAACGCAGAAAAAAATAACGGTAGAAAAAACATTTGCCGAACAGGAAATCATAGTTCAGGACAGCACCCCTGCAGAAATACCCGTAGAAAAAATTATTGCTCCGGAGCCCGCGCCAATACAGGTGGAGGAAAAGCCTAAGCCAAGGCAGAAAAAAATAATTTATGTAGTGCAGCAGGATACGATCGTAGAAAAAGACACCGTTAAAGTAAGAAGAAAACGTAAGAATTGACCATGAAATATTTTGGGTTAGCCCTACTGTTTTTTTTATTTTTTTCTACCGCCTCTTTTGCCCAGGAAATTGTGGGCGATACGATCGAAGGAACTTCTACCGACACGAGCATCGTATATATTATCAAAAAGCCCCCCGTAAAAATCAAAGAAAAGGTGGAGATAGAGCGGCAGAAACAAAAACAATTCTACTACTGCTCGATGGGTTTTGGAGGCTTTACTTTTACCGACCACTACAAATCCAGGAACGGAAATGCAGCCTACGCAAAACTCCTCAACGACCGCACCAGGCCTATGATCAGCTTTAGCGGTTATGCTCAGCTTTACTTCATGCCTAAGAAAACAATTTGGGGAGCATGGATTGATGCTAAAAGAATGAGTGAACAGTTTGTTTACAGAAGCAATACAACAGGAGAAATTATTTTACCCAACTCCTATACCTACGGCGGCGGCGGATTGCTTGTAGGGAAATGGTTTAATAAAGAAAAAAAAATATCCTTTCAAACCATGGGCTCCTTCGCGCTGGAACATCTATTCGGTGTAAGCGGATATTCCTTCAATCCTGCAAGCGATTCCTTGACAACATTTATTGCTCAGTCTGTAGCATACAAAAAATATCATGTTGTGTTTACGATGCAGTTTAAAGTGCTCTATCAACGCAAAAATTCTTTTATTGAAATCGTTCCTTATTTCAACTTCACACCTTTTAGTACAACTAAAAAAACAGATATTATTGCCGTGAGAAGAAATATTTTCGGCATCAACGTTGGATTTACCAACAAGCTTTTCTAGGTGGTTTTTTCTTTATCTAAATTTCCAACACAGTCCCAAGCCCGCGCCCAAAGCGAGGTTGTGCGTAGCAAGTCTTTTTGTACTGTATATATAATACGCGTTCCGGTATATATACCCGGCATAAAATGCTGAAAAGGATTTGTCTTCAACATCCGACAAACTGTAATTGGCCCGGAGTTGCAGCTGGAGGAAAAAATTCTTATAAATTTTTTTTCTCCAACCCATCGATCCTACCAGGTCGAAAATAAATCTTTTATACGCACCCGCAGCCTCCAGGTAATCGTACCCATATGTTGTATCTCCTGCCACGCCAATCGTATGTGTATGATAGGTAGGGATCGTACCGTCTTCTGACAAAAGAATATCCATCTGCGCTCCTCCGGCAACAAAGATCACATTTTTCGGCTTCGATAAGAGATCGGCGCGAAGCAAAATAGGTATTTGCATATACAATACTTTTCTTGCCCCATTAAGCTTTGCCTTCGGATACGAAGGATCTGTATACATTTCATACTTTTCTTCCTGCCGGGCCACCAACGCACCATAATCTATGCCGAACCTATTGGAAAAATTTTGAGAAAAAGTGATTCCATAGGTAGGCGCATAGCTAGGAATATTTTTAATAACCTTGGGATGATTATTGTCTTCTTTATTAATGATCGAGGTACGTTGTTCAAGGCCAAAGAGTGTCATGTAACAATTACTTTTCTGAGCAATTGTATTGCCGCATAATAAAAGAAGAAAAAAGATGAATAAAGATTTTTTCAAGCGTATGATCAATAAAGATTGAATAGTGCGAATACGAAAAATTTTCCCAACATACATCCGTCCACCCAACTCATATAAAATTTTTCTTCCCGGTCTATCGACAGGAAATTTACAACGAAAATCAAATATACAAAAGAAAGTATGGCCTCTGTTTTCATCGCAAGCTCTAAAGGTCTACTATACAACAAGAGCGTTCTAACCAGCATCAACAGCAGCGAGATAAATACTGTAAACCGTACGCCTAAATATCTTGGAATGGTCTTTACTCCTTGTGCTGCATCTTTGCGCAGATCTTTAATATCGAAAAGAATAGAAAGAGAAAACAAAAAAAGAAACTCGCTGACAATCCAGTAAAGAAATTGATCTACTGCCAAGCCATTCATACTGCAAGGAATGTAAACGGTCACCAAAGTCCAGACTACGGCTACTAAAATAGTTTTGAAGAAAGGAATATTACGCGGAGAAAGATCGTGATCTTCCCAGCGAAATGGGATCGAGTAGGTAACCGCTAGTATGGCGGCCAGTAGCAGTACAAGATAAATTTTTGATGCAAGCAACAAAAACAAAACACCTGCTCCAATGACAGAAAAGAAATAAACCGATAGAAAAGTTTTAGGATGCCCGAGTACCCAAAGAATTTTATCAGGCTGATTGGCGTTATTTTTTCTTAGTAAGACCAAGGCGCCTTTTATATTGTAGGCAACAATGGTAGCAAAAAAAACAAAAGCGAGATAATAACAGGTCTGGAGATCTTGCAGCTTAAAAATAAAAGTTGTTTCTGCTGTCAACGCGACAGCACAGGCGGCGAGAAAAATATGGGAATGAAGCAAAGTTCTCATACCTCAAAACAAATACCGGTATTCGGTATCCTTGCGCAAAGTTAAAACATATCCCTTCCTGAAAAAGAAAAACCCCGTCTTTAAGGGACAGGGTTTTTATCTATTCAATTCATTGTAATTAGTTTTTCAATGCTTCTGCTCCACCAACGATCTCGAGGATCTCTTTGGTGATCGCTGCCTGACGGGTACGGTTGTATACCAGTTTCAGTTCTTTCAGCAATTCTTTAGCGTTGTCAGTCGCTTTGTCCATCGCAGTCATACGTGCGCCATGCTCAGAAGCATTAGAGTCGAGCACTGCTTTGTAGAACTGGATCTTCAGGGATTTCGGAATTAGCTCCGTCACGATCTCTTCTTGCGAAGGTTCGTAAATGTAGATCGTATTCAGCTGTGATGTTTTTACTTCTTTCTTTTTCTTGAAAGAAACTTCTTTCACCGGAGGTAGAAACTGCGTACTTCTTACGATTTGTGTGGCAACGTTTTTAAATTCATTGTACACTGTATATACGCGGTCGAATTTTTTGTTTACAAATCCGTCCATCACGTATTCTGCTGCTTTTCTTACGGTATCAAAGCTAAGGTTAGTAAACAGGGTTGTATAATCGCCGTTTACCTTGTATCCGCGCTTAGCGAAGAATTCATATCCTTTTTTACCGATGCAAAGAATTTCTACATTACCTTTTGCATTTTGCTCGCTGTAGCGTGTGTTTAGCAATGTCAACGCACCTTTGATCGCATTGGTATTGAAGGCTCCGGCAAGTCCCCTGTCGGAAGTGATCAATACGATCAATACGCTTTTCACTTCTCTTTCTTCTGCGTATGGATTTTCAGAAGATGCATCCAGAGAAGCGGACACATTGTTTAGAATTTCTGTAAGCTTTTCAGAATAAGGTCTGATCTTGGTAATATTATCCTGTGCTCTGCGCAACTTTGCCGCGGCCACCATTTTCATGGCTTTCGTGATCTGCTGCGTAGAGTTTACCGATATAATCCTTGCTCTTACCTCTTTTAAACTTGCCATTTTTTTTAATTATGAATGTTGAGTTATGAGTTATGAATTATGAACTCAACATTCATAACTCATAACTCATAATTTATAATTACTTCACGAATCTTTTTGCTACATCAGCTGCTACTGCTTTCAATTTTGCAGTGATGCTGTCATCGATTTTACCTGCACGAAGATCATCCAATACAGATCTGTTTTGCGTTTTCATGATCGTAAGGAATTCTTTTTCAAAATTTCTCACCTCATTTACCGGAACGTTGTCGATCAGACCATTGGTAGAAACGTAGATCATTGCTACCTGCTCTTCTACAGTTACCGGAGAGAACTGAGGTTGTTTCAGGATCTCAAGGTTTCTCTTACCTCTTTCGATCGTAAGTTTAGTAGAAGCATCCAGGTCAGAACCGAATTTTGCAAACGCTTCCAGTTCGCGGAATTGCGCTTGATCCAGTTTCAAGGTACCAGCTACTTTTTTCATTGACTTGATCTGTGCGTTACCACCTACACGGGATACAGAGATACCCACGTTGATCGCAGGACGGATACCGGCGTTGAACAAGTTTGTTTCAAGGAAGATCTGACCGTCGGTGATAGAGATCACGTTGGTAGGAATATAAGCAGAAACATCACCTGCTTGTGTTTCAATGATTGGAAGTGCAGTCAATGATCCGCCGCCTTTTACTTTACCTTTCAAAGAAACAGGAAGGTCGTTCATTTCAGAAGCGATCTTGTCTGACTTGTTGATCTTTGCAGCTCTTTCAAGAAGACGGCTGTGTAGATAGAACACGTCACCAGGATATGCTTCACGTCCCGGAGGTCTTCTCAATAGAAGGGACACTTCGCGGTATGCTACGGCTTGTTTGGAAAGGTCATCGTATACTACTAGTGCAGGACGTCCGGTATCGCGGAAATATTCGCCTAGCGCAGCACCGGTGAAAGGTGCGAAGAATTGCATTGGAGCAGGGTCAGCAGCAGAAGCAGCTACTACTACAGTGTAGTCCATTGCTTTTCCTTTTTCAAGGGCCTGTACCACTTGCGCTACGGTAGAAGCCTTTTGTCCTACGGCAACGTAGATACAGAATACAGGCTCACCTTTTTCATAAAATTCTCTTTGGTTGATGATCGTATCGATCGCCACAGCAGTTTTACCTGTCTGGCGGTCGCCGATGATCAATTCTCTTTGCCCTCTTCCGATCGGGATCATCGCGTCGATCGCTTTGATACCTGTTTGAAGCGGCTCGGTTACCGGCTGTCTGAAGATTACTCCGGGAGCTTTTCTTTCGATTGGCATTTGGAATAATTCTCCGGTGATCGGGCCTTTACCATCGATTGGGTTACCCAAAGTATCCAGCACGCGGCCGATCACGCCTTCTCCAGCGTTTACGAACGCGATTTGTTTGGTTCTTTTAACGGTATCACCTTCTTTGATTTCGCTGTAGTCGCCAAGCATTACGGCTCCTACATTGTCCTCTTCCAGATTTAATACCATTGCTTTTAAGCCGTTCTCAAACTCAATCAGCTCACCTGACTGAGCTTTTGTAAGTCCGTAAATACGGGCTACACCGTCACCCACTTGGAGTACGGTACCCACTTCTTCTAGTTCAGATTCTGTTCTGAAGTTTGATAACTGCTCTCTTAATATTGCAGAAACCTCGTCTGGTCTTACTTCTGACATATACTTAATATTTAGCTACGAATGAATTGTCTTTAAACTTATTTTTTAACCTTTGTAATTTGCTCTTTACCGATTCGTCGATCTGCTTGTCGCCAACCTTCAGGATGAATCCGCCGATAATATCTTTGTTCACTTTTTCTTTCAGCTCTACTTCTTTTCCGTAAGCCTGGGAAATAATGCCTTTGAATTGACTTCTAAGATCGTCTGTAATAGGGAAAGGAGTAGTTACTTCGCCGGAAAGAATTCCTTTCATCTCTCTATACTGAGCGCTGAATTCTTTTGCAATTGCGGGAAGTTCTCCTTCTCTGTTTTTACGGGAAATGATTTCGAATAAAGAAAAGGTAAGTGGATTTACTTTACCTTCAAACAGCCTTTTAAGGATGGCTAGTTTTTTATCATGGTTAATGATCGGGCTTCTCAGGGTAGATACAAGTGCATGATTTTCGCTGCATACTTGCGCAAACAAGCTCATGTCATGGACCACGTAATCCAATACGTTCTTCTCCTGCGCCAGCTGGAGAAGAGATTTGGCGTATCTCGAGGCGGCTCTTGATTCCTGCATACTTCTGTTGTTAGTTATGGTTATCAGTTATTCGTTATTGAAATCCAGTAACAAATAACTGGTAACTAAATTAATTTAACTTTGCTTCTTTGATATATTCGTTCACCAATGCTTTCTGAGAATCGTCTCCGGAAAGATTTTTCTTCAGCAATTTCTCAGCGATCTGGAGAGACAAATTGGCTGCAGTGTTTTTCACTTCAGCCAATGCTGCATTTTTCTCTGTTTCGATCAATGCTTTGGCGTTGTATACAATTCTATCGGCTTCTTCAGTAGCTTTTTCTTTTGCTTCTGCAATGATGTTGTTGGCAGTTACCTGCGCGTCTTTCATCATTTTTTCTCTTTCCAGTCTTGCTTCCTGAAGCATTTTCTCATTAGAGGCCTGAAGATTTTTCATTTCTTCTTTCGCTTTTTCAGCAGCGCTCAACGCATCTGCGATCACGTTTTCTCTTTCTTCCAAGGCTTTCACAATCGGCTTCCAGGCAAATTTGGCCAGGATAAACAGCACCGTAAAGAAGATCAGCGACTGCCAGAATAATAATCCTAAATCGGGAGTAACTAAATTCATGGGATCTTAAATGTTATTTGGTTTTGTTGCTATTGTTTAACTTTTTGAAAATCTCCAAGGTTTTTGAAACCTTGGAGATTTCGTTCTTACACTTCTATGTCTACGCCTAATGCGAAAGATGCAGAAGTTTTAGTGCAATTATTTTGCGTAGATAAGAAGACAAACTACCACGCCAAACAGAGCCACACCTTCGATGAAAGCTGCTGCGATAAGCATTGCAGTCTGGATTTTACCTGACTCTTGTGGTTGACGAGCGATAGATTCTACCGCGCTACCACCAATTTTACCGATACCGATACCTGCGCCTAATGCTGCGATACCTGCACCAATTCCTGCACCCGCAAGGGCTAGTCCGTTAAGACCTTCTTGAAGTAATTGTAACATGATCAATTTAATTTATATAGTTAAACAAAACTCTTTTTAATAACCACACCACTCTTAATGGCTGTGCTCGTGTTCGTGCTCATGGTGATGCTCTTCAATGGCAGAGCCAATGTACATTGCAGACAACAAGGTGAAGATGTATGCCTGAAGAATTGCTACAAACAATTCCATGAAAGTCATGAACAATCCAAAGGCAATACTCACCGGAGCCATACCAATACTATTGAAAATAAAGATCAGTCCGATGAAGCTTAAGATGATGATGTGTCCTGCTGTGATGTTTGCAAACAAACGGACCATCAGGGAGAAAGGCTTGGTGAAGATCCCTACGATCTCTATCGGAAGGATGATGATGCGCAGTGGAAGCGGTACTCCTGGAGTCCAGAGAATGTGTTTCCAATAATTTCCATTTCCGCTTACGTTGGTGATGATAAAAGTAGTTAAGGCAAGCATCATCGTTACTGCAATGTTTCCGGTCAGGTTAGCGCCGCCTGGGATAAGGCCCAGCAGGTTGTTGAACCAGATGAAGAAGAACACAGTAAGAAGGTATGGAAGATATTTTTTATATTTTTTCTCTCCTAATACAGGCTTCGCTACTTCATCGATTACGTATACTACGATCGGCTCGAAGAAAGACTGTATTCCTTTCGGAGCAGAAAGAGGATTTTTCTTGTAGCGTGACGCTATATAAAGGAAGATCACAACCAGTAGAATAAAGCTGATCAAAAGAGAAGCAACATTTTTAGTAATTGAAAGATCGTAGATGTGAACGTTTTCGTTTACGTGATGAATTTTATCGTGGTGGATTGTGTAGTCACCGTATTTGCCATCAAGTACAGTAGAGTATCCTGTCTCGTCTACAAATTTTGAAGAAGAAAAAATTTCCAATCCTTTCTCCGGATTGTAAATGATCACCGGAAGGGGGAAGAGTAAATGTGTATGGTGAATTCCATCCTCTGCTTCAATGGTAGCAAAATGCCACTCGTGCGAATCGCCGATGTGGTGCATGATCATTTCACCGGCATTGAATTGTTTGTCTTTGGAATCTTCCGGATCATTTTTCTCGATCATAGGATCGTCGTGAATGCTGTTCGCATTAGAAAAATGCACTACGGATAGTAATAGTACAAGAAGGGAGAGGGTATATTTTTTAACTATTTGCATCGCCTTTTTTCAAATCGGCCCGCAAGTTATGTATAAGAAAATAAATTTCAAACCAAGTATATAACAAATACATTACAATAAAATTACTTACCAGCGTAACAAGCTGATTTTTAATAATAATAACCATAAAAATCATAAACCCCAGCGCCAGGAAGAACCGGATGGTCATAGAGGCAAAATAGAAAATATGAAATTGCTTAGCCGGACGTGTCAGGCCCATTTGATTTATTCTGATGGCTATAAGAAAAGTGCAAAAAAAGAAGAACTGGATCTTCCATATAAATGGGTGAATCAACGCAATAGACGGGACTTTCTGCAATAGGAAAATTAGCAGGCTGGTGACGAAAAATAGGATAATCAGCTTACGAAAATTCATGGGTCGGCGAACTAATTGGAAGAGTGTTTTAGAGTATTCAATTTCCGAATGCACCTCGTTTTATACAAGATCAGCTTTGCTTGCCGGTGACTTGACGGATAAAAATAAACAGGCTGCCGCCAATTGCAGAAAGGGTAAGCACGATCAGGAAGACCGGAACCTTTAGCCCGAAATAGCCATCCAGCTTTACTCCGCCCCAGGCAGCCAGGCCGATGGTAACCATCATCTGGATACCAAATCCTGAGTAGCGCAGGTAATCGTTAAGCGGTTTTTGCTTCTCTGTAGACTTTTCCTTCTCCAATGGTAATTTCTTTTATAGTAGCACCCATTTTGCAAGTTCCATTGAAAACAGCGCCCGTCTCAATCATAATCTTGCCCGCTACGATATCTCCATCGATCACTGCGGTGGATTTCAGGATCAATAGATCTGCTATTTCCAACAGACCTTTCACTTTGCCTGCGATCTCAGCGTTTTGGGTGAGAATATTTCCTTCTACATAAGAAGAATCGCCCATAGCTACTTTTGCCTTGCAGCGTATATTTCCTACCAGTTTACCTTCAATACGAAGATTTCCGGCAGTTTCAAGATTTCCGTCCAGGGCAGCACTTTTGGCAATAAAGGTGCTGGTATTGCCTAGCTGTTCCAATTCCTTTTTGGAGGCTCCACTTTTAAACATATCTATTGTGGTTTAAAATTGATTATCTATTCAACTATAAATTCCAAAAAACAAATCCCAAAGAGATCTTATTTGATTTGAAATTTGGCTTTTGAAATTTAAAACAATGTTTTTTCTTTCTCTCCTTTTCTTCCCGTACAGCAAGATGCTATATTTTTATGTAAGAACCAAGAAAAATACAAATTGGCCTACTTATCCCAGGAAACGTATTGCCTGGGATTCAACAATTTACCATTGTAGGACATGGTAAACAATACTTTTTGCGCTCCGGCCGATGCTATTATTCCTCCTTTTTCTACCCAATCGCCCTGCTTTACAGACGGTGATTTCAGACGGTCATAAATGGTGACCAAACCGGTTTTATATTGCAAAACCAAACGAGAAGTGCTATCGGCATTTCGACTGTTGATAAGCACAATTCCATCATCCAACGAACGCACTGGTTTCTTAGTATCTGCTTCTATCATCAATCCCGTAATCTTTGCTCCTTGTTTCACATCCGTGAGTTTGCCAGAAACAGGTGTAAAAAAATACAACACTTCAAACCCATCTTTGGATCTATAGGATGGATCGGTTGTTTCCTTTTCAAATTTTTTGCGAAACTCTTCTTCTTCCGCGCTTACTTTTTCTTCAGTATTTTTTTCCGGCTTTGGATTCAGCGTATCTTTCGTTCTGGGCTGGCCACCGTCGAGCATGGTTTTAAAGCTGCGGATGTAAAGATCTTTGATCCCTAATTCGTATTCCATCGAATCGGTTTTGGCTGCCAGTATTGCCAACTCTCTTGTCTCTTCAGAACCACTGCTTCCCAGTAAGTACGCGCCTAAAAAATTGATTCCCGTCACCAGTGCATAAAACAGCAACACTAGTATAGTCAGGATCACCAGCAGTTTTGCGAAGTTGAACGATAGAGTCCAACGGTCCGCAAAATTTTCTTCGTTGCGGACAATTAACTGGTATTTATTCGTTAATCTCTCGGTCAGAGTTTTTCTCTGCATCTATGTGTGTTATTTTTTATAATATTGCATTTTACTTAAATTGTTAAATAAAACAAAGCTGAATTTGAAAATCGGGTTGCGATATGTAGTATACGGAGGACTGATCGCCGGATTGGTTCTTGTACTCAACGCTTGCTCGCAAGAAAAAAATACTGCACTCAGCAAAGGCTGGCACAATCTCAACGCCCGCGACAATGCATACTTCCTGGCCCGCGAGCGACTCAAAGAACTGCAAACAGAGATTGACAACAAAACTCAAAGCAACTACAACAAAGTACTGTTTCCTCTCACCGTCATTGATACCAATCAAACAAAAACGTACAAAGACAAGCTCAACGACATTGTAAAAAAAGCTTCCCGCGCAGTAACATGGCATAAGAACAGTATGTATGTAGATGATAGCTACATCCTTGTAGGAAAAGCGCGTGTGCTGCAAGGCGATTGGAAGCTGGCGGCAGAAACATTTCGCTTTGTGAACGGCGAAGGCGAGACCAACGAGCGCCAGGAAAGCCTTACACAGCTGATGCGATTGCTCATGCTCAAAAAAGATTTCCGTAGCGCCAGTTATGTGATGGATTATCTCAACAAACAAACCATTGTCACGAAAAAAAACAACCGCGATTTTTCACTCACTAAAGCTCAATACTTTCGCTACCAGGAAAACTATAGAGCAATGCCTCCTGAGATCGAAAAAGCGATCCCGCTTGTAAGAGGTAAAAAAGAGAAAAGAGCAAGATTGTATTTTATTTTAGGCCAGATCTATCAATTGCTGGGGCAAGATTCAATCGCGTACATCAATTATCACAAAGCGATCAAAAATAATCCTCCTTACGAATTATCGTTCTACTCTAAGCTTTACCTCGCACAAGTAACCTCGCTTAGCAATGCTTCCGATAAAAAGAAGACCGAACGTTATTTCAAAAAATTATTGAGGGATAAAAAAAACCTGGAGTACAAAGACAAGATCTATTATGAAATGGCTTTGTTTGAATACAAACAGGAAAATTACCAAGGTGCTATTACTTACCTGGAAAAATCTGTAGCCGCCAACAAAACAAACAAGTACCAGAAAGGAGCATCTTATCTAAAGCTAGGCGAGATCTACTACGGCGACATTAAAAACTATGAGATGTCGAAGCTTTATTACGATAGCACCGTAGCTGTTTGGGATCCTTCCGATCCGCAATACAGGGAAATTTCCGAGCGTCAAAAAGTGTTAGATGAATTTGTGAAAAATCTTTTGGTAGTGCGTCGCGAAGACAGTTTGCAAAGGCTTGCCAAGATGGACACTGCGAGACTGAGCAAATTCATCGACAAAGTAATTGCCAAAGAAGAAGCCGACAGAGTATCAAATGAAAAAGCTGCGGCCGCTGCCAAAAAACGCGCTGCTGATCAACAAACTAGCAACTTACAGATCATCGACAACACCTCGAATCCTTCCGATCCTTCGAGCTGGTATTTCTACAATGCTACTGCTATCTCACGAGGCAAAACTGATTTTACTGTAAAATGGGGCGATCGAAAAAACGTAGACAATTGGCGGCGAGCCGTGCGGGAAGAACCGGTCAACAACAACGACAACAGTAATAATGCTATTGCCGTGGATACTGCAGCCATTGCAAAAGCTAAAGCAGATTCAGCTGCGAAAGCACAAGTGCCAAAGGTTGATAAAAGCAGGTATTACCAGGACATTCCTTTCACCGCCGCCCAGCTAGAGGCTTCCGATAAAAAGATACAAGAGGCATTGTATAACCTTGGAAGAATTTACAATCTGAAACTACACGAGCCGGAAGAAGCGATCAAAACATTTGAAAATCTTCTTAAACGTTATCCGAACTACGAAAACACTGCCGAGATCTTATATTTCCTTCACCTCATCAATAAAGACCTGGGACACGACGAAAGAGCGGAGTATTATAAAAAACGATTGATCTCAGAATATCCGAAATCTATTTACGCTAAAATGCTCCTCAACCCGAATTACCTGAAAGAAAGTAAAGAGGAAAACAAATACGTAAATTCCTTATACAAGCAAGCATTCTCTATGTATGAGCGGGAAGATTACATCGCCGCAGACTCCATGCTGGTAAACATCATGCGCGACCACTCCGACAATGACATCATGGATAAAATGAAATTGTTGCGCATCATTATTACCGGTCGTACTAAAAACGTACTTGTATATAAAACCCAATTGCAGGAGTTCATCAGCGATAAGGAAAATGAATCAAGCGCCCTGCTGCCTAAGGCCAAGGAACTACTTTCCACAGCCGATCAATACATGGCTTCCGTTTCTCAGAAAGGTGGCGAAATAAAAGCAACGGATGTTCGCTACAGTACCAACACCAGTAAGTCACACTTCTTTGTAGCAGTTTTTGAAAGTAAGAAAACAAAGAAAGAACTTATACAAAAACAATTCAATACGTATAATAAAGCAAATTATCCGGACGCAAATCTTAGTACAGAACTATTGACACTTTCCGATTCAAGTTTTGCGATCGTGGTAAAAACATTTGAAGCAATGTATCCGAGTAAACAATACCGGGAAAAACTGCTTGCGCCGGGAGGCGCGGCCAAACCCTTCTTGCCGTTCATTCACGATTCTTTCTACATTACGGACGACAACTACAAGCTTTTCTACAAAGACAAAGGAGTGAATACCTATTTGGAATTCTTTAAGAACAACTACTAACGATGCGCCTGGTTTCCCATCCTGTGTTATGCAATTACTATGTCACGTACCGTTGCAACGCGACCTGTAGTTTTTGTGACATCTGGGAAAAACCTTCTCCTTATGTGACACTGGAAAATGCGGAAGAAAATTTCAAGGCGCTTCAGAAATTAGGCGTTAAAGTAATAGACTTCACCGGTGGAGAGCCTTTACTACATCAGCAGCTGGACCAACTTTTGGCGCTTGCCAAAAAATATAAGCTCATCACTACTGTCACTACCAACGCATTACTTTACCCTAAGTATGCAGAGAAACTCAAAGGCAAAATTGACATGCTTCATTTTTCGCTCGATTCACCTGTGCGCGAAGAGCATGATGCTTCAAGAGGTGTAAAAAGTTTTGACAACCTGATCCATTCTATTCAAGTTGCCAAACAGCTTGGCGAAAAACCTGATATTTTATTCACTGTATTCGAACATAACATTCATCAAATCCAACAAGTGTATGATGAGATCTCACAGCCGAATGATCTTGTGTTGATCTTGAATCCTGTGTTTGAATACAACGCAGTAACTACAGGAGAAAAGCTTTCTGAAAAAAGCCTTCAATCCTTAACGGCCTGGGGGAAAAAGAAAAATGTATACCTGAACGATGCGTTTGTAGAGCTTCGCAAAAACGGTGGTAACCATATTAACGATCCTGTCTGTCTCGCAGCCAGCACTACGATCGTAATTGCGCCCGACAACAAATTAGTCTTGCCTTGCTATCATTTAGGATTGAAAAATATTTCTATTCACAACGATCTTTACGAATTATATCATTCTGAAAAAGTACAGGAATACAAAGAGATGGAAGGCCGCTATCCGCAATGCGAAGGCTGTACGATCAATTGCTATATGCAGCCAAGTTTTGCTGTGAAGACGAATAAATATTTCTGGAAAGCTTTGCCAAGCACTCTGAAGTACAACTGGATCAAGAAAACCTGGCGGGGATTATTTTGAACCTTGATTCTCAGGATTAAAAGATGTACTTGATTTTAATTTAGAGGATTTTTTTCCATTATTATTCTGAGGAAACTCGTAAAAATTCCCAGGGACATTATATAATGTTAGTAGAACACAGGAAAAGAAACGGTCAAACGTTCGTGAATATTCTGTACAGTTTCCTCCTGAATGACAATATCTTTTTTAATTATGTCAACGTCCAATTTTGCCAATCCAGCAAATTAAAATCAAGTACATCTTTTAATCCTGAGAATCAAGGTTCAGAATTTACTCTTCACCAACAAACTCAAGATCTCCAATCCTTTCTCAAACCCACGTTCATTATTAGGAATCACAATGTCCGCTTCGTGGCGAAAGTGTTTAATATATTTTTGATAAGCGGGCTGCACGTGATTTTTTTGTGTGTACAGTACATGTTCCAGATCATACCCGCGCTCCTCCGCATCGCGCCTGATGCGGCGATTGAGCTTCAAGCCTTTTTTTGTATGGATAAAAACAGAAAAATCGAGCATCTTATAAATCTGTTCATAGTAAAAAATAAAAATCCCTTCCACTACAATTACCGGCGCAGGTCGAAAAGTAAGCAGCTTCGGCGTGAGTGCAGGATTGTTAAACGTGTATTCCAACTTTTGCACCGTTTCCCCCGCGATCAGTTTTTGCAAATCGCGGCGAAATGTTTCTTCGTCAATGGCAGTAGGCAAGTCAAAATTATTTACACCTTGTTCGTCGAGTTGCTGGTATTTTTTCTCTTTATAATATTCATCCTGCGAGATCACACAGAGTTGTTCGGCTGAAAAAATTTCTTTCAGCTTAGAAATAAAAAGTGTTTTGCCACTTCCACTTCCTCCGCAAATGCCGATGATATAAGGTTTTTTCATGAAAATTTATCAGGCCGGTTGCCCTTGCAAAAATTCCACCAATTGTTCTACTGCTCTTGCGCGATGGCTTAGTTTATTTTTTTCTTCCATTGTCATTTCCGCAAATGTTTTCTCATATCCATCCGGCTGGAAGATCGGGTCGTAGCCGAACCCTTTCTCTCCGCGCCCTAGTTTGAGGATCTGGCCTTTTACATTTCCTTCAAACTGGTGCACTTTACCATCAAGGATGAGTGTAATACAGGTGCGAAACAGTGCATCTCTGTTTTCTTTTCCCGTAAGTTTATGAAGCAATAAAATAATATTATCGGCCGGACTGCAATCCGGGCCTGCGTAGCGTGCGGAGTAGACACCAGGCTCGCCGTTTAGTGCAGCCACTTCCAACCCTGTATCGTCGGCAAAGCAGCTTACATTGTAGTTGTTCCAAACATGTTCAGCCTTCTGAAGAGAATTTCCTTCAATCGTGTCCTGTGTTTCTGCCAATTCTTCGTGGCAGCCGATATCCTGCAGGCTTACGACCTCATATTTTCCTTTGAGCAGCGCCTGGATCTCCTGGAGTTTTCCTTTATTGTTGGTAGCGAAACAGAGTTTCATGTTTTTTAAAATTAAGCAGTTCATTTATTTGCGATCCTTGCGGTGAATTGGCTATAGGTATTTCAAGGGCAAGGAACGCAAGGTTTTAACATCGTTTATAATCATTTAAACAATTGACATTTAAATAATTATATAGTAAAAAGTATAGACAGACTTTAACTTTTAACCTTAAACTTCAAACCTCATTGCTAATTAACCATTTTTCCTTACCTTTGCCAACTATTTACAGATGGACGGGTTCCATCGCTTAACAAAAACATATTATGTCAGTTAAAATCAGATTAGCAAAAAGAGGCCGTAAAAAACTACCTATCTTCGATATCGTAGTGGCCGACTCAAGATCTCCGCGTGACGGAAAATTTATTGAGAAACTGGGTTCTTACAACCCGCAAACACATCCAGCTACTATCGTGCTGAACGAAGAGAAAGCTTTTGATTGGATCATGAAAGGTGCTCAACCTACTGATACCACCAAAACTATTCTTTCCGACAAAGGTATCCTGCTGAAAAAACACCTTCAAATTGGTGTATTGAAAGGCGCGATCACTCAGGAAACAGCCGACAAAAAGCTGAACGATTGGAAAAACCAGAAACAAGCTGCTTCTGAGAAGAAGTTGACTGACCTGGCAAATGCCAAATCTGCTGCTAAGAAAACAAAACTTGCTGCTGAAGCACAAGTAAATCAGAAGAGAGCAGAAGCGATCAAAGTTAAGAAATCTGCTGCTACCTTTGTAGAGCCTACAGCACAGGAAACCCCTGCTGCCGAAGCTCCTGCTGAAGAAGCAAAAGCAGAATAATTTTCAAGGTCGCGCTATGAATTTTGACTCTTGTTTTAAACTGGGTAAAATCAACAAAGCGCACGGCCTGAAAGGGGATCTGAAAGTCACAATGGACGAAGAATTCCCGATCAACTTTTCAAAATTGGAATCAGTTTTTGTAAATCTTAACAATAAACTGATTCCTTTTTTTATTGAAAAAATTTCCGTGCAAGGTAAAAAAATGATCCTCTCTCTTGAAGATGTTCATGACCTGAAATCTGCCCAGACACTTTTTGAAAAAGATCTTTACCTCCCGCTCATACTCCTGCCTGAAGACGACGGAAGCGTATTCAAATACACCGATCTGATCGGGTATACGGTATCCGACAATACACTCGGGCTTCTTGGTAAAATCACCGACGTATATACTTTGCCCGGACAAGACGTGCTGGCCATGGATTATAAGAACAAAGAAATCCTCATTCCTGCCAGCGAAGAATTGATCACCAAACTTGAGCGAAAAAAGAAGATCGTACATATTGAAATTCCGGAAGGATTGCTGGAGATTTATTTGTAAAAAGTTTAAAGTTGAAGGTTAAAAATTGAAGGTTTTAACTACAAGTTTTTTCCTATTCAAATAAAAACTTTAAACTTTGTACTTCAAACTTTACCATTATGCGCATCGATATTATTACCTGTCTCCCAAAATTGCTTGATAGTTTCTTTGCTCATTCCATTTTAAAAAGAGCGATTGAAAAAAAATTGGTAGAAGTGCATGTTCACGATCTGCGCGAGTATTCCACACATAAGCAAAAACAAACCGACGACTATGCCTTTGGTGGCGGTGCAGGCATGGTGATGATGATCGAGCCAATTGATAATTGCATCAGTAAGCTGAAAGCCGAACGTACCTACGATGCTGTATTGTATATGACACCCGACGGAGAAAATTTTAGTCAGAAAACTGCCAATAAACTTTCTCTGCAAGAAAATATCATCATCCTCTGCGGGCATTACAAAGGTGTGGACGAGCGCGTACGCGAACATTTTATCACACAAGAGATCAGCATTGGTGATTATGTACTTTCCGGGGGAGAACTAGCGGCGGCAGTAGTATCAGATGCTATTATCCGTCTTATTCCCGGGGTACTTTCTGATGAAACTTCTGCGCTCACAGATTCCTTCCAGGATGATCTTCTTGCTCCGCCTGTATACACAAGGCCTGCAGAATACAAGGGATGGAAAGTGCCCGATATTCTGCTCTCTGGCCACGAAGCAGAGATCAATAAATGGAGGATGGAACAATCGCTCGAGCGTACTCGTAAAAGAAGACCAGGACTCTTAGAGTAATGAGGTGCGGAGCATGAGTAGGGAGAGAAAGGCTTTTTTATTTAAATTTATAGCTATGAAAAAAATTATCTTATTAAATGTGTTTTGCTTTTTAGTTGTTTTTGTTGCGAATGCACAGCAACAAAAAGTAACCTTGAAACTCATGAACGCCACTACGCTCCAGCCGATCGAAGGAGTTTCGCTGAAATCTTATTTAGATAAAAATATACACTTGCTTTCCGATCAATATGGACACATTACACTCCAGCTGATCGACAACGACACGCTTATTTTTTCCAAAGATTATTTTCATCCGCTTTATCTTTTTGTAAAACTAAAAAACTTTGACAGCACCCATGTCCTGGCGGTGAATATGCTGCCTTCTAAAGAAATTTATGAACCGCTAAAAGGAAATTTCTCTAGTCTGGCCGACTTCGATTATCATTTCGTACACGACCAATTAGGCGATGACAGTCATTTGAAAGTAAAAGGTTTTGAGCACGAAAGCGCAGCCCAGGTGCGCTACGATATGATGCACTCCAAAAAAAACCAGGGGATTATTCATATTACTCCAGTGCTTCACCATCAGAATAGCGGAACCAATCAATATAAACTGAAAGACGAATAATGGTTTAAGCTATTAAAAAACAATAAGTTGCACTCATTTTTACGTTAAACCTTCAACTTTTAACTTTTTATCCACTCGAATATTTAGAAAATTGAAATGAATCCTATATATTTGCAGTCCGATTTAGGAAAGTACTTAAAGTAATTATATATGAGCCAGTTGCTTAAAATAGTTGAAGCCGATTTCAGCGCTAAAAGAAAAGATGTTCCAGCTTTCACTTCCGGTGATACTATTAACGTACACGTTAAGATCAAAGAAGGAAACAAAGAAAGAATCCAGAACTTCCAGGGAGTAGTGATCCAGAGAAAAAACCCAAATACTAACGGCGAATCTTTTACTGTAAGAAAAATTTCTGGTGGTATAGCGGTAGAAAGAATTTTCCCTCTTTTGTCACCAAGCGTAGATAAGATCGAACTGGTAAGAAAAGGTTCTGTGAGAAGAGCTAGAATCTTCTATATCAGAGATAAGAAAGGTAAATCTTCAAGAATTAAAGAAAACAAAAGAACTGAAACTCCAGTGCAAGCTTAGTTCAGGCTTTAAACGACTATAAAAAAGAGGGCATATCTGTACGATATGCCCTCTTTTTTTGTTTCAAATAAGTACTGGATTTTACCAATAAAAATTTACCTTTATTAGGTAAAAGGTATTAACATAAAAGCCTTAGAAAGAATACGATGAGTTTAGGCAGGTTGAAAATAATACTATTTTTTGCGTTAATAACCCTTATGGGTGAAAATACCTATGCCCAAACCTCAATTTCCGGTGTAATTAACCAGTATGCACAAGTCACTGCGATTAACTCTTCCTGTAGTACCAATAATTTGACATTGGCTGCAACTACTGGCTTCAGTATTGGCGACAGGGTTTTATTGATCCAGATGAAAGGTGCTACTGTCGATGGCACCAACAGCTCTGCCAGCTTTGGTAATATTACTGCGATCGGTAATGCTGGGAATTATGAATTCAATGAAATTCTCGATATCCAAGGGCTGGTTGTTTATCTTAAATATACTCTTATCCATAGCTATAATCCTGTAGGCCTTCAGCTGGTAACAGTTCCACAATATTCCGATGTAACTATATCGGGCACCTTGAGCGCCACGCCCTGGAGCAATGGAACCGGAGGAGTACTGGTTTTTGAAGCCAGCGGTAATGTGGAGTTTAATGCGGATATCAACGTAGAAGGATTAGGCTTTAGAGGTGGTAATATAAATGCTGATAACAGCATAAACAGTTGTGGATATGGAACTTCCACTTCCGGCCTCGTTCCTCCCGGATACATTATTTATGCTGCCGCTCTTAATTCAAAAGGCATGGCAGAAAAGGGAGAAGGTATCTCAGAATATATTACGGCAAGTCAATATGGTAGAGCGAACCAAGCCAACTCCGGAGGAAGTGGCGTATCTAGCAATTCTGGAGCTGGTGGAGGTGCTAACTATGGAAAAGGTGGTTTGGGTGGCCGACAGTCCAGACCTACTAGTGGCGGTGGATGTGGTTCCACAGTAGGAGCCCAGGGAATGGGAGGAATAACATTGTCTTCTTACTTTTCTTCTAATAAAATATTTATGGGAGGAGGTGGAGGAGGCGGACAACAAAATAACTTTACCTCACCTGGTCCTTCTGGAAATTTACCAGGAAGTTCTCCGGGAAATCCAGGGGGTGGAATAGTCATTATCAAAGCACAAACTATTACGGGTAATTCACACGGAATTTATGCAGGGGGATTAAATTATAGATGCTTGATCCGTAGTACCCTGGTATCTTATAATCCTTTAAACAATTTAAAGAGAGCTATTGGAGATTCGGGCGGCGGCGGCGGCGCTGGCGGTACTATCTTATTGTCTACCAGTACGGGCTATACAAATAATTTAACCGTCGACGTATCTGGTGGGCGCGGAGATACTTCTTATACTTATACAAGTATTGATCTTGGTCCGGGCGGTGGTGGAGGTGGTGGTGTTGTTTGGGTAAACGACGCTTCTTTAAATGCTAATATCACAACTATGCTGAATGGTGGAGTATCCGGTATCTCATGGAATCCTGACTATCCTGCCGTTTGTCAATGCGCTTGGAATGCTACCAACGGTGACCCCGGAGCTGTACTTAATAATCTTGTATTACAAGAGAGCACCACTCCCTTCAGCAACACCTGCACCAGTGTTCCAATCACACTGCTTGATTTTTCAGGAAAAGAAAATAATGGAAAAATTTTACTCAACTGGTCTACGGCCATGGAATTGGACAATGACCGTTTTGTACTGGAAAAAAGTATAGATGGCAGTACTTACCAATACCTCACTACAATTGACGGAGGCGGCAACAGCTCTACGCTGCTTAGTTATTCTTACGTCGATTATTATCCTAACAATGGCGCCAACTACTACCGCCTCAAACAATATGATTTCAATGGCACTGAACATACAGATGGCCATGTGTACGTACAATTCTCAGGCTCTGGCGAAGTGATCGAAAAATTATATCCCAATCCTTTTGCCGACGAACTGATCCTCGAAGGCTCCGCTCCTTTTCGTAAAGAACAAACCATACTTAACTTCTACGATGTATTGGGTTCGGAAGTATCTTCTGTAATTTCGGCTTCTTACGGAGGACAGAAAATTACTCTTCAGACCAGCGGACTCTCTAAAGGTGTGTATATGTTAAAAATTACAAGCGGAAATAAAACAGAAACACGAAGAGTTATTAAAGAATAATAACTTTACTTTTTCAACCCCGACAAGCCCTGTAACCCGCCTGTATGAAGGGCTACAACAACAGTACCTTTTTTAAAAAAATCATTACGAACAAGCTCCATAATTCCGTACATCATTTTTCCTGTATACACAGGCTCCAACTCCAACCGGTGTTTAATTTTAAACCCTTCTATAAAATCCAGCAACGTTTGATCCCATTTGGCATAACCTCCGAAATGATATTGTTCTTCCAAATGCCAATTACTATTTCTTTCCTTCGAAAAAGACGACAATTGATCTTGTATTTCTTTATACAAAAAACTTCCTCCCTTTAACACTGGAAACCCAATCGCCTTTTTATCTTCCGGAAGTGAAGCAACAAGTCCCGCCATTGTAGTGCCTGTGCCGCAAGCGGTGCAGATGGTATCCCATTCTATATTTAGTTCAGAAATTATTTCCATACATCCTTGCACTCCTTCACGATTGCTTCCTCCTTCCGGGATGAGATAAAACCTTCCGAATTGTTTTTCCAGGTTTTCTAAAAAATATTTTTCTTCCTTCTCCCTGTAGTCTTCTCTTGATACAAAATATAATTCCATTCCACACTCGCGTGCATACGAAAGCGTATCGTTGAGTGTTTTTGCTTCTTCTCCGCGAATAATCCCGATCGCTCGAAAGCCTTCTTCTTTAGCGGCACATGCCAAGGCATGGATATGATTGGAATAAGCTCCTCCAAAACTTAGCAGCGTGTCATGCCCTTCTGTTTTTGCTCTCGAAAGATTATACTTCAATTTCCGCCATTTATTTCCAGAAACTACGGGATGGATAAGATCTTCTCTTTTTACAAAAAGCTTTAATCCCTTTTCTTCCAGCAAAGGATCATTTATTTCCTGAAGAGGTGATGGCAGATGAAGCGATAGCAAAACAGTGCGCAATTTTGGTTAACTTGCAGGCTCAAATATCCGAAAACTTTAGCAAAGCAGCGCTATTAGCTATCATGAACGAAGAAGAAGACATCGAAGAATTTTCAGAAGACCCCGAACTCTACGAACATTTCCGGATCGTAATAGATCCTAAACAATCGATGATCAGGATCGATAAATTTTTGATGGATCGCCTGCCAAATGCTAGTCGCAATAAACTCCAGAATGGTATCGAGGCGGAAGCAATCCTGGTAAACGGTAAACCTACCAAATCCAGTTACAAGATCCGCCCCGGCGACGTGATCACGGTTTCATTTCCAAAGCCGCCAAGAGACAATGAGATCCTTCCGGAAAATATTCCGCTTACTATTATTTACGAAGACGATGAATTGCTGGTGGTAAACAAACCTGCCGGCATGGTGGTACACCCTGCACACAGCAACTGGACAGGCACGTTGGTGAATGCGCTCGTTTATCATTTTCAAAATTTGCCCACGCACCGCAACGGAGAAATTCGTCCTGGTCTTGTACACCGTATCGATAAAGACACTTCGGGTCTGTTGGTAATTGCAAAAACCGATTATGCGATGACGCACCTGGCCAAACAATTTTTTGATCATAGCATCGAGCGTACCTACTACGCGCTGGTATGGGGCGAGCCGGACCCTGCCGAAGGAACGATCCACGAATTTATTGGTCGCAGTCACAAAGACAGAAAAGTAATGACCGTACATCCACCGGAAAGTGAATATGGCAAGGAAGCGATCACGCATTACAAAACGATCAAACCGATGCGCTATGTATCGCTTGTGCAATGCAATCTGGAGACTGGCCGTACACACCAGATCCGTGTACATATGAGGTATAAGGGGCATCCGCTTTTCAACGATGCAACTTATGGAGGCGATAAAATTATTAAGGGTACTACCTTCACCAAGTACAAACAATTTGTAGACAATTGTTTCAAGCTTATCCCGCGCCAGGCGCTGCATGCAAAGTCATTAGGCTTTATTCATCCACGCACGAAAAAATTTATACAATTTGATTCTGAACTGCCGGAAGATATGAAAAGTGCGGTGGAGAAGTGGGAGAAATATATTACTTCGGTAGACTAATTATTCTAAATAGGATGCCGGATACAAGATAGATCATTGACAATAATTATCAGGCATCCTATTTTAATTTAGTGCCCATGCCAAGAATTATCCTGCGATGCGCGGTCAATGCGTTCTTTTAATTCTTTTGAAACAGCCAATCCATATACCTTGCTATTCACTTTACTGATCATCTCTCCCATTTTCACGGTATGATTTTTATTGACCTGCGTAAAATAAAGATCTACATGGTCGAGAAAAAAATTTGCAAGTTCTTCCGTAAAGGCAATCACCTGCGGTGGTTGCTGCTGAAGCAAGTATCCTAGTTTAATCTTGCTCCAATTACTTTCAATCTGTTCCAGAAATGCTTCCGCGCGTTGATAAGCTTGCGCAGGGTTTTGCTCTTTTGTGTTCTTCTCTACAAGCTTTTGTTTGCCCAGAAGAATCTCGTCCATCAATGTTTGCAGTGAATCCATAAGCATTTTTATTTTCGAATAAATTCATCGGTCATATCTGGACAAACTCCGTCACAAAATTTTTTCACTTCTAAATAGTGAAAAGAAACAACTCCTGTACCTGTCGAATCCAGCACGGTAAACCATGTTGGTTTTTTTTCATTATTAAGATAATCGACCTTGATTTTTCGGAAGCGCGGGGTTTCGTTCCAGATCACGGAAGAGTCTCCATTGTTGAGCGCGATGGCGCATTCATCGGGGGTTAAGCCGCGGGGAAGCACGTAAGATTTCCAATAAATGCTTTTGCCAAATTTTTTGGGATGCTCGTAGATCGTAGCAGGCTCGTAAGGAGTGAGCGTTTCTCCGATGTTGAACAATATATCTCCAAGAAAATCTCCTTCACAGGAATAATTTTTGTATTCCGTGGTCCATTTTTTCTCAAATAAAAATCCTGTAAAGAATACTAAAGCCAGACAGGATGAAATGATCAGAGGCAGTAAAAATTTTTTCATACTATTTTAATTTTGTTGATTTGATAATTTATAAAAGTCAGGTAATCTATTTAAAAATTAGAAGATTACTATAAATCACATCCGCACATCCCCAAGGATTTATATCATCAAAATCAATTTTCTATTTCAACAGTTCCATTTTCCAATCCGTTCCGAGTTTGTTCCGGATTCTTTCGGGGAAGGCTGCGCGCACGATCATGGTGCTCACGAGTCCGGTTCCTACAGAAATGCCCAACTTTTCGGCAAACGTAAGATCAGAATGTTTGTCGATCGAATAAAACAAAAGAATGGAACCTACTGTGATGGCTACGCTGGAAAGCGCTTGCAGATAAGGCTTGGATCGATGAAACTTGCGGAAGCCGGTAATATCTTTCAGGTAAATATATCTTATCTCTGTAAGCCCCAAATTTATTTTCCCCGAAGCCACCTGCGCGATCAAGCCAATGAGGCTGTCCTGGATAGAAAACACTACACCGGATTTGATTTCTTTTTGTCCGATGTATCCATTATAAGAAAATTTAACCAGGTCGCCTTCGCGGATCAGGATTTCTTTTTGAGTGGTTTTATTGGTAAACAACAATCCGCGCTGCGCGAAGCAAGGCAATAAAGACAAGGCAAAGAGCAGGGAGAAAACTATTTTTTTCATTCGTAAGATAGAAATTATGAATTATGAGTTAATGAATTATGAATGAGCCCGACAAAGGTATCAGCTATTTAATTCATAACTCATAATTTATAACTTATAATTTATTAAAAGCTGAAAACTATGCCATTATGTCCCCCCAAATAGAATGGTTATTTATTTGATAAAGCATTTAGAAAAAATCCCTAACTTTACACGAGTGAACGGATATTTTCCATACAAAAGCCTTAAATAGAACAATTTAGAAATGTTAGATTTCATCACAAAAGCCCTCACTGCGGTACTTGGTAATAAGTCGCAACGGGATCTCAAGACGATCCTTCCTTATGTTGCGTTGATCAATGAAGAATATACTAAACTAGCCTCTCTTTCCGACGACCAGCTACGAGACAAGACACCGGAGCTGAAAGCCGCGATCCAAAAAGATCTTCAATCCATCGATGACGAATTGGCAGCATTGCACAAGCAAGTAGCCGACCGCCCTGATATGGATCTGAATGAAAAAGAAACGGTGTTTGGCAAGATCGATAAACTGGAAAAAGAACGCGATGCGCAACTTGAAGTTGTGCTGATGAAAATTTTACCAAAAGCATTTGCCGTTGTAAAAGAAACCGCAAGACGTTTCAAAGAAAATGGCAAACTCGTAGTGACCGCTACCATGCACGACAAGGCGTTGGCAGCTACGAAAAATAATATCGTGATCTCTGGCGAACAAGCTACCTGGAGCAACCAGTGGCTCGCTGCAGGCAACATGATCACCTGGGAAATGCTACACTACGATGTACAGCTCATTGGCGGGATCGTATTGCATCAAGGAAAAATTGCCGAGATGGCTACAGGGGAAGGTAAAACACTTGTGGCTACCCTTCCTACTTACCTCAATGCCCTT
This sequence comes from Cytophagaceae bacterium, assembly GCA_035535995.1. Classification (GTDB taxonomy): domain Bacteria; phylum Bacteroidota; class Bacteroidia; order Cytophagales; family Cytophagaceae; genus JANYCO01. Next base: position 110,296 of record DATLOZ010000002.1, read on the forward strand.
GCCGGGAAAGGCGTTCACATCGTAACGGTGAATGACTACCTCGCAAAACGTGACTCCGAATGGATGGGACCATTGTTCGAGTTCCACGGACTTACCATTGATTGCATCGACAAACACGAAGCAAACTCCAACGAAAGAAGAAACGCTTACCTCGCCGATATCACTTATGGCACCAACAACGAATTTGGTTTCGACTACCTGCGCGACAACATGGCGCGCGATACTGATGAGCTCGTGCAACGCAAACTGCACTACGCAATGGTCGATGAGGTTGACTCCGTATTGATCGACGACGCGCGTACACCCCTTATTATCTCCGGTCCTGTAGGCAAAACCGACGAACAGGAATTTTACGATCTGAAACCAAGAGTAGCGCGCCTGGTAGAAGCACAGCGCAAACTCACCAGCGATTATCTGGTTCAAGCTAAAAAACTGCTCGGGGAGAAAAATGAAAAAGAGGCCGGACTACCTTTGTTCAGAGCCTTCCGCGGTCTTCCGAAGAACAAGCCTTTGATCAAATACCTAAGTGAAACAGGGATTCGTGCCATCCTTCAAAAAACAGAAAATTATTATTTACAGGAAAACAGCAAATACATGCCGGAAGCCGACGCTCCATTGCTGTTTACCATCGATGAAAAAAATAACAGTGTAGACCTTACCGAAAAAGGAGTAGACTTCATTACCGGGGAAGGCGAAGACCCGCACTTGTTTGTATTGCCGGATATCGGCTTACATATTTCCGAAATTGAAAAAGACAAATCACTTTCCGAAGAAGATAAGCTGATGCGCAAAGAAGCGCTGATGCAGGATTATTCTTTGAAGTCGCAGCGTATCCATACCATCACTCAATTGCTGAAAGCATATACATTGTTTGAAAAAGATACTGAATACATTATCGTAGACAACAAAGTAAAAATCGTAGACGAGCAGACAGGCCGTGTAATGGAAGGCCGCCGTTATTCCGACGGATTGCACCAGGCTCTGGAAGCGAAAGAAAATGTGAAGGTGGAAGAAGCTACACAAACTTACGCTACGATCACTCTTCAAAATTATTTCCGTATGTACCACAAGCTGGCAGGTATGACCGGTACAGCGGAAACGGAAGCAGGCGAATTCTGGGACATCTATAAACTCGATGTGGTGGTGATTCCTACCAACCGTGCTGCCGTGCGGAAAGACATGCAAGACAAGGTCTACAAAACTACTCGTGAAAAATACAATGCAGTAGTAGACGAGATCGTAGACCTTACTTCTAAAGGAAGACCCGTACTGGTTGGTACTACTTCGGTAGAAATTTCCGAATTGCTCAGCAGAATGCTGAAGCTGCGCAATATCAAGCACCAGGTATTGAACGCTAAACTTCACCAGAAGGAAGCCGACATTGTAGCCGAAGCAGGTAAGTCGGGCACTGTAACGATCGCTACCAACATGGCAGGTCGTGGTACGGATATTAAGCTTACGCCGGAATCCAAGACTGCAGGCGGCTTGGCGATCATTGGTACGGAAAGACACGAATCCAGACGCGTCGATAGACAGTTGCGCGGTCGTTCCGGTCGTCAGGGAGATCCGGGATCTTCACAATTTTTTGTCAGCCTTGAAGACAACCTGATGCGTCTTTTCGGTTCGGAAAGAATTGCCAAGCTCATGGATAGAATGGGGCTGGACGATGGAGAAGTAATTCAACATTCTATGATCACCAGCTCGATCGAAAGAGCGCAGAAAAAAGTAGAAGAAAACAACTTCGCCACCCGTAAGCGCTTGCTGGAGTACGACAACGTGATGAACTCACAACGCGAAGTAATTTACCGCAGAAGAAAAAATGCTCTGTTCGGCGAAAGACTTCCACTCGATATCCTCAACATTATTTACGATACTTGCGAAGACATCGCTACCAACACACAAGGTACAGGTGGCTATGAAAACTTCAAGCTCGCCGTGATCAGTACCTTCGGATTCAACAGCAGTATCGAGCAGGAGGAGTACAAAAAGAAAAATGCTTCTGATCTTGCGCAGAAATTGTATACAGAGGCAATTAATTTCTACGATAAGAAATCAAAAATTACTGCTGAGAATACACTTCCTGTCTTAAAAGATATTTTCAATACCCGTGGGGCTACCGTAGAAAGCGTAGTGATGCCACTTACAGATGGCAAACGCCAGATCAACGTAGCCGTAGACCTGAAAAAAGCGATCAACGAAAATTCATTGGAAGTAAAATATTCGATCGAACGCTATACCTCGCTGGCCTTTATGGACATGGGTTGGAAAGAACACCTTCGCGACATGGACGATCTAAAGCAATCCGTACACACAGCGGTATTCGAGCAGAAAGATCCATTGTTGGTATACAAATTCAAAGGTTTTGAGATCTTCAAGATATTTATCAGCAAGATCAACCAGGATATTATCACCTTTATATTCAAAGCCGACGTAGCAGGCCGTGAGCCAGCACCGGTTCAGGAAGCACCAGTGGAAAGAAGAAAAGAAAAGATCAATACCACTAAAGAGGAAGCTGCTTCTGTTCTCAGCAACAACCGTCCGCCGATGCAGCAGAATGCTATGCCGGAACAAGAAAAAGTAATGCCGATCAAATCACAAAAGATCGCCAACCGCAACGACCGCGTGACCGTGCAGTATATGGACGGTGTAGTAAAACGCGATGTGAAATTCAAGACTGTAGAAGACGATATTCAAAATAATAAATGTGTCATTATTGAGGAATAAAACCATGATCCGTTCTTTTTGTATTCTTATTATAATCGTATTGTCCTGCGCATCCTGTCATTCGCAGAAAGTTATCAGCGGAGGACAAACAAGAGAGTACAAAGAAGACTACTCTTCTCTGCGTCCGAAATATGATGTGGTAGAGGAAAAGAAAACAACGGTGACGGTGAACACAACTGACGTGGTTGTTCCTAAAAATGACATCAATAAATTTTTGGCAGAAAAACTGGATTCCGTTTATTCCTACAACTTAGGGATCACTTCTGCGGATGGATACAGAATTCTGGTATACGTAGGTGCCAGTAGTGAGGAAGCAAGGAATCAACGCAGTTATGCCTACCAGGTATTGCCGCTCGAACGTTCTTACACCGAATGGAAACAACCTAACTTCAAAGTGAAAGTAGGTGACTTTGTCGACAAGCTGGAAGCATACTACGCGTATTCCCGACTGGTGCAAGTATTTCCCAATGCCATCGTAGTACCCGACAAAGTAAATATTGTCAGAGAAAACAAATAAGCATGAGTCTTTCTGAAAAAATAAAAGAGATAGCCGCCCGTCATTCGGGTGATACTATTTCTTTTCGCCGTCATTTGCACAGCCATCCTGAGCTATCGTTTGAAGAATATAATACCGCTAAATTTGTAGCCGAAAAATTAAAATCATTTGGTGTAGAAACCACTGAAGGCGTAGCTGCCACAGGAGTGGTAGGATTGATCAAAGGAAAAAATCCGGGTAAAAAAATCATTGCCCTGCGCGCCGATATGGATGCACTGCCGATCATTGAGCAGAACGATGTTCCTTACAAATCTCAAAACCCAGGCGTGATGCATGCTTGCGGGCACGATGTGCATACCTCTTCTTTGCTTGGTACTGCAAGAATATTAAGCGAAGTAAAAGATCTGTTTGAAGGAACGGTAAAATTAATTTTTCAACCGGGAGAAGAAAAAATTCCGGGCGGCGCTTCGTTGATGATCAAAGACGGCGTTTTGCAAAACCCTGCTCCCGCCAATATTTTAGGGCAACACGTAGCCACAGCAATTCCTGCGGGCAAAGTAGGATTCAGACCCGGCATGTACATGGCCAGCGCGGATGAGATCTATGTGACTGTAAAAGGGAAAGGCGGCCATGCCGCAATGCCCGACAAAGCCGTGGATCCTATTCTCATCGCTTCTCATATCATTGTAGCCCTTCAGCAGATCGTAAGTCGTAACTGCGATCCGCGGTTGCCATGTGTGCTTTCGTTTGGAAAGATCACTGGCATGGGCGCTACCAATATTATTCCCGAGGAAGTAAAGATCGAAGGTACCTTCCGTACAATGGATGAAGCCTGGAGAAAAGAAGCCAAGATCAGAATGAAAAAAATGGCCGAAGCCATTGCAGAAGGCATGGGCGCTACCTGCGAGTTCACGATCCTTCAAGGCTATCCTTATCTTCAAAACGAGCCTGAACTTACACACCGCATGAAGAAAGCCGCACAGAATTTTCTCGGAGAAGAAAATGTGCTTGATCTGGACATCTGGATGGCGGCAGAAGATTTTGCTTTTTACACTCAACATATCGACGCCTGTTTCTACCGCCTCGGCATTCGCAACGAAGCCCGCGGCATTATTTCCGGCGTACATACGCCTACTTTTGATATCGATGAGACTGCATTGGAAACAGGATCGGGGTTGATGGCGTGGTTGGCGACTCAGGAATTGAATTCTTAACAAAACATTCTCAATACTGTTGCTGTTGCTCTTGCTGTCCTGCAGTGTGTCAGCAAGAGCAACAGCAACAGTATTGAGAGAAAATTTTTAGCCACTATGAATAAAAATAAACTCGAACGCATTTTTCTTGTCATAGGCGCCACCACTGCATGGTTCGCTGTAGTAATACAACTCTATTTGCTCATTGCCAATAGTGGTCCTAATGTAATAGATGCCATCATCCGGTTTTTCAGTTACTTTACCATTCTCACCAACACGCTTATTGCCATATGTTATAGTGCGCTCCTGTCTAACAAAAATTCTTCTTTCAAACATTTCTTCGCAAAGCCTTCTGTAAGAAGCGCACTCACGGTGTATATTCTAATCGTAGGATTAATCTATAATGTAGTACTCCGCAATCTCTGGTCGCCACAAGGGATGCAGTATATAGTAGATGAGTTTTTACATACCTTTGATCCAGCATTTTTTCTTTTGTATTGGTTGATCTTTGTATCCAAAGCATCGCTTCGTTATAAATATATTTTCTCCTGGATGTTATATCCACTAGCGTATACTATTTATACGTTCGTACTTGGAGAAATCACTAACTGGTATCCTTATCCTTTCCTGGAGGTTTCACAATTGGGTTATGTACAAGTACTGATCAACTGCGGTTGGGTGACGCTTTCTTTTTTGATTGTTTCGGTGCTGCTTGTTTCGGTTAATAAAATACTAAGCAGGAATCGAAATTAAGTCGTCATTGCTTCGTCACTCCGTCTACGGCGGCGTTCCTCGCAATGACGGGTTTATTTAACGTCGGTGATACCATGCACCAACACAGTCAACGCACTTTCCTTAATCTCAAATTTAAATTCCTTTCCTCCCTCGTGTGGCTCGCCGTCTATATGGTAGGCGCCTTTATTTTTTCTACGAATGATGAAACTCTTTGCTTGGAGTGTAGTGGTATAACTGGAACGATTCACTGACCGGTTCAGCACGCGGTAAGCCATAGCGAAGAGCCGGAATATGGAAAAATTTTTGATGATGCAAAGATCCAGCAACCCGTCGCTGATGTCCGCGTCGGGCGCGATATATACGTTGTTGCCATACTGCGCGGCATTAGCTACCGTTACTAAGAAACCACGGTATCTCGACTTGCGGCCTTTGATCTCTACTTCGTATTCTTCTGTAGTATAAGAAAAATACTCTTTGAAAACGGAACGAATGTACCCCAGCAATCCCCGGCTTTTCATACCGGCGAATACTTTCCCAATATGGGCATCAAAAGCCAACCCAGCGGTACAGAAGAATGCCTGATTGTTTATATACCCTACATCAATTTTTTTTGTGGAAGCGTGGTTGAGCAACTCAAGCGCTTTAGAAATGTTCATGGGAATATGCATATGTCTTGCCAGGCCATTGCCCGAGCCGAAAGGAATAATGCCAAAAGAAGTTTGGGTGCCTACCAATTCTTTTGCAATTTCATTTACCGTACCATCGCCACCTACCGCAATGATCCTGGAAACCCCATCCTGTAAAGCTTCCCGGGCGATCACAGAAGCGTGACCGGCATATTCTGTTTTCCGGAGCTCTACCAGAAAACGATTCCTGTCGGGAATTTTTTCCAAAAGCGAAAGAAATTGATCTTTCTTTTTGCCTCCGGAAATAGGATTGATTATAAAAAGCATTTTTTCCTTATCACTCATCTTTCTCTCCACAGATAAATTATAAGTATTGATTTTCTTAAAAGTGGGAATGGACACCTCAGTACTCATTACGTAAATTGGGTAGAATGGTTTTGTGTAATGCTACTTGTTTTCAGGCAGTTGGAGGGAAACTTCATCATTCCTTAACACAATAGTAATAACTACTTTATAATCAGCCGCTATCTTTGTTAAAACTCCGTATGAAAACGCTTTATAAAACCATTGTCCTGTCTGATATACACCTAGGAACATCAGGCTCCAAAGCTAAAGAAGTAACCCAGTTTTTAAAGCAGAACATCTGCCACACCCTGATCTTAAACGGAGATATTATCGACGGATGGCAGCTGAAGAAATATGGGAAATGGAAAAACAAGCATACTAAATTTTTTAAGCGTGTGCTGAAACTCATCGATGATTACGATACACAAGTAATTTACCTGAGAGGAAACCACGATGATTTTTTAGATCAGATGATCCCGATCCAAATGGGGAAACTGAGCATCCAACGCGATTACTACCATGAATCAAATGGTAAAAGATTTTATGTAATCCACGGCGATGTGTTTGACTCGATCACTACTAACCTGAAATGGATCGCTAAGCTGGGTGATGTGGGATACACATTTTTATTATGGCTAAATCAACGTTACAATAATTACCGCATCAAACGTGGATTGCCATACTACTCACTATCACAAGCGATCAAGCTGAAAGTGAAGTCAGCCGTATCTTATGTAAATGACTACGAAGAACAACTTTCGCTAATGGCGCGTATTAAAAAATGCGACGGCATTATCTGCGGCCATATTCACCAGCCGGCGCTGAAAGAAATGAACGGTGTAATGTACATGAATTCCGGCGACTGGGTAGAATCACTCACTGCATTGGTAGAGACAATGGAAGGAGAATGGAAGATCGTACACTTCGAAGATAAACTCATCGCCGATACTCAACCGGATGAGGACGAAGAAGAAGAAAATTCTTCTTACATCGAAGACCTGATGACATTGCGCGAAGAACTGAAAGTGCGCAAGACTTCTAATACGAAAGCATCTTAGTTAAATTATGAGTTATGAATGTTGAATTATGAATTTATCATTTGAGTAACATCTTTACCTTAACTCATAATTCATAACTCAACATTCATAATTTTTCAAGCTTCTCATTTTTTAACCAACGTAATCGGATTATGGCTCCAAAACCAAAAGCATTGCTCCGCGAGAACTGAAAGTGCGCAAGACTTCTAACACGAAAACATCTTAGTTAAATTATGAGTTATGAATGTTGAATTATGAATTATCATTTGAGTAACATCTTTACCTTAACTCATAATTCATAACTCAACATTCATAATTTTTTAAGCTTCCCACTTTTTAAACAACGCAATCGCATTATGGCCTCCAAAGCCAAAGGTATTGCTCATCGCAATGCGGATTGGTTTGCGGATCGTTTGAAGCGCAATATTTATTCCCTGTGGAATTTCAGGATCAAGGTTTACGGTATTGATATTCGGCGGAACGATTCCTTCATTAATCGCTTTGATAGAAGCAATTGCCTCTACAGCGCCCGCCCCGCCTAATAAGTGGCCGGTCATGGATTTGGTCGAACTGATCGAAGCATTGGCTGGTCCATCACCGATCAATCGTTTAATTGCTTTTAATTCTCCAATATCGCCTACCGGAGTGGACGTTCCGTGTGTATTGATGTAATCGATTTCAGAAGGTTGAATGCCTGCATCCGTCAAGGCATTGCGCATCGCCAGGTAAGCTCCATAGCCATCGGGGTGAATAGCCGTCATGTGATAAGCATCTGCCGACATCGCGCCGCCAATGATCTCTGCGTAGATCGTAGCGCCTCTAGCTTTCGCATGTTCAAGATCTTCCAGGATCAAAGCGCCAGCGCCTTCGCCGATCACAAAGCCATCGCGGTCTGTATCGTATGGACGGGAAGCAGCTTTGAAATCATCGTTGCGTGTGGAAAGCGCTTTCAGTGCAGAGAAGCCACCCACACCAGATTCTACGATCGGCGCTTCGGCACCGCCGGCTACGATGATATCCGCTTTACCTAAACGTATATTATCGTATGCTTCTACGATTGCAGAAGTAGACGTAGCGCAGGCGGAAACAGGGCAGAAGTTTACTCCCATAAATCCATAGCGGATCGCGATGAGCCCGGAAGCCATGTCTACGATCATTTTAGGCACCAGGAAAGGATTAAATTTCGGTGTGCCATCGCCCAATGCAAACTCTACTACTTGTTGATGGAAGGTAGTGATTCCGCCGTTGCCCGAACCCCAGATCACGCCTACACGTTCTTTGTTTATTTTTTCAAGATCGAGTCCAGCCTGTTTGATCGCCTCATCTGCCGCGGCGATGGAGTAATGACAAACGATGTCCATTTTTCTCGCTTCTTTTTTATCGAAGTATTGATCCGCATCAAATCCTTTTACTTCGCAGGCAAAACGTGTTTTAAATTTTGAAGCGTCGAATTTTGTGATCCAGTCGGCGCCGCTTCTGCCTTCTACAAGGCCGTTCCAGAAGGCATTAACATTATTCCCAAGGGGCGTGATCGCTCCCATTCCGGTCACCACTACACGTTTTAGTTGCATAAATTGTTTGAATTAATTGATAGTTAAAATTTATGATTGTTCTGTTTTTAATTCTTTCAAAATTCCGTTCCGGATCGTTTGAAAATCCGAACGGTTCATCACCCGCGCCATCTGCAGCCCGGCGATCATATTGGACAGGATCATAAGTGCTTTTGTTTCGGGTGTGGTCACGAAGGAAAATTGTTTTTTCTTTTTTCCTTCTTTTAAAAGCGAAGCAAGCCAAGCCCTAATCTTGGAAGTCATTTGCTGGAATTCTTCCTGGATAATTTCAGGCAGCACCGGATATTCTGCGCTGAGCGCGCCTACCAGGCATACACATTCCTGCGTAAGGTATTTCCCAAAGACCTCGTCCATCATTACGTTAAGCCTGTCCCATTCGCTGAGCTTGTTGAACTTTGGATTTTTTAACAGCTCCTCAAATTTTTCTATATTTTTTTTAACTACTGCCACACCCAGATCTTCTTTGAGAGGGAAGTGATAATGAATAGCAGCATTTTTAATATTAAGCTGAGAAGCTATGTCGTGGTAGCTAAAAGCACTATACCCCCGACTCCGGATTAGTTCTTCTCCGAGGTCGGTGATCTCTTGTTTGGTAGTGTTGTTTTTAGCCATTTTTACAAACTTACTAATTAGTAAGTAAAATTGCAAATAAAAACAATCCGTAACAATTTCCACAATTCCTCTCTAAATACTATCTTTGATAGTATCAACTATTGTCACGAAAATCAGCTATGAAAAAATTCTATCTATTACTGTTTATTATTTTAGGTTTTAACTTATCGTCCTATTCACAAAAACGAATTTCCTTTGGTGTAAAAGTTGCTGCCACCGATGGATTTGTAAGTTCCTACTTTTATCAGCCACACGTTAAACCAGGATATTCTGTAGGTGCATTGGCAGAAGTAAAGCTAGCCGGACCTCTTTCTGTGCGCGCCGAAGCATTGTTTTCCAGCAGAGGTGTCAAGGACAAAGTTACGATTACGGATGCGGCAGGACGTCCTTATGCGAGCGGTTATGACAAAGTAACCTTGAACTATTTTGATCTTCCTGTGATGGCAAAACTGAGTTTTGGTAAAGTTGTAAAACCTTATTTTACAGCCGGGGCAAAAGGATCCTTGTACCTATTCGGGAAGGAAACATTTCCTTCCATTTCAGGCAGTGGAACTACCACAAATAGAATCAACCCCACTAAGTATGACATTAGTGCCATCGGCGGTTTTGGATTGGATTTCAATATAAAAGCATTAACCTTATTTACAGAGCTTCGATATAACCATGGACTTGTAGGAGTGAACCTTGTAAATACAAAATTCAGAATGTTTGAACTTTCAGGAGGAATAAGGTTCTAGAAACTTGTGGCGTGGGAGTTTGAGCCTTAAGTAGAAATCGGCAGGAATAAAAAAACAATCAGAATTATTTAGGAAGAATAACACTAATCTCCGTTCCTTCTCCCACAACACTTTTAGCATAGATTGCTCCGCCATGATTGATCACGATCTTCTTGCAAAGCGCCAGGCCTATACCGGTGCCTTTATAAGTGGTCTTATCGTTGAGTCTTTGAAAAATTGTAAAGATCTGTTCTGCATATTGCTGGTCAAACCCAATCCCATTGTCTTTGAAAACGATCTTTACGTATGCTTTCCCGGGAGACAGGTTATTTTTTTTCAGTTCGTCTTTTTCTGGTTCAGAACAACTGATCCTGATAAGAGGATCTTTATCACAAAATTTAATCGCATTGCCAATAATATTATAAAACAGCTGATGGATATGTAACCTGATCCCATCGATCACGGGGAATGTATCGTGCTCTATCGTTGCGTTTCTTTCTTCCAGGATCAATTCAAAATCTATTTTTACGCTCTTCAGTATTTGTTCAAGATCTACTTCTCCATGAAGTTCTTTTACATTTGAAACTTTGGAATAATTAAGCACATCATTGATCAGAGCGCTCATTCTTTTAGAGGAAGAATCTATTTTACCAAGATATCTCCCGGCAGCTTCTCCATCGCTTAAGTTTTTTCCTAGCAGGTCGGAGAATACTCTTATTTTACGCAAAGGCTCTTGTAAGTCGTGACTGGCTATGTAGGCAAATTGTTCCAGATCATTGTTGGATTTTTGAAGCTCTTCGTTTTTGTATAAAAGTTCTTGTTGCACTTTTTTCAGCACCTCGTTATTTTTCAAAGTTTCTTCTACCAGTTTCTGTGCGTGGATGTCTACAAAAAATCCTGCCCACTCGGTAATATTGTTATGCTTATCTCTCAGCGGTACAATATTGATCATATGCCATATATAGCTGTCTTTGTGTTTCAGACGGGCTTGCATAGACAGTGCGTGTTTTTCAAGCTGGGCTTTTTCCCATAGAAACAATGCTTTCTTTTGATCTTCGGAATAGAGAAATGTTTGCCAGGTAATACCGTTATACTTTTCTGTTGTACCTCCAAAAAAATGAGCGAGCCATTCGTTGGTGCGTAATATTTTCCCCAGCGGGCTCAGCGTAAACATCATGATCGGTAGTGTCTCCGTGAGCTTTCGGTAGTCGCTTTCGCTTTCCTTTAGCTTGTCGGAAAGAGCGATGAGCTGGATATTTTTTTTACGGATCTCATCATAAGCAGAGAGAGGAGGTTCTTTTTTAAAATAATCTACAAAGCTTTTAATTTTTTCTTCATTCAAAAGTCCACCGAGCATGATCTTTTGGTAAAGACAGATCCCTATTTTAGTTTTTATCTGTATAGTTTCCAGTTCGTCTACCAACCTTTTGGCATAGGTGATCGCTTCCTGTCCATGATCCATCTCTTCTTTGGTAAGCGTCACCATAGCGGCCATTTCTTTTTTAAGTGTATTGGTCACTATATTTAAGGAAAGCAATGCATTACTTGTTTTCTTTTTTCCCATTGCCATCCGCGCAATCTCTGAAACGGCGGTGGCAAATGAGGTCTGAACAGATAGTGACAACCCGCAAAGTTCTGCAAGCTTCATACTACGCTTGTGTGCCAGGATCAGGTCCATCTCGTTTTCAAGCTTGATTGATATGATCTCTTTGGTCTGTTTCATATTATTTCCACCCTTCGATTTTAAATTCAAAAAAATAACCTTTTTAAAATATGGCTTTTGTTTGTTGGCGCTTATTTCAGTTAGAGTTCACGCAGGCAATCCGTTTATTTTATTTTCGCCACCAACACCGACATATCATCGGTTTTGCGCCCATGATCCCTGTATATTGCAGCAGCAATGATCAATGGATCGTATTTCAGAATGGATGGATATTTCATAATATCCCATCGCGTAGTAATTCCGTCTGAGCAGAGTACGATGGTTTGGTATTTTTCCATCGGGGTCACTGTGTTGTTTAGCGTAACAGGAATATTGAGTCCGACGATCCCGTTATAGGGCATATTATTTTTCAATACAATTCCGTTATAGATTCTCGTAGCTATATTTCCAACCCCGCATATCCTTATATCTTTTTCTTTAGTATCCAGCGTCACTACAGTGGCTACCAAGCCTCTCGTTTTTTTTACATCCGCATGTATGTAGCGGAGAATTTCAGAAGGCTCATGATGTTTGCTGTTTTGCTCAAATGATTGGATGGCTGTCTCTGCAGCCTGGTTGGCCAGTATCCCATGGCCAAGTCCATCAGCCAGCATAAATTTGATCCGGGTTCCTTCTTTTCTGATCGAAAACCCATCGCCACATTTTTCTTCTCCGGGCTTCGCTATTGCCAAGGCTCGTATCAATATTTTTTTATCCATTTCTTCGGGTACCTCATCCGTGTCTTCTGAGCATACCTGGCAGTAAGTGATCGTGCCGAGATTTACCTGCGAATACGTTTGCGAAAAATTGCTCAGCCTTATGATCGCTCCCAAGCCGTGTCCAAGTGTAGTGGAAGAAGAGTTGCCATCTTTCATCATACCAGGCAGGTCTTTGATCCCAGGACCATTATCGATTGCTATGATTTCAAAAATTGATTTTTCTTCTTTAGTCAAGAAGCGGTAAAGAAGCTCTCCGCGGTTAGCATATTTTACTATATTGGAAGCCAGCTCTGAAACTATGATATCAATCTCTCCGGTGCGCTGAACGGAAAAATGATCTTTTACCAAATTGTGGATCTCGCGTTTTATATAGGCTACAAAACTTCTCTCTTCAATATGGTAACTGACAAAAGGCTGATTATCCATTCTTCCACTTTGTTATGATCACTGTTGTACCTACTCCCACTTCAGAACGGATCTCAAATTCATTGACAAGTCTTTTGGCGCCCGGCAATCCTAACCCAAGTGTTTTTCCTGTAGTATATCCATCTTTCATGGCCAGCTCCAGGTCGGCTATTCCGGGACCTTTGTCTTCGAAGGTTATTCGCAAGCCATTGTCGCGGCCTTTGCTTACTACTTCTATAAGTACGATTCCTCCTTTGGCATACCGCAGCATGTTACGTACCAGTTCGCTGGCAGCGGTAATGAGTTTTGTCTGGTTTACCAGGCTCATCCCGATCTTTACTGCATACTCTTTCACTCGACTGCGGAAGGGCACTACGTCCTGTTCTTTTGCGATAGACATTTTATCTTTATTCAGCGTTATCATTCTCTTCCTCGATGGGCTCTTCCAACACTATTCTAGATCTAAGCAGCTCCATGCCGCGTTCTACATTGAGGGCACAGTGTACTCCTTTGAGCGGAAGTCCTAATTCTACAAGAGTGATGGCTACAGCTGGCTGCATACCTACTACCACGGTTTCGGCATCCATGATCTTTGACATAGTAGCGATATTGCCCAGTATACGTCCCATAAAAGAGTCTATGATCGAAACCGCCGATACATCGATGAGTACGCCTTTGGCTTCTGTCTTTTTTACCATCTGAACAAGATCGGATTCCAAATTTTCTGCCAGCTGATCATACAGATCTACCTGTATGGTCACAAGGAGGAAAGGTCCCATTCGTAATATTGGTATTCTATCCATTGGTAATAGTTTTAATGTTTTTAATTTTTACTAATGACTTTTTTCCTGCCAACTTCTAATTGCAGCATATCAAATGCTGTCTTCAGAGCGCTTGCAAGCGTAGATTTGGTGATGATCGTAGAAAGATCAATTCCTAAATGCACCACTGTTTGCGCGATCTCCGGGCGGATACCGCTGATGATACATTCTGCGCCCATAAGCCTTGTAGCGCTTACGGTTTTAATCAAGTGTTGCGCCACCAGCGAGTCTACCGCAGGCACACCGGAAATATCAAGGATGGCAATACTGCTTCCGGTATCTACTATTTCCTGCAAAAGGCTTTCCATTACTACCTGGGTTCTGGAGCTATCGAGCGTACCGATGATAGGCAGCGCTACTACGCCGTCCCACACGCGGATCACAGGCGTAGAGATCTCTGTGATCTCATCTGTCTGGCGGAGGATCACTTCTTCCCGGCCCTTGATAAATGTTTCGAAGGTGCTTATAGCAAAACTATCCATCAATTTACCAAGCTTCAAGATCTGATCGAGAAGAATGTCCGGGTCTTTTATTTCTTGCTGAACCATTTCCAGGATCGCATCTTTAAGTGTAAAAATATACACCCCTGTTTCTCTCGGCGAATATCCTTGCTTGGCACGCGAGATAGAGAGCCCTGCCAAGATATCGGTGACAGACTCAAATTCTTGCGATTCTACTTCGGCAAGATTATTTTCTGTTAAAGCCCTTGCAAGCGCATCTACCAGTTCTTCCGACTGCATCCGCAGATCCTCGTTAGACATCAGGTCTTCGCGCAATGCTGCATTGGCCAGTTGATTTTTCATCCACTGCTCTAGGATCGCTTTTTTCTTTCTTTGTATTACTTTGACTGATTCGTTTTTCATAAAAATAAATTAATGTGTTTGGAATGGTTTATTAATTTTCAGAATTCCTGCCAGGATCGTGGTAAGCGCTGATATGCTGGAAGGCTTGGGTATGACTTGTAGCGCTCCCAGAGAGAGCGTTTCTTCTTTATCGGATGGGTCTATAGAAGTGGAGAGAATGATAACAGGAATATGTTTTAATGCCGGATCTTCTTTCAAAGCTTTTAAACATTCCTTCCCATTCATCTTGGGCATGTTCAAATCCAAGAAAATAATATCGGGCAGTGTGCTGTCTTTCAAGTATTGCAGTCCTTCGTAACCATTGGTAGCAGTAGAGCATTCGATGTCCAAACCTAGATCTGAAAGGGCAAGCTGAAATAGTTCCTGGTCGTCCACATCATCGTCTATGACCATGCATTTTTTAATATTTTTCATTATGAAGAATTAAGATTGCTCTCAGAAAATTGGCGAAGGTATAAAATATTGGATAGCCAATGAGAACTAACAAAATAAAAACAATCTGGATTGAGGCAATCTACTCTTTGCAAAAATCTAATGTTCCCAAACTATCTCAGTCTTGCTTGCCTTTCCTGGGGGGATACACAAATATAGCAGAAATTATGTGATTCCTATCAAACAATTAAACACCTGCAACAAACTACTTCAACAGCGGGCTTTACGACAAAGCTGCCGGAGCTGCAATTACAAGCTCTAGCACTTCTACCATTTCTTCCTGCTTGTCAGGTTTAGTAATAAAGTCCTGGGCTCCCAGTAGCAGCATCAGATCTATCGTAGCTTTGTGCGAGGAAGTGGAATAGATAAAAACAGGAATATCTTTCAGTATTTCGTTTTTTTTGATCTCGATCAAAAACTGCTGGCCTGTCATAATTGGCATATTCAGGTCGAGTAGGATAACATCGGGCCTTATCTCTTGTAAGGTCAGCTTTTGGAGAGCTAACCGGGCATTATCCATTGCCATGCCCGAAATTTTACCGGATAGCTGTTCTACAGCCATCAAAAAGATCTCATGCTCCTCCGCATCATCGTCTATTAGTAATATCTTCTTATTGGCCATTAGGATTGTAATATAATAAAAATAGTACTCTGGAAGTTTTTGTTTCCTGCTAGAATGAAAAATACTTCAACTTGTTTTTCTATACAGATGCGTAACAGCTAAGATGTTAAACTAGTTCGGGAGGGAGCAATATTAATTAGTAGGGAGCGCGAGCGCGAGTAGGGAGGGGAAATCAGCCGGATATAAAAAACAATACTTCAATCTGTTTTTATACAGATACGCATCAGCTAAGGTGTTAAACTAGTTCGGGGAGGGTAATATTAATTAGTATGGAGTGCGAGCGCGAGTAGGGAGGGAAAATCAGCCAGGTACAAAAAAAGCATCGAGTGTAAGTTTTGAGCTTCTCTATACTCGCACTCACACTCGATGCTGATTTTCGTGACCCCGAGAGGAATCGAACCTCCATCAAAAGTTTAGGAAACTTCTATTCTATCCGTTGAACTACGGGATCATTTTGAGAAAACAAAATTACGGCAATTGACTGTTTTTTACAAGCTTCATTTTCTTAAAGCTCTTCAAACAACCGACTATAATCTCCGCTACTATCTTTCAGATAATTAGGGTAGATCTGAAGGTGCTTGTCGGTTACTTTTTCAACCAACAGTTTGCGCAGCTCTCCGATATTTTCTTTTTTGGTAGCGGAAATAAAAACGGTAGAATAACCTTGCTTATTCATATAGGTAGCCTTCAGCTTATTCATCATTTCCTGCTTAAATGCTTCCTGATCCATATCCATAGCCTGATCCATCATTTCTTCGGTGGGCTTGTACAGGTCTATTTTATTGAAGACCATGATCACTTCCTTATCGGCCGCTCCGATCTCAGCAAGCGTGCCGTTTACTACCTCGATCTGCTCTTCAAACGATGGATGCGAAATATCTACCACGTGCAATAAGATATCCGCTTCGCGTACTTCGTCGAGCGTGGATTTAAAACTTTCGATCAGCGAGTGCGGAAGTTTGCGGATGAAACCTACTGTGTCGGAAAGCAAAAAAGGAATTCGCTCCAATACTACTTTTCGCACAGTAGCGTCTACGGTTGCGAATAATTTATTTTCAGCAAACACCTCGGATTTGGAAAGCTGGTTCATGAGCGTAGACTTTCCTACGTTCGTATAGCCCACCAATGCGGCACGGGTCACGCGGGCCCTGGTTTTACGGCGGTTGGCGCTTTGCTTGTCGATGACTTTAAGCTTTTCCTTTAGAAGCGAGATCTTG
Organism: Cytophagaceae bacterium; assembly: GCA_035535995.1. Classification (GTDB taxonomy): domain Bacteria; phylum Bacteroidota; class Bacteroidia; order Cytophagales; family Cytophagaceae; genus JANYCO01. The sequence continues at coordinate 127,132 of DATLOZ010000002.1, forward strand.
TCGCGGATCACGCGTTTGTCGGTTTCAATTTCTTTTTCTCCCGAACCACCACGTGTACCGGTACCACCACGCTGGCGTTCCAGGTGGGTCCACATATTGGTAAGTCTTGGAAGCAGGTATTCGTAGCGTGCGAGCTCTACCTGGGTGCGCGCCTGTGCGGTTTTGGCGCGTAGTAAAAAGATCTCAAGAATAAGTAAGCTGCGGTCAAATACTTTCACCTTCACTTCATTCTCAATATTCTTTATTTGAGAAGGAGTGAGATCGTCGTCGAAAACCACTACTTGAATGTCTTCGGCTTTGATGAAAGCTTTTACTTCTTCGAGTTTCCCTTTGCCTATGAACGTCCGCGTATCCGGGCGTTCCAGGCGTTGGGTAAATTTTTTAACTGTTTCCATTCCCGAAGTTTCAGTCAGGAAGGCTAGTTCGTCTAAGTATTCTGCCGTTTTTTCAGCCGATTGTTTTTGGCTGATCAATGCTACTAAGACGGCTCTTAATTTTTGAGGAGCAATTTCTTTTGGTGTAGGCTTCATTTATTTTTTCATCGAATCCACGAAGCTCGCCACCGATTCAATATCCTGTGCGCTGAGCTGTCCTTTGAAAGGCGTCATCAATCCTTTTCCATTGGTAATGATGTCGACTTTCTCGTTGTGAGAAAGGGTACTTGCAGTAAGATCTTTGGCACCACCTACGCCTCGTTTGCCGTCGTTGCCATGGCAAGACACACAGGTTACATTATATACTGCTTCTCCGTTTTTCAGAGTGGCTTCGGTGTTTTGTCCGATAATATCGATTGCAGTAGCAACTGCACTATCTTTCGGAATTTCGATCGGAGCTGGTTTAGAGAATGTAAGACTTTTCGTTTCCGCTACGCCGTATACGTATACAAACAGCACGAGCAAAATAGAAGCAAGCGCTTTGTTACGTTTTTTGAAAGCGATAATTCCAATTGGAATGGAAGAAAGCGCTACAATAATTTTAACATAATGGTAAGATTGGATCGCCGGGATCTGTGTGAGCAGGTATCCTCCGGTGATCAACATTAATGAACCGAGTACCATATCGGCGATCTTTGTTTTCGCTCTCAGCTTGTCGAGCTGCTCGGTTCTGTTCATCAAAAGTAAAACCGTTTTCACTGTATAGAGTAGAAGGAAGAGTGTAACTACCGTGATGTGTAAGTGTAAAAATCCTTTTGCCATAATTTTTTGTTTATCCGTTGGAAGTAAAAATAGTTAAAAATGTTGAATTATGAGTTATGAATTATGAGTTATACGTCATTGCGAGGAATGATCCGCCGACTGGCGGAGAGTAACGAAGCAATCTGTTCTTTACGAAGCCAAGTCCTTCGGTTTTTTACAGCATGTTTCAATTAACAAAGCTGCGTAGCCAACGGATTGCTTCGTCGTCACTGCTACGCAGCGACTCCTCGCAATGACGGTTATTTCAACAACTGATATATAATCAAACTAGAAACATACGCCAGCCCAGTCATATACACAAACTGTATGAGCGGCCATTTCCAGGATTTGGTTTCGCGGTAGACGATGGCGAGTGTGCTCATGCATTGCATAGCAAAAAGATAAAAGACGAGCAGCGAACAACAGGTGGCAATGGTATATACAGGCAATCCTGTTTCGGCATTTTTTTCCGAGCGCATTTTTTGAATAATTGTATTCTGATCTTCCGATTGATCACCTACACTGTATATTGTAGCCATCGTGCCAATGAATACTTCCCTGGCGGCAAAGGACGTGATCAGCGCGATGCCGATCTTCCAATCAAAGCCAAGCGGCTTGATGGTAGGCTCGATGAAACGGCCGAAGTAGCCTGCATAAGAATATTCTAATTTGCGTGCGGCTACAAGATTGTTCGTCTCCTGTTCGGAAAGTTTTCGCTCTCTTGCTTCCATAGTAGCTCTTTCTTCGGCTATGTTCATTTTCCCGGAAGGGCCATAAGAAGCCAGCACCCAGAGTACTACTGAGATCGCAAGAATTACTTTTCCTGCTTCGAGTACAAATGCTTTTACTTTTTCTACGATCGTAATGCCGATATTTTTCCATCTTGGAATTTTGTAGGTAGGGAATTCCATGATGAAATAACTTTTCTCTTTTGTTTTTAAAATTTTGCTCATCACTAACGCCGACACGATAGCTGCTATAAAGCCCAGCATGTACAAGCCCATCAGCGCGAGTCCTTGCAGATTGAAGATCCCCCAGATGTATTTTTCGGGAAGGATCAATCCGATCAGCACGGCAAATACAGGAATACGTGCAGAGCAGCTCATCAATGGTGTAACGAAAATAGTAACGAGTCGTTCTTTCCAGTTGTCAATATTGCGTGTGGCCATGATTGCCGGCACGGCGCAGGCTACGCCAGAAATAAGCGGCACTACGCTGCGACCGTTGAGCCCGAACTGGCGCATGATCTTATCCATCAAAAACATCACACGCGACATATACCCCGATTCTTCCAGGATAGCAATGAAAGCAAATAAGATCGCGATCTGTGGAATGAAAATGAGAATCCCTCCCAAGCCGGCGATCAGTCCTTCTGTAAGCAGCGAGGTAAGCGGGCCTGGCGGCAGTGTAGCATTTAGCCAATCATTCACCGAAGCGATCCCATGATCGATCAGGTCCATCGGCACGGCGGCCCAGGCGAAGACAGCCTGGAACATCAGGAAGAGCAAAAGGAAAAAGATAAAATAGCCGCCGATCTTATGCGTTAGCACTTTGTCGATCTTGCTACTCATTCTTTCCTGCTGTTCGGCATTTTCTCTTTTTTCTACCTTGGCCAAAATTTCGTGGATCACTTCGTAACGGCTCACCGTTTCTTTGGATTGAAGCAGTACGCTGTTGAAGTTGTACTTGACCAGCAGCGCTTCCATGGTTTTCTTTTCGTTTTGCGAAAGACTGTCCATATCCTTGTACCGGTGCGCGATCTGGAGGGCGAGGTAGTTATTTTTAATATTGAATTTCTCCTTGATCTCCTTTAGTAGCTCAGGACAAAATTCATCGAAATTCAAAAATGTATCAGGAGGATTATTGACCGGACAAGAGATAGCCGTTTTAAGCAAGTCTACGCCTTGTCCGTTGCGCGCGTTGATAGTGACCACAGGCACACCCAATTCTTTTTTGAGCGCTTCTACATCCACGTTGGTGCCTGTTCTCTTTGCAATGTCCAGCATGTTCAGCGCAAGGATCACCGGGAAGCCCAGGTCGCGCACTTGTGTGAAGAGAAGGAGATTTCTTTTCAGGTTTGAAACATCCACCACTACTACCAGAAAATCCGGGTAGTGCACATCGTTTGGAGAATTTAGAAAATCAAAAACGATCTGCTCGTCGAGCGACTTTGGATAGAGGCTGTAAGTACCAGGCAAGTCGATGATCTCGGCTACCAGGTGTTGATTTATTTTGGAGAGACCTGTTTTTTTATCGACGGTTACGCCGGGAAAATTTCCGATTTTTTGATTGAGCCCGGTGAGGTGGTTGAAAAGAGAAGACTTTCCGGAATTTGGATTGCCGAGCAATGCTATTTTGAGAATATTCCGTTGCGCCATTAAATTAATTTTATGGTAGCCGCCTCGTCTACCCGAAGCGAAAGACTATAGCCCAATACTTTGATGCACAGGGGATCGCCCAAAGGGGCTTTATGGCTGAGTTGAATTTCCGAACCTGGTAAACAGCCCATTTCCAACAACTTCAAAGACATTTCCTGATCTGAAAAACAGCATATCACGCCTTTTTCCCCCACTTTCAGGTCTGCCACTGTCCTTGTCGCTTCTGCCATGATTGTTTAGAATGATTTCAAACAAAGGTAGTTCTTGGGAGAGAAATAACAAAACGAGTTTTGAATTAATTGTTGGGGGAAAGTTATGATGTTTGTCATGTCTGAACCTTAATTTCCAGGGTTAGGAGATTTACGGATCAATCCGGGTTGTCATTCAAGAGAAAACTTCTGCAGAGTCTACACTATATTTAGTATTTCTTCCTGATCTACCGGCAGCGTTGTTTAGTCAACAATTGGAATTTCTAATCACAAGTTTCCTTCTGAATGCAAAGAAAATAAATCTTCTAATTCTGAGAATCAAGATTCATACAATTATCCCCGCACTTTCTTTTTATTTACACCTTCGTGCGGAAGTTTTCCTTTAGTGTTCCTCCAAAAAATATAAGTCAGCTTAACGGTGGAAAAAGAATGATGAATATCGATCACAGAAGGGTCTTTGGAAATTTGCATGGCGCCCATGTAGTAGCGGAAATCAAGTCCAAAGCGGCCGTAAGAAGCACCGAAACCTAAGGCGAGACCAAGATCAGATTTTCTATAAGCGTAATTCTGACCGTTGGCATAGGTGGAATGGATAGTAGTAACTCCAATACTTCCTTCGTCAGTGTCGTGGTATTCGTCAACGATGAGTTTTTTTGTTTTCAAAAGCGCGGCATAATAAACGCCGATGTTTGCAAAGATCTTAAATTTTCCTCCTACAGTATATCTCGCCATGAGACTATTGTTGAGATAAGAAAAGCTATAACGGTATTTGTTGATCTTGTTGCTATAACTGGTATCGCCGGAATAAGGATCGTAATCGTATACGCTGACTGGTTGCTTGAGCACCATGCCGCGGTTGTTGATACCTACATCCAGTACCAGTCCGAATTTCTCGTCAAGGTTATACGTGCCTACAATGCTGAGCGAACCATCGGTATATGGATTATTTTGCAAGCCGGAATTATTTTTTACATGCGTATTGCTATAAGAAGGCCCGAGCGAAATCCCCAGTGTCCGCTGCTGCGCGCGGATCGCTTGCGAGAGAAGCAGACAGAGGAAAAAAAGTATAGCGGTTTTGAATAGTGACATGAGGCGAATTTTAAATTCTAACTTTTGAACTAGTATTAAATCTAGGATTTAGTACTAATAATTCCAAAAGACCTGTCTGAACCTAGATTCTCAGGATTAGAAGATTTACTTGATTTTTATTTTCATGATTATAGACAAAAAAGAGTTATGATCTTTTTTGCCCGCTTGAAAATAACATAGACTTGCTTTGTAGTGAACTGTGGTGACTTGCATTCTACCCGACGATAATAAGCGCAAGTCTGGAAGCTTGCGCTAGCGAGAATTTAATTCACCATCTGCTTGCCAGTAGGAGCAAAAAACAAAAAGGATGTGTCTCTCCGCCACATCCTTTTCTAATTTAAAATTCAAAATTTATAACTTAAACTTTCTTAAGGCTTCACTTGCTCTACGTAGAAAGGAATATTCGCATATGCTACGTTGTGCTCGTCGTCATAGGCGTAGAAGAACAAGCGATACGGCCCCGGCTGCGAAGGTGCTTTGAAACTGATCTTGCTGCCTTGGTTTTCGGTGATCAGGCCCGTGATGGCTTCCGGTGTCTTCTCAAAATCGCCACCGGATTTTTTGTCGGTGCTTTCAGGCATGAAGACCCATACGTATTGCATCGGTTTGTTTTCCGGATCTTTGACGATCACTTCTGCAGAAGCTGTGTTGCCGGCTTGGAGGTAAATATTATCGAGTGCATTTTTTCCGTTGATCTTGGCGCTGCTTAGGGAAGGCGCGCGGTTCTTAGGCCAGCGATTGGCCCAGTTCATTTCCATTACATCTAAGATCTCACTTTCCGATCCATCGCTCAGGAACATGGAATACCAGGTGGGTGTGGTTTCCTGTTTGTTTCCCCAAAGAAAAACATAAGAGCCCATACACTTGGAGGAATCGGAAGCAATGCGCAGGTAGCGCTCGCGGTATACTTTTGCTTTTTCAGCGCTGGTTTGTTCTACAGGAATTTTGAAATCTGTATTGGCAATTTCCCAATGGCCGGTTGGCCCCCATTCGGTGATCATATAGCCGCCTTTCCATCCTGCTTTGCGAATGCCTGCGGGCACTACATTTTCAAGATCGCCGTAAGTGTTGATGCTCATGAAATCAATATCCGGACAACGCTCGTTGATCAGCCGGATCTCTTCTGCATCAAGCCCTGCGGTGACAGTGGTCGTAGGGTGGTTTGGATCCAGTTGATGTACCATTTTAGCAATGTCTTCTACTGCGTACCAAACATTCGTGTTTTTGTAAAACAAATCCACCTCGTTTCCAATTCCCCAACAAAGCAGTGCCGGGTGATCTTTAAGATCCATCACTACCTCTTTGAATCCTTGTAATTGATAATACACGGCTTCTTTATCGTCGTAGTCGAAGCCGTGGCGCTCGTGCTGCAACCATAGTCCCATCATCACAGTAAGGCCGTATTTCTGGGCGCTGTCCAGAATTGCACGCGCGTTGTCGTGACTCCACGTGCGAATTGAGTTGCCTCCGTATTTTTGCACACGATCCAGGTAGTTATTTCCTCCGGCTCCTTTTACATAATAAGGTTTCCCTTCACGCATGAGCACGAAAGAGTCTTCACCTCTTTTTTGAATGGTCACTTTTACTGGCGTAAGTTTTTTTGCGCTGGCTGTTGCGACAGCAGAATTCACAAAAGGTTTTTTGGATTCAAAATAGATTTCATCGAGGTATACCGTGTCGGCGCCAGTAAGCGTGATACTAAAAAGACCGTTGAGCGAAGAGAGGTCCAGCTGCGCTACGGGAATGTTGATGGTTTTCCATTCCTTGCCAACTTCCACACCGGTAAGGCCGGTGTGTGATTCTGAATTTTCGCCGAGCCCTAAAGTAACTTTCGTTGGTTTTTCGGCACGAATATTTACTACCAATGTTTCTGCTCCGCTAAGATTGGAGAGTGCAGAAGTTTCGCCTTTAAGTTCGTTTTTCCATTTGCCTGCACTCAGCACAAAGAATCCGGACCAGGCTTCTTTACCATTGGTCTTGATGCGCACACATTTGTTTCCTGCGAAAGGTTTTACATCGTAATTTTGAATGATCTTCATGCCCGAACCGTTGGCGGCTCCATAGTACCCGGAAGGACTTCCCATTCTCCACTGATCATCATACAGGTACTGGCGGTAAAGCCTGGGTTGTGCCATTGAAGAAACACTAAGTCCAAGCAGTAAAAAGAGACGAACAATTAATTTCATAATTCGATTTGCTTATAGTTTAATCTTTCACCAGGGTACGGAAAAACAGGAATAAGAGGGTTGCCGGAAAAGATCTTTTTGTGTTAAAAGTTATATCTGAGCAGGAAATTCAGGTACTCATTTTCAGGATCAGTATCACAGCTAATAAGCTTGGAATGAAGAGAAAAAAGGGAAAGAATACATTTAGTACTCCGGTAAATCGCAAGATCGACCAGGATTCACCGGATTGAAGAATTTCTCAGGATCTCTTATAAAACAAATACACCGAAACTCCCATCAATAATAAAGCGCCCACCCTTCTAAGGTCGATCGGGATCAGCCGGTCGCCGATGAGGCCGAAGTGGTCGATGAGAGTGCTGCAGGTAAGTTGTCCTACGATCAGTGTTACCAGGGCGGCGGCAATTCCAATGCGTGGTACGGCGATCACCATAATGATGATATAGGTTGCCCCTAACAGACCGCCTGTAAGCTGCCACTTGGGTACTTCCAAGGCATTTTGGATATTTCCTTTTCTGGTGAGTAGTAATAGTATTAAAAGAAAAATAGTGCCGACCATAAAAGACACAAACGCTGCTTCGATGATCCCTACCTTTTTACCTAATGCTCCATTTACACCCGCTTGCACAGCCGTAGCCGCTCCTGCGATCAACACTAAAAATAATACGCCCCAGTTCATATGCTCCTATTTTATTTGATGACTTAATTAGTCTACGATGCCAGATACCGGATACCGGATGCCGGATAAAAAATATGTATAAATTTATCTGGCATCCGGTATCCGGTATCCGGCATCTTTTTTTCCTAACCAATTTAAGAGATTTCTGATGTCAGACAAAACAGCCTTAGCGGCATGGGCTATTTAAAATATTTTATATGCTATGTGTTTTTCGTAATCGTTTGTGGGCTAATAAACTGAACTATACTGTCTCTTTCTACTGGGCGATGTATCCGTTTTAACTATTTTATAAAACCCTTTTTCCAAAATAGGTTTGGGCTATTTAAACAGCATGAGATTTCTTTCGTATTTCATTTATGCTAATTTACCTTGTATGAAGAAAACAATTGTTTTTATCCTTTTAGTGCTATGCACGCTGAACTTGTGCGAGGCTAAGACCATAGTAAAAAAAGAAGGCAATGCCTGGCATCTTTATGTAAATGATAAACCCTTTCCAGTAAGGGGTGTCACTTTTGGCGAAGAGGTGACCAGGGAAACCATTGGCAAATATCTCCGCGATCTGAAATTTCTTGGTGTCAATACAATTCGTACCTGGGGTACCAACGAGCAAACCAAGATCCTGCTCGACAGTTGCCAGGCATATGGCATCAAAGTAATGGTAGGTATCTGGATGCGCCACGGCCGTCCGGGGATGGAGGGCGACGATAGCTTCAATTATCTCCAGGATGCTAAAGGCATGGACGATATGTATAAATATGCGATAGAAACGGTGACACGCTACAAAGATCACCCCGCAGTGCTGTACTTTGGCGTAGGCAATGAAGTGTTTCTAAACATTGCTACCGACGAAGAGAAAAAAGCTTATGCTATCTTCCTTGAAAAAATTTGCAGCAATATTAAAAAGCTCGACGCTAACCATCCGATCGTTTCGGTGGAAGCATGGACCTTTGGATTGTCCTGGTGGAAAGACTATGTGCCTTCGGTTGACATCTATGGTATCAATGTCTATGGCGGCGGCGCGGCAAAGCTTCCGGATGAATTTCAAAAACTCGGGATCGATAAACCATACGTGATCACAGAGTTTGGCGTGAACGGCGAATGGGAAGCAAAAGAAGATAAAAATGGTGTACGTGTAGAACCTAACGACGAACAAAAATATTCGGTGATCACCGATGGTTATCGCGACTGGGTGTTACCTAAACTGAATTGTCTTGGTGTGTATGTATTTCATTATGGCCACGGAAATAATTTCGGCACTGTGTGGCTTCTTTTCTATTTCAACGATTGTTACCGCCCTGCTTACTGGGCCACACGCGAAGCCTTTACTGGAAAAAAACCTATAAACTATGTACCGGCAATAACCACTTTTTCTCTTCCAGATACAGCTTTACCATCCGGCAGTTGGGTGAAAGTAAAATTGAATGTGACCGACAAAGAAAATGATCCGCTCGAAATAAGTTTTCATTACAACCAACGCTCCGGAAGCCGCACTCGCCGCGACCAGATCAACCCGCTGGAATATCGCGGCAATCTGAAAGACGGATTTGAAATTAGAATTCCGGATGAAAACGGTCCGATCAAAGTCTACGCTTTCGCGAAAGACAGCTTTAAAAACCTTGGTATCGCGCAGACTTCGTTTACGATCAACAATGGAAAAAATATTTCTGCTTTTATTCCAGGCGCAAAAGTTTCTCTTCCTTTTGCTGTATACCAGGACGGGAAAAATCAAGTCTACATCCCAAGTGCTTACATGGGTGATTTTAAATTTCTGAAAGTGGACATGGAAAACAAAGACCGTGTTCACTCCGGCATGTCGTCGATCAAGATCACGTATGATCAGACAGGCGGCTGGTTCGGCATAGGCCTTGTAGACCCGCCCGATGATTGGGGCGATAAGCCGGGAGGATTCAATGTAACAGGAGCGAAGAAATTTACCTTCTGGGCAAAAGCAAGTTCGGATAATGTTTCCGGCACTTTCGGTTATGGTTTAATTGACAAAGGAAAACCTTATTACGATACGGATAAAAAATCTGTAAAGCTTACGCTTACCACCGAGTGGAAAAAATATGAAATCGATCTCGGCAAAGCAGATCTACGCTGTATCCGCTCCGGCTTTGTCTTATACTCAGGAGGAATCGGAGAAGCGTTTTCGATTTGGTTGGATGATATTATGTTTGAGTAACTTTTCTTGTCATTCAGGAGGAAACTTTTGATTTGAATTCCCTTGAATATAATTTCATAAACTCAATAGAAACCCTCGATATTATAACTATCAAGGGTTTCTACATTTTGTGATCGTACTATTGCTATCCAGGAATTCAAATCAAAAGTTTCCTCCTGAATGACAATTAACAACTACAATAAATTTGGCAATCCTTAGCGTTATCACCGTTCAGATAAATTTCGCAATTCCTACCAACAAACTCACAAAACCCATCACCACAATCAATACATACCAACCTATGCCACTGCAATAAATGACGGATTGTTCAGGGTTTTCGGGATTTACATAAACAGTAATTTTTTCCGGGAGTTTGTCTACAACCTTCTGCGCGTCTGCCTCCATTTGATCTACTTGTCCGTTTAGCAATTCGGCGAGGTATACTTTGTTGCCGGTATATTTTTTTGATTGATATTCGTATTGGTATTCTACACGCACAGCGTGTGAAGCGCGTGAGGAAGAGCGCACCAGTTTTTCTACTTTTTTAGAAAGCACCGACGCTTCCGGAGTGACCCAGCTTTTTTTGACCTTTACATACAGTGCGATCATTTTGAATCCAGCCCAGAAACATACCAGGGCAATGACGATGGAGAAAATTAGGATGAAAACTTTCATAGAGATTTTGTCTGAACCTTGATTAGAGGATTTTCAAGATACATTATACATATTATTTTATAAATATACGTAGTTAAGTTTTATTGTTTTTTAATGATAGTTTCGAAAAGAGCGCATTGCTGGCGGGGACGCCAGCAATGATGAACGTCAGTAAAAACGATTTATCGTTCACTTCTGGGCATCCATACAACTTATTAAGATGAAAGAAATATAAACTTATCGTTCTTATTGTGTTTTCCCGTATTCCTTTTTTGCTGGCGTCCCGCCAGCAAAAAAGGAAATATGCGTAGTTAAACATTTATAAAATAATATCGTCCTTGCCAGTTACTACACCGTTGTTTCCTTCAGTCCAGCAAATCAAAGTTCATGCGCACGCGGTCGGGCTCTTTGTTCCAGATGCCGCGCTCTCCTACATGGGTGAGGAAGTTGAAACGATCGTAACCGGTATCATAAAATTCTATAGAAGAAAAAGGATATGCCTTAGCATCCTGGCGAAGTTTCCAGCGTTCGCGTTCGGGATTGGCGTGAATGAATTCCAGTTTTTGATAGATCGCCTTGGGAGTATAAAGATCCACGGAGCGTGTATTGATCTCCCAAAAATCCTCCTGTCGGTTTGCCTGCAAATCCTGCCGGATCTTTTGTGCAACGTTGAAAAGATGTGCTTCTTTTATTTTGGAATAATCAAGACTTGGATGCACGTGCCATAAGTAGTGAACATGATCGGGCATTAGTACAAAAGCATATACCTTGATACAACCGGATGCAACCATGCAGCGCAAATCATCCAGAAGGAGATCCTTAGAAGAATCCTGCTCCAGAAGATTTTGATTTTCCGTACAACTGGCAGTAAAAAACTGCGGATATTGATGGCCTGCGAACATAAAAAATAATTAAAAATACTTAGCAAAAATAACAGTTTGTTTCAGACTTCAAAAAAAGCCTCTCTTAATTAAACGAAATATAACAATCTTAAAATAATTTTTCCTGTAAAACACCACCAATCTTAAGTAAAAATCACAGGGATGTGAATTGTGTAAACTATGGACTGCATTGTGTAACGAATGATTAAATAAGAATAACGAACTTTTAAGTAATATTTCACAAAGAAATAGAGTTGGATCATTTCACTAAAATGAGAAGCGTTATGACAAAGTATCAATCAATAAAACTCAGCGGGTTCTTGATGATCATTACCGGGATCTTTTTGCTGGCATCGCCTTTTGTACCCTCTGAAGCGATACAATTTACAGTGGGAGGATTGATGATGTTGATAGCGGGATCGGCGTTGTTTTCTGCTTATAAAAGCCGCAGTATACAATTACCGTTTAAATATCATGAAATGCATGCCGTGGGGCTTGCAATGTACGGGCTGGTGATATTAATCTTCGCCACTAATATTACAAAGTTTATAAATATTACTACGTGCTTTTTTATTTACTATGGTACTGCAGAATTAATATTCTGTTTTCAATTGCTAAACCAACGTGCCAAACTGAACCTTGTCATGATCTTTGTAAGAAGTTTTATGGCGGTGTCAATTTATTTCGCAACACTCTTTATTATCAATTCATCCGGAATTCATCAAAATAGATCGCTGCAGATCTGTGGGATCATGTTTATCTTCAGTGCAATGAATATGTTCCTTTACAATGTAATCCTGCAAAAATTTGAGATCCCTACGGGAAGTTCCAGAACAGTATAACAGAATTACAGCATTCCATACTTTACGTACCAATCGCATGATCAATAAAATTGATTTGTGCGATTGGTTTTTTAATTTACCTTTGCACTATACGGACGAAACTGATACAAATCATTTTCAGAGTTGATTTATACTCTTATTTTTTATTTTTCTTATGATTAACTAGACCAAAATTTCAACTTGGGCAAGTGTGAATAATACAAGTCATTTCACAGATCGTGTAAGGCTTTCCCTTCAAAACTTTTTCAAATTTGATCCCAACGCTGAACCGGAAACCATTCGTCTGTCTGTATCAAGGGTGATTACAAACGGCGATTTTAAAGGCGTAAAAAAATGACTGCAGATACCGAAAACATAACTACTTCTGCTCCCAGAAAATATTTATTCTCCAAAGGAATCGACGGATACTTTTCCGACGTATACAAGGCATATAAATTTACTGGAAGATTTTTCAAAGAAGTATTTAAAACACCTTGGCATTTCGGCGAGGTGATCAATCAAAGTTTTGAAGTTGGCTTACGCTCGCTTTCTCTTATTACTGTTACTGGTTTTATCATCGGGGTTGTATTCACTAAACAATCTCGCCCTTCGCTGGAAGATTTTGGCGCTGCTTCCTGGCTTCCCTCGCTCATGGGCATCGCGATCATACGCGCACTGGGGCCTCTGGTGACAGCACTGATCTGCGCAGGTAAAGTAGGCTCCAGCATCGGCGCTGAATTGGGCTCTATGAAAGTGACCGAACAAATAGATGCTATGGAAGTCTCTGCCATTAATCCTTATAAATACCTTGTCGCTACCCGTGTGCTGGCTACTACCATTACCATTCCTATTCTTTCGCTGTATTGCATCTTTGTAGGGCTACTGGGTTCTTATGTGAACGTACATGCAGAAGAATCTACCAGCTTTATGATCTTTTATAAAAATGCTTTCTCTACGCTAAACTTCCTGGATGTTTTTACCTCGCTCTCTAAATCTTTGATCTTCGGATTTACAATTGGAATGGTAGGATGCTACAAAGGATTTCATGCAAGCCAGGGTACACGCGGCGTAGGCAAAGCGGCGAATCAGGCCGTGGTGCTGGCCATGTTTCTTGTCTTTCTGGAAGAAGTGGTGATCGTACAAGTGTCTAACTGGATCAGAAATTATTAACTATGGAAACACCCAAACAACATACCATCGACCAAAGCCAGTCTGTAATTGACATCAAAGGATTATACAAATCCTTTGGCGACATGCATGTGCTAAAGGGAATTGATTTCAATGTATTCAAAGGAGAGAACGTAGGTGTACTTGGAAAATCAGGAACAGGAAAATCAGTACTCATCAAACTTATTGTAGGGCTGCTGAAGCCCGATAGAGGCACTATCAAAGTGCTGGGCCAGCAAGTGGAAACACTTCGTGAGAAAGAACTCAATGCACTTCGCTTGCGGATCGGATTTTCTTTTCAGAACAGCGCACTGTATGATAGCATGAACATTTATCAAAACCTTGCTTTCCCGCTTACCATGAATGTAAAACATCTTACCAAAGCAGACGTAGACAATGCCGTGGAAGAAGCGCTGGAAGCGGTAGGATTGAAAGATAAACGTTTTCAAATGCCGGCCGATCTTTCCGGCGGACAAAAAAAAAGGATCGGTATTGCACGCACCTTGATCCTTAAGCCGGAGATTATGCTCTACGACGAGCCTACCTCTGGCCTGGACCCAATTACCAGCGCAGAGATCAATGAGCTGATCGTGGAAGTGCAGGAAAAGTATAATACCAGTTCGATAGTGATCACCCACGACCTTACCTGTGCGAAAGAAACCTGCAACAGGGTCACGATAATGATCGATGGAAAATTTACCAAGACAGGGAGCTTCGAAGAAGTCTTCGCAAGTCCGGATGAAAAAATAAAAAAATTTTACTCTTATAACTTTATTCAATAAATATGAACGAAACTTCAAATAAGCGCACAGTCATTGTAGGGATGTTTGTCCTGGTAGGACTTGCCTTCCTGCTGGCAGGAATTTTGATGGTGGGAAATATCCACGATACCTTCAAAAGAAAAATGAAAGTAGTAGCGCTCTTCGATGATGTAGGCGGCTTGCAGAGCGGTAACAATGTTTGGTTTTCCGGCGTCAAGATCGGTACGGTGAGCGGCATTCGTTTCTACGGTCAATCGCAGGTGGCAGTGTCCCTGAAAGTGGAAACCAAAGCCCAGCAATACATTCACAAAGACGCCAAGATCAAAGTGGGCGCCGACGGATTGATCGGTAATAAGATCCTGGTGATCTATGGGGGTACCGCGAACGCTCCGGAGATAGAGGACGGCGATACGCTGCGCGTAGAAAAAACTTTTTCTTCTGAAGACATCATTAATACGCTGCAGGAAAACAACCGCAACATATTAGAGATCACCACCGATTTCAAAACCATTAGTCGCAGGATTGTAAACGGCGAGGGGACTGTAGGAAAACTACTCAACGACAATGCACTGTATGCAAGCATCGATCAGGCAGCGATCTCCTTACAGGCCACCTCAGCCAAGGCCAACGAGCTGATCACAAAACTAAATGTATATGCAGCCGGGTTGAATAAAAAAGGAACCCTGGCCAACGACCTTACTACCGACACGGTCGTTTTCAAATCCATGCGCGCTTCGGTAATGCAATTGCAGGAGATCGCAGATACTGCAAATGCATTGGTGGCCACACTAAAAGAAGCCAGCACCGATCCAAACACTCCGCTTGGCGTGATGATCCACGACAAAGAAGGAGGAATGCACCTGAAGAGAACATTGGAGAATATGGAAAAAAGCACCAAGACGCTCGATGAAGATCTGAAGGCTGCTCAACATAACTTTTTATTGAGAAGATATTTTAAGAAAAAAGCGAAGGAGGAAAAGAAACATCCTTCGGCGCAATCACACAATCCAACTGAATAAATTATGAATGTTGAATTATGAGTTATGAATTAGTTAAATTTAATTATTGTATTTTAACTCAACATTCATAACTCATAATTCATAATTAATGTATTATATATTTATGAAAAAACTTCAACTATTGTTTTTGCTTTGTGTAGTGACGCTCGTAGGCAGCTGTCACAAGAAAGACAAAGAAACTACAACTGTCATCACACCCAACAGTTTTCTTTCGAGCAGTCAATATGAAAAACTTATTATTGAAATCCAGCAGGTAAGCGGCTACGAGCTTACAGATCAAACGATCAATAATCTGGTGAGCTTTTTGGAACAGCGATTAAATAAACCCGGTGGAATTCAAGTAGTCAAAACAACTGTGGGTTCTGGTGGCAAAAGCGTATGGTCGCTATCTGATCTTGCTGATCACGAAAAAGCGAACCGCACGCAGATCACCTCGGGCAATACCATTACGGCGTATTTTTATGTGGTGGACGGAGAATACACAGAAAGCACTTCTACTTCTAAAATATTAGGTATAGCGTATAGTTCTTCTGCCATGGCAATATTTGGAAAATCAATCCAGATATATGCCAATCAACCTGGGCAACCTTCGCCCACTGCTATTGAAACTACTGTGATCGAACATGAATTCGGTCATATCCTGGGGTTGGTGAACAATGGCACTTCCATGCAGGTAAATCACCAGGACACTGACAATGGAAAACACTGCAATAACACAAGCTGCCTGATGTACTACAACATCAATAGCAGCGAATCCATGACCAGCATCTTGAATGGCGGAATTCCATCGCTGGATAATAATTGTATAAATGATTTGCAGGCAAACGGGGGGAAATAAAATACCGTTTTTCTTAATCATTAAATAAAATAACACGAAGGCACAAAGACACGAAGAGTTTTCTTCGTGTCTTTGTGTTAAAAAATATTTTATATTCTTCTCATACAAAGCCTTTCATGTTTCCATTTTTTTAGAAACGAACTTCAAATCATTTTTTAAGGTTAATAGACCGTTCTAATCTTATTTCTCTTATGAACCTAAAACTAAGCGTACTCGACCAGACACCGATCCGCCGGGGAAGTAATGCTGTTGAAGCACTGAAAGAAAGTACCGAACTGGTACAACTCGCCGAACAACTTGGCTACACACGCTATTGGCTTTCCGAACATCATAACAGCAAATCACTGGCAGGCGCTGCTCCGGAAGTTTTGATCGCGCGACTGGCAAGTCTTACTTCCCGCATCCGGCTTGGCTCTGGTGGCATCATGCTTCCTAACCATAGCACACTGAAAGTTGCCGAAAATTTTCGCTTACTCGAAGGCCTCTTTCCGGGCCGTATCGACCTTGGCCTCGGGCGCGCTCCGGGCGGTGACCGGCTTACAGCCAGTCTGCTCAATCCTTCCAATACCTTCAGCCCCTCCGACTACCTGCGCCAACTCTCCGATCTGCAAGCTTTTCTGGCAGGAGACCCTGATTCCGAATCAGGAGGAAAGGTAATGGCGATCCCCGACATCGCTACGCAGCCACAGCTCTGGGTGCTGAGCTCAAGTGGCGAGAGCGCATACATTGCAGCGCACTATGGCATGGCGCTTTCCTTTGCGCAATTCATTAACCCGCTGGGAGGTCCGGAAGCTGCCAGGGCTTATCGCGAACGTTTTCTTCCTTCCGAACAATTAGCTGAACCGCAAGTAAGCGTAGGCATTTTTGTTTTCTGTGCTGCTACGGAAGAGAAAGCGCAGCAAATGCAAACCATGATGGATTATCGTTTACTGAATTTTGAAAAAGGAAGATACGATGCGCAGTTTTCTTATGAAGAAGCAAGTAGTTATAAATACACAGAACAAGAATGGAACCGCGTACTCTACAACCGGGGCCGCGCCGTTTCGGGTACGCCAGACAAAGTAAAAGAAGAGCTAATAGATCTGGCAAAAGATTTTACGGCTGATGAAATTGTGGTGAGTACTTTTGCAGAACGTTTTGAAGACCGTGTGAATTCTTACAAACTCCTGGCGAAGGCATTCGATCTGAATAAAGAATTACAGCATTAACTTCTTCTCCCATTGCACCCTTCCTATTGCTGGCGTCCCCGCCAGCAATAGGAAGGGTGCTACCAGTCAACCAATATTTAAAAAGTCAATCGAGCAATCTTCTGCTTGTATTCAGCATTTTTATCCATTGAATACGTTTCTACGAAAAGCCCTGCAATGCCAATTATGATCAGCCCTACGGCTACTCCTTTTAACACAGGCGAAGGCACAAAGATCGGCATCGTAATACCGATTACTACCATGAGAGAAAAAGAAATAAAACCTGCGAGATAACTTGACTCCAACACTTTTTCTATACGATCCATTTCAAACGCATGCAACGCACGATCTGTCTGCGTGAACTTAGCGGTTTGATAAATTTTATATTGACAATATCCGGAATAAACCGAACCTGTGATCGTAAAAAATATAGCTGCTCCGAAGATGGCATAGGACAACCCTTTTTTAAAAGCATTCGGAGAAGTTAGTTTCCAAACCAGGTACATGCCAACCATCAGCACAACACCGACTAGAATACTGACAAGCGCCATGTTGCGTTCATCGAGGTAGTATTGTACAATATAGTTTTTCATAACAATTGAGTAGAGTTAAAAGGTATTAATATTTTGATTAATAAATTAAAAAAATATTTCTACAATAAAAAATGCCTCACCTCTCCGCCGTTCGGCAGATGGCAAGGCATTCATTCTACAGGTATAAATTAGAATTAAGAAATTTCAGAATAGAAAATGACTACTATAAGTTCTGATTAGTCTTCGTGTTCTTCTTCTAAATTCTGATGGTTTTCTCCACCTAAACTATAATAATTATTTTCTTCGTCTTCGCTGCCGATTCGTTCCTGTGCATCGTCGAGCTCTGCGCCTGGGATGTCAAGGCCATTGTCGCTTTCTCCATCTTCAAAATCCAGGTTTTCTACTTTATTGCCCCGGTTGTAAATATCTTCGCTTGCAGGATATAAAGGATACCCGGGAAAACTTTTTTTACTATTCTGCTTTTTAGCAGTCTTACTTGACTTGGCCAAAGACTGTTTATTTTTAGTTGCTTTCGTTTTCATCGCCGTAAATGTTTTACACTACTAATTTCGTTTTATTTATCGTAAGATGCATTACAACGATCTTGGAACTCGTTATACTATTCCCAGTGAATGTTGATGGTCAAAACTGAAACAAAACTGAAGTTTCAAGAAAATAGATCTTCTGCGCAAGTACTGTTTTTAATCGTCGTCTAATGATCTAAACGAATTCTTAATTTAATGAAGAAACTATTGATGGCTTGTATGCTTCTAGGAGGCGTACTTGCTTTTGCTCCTTCCGCTTTTTCACAAGAACATCAACACGGCAACGGACAAGGTCAGCACGGTAATGGCAACGGGCAAAACGGAGGTGGTCGCGAAATGGACTACGACAAATTAAAAACCGATCTTTCGCTCACCGATGCACAAGTATCTTCTATGAAAGATCTTGATTCGCAGTACAAAACTAAAATGGAAACACTACGCAAAGACACTAGTCTGAGCGAAGAAGACAAAAAATCTAAAATGCAGGAGCTGAGAAAATCCAAAGAAGCAGATCTTAAAAAGATCTTGTCTGAAGAGCAATATCAAAAGCTCACCAACAGAGGCCCTAAAGGAGGCAAATAGTTTCAAACCGGAATAGCCTTTTCGTTGTTTAGGTTCTATAAGTACTGTTCCGGTACGCCGGGGCTACTGGGCTATTATGCTCAGTATTCCCGGCGTTTTTTTTACTCCATACATCGATCTTCTATATTTATTTACATACTTATACTGTAATGATATAAGCTATTTCATTTTTCATGTAAAATTTTTTCGCAACGGTAGGTTTATCTTTGTTTATATATTTTAAAAAACAAGGACAACAATGAAACAATCTATATTCGTAGTAGGATTAGCAATAGTTGCAACTACTATTTTTTCTTCTTGCAAGAAAGATTATACCTGTAAATGTCAGAAGATATACACTGACTCCAGTGGTTCCGTGAGTGTGAACGATGGTTCATATGTCTTCAAAGACAACGAAGCGAGAGCTAGCGATCAGTGCAACAAACAAGAAAGCACTGGTACCGATCTGAGAGGTCAGTATTCAAGACAATGCGATATTCAATAGACGTGAATTTATTTTTGGAATTAAAAAAAAAACAATCATCCTTAGTCAAGGATGATTGTTTTTTTTTAATCATATGATCCATTTCTTGACTGTGTGGTTGAGTTTTTCAAGAAATAATTTTTCAAATTTATAACACAGCCAACCAAGGCCAATGCTTATAAAGCAGGACGCTAAGGGAATAAGTAACATCTTCGGGTCCCCTTGCTGGATGGGGGTTTGCTCCTGTATAGTAAGCCATGACATCAGCGAAACCACTACACAAAAATGTATTGCATAGACAGCAAAAGAAATTTCACCCCAAAAACGCGAAAGTCTATTACTAAAAAATTTCACTAAATATACATTGCAATAAATAGCTCCTACCAGAAAAAAGGTCATATAGAGATAAGAAATAAATGTCTCTTGCGGTTCATCACCCATTGTATCATACGCGATCACACCTCCTACTACTAAGAAAGAGCAGACCAAGGTATATTTCCATTGTCTCCACTTTTCAAGAACTCCTTCTGCGCGCAAATAGCCAAGGATCATTCCAAAAAGAAAAAGCGCGAGCCAGGATTCCATCCAGGTAAAAAACACAAACTGCACGAGCAAAATTACAAAAGGTTTTTTCACATGAGGCAATACAAACACATTTATAAATACTACAAGCGAACCGAGGAGCTCTACACTCATCGTCCACAAGAAGGGATTGTAAGAAGTATGAACATCGTGTTTGAAATATACGCCATACAAGCTATACTGAATACAAGCATAGAGATCAGCCGAGAAAGTGATGAAGATCCCGAGCCAATCTTCGCGGTGGAGAATTTTTCCTGCTCCCCCGGGAAAGGTGAGTGAAAGTTTCATCAATACATATACCACCAAGCAGGAAAGCAATACAAGAAATGTAAGCCGGAAATAACGCGCGAGCACCAAACGCACGGTGGTGTAGGTGGAGCCTTTTCGAAAATAAGAATTGGAAAGTGCATCGCCGGAAAGCACAAAGAAAATAAATACTGCCAATGTACCGTCGAGGATAAAATTAAAATACCCGGTGCGGATCATCGGATATTTTATTCCATAACTTTCCCAGAAGAAATGATAGAACAGCACCGAAAGAGCAGCCCATCCGCGGATGCCGTCGATCTCATAGTTGCGTGGTGTGTTGGTGGTTTCCATAGTCGGAGAAATTATTAAACGGATTCGGAAAATATTTATTTATATCCTAATTCACAACTTTCATTTCAAGAATTAAAACACCTCTCCCAAATTAATAAAGAATCCCCTCGAGCCTCCAGCGCCGAATCCATAATCAACGGCGATATTGGTTTTGGAATATTTGTTCATCTTCACACGTACTCCAAAGCCCCAGCCTGCGTATACACGTTGGAGCTTGTTGGTGATATTGTCAGTTACAGATTCTCCGTTTAGAAATACTACACCTCCGAGTAAACCATTGTTCGTAATAGCAAAGCGGTATTCGGTTTCGGCGTACAACATATTTTTACTACGAAATCTTCCTTGTATATATCCTCTGCCAGTATTGTTGGTAAGATCGGTGCCTGTGCTGGGAAGCATGGTATATGGCGGATTGCCGCCGGTAGTGAGCCATATGTAGCTCCAGAAAGCCAACACATTTTTAGAAGAGAAAGGAAGCTTGTTGTATTTCCGCAGATCAATTACCAGCGATTCCCAATTATTATCACTTCCTAAGAAAGTAAAATTAGTGCGATATAATACGTGTGCATAATATCCATTGTCCGGATTGATCGAATTTTTTCTATTGTCATATTTAAAATTCAGCGCCACTCCGGAGGCCACTACTTTTCGGTGCAATCCATATTTCTGAAAATCCGTCTGGCGATTTGCCGGCGGGTCCAATTCACGCAGGTTCCAGAAGTAATCGAGATGGTAGCCGAGTCCTACATAGATATTGCGGGCTATCGAACGTAGTAAGGTCTGATAAGAACGTATATAAGAATAATCGATGTGATACCCATCGCTGAGCTTGGTATCATCGCCAAGGCCGTAGGTAGTAGAAGGATATTTCCAATAGCGCCAGTCGGTAGAGAGATTGTATTTATTTCCTCTGGTCCAGATATTCGATTGCAATGGAAGGAGAATTTGCCTGTTTTGCGAATAGGTCAAATTGACGAGTACACTTGAGATATTTTCTTTTCTTTCTTTACTGGTATAAAATGCTCCGTTTACAACTCCCAGTACTACAAATCTTGTCTGCAAGCTGTAGCCCACGCAGGGTAAGGCCGATATGAGAAGATCTCTGTGTTTGGGTGATTGTGTGGTATCTGGCCTGTGTACAGAAGGTTGTTTTTTTTTAAATACTTTTCTCCATACATCGGGCAAGTCCATTTCCTTTCGCTCGGTGCGAGCTTCCGCGCTGTCTACAACTTTTTCTCCCAGGATGATCTGTTCAGGCACAGGTTCCTGCGCTTTTGCCTTAAAGGCAAAAAAAAGAACAAAGAAAAAAAGTGCAACCCTGCCAGGCATTCGGTAATTGTATTAATTATTTAAAGATAAGCCGGATATATGAGATATGCACATGTAACTCTCTTTATTTTCCCGATTGGCTTGTATCTAGTGGTACAACGAAAAAATTATAAATTATGAGTTATGAATGTTGAGTTTATTTTCTAAAATATAAAACAATTTTTATGTCGCCGTGAATGAGAAGGAGATTCTCATAAATAAAAAAGGCCTGCATGGATACTTCCTGCAGGCCCTAAATATTAAGGGTTATAGCGTATTACTGTACTGTATTGATCTCAATATCGATGCCCTGTTTGTTTACAAAACGGAATTCCGTCAAGGCAAGCGAAGAATCTTTTTCGATCTTGATCCAGCACTTGAATTTGAAATACCACTTCATACGGATCGATGGGAAACCGGCAGTGAAGTAAGTGTATAAGAATGGATGCACCAACAAGGTTAGTTTTTTCTCATTCTGCTTGTTGATGATGAAATCAAGATTGTTCACGATCTGGTCCGGAATGCCGATGCTTGCGCTGATGGTACCGGTACCATTACATGTAGGACAAACTTCAAGGGTTTTGATGTTCACCTCCGGACGTACGCGCTCGCGGGTGATCTGCATGAGACCAAATTTGGAAAGCGGAAGAATCACGTGTTTGGCTTTGTCGGAAGCCATTTCATCTTTCATGCGCTCATAAATATGTTTGCGGTTTTCGATCCGCTTCATATCTATGAAATCGACTACAATGATTCCGCCCATATCACGCAGGCGCAGCTGGCGTGCCAGTTCTTTTACTGCTTCGATGTTTACCGACATCGCAGTATCTTCCTGGTTCGACTCCGCATTAGATTTGTTTCCGCTGTTGATGTCGATCACGTGCAAGGCTTCTGTATGCTCGATAATCAGATAACCACCGCCCGGAAGGCTTACCGATTTTCCGAAAAGTGTTTTAATCTGTTTTTCGATTCCGGCTGCTTCAAAAAGTTTTACCTTATTGTTGTGCAGCTTCAGGATCTTCTCTTTATCCGGCGCGATGGCGCGCAGATAATTTTTCGTTTCATCAAACGCTTCCTTGGTATCAACGGTAATACTGTCAAAACTTTCGTTGAGCATATCACGCAGGATAGAAGCCGCGCGGTCTAGCTCCCCGATCACTACTTCTCTCGGCTGTGCTTTTTTTAGTTTTTCAAAACCGTCTTCCCATTTCTTCACCAGATTTTTCAGATCTCTGTCGAGCTCGGCTACTTCTTTGCCTTCTGCTACTGTACGCACGATCACGCCGAAACCTTCCGGTTTGATGGAGTTCATCAGACGAATCAGGCGTTGGCGCTCTTCTTTGGAAGCGATCTTTTTGGAAACGCTTACTGCCGAAGAGAACGGTACTAATACAATGTAGCGTCCTGCAATAGAAAGTTCGCAGGAAAGGCGAGGACCTTTGCTGGAAATTGGCTCCTTGACAATCTGCACCAGGATATGCTGACCTTTGGTAAGCACTTGGGCAATCTTGCCGTTTTTGTCAATATCACTTTCCATCTTAAAGCCATTTAGCTTTGAAGAAGAACCTTTAGGATTTGACTGTACATGTTTGGTGTATTTGTTAAGAGAGCGGATCTGCGGACCAAGGTCCAAATAATGGAGGAAGGCGTCTTTCTCATAGCCCACATCAATAAATGCGGCATTGAGTCCTGGCACGACCTTTTTGACCATGCCCAGGTATATATCTCCTACGGTAAAGGAACTGCCTTTATCGTCAAAATGACATTCAACAAGCCTCTTGTCTTTTACAAGTGCTATGCGGTCACCTTTTGGAGTAGAATTGATGTATAATTCTGTACTCACCTTAGAATATGTTAAAATGTGAAAGGGTTATTGGTCATAAAACTTCTTCGTTTATGCCAATAACCTCTTAATATTATTACATTCCAAGAAGAAATAATTATTTCTTCTTGTGTCTGTTTTTTCTAAGGCGTTTTTTTCTTTTGTGAGTAGCGATCTTGTGTCTCTTTCTTTTTTTTCCGCAAGGCATAATTGTAATTGTTTTTAATTTTTAAATATGTTTTTACTTTTTTCGCCAATGATCCGTCCGCTAGTCGGAGAAGATCATTGCAGGTCTTTGATGTAGCTGTCTACGGTATTCCTGAATTCAGGATCGTTATCCAGCTCTCTTGCTTTTTTAAAAGCTTCCAGTGCTTTGTCCTTATCGCCGGCGTTTGCCAGGGCCACTCCCAGATAAAACTGTCCGGTGGAATGTTTCGGATTGATCGCTAAAAGCTCTTCAAATCTTTTCACGGCCTTATCGTATTGGCCGGATTGTATAGAAAGAATTCCCAGGTTGTAAAGCGCGCTTTCGTTCTTCGGATCGGTTTGCAATACATCGCGCAGGATCTTGATCCCTTGCATTGGGTTTTCGGTCCCTATATAAGTAAGAGCCAGTTTGGATTTCACTTCGAGATTATCGGGTTCTTTTACAAGGATCCTGGTATAATATTCTCTAGCTTTTCCATTATATACCGGTTTATCTTTTTCAGAAGCAAAATTGAAAGCTTCCATATAGATATCGGCTGTCTTGGCCCAATTTGACGTTGTCGGTTCCAGCTCTGAAACCTTCTCTGAGTAAGCCGCAGCGCTATCGTAACGATGAATTTTGCGGTAGGCGGTAATCAAAGAGTCCGCAAAATTACTCTTTTTTTCTGGATTTGAAACAGATAAAAAAGATTTTCTGAACCTTTCGATAGCAGCCTTCTCATTTTCAGACACTTCCATCTTATGAAGGTTGTTCATGGAAGGGCTAGGGTCTTGTGAAGCTGGAGTAACGGGTTTTTCTTCTGCCAGTTGTTTATCGCTTTTTACAATAATTTTGGGAAGACTAAAAAGCAAAATCACAGATACAATACCTGTGATAATGATAAGTATCTGTGATTTCGACATTACTTAAATTCTCTGAAAATCGGGTAATTAAACTAGTCTACTTCTTCTTCTTCTTTGTAGTTTACATTAGCTACCTTCACTTTTTCACTGGTTTTGATCTGCTCTACAAATACTTTAGCAGGTTTAAAGCTTGGGATAAAATGCTCGTCGATAATGATCGCAGTGTTCTTAGAGATATTTCTTGCTACTTTTTTCGCTCTCTTTTTGTTCACGAAACTGCCGAACCCTCTCACATACACGTTGTTTCCCTCTGCCATAGAATTTTTTACTACTTCAAAAAACGCCTCTACCGTTGTTGAAACATCCGACTTGTCGATTCCTGTCTTTTCTGCAATAGTTGCAATTACCTCTGCTTTTGTCATGTTGTGTATTTATAAATTACTTTGTGATAACTAATTAACCTTACAAAGGTAGATTTAAGTATTTAGAAATAAAAAGATTTTCGTAAAATATTAAACCAGAGTATATTGCAAACTTTAAGTAAATCTTACAAGGCAGAATGGCGGAAAAGGACGGATTTAGTAATCTATTGATTAACTGGTACAATAAGCATAAAAGAGACCTTCCCTGGCGCGAAGGGCGCGATCCATATAGGATTTGGCTTTCTGAGATACTGCTTCAACAGACCCGTGTAGCTCAGGGACTTCCCTATTATTTGCGCTTTTTAGAAGCATTTCCTGACATAAAAGCACTTGCCTCCGCTTCTGAAAAAGAAGTACTGAGACTCTGGCAGGGGCTCGGTTATTATTCCCGCGCCCGGAATCTTCATTTTACCGCTAAAGTCATCGTAGCCGATCATAAGGCTATCATACCTGGCAATTATCAGGCGCTTCTCAAACTGAAAGGCGTAGGCAAATACACCGCCGCCGCCATCGCTTCCTTTGCGTACGGTGAAAAAGTGGCTGTGGTAGATGGCAACGTATACCGTGTACTTTCGCGCGTTTTTGGGCTGCAAGAAGACATTGCTTCACCAGCCGGACAAAAAGCTTTTCAGGCACTTGCCGATAGTTTATTGCCGGATCAGAATGCTTCTACCCACAACCAGGCCATTATGGAATTCGGCGCGCTGCATTGTACACCGCAAAAACCTTCCTGCGAAGATTGTCCGCTGGCTTTTATGTGCTATGCGTATGCAAACAACCAACAATCATCGCTCCCTGTGAAGCTCAAAAAAACAGCCAAAACAGATCGCTATTTTCATTACCTGGCTTTCAAATCGGGTACTAAATATTTGATGAAAGAACGTAAGGGAAAAGGTATCTGGCAAGGGCTTTATGAGTTTCCGCTTGCGGAAGAAAAAAGCCTGATGGAGATTGGCAAACTATTGAAAAAACGTTTTGGAAAAACAGCGGCTCAGGTGCATATTAAATCAGAATCGCGCGCTTACAAACATATTTTATCGCATCAAAATCTACATGTAAAATTCTGGGTCCTGGAGTCGGAAGAACTTGCTGCATACCTTGTCAACAAAGAAGAATACCGATTTTTTACTACCAAAATGATACACGATTTACCTAAACCCATACTGATAAATAAGTTTTTGGAAGAGTCTGTTTTTTGATGTACCTTTATAGTTGGCAACAAAGGTTGTTGCCAGTAATTCAATAACTATTTTTTTATTTATTAAACTTTTAAAATTATGGCAGGAGTAAACAAAGTAATCCTCTTGGGCAATCTGGGCAAAGACCCGGAAGTGCGTGCTTTCGAAGGCGGCACAAAAAAAGCGTCCTTTTCACTTGCAACGGGTGAAACTTTTTTGGACAAGAACGGCCAGCGTCAAGAAAGAACAGAATGGCACAACGTAGTTTTTTGGGGCAACATTGTAGATGTGATTGAAAAATATCTCAAAAAAGGTAGCCAGGTATACGTTGAAGGCCGCATCACCACACGTTCTTACGACGATAAGGATGGGCAAAAAAAATACATTACCGAAATCGTAGGTCAAAGCATGACCCTTGTAGGAGGAAAACCATCTGGTAATGGTGAAAACAACTCTTCCTACCAGGACAACAGTTCTACTATTAAACAGTCAGAGTCGGTAAACTCCAGTATCATGGCAGACAGTTCCGACGACCTGCCTTTTTAACGATGTTTCACTAAACCCTCTGCGTTTTGGACAGTCATAGTTACTATAGCAACCTTACTACTCAAACAAAGAGGATCAATCTTATAATGCCTGTCGTGTCGTGTACACGCAGGCATTGCTCTTTTTAATACTTGCCTCGCCAAACATTTTCCTTTTATCAAAATGAAAAAACTAATCAGACAAATAATCGGCTCCACGAAGAAAAAACTTACGAGTGAAGAAGCGGTAGAGACCATCAACGAAGTGATGGAAATGACTACCGGTGAAGAAAGCTCGGAAGAAGAAAAAGAGTTGATCAAAAGCCTGGTAAAATTCCGAGATACTACCGTAAAACAAATCATGACAGCAAGACCTGATATCATAGGCCTTGGGTGGGATTGTGATTTCGAAGAAGTATTGAAGTTTGTAAGTAAATGGCAATTCTCAAGAATTCCTGTCTTCAAACAAGATATTGATAAGATCGAAGGTGTGTTATACATCAAACATCTTTTCCAACATCTCTCGGCAGGAAAAGATTTTGACTGGCAGAAGCTTATTCAACCCGTAGACTTTATTCCTGAAACAAAAAAAATTGATGAGCTGTTGAAATTTCTCCAACAGAAACACCAGCATATGGCCGTTATTGTAGACGAGCACGGTGTAACGGCAGGCCTGGTAACACTTGAAGATATCATTGAGGAGATCATTGGTGAGATCCACGATGAATTTGACGAAGAAGAAAAACATTTCAATAAAATAGACGACAAGACGTTTATCTTTGAAGCAAAAATATTGCTGACCGATTTCTGTAAAGCGCTGAAAATAGAACCTTCTATTTTCGACGAAGTAAAAGGTGAAAGCGAATCGCTTGGCGGGTTGATACTGGAGATCAATTCTGATATCCCTAAAAAAGGAGACCGCATTCTATACGATCATTTTGAATTTGTGATTGAAGATGCAGACAATAAAAGAATTTTATCTATAAAAGTACTGATACACGAAGAAGATACCGTAAATGACAAACATGAATAAGTGGTGGAGTATATTGCCGTTGATGCTGTTCCTGATTTCCTGCAGTGAAGATTATTTGCCAAAACCAAAAGGATACAACCGCATCGACTTGCCGCCCCACAATTACCAGCTGCTAACAGAAGACCATCCTTATATATTTGAATATTCCAAAAATGCCGTGATCAAAAAAGATGTTTCCATGATCGCAGAGCCACATTGGATCGATGTATACTATCCCGAATTCCAGGCCTACATCCAGCTTACCTACAAGCCGCTCCAAGGCAAAGGAAAAACATTTGACGAACATGTCGACGACTCACACAAGCTTGCCGGCAAGCATAATGTCAAAGCCTATTCTATCGAAGAAGGACAAGTGAGAACTCCCAAAGGCTACAACGCTACTATCTTCGAGCTTACAGGAGAAGTACCCAGTCAATTTCAATTTTATGTAACCGACTCCACTAAACATTTCCTTCGCGGAGCAATCTATTTTCAAACCGCTACCAAAAATGATTCCCTTGCACCGGTCATTGAATATTTAAAGTATGATGCGATGCATTTGGTGAATTCAGTTGATTGGAAGAAATAACTGAATCTTGATTAAAAAGGATGCCGGATACCAGATGCCGGATAAAATTATTGAGAGTTAAAAATTTATCTGGCATCCGGAATCTGGTATCTTGTTAGAATAATAATTGTTTATAAAACCAATGAAAGCAATAAGTTTTTTCCTCCTCTCTTGCGTACTATTTCTCAGCTCTTGTTTTTCCTACAAAGAACTTGAGATCGGCGATGTGCAGGATGTGAAGTTCAACAAGCTAAGCGGCGATGAGAGCCAGCTTGAGATGCAGGCAGGCTTGCATATTAAAAATCCGAATGGATATAAGATCAAGATCAAACGCATCGAAGCGGATATGTTTTTGAATGGAAAAAATGCTGGCAAAATGACGCTTGCAAAAAAAATAGTATTACCACGTCACTCCGAACAATTGCAAACATTCACCGTCAATGCTGAACTGTCAGATCTCCTATCGCTCTTACCAGCCGTGATGTTCGGAGGAGACATTAATGTTCAGTTGAAAGGAAATATTTACGGTAAGGTTTTTATTTTTCGTAAAAAACTTCCCCTGGAAGCAGAGCAAAAGATCTCTTTGAAGGATTTGAAAGGACTTTAGTATTTTAGTGGACCACAATCATAGCTCCTTAATTACGCTCAAACGGCCAAAAAACCATTCATAGTTATCATCTTGTAAATTCTTAACTCCTGTAAATCAAGGTTCAGAATATTTTTTTATCTTCGTCCTACCAATATGCAACCTACATTTATGAAAAAAATAATACTTACTTCGATACTTTCTTTTTGCTGCACGCTTGCCTTTCCACAAGCTGAGCTCAGCACCTACTCCGCTACCGGTAGAGCCGGTGTGGCTACCACCTTTGCTACCGATTATCAAGCCATCGGTATTAACCCTGCGAACCTTGGTTTTGGTCGCGTGAATGAAGGAAAAAAATTTACGCTGGGCTTTCTTGAGGCCGCTGGCAACGTGTATCACCAGGGTTTGAGCAACAAAGATTTTTCTACTTACGGACTTCACTATAAAAATGTAACCACTGCTGAAAAAATAACAGCAGCACAAAAATTTGCTTCCAACACCATTTCTGCAAACCTCGACTTCATGCTTTTCGGCGTAGCTTTCCAGGATGAAAAATTCGGAGGCCTTGCTATTACAGTGCGTGAGTCGTTTCGTTATTATTCCAAACTTACCGGACTTGGCTCCGACTACCTCTTCCGAGGCGCTACTTCTTCTGCCTTTGACTCGTTGATCTTGTCTAACGGTGCTGTAGTAGCCAATAATCCAAACAATTATTCTTCTTACCAAAGCGGCGGAGTCACCATTGATAGCGGGAAAGCAAATATACCTTTTTCAGTAGGAAAGGTGATCGGAAACTCTAAGATCAAACAACACTGGTACCGCGATTATGCCATCAGTTATGGACGAAAAGTATTAGACAAAAATGGAATTCAACTTTATGCAGGTGTAGGCGCGAAGTATGTAGCGGGCTACAATTACATAGACATCAGCTCCGACGGAAATGTGGCCAGTGGCAAAGTGGCACTTAACCCGATCACGAAACCTATACAGACACTGGGCGTTACTTCTCCTTCTAATACACCGAACAACAATTACCAGGCGATCGGAAATGGCTATGGATTTGATCTCGGACTTACGTTGTCGATCAAACAGAAATATAAGATCGGGGTCTCTGCTGTAAACATCGGATCGGTGACGTATACGAAGAACGTTTACTCACTTAAAGACTCTGCCGTTGCACAAGTGGTATACAGAGAGAACGAAGGTTTTAAAGGCGTAGGACAAATCGTAGCCTGGAATGGAGAGAAAAAACTTGTGGTGGCGCTACCTGCCATGCTCCGTGCTGGCGCCAGCGTAAGCTTGTTTGATTACAAAATGGAACTCGGCTTCGACGCGGTGATCCCACTCAACGATGCTGCTGGTAACTTCACCAATCCATTGATCGCAGTAGGCGGTGATTATAAAATCCTTAAAACGATCAAACTTTCGTCCGGATTTAGCATGGGCGGAAATACGGCGAAGAAATTTAACCTGCCTTTGGGCGTGATGTTCAGCTTCAACAATACACTTGAATTTGGGGTGGCATCGAGAGATGTGCTGAGTTATTTCCTTACTACAGGCAACTCCTACTCTCTTGCGGTGGGTGTCCTAAGGATAAGGATCTAGAGTATTATTCCGTATACTGTTGCTGTCTATAGGCTGACAGCAACAGTATACAGAACATTATTTCTTCCTCACTAAAATTATCTCCCCCTCAAAAAATTCTTTCTCTTTCATCTTTTCTGCAAAAGCCTTCACCATGGCCTTCGAGCTTGTATAGTGGTCTTTGACATTTACGTCGGAAACTATTTTTATCTTTAAGATATCGCCTTCTATTTTATAGTTAAAGAAATTGAATTTCCCTTTGTAATCCAGCTTTTCCAGATTTATCAGGTTAACACCTTCTACAGTGGTTGCAAAGGCTCTGTATGCTTCCACGGTTGTATACGCTTTACTTTTGTCTTCTACTATTATGCTGTATTCTGTTTTATTAAACGAGTAAATTTTCAGAACTGAAGAATCTTTTTTCTCTACATCTTCCTTTAGTTGCCATGATCCCAGCAAAGCCTTGTCTATGGCTACGTTTGGCGTTTCTGAGAGTGGAATGTCGGAATTGTAGGGACAACCGGTGAGGAGGAAAACCAGTGAAAATAAAAGAATGAATAAAGCGGAACGGTTCATGGTCTATCACAGTTAAATTTTTTATAAAAAGATTATTATAAGCGGCTCGCTTGGCACAGCCGAGGACCAATATTATCGCCAGCCTATGGCCGGATAGTGATGAATGCTGCAAACTATTTTAGTAAAATATTAAATTAAAATATGTGCAAATAATCACGTTACCCCTAGTGTCCCGGCCAGAGGCCTAACGATAATAGTTGCCACTCGCGAAAACGCGAGCGGACAACCAGTGAAGAGAAAAACCAATGGGAATAAGAGAAAGAACAAGGTGTAGCGGTTCGTGATCATAGGGAATAGCAATTTTGTTTTATTAAGAAAATCAAAATCATGTAAATCTTCCAATCCTGAGAATCAAGGTTCAGATCAACCCGCGCGATTTCAGCTCCAGATATTTATTTAAGCTCGCTACGGTAAGATTCTGCGGGGAAGTAAGGATGGTATGAATTCCGAATTTGCGCAGTTCTTTTACGATCATTCTTTTCTCAAAGGCAAATTTCTCAGCGATCGTTTTGATGTAGATTTCTTCAGTGGATTTTGCATCGCCGGAAGAAAGTTTCGCCAGCTCCGTATTTTCAAAAAAGATGACCACAAGCAAATGGTCCTTCGCGATCTTGCGAAGGTATTGCAATTGACGATTCATCGAAACCAGTGATTCAAAATTCGTATACAGCATCACCAAGCTGCGCTGGCGTAATTGTGTTTTTATATTTCTATACAAACGTCCAAAATCCGATTCCTGGAAACGCATATCCTGGTTGTACAGCGCTTCCATAATGCTTTGCATCTGCGTGCTTTTTTTCTCCGCTTTCAGGATCGTTCCGATCTTATTGGAAAAAGTGATCAGCCCTGCCTTATCATCTTTTTTGATGGCGATATTGGAAAGGACAAGTGTGGAGTTGATGGCATAGTCGAGCAAGGTCATTCCTTCAAAAGGCATTTTCATTGCTCTTCCTTTGTCAATCACACTGTATAATTGTTGCGATTTTTCATCCTGGTAGGTATTCACCATCAGTGAAGCCTTACGGGCTGTAGCTTTCCAATTGATCGTGCGAAGATCGTCTCCACTCACATATTCCTTGATCTGATCAAACTCGCGGTTGTGGCCGATCTTACGGATTTTTTTTATTCCTATTTCGGTGAGCCTGTTCGAGATCGCAAACAATTCGTATTTGCGCATTTGCAAGTACGAAGGATATACAGGCACCATTCTGTTTTCAGGAAATGCAAATCTCCTGGACACCAATCCTATCGGGCTGCTCACATATATGCGCAAGCTGCCGAAATCGTATTCGCCGCGTTTTACCGGGCGAAGTTTATACAAAATTGTTTTATGCTGCCCGGGCTTAAGATTGGTCTTGACCTTAAAATCACGGATTTGAAATTGATGTGGGATCTCGTCTACGATAGAGATGACAACGGGAAAAGAAAAACGGTTTTCGCAATAAAGATAAATATTATTTTCATCGCCATTGGAAAGTCGATCGGCAGTATCACGTTTTCCTACAAGGGCATTTTTTTTTGAAAATAAAAAATAAATATCCAATGCTACCGCCGCCATCAACAGTATGAAAGCGATTTTGGCGATGAGAAACAATCCTATGTATACAAAACCTAGCAGAAACATAGCTATCAGAATTCCGATAGCAACGAAAAGCCGGCTCTTTAGAAAAAGAGGATTATTATAAAGTTTGTCAAAAAAACGTCCGATTGCTTTCATGATTTTTCCTTATCTGGGAACCTCCACTTTCGTGATGATCTCTTTGATAATATCTTTTGCCGTCAGTCCTTCCATTTCTTTTTCAGCGGTAAGCATGATACGATGGCCGAGTACCGGGTACGTCACGTCTTTGATATCTTCCGGCGTTACGAAATCTCTCCCGCGCATAGCGGCCATTGCTTTCGCCCCGCGCATGATGGCGATGGAAGCTCTTGGCGAAGCACCGAGGTAAAGCGCACTGTTGTTGCGCGTCTGGTTTACGATCTGGCTGATATAGCGTACTAGATTTTGATCGATGTGTAAGTTATTCACTTTCTCACGGTACTGCTGGATCTGCTCTCCACTAAGGATTGGCGCGATCATGTTGAGATCGTTGGAACTCTTGCGCTGGTGGAAACCTGTTAGAATTTTTTCTTCTTCTTCCAGCGAAGGATAACCGATCTCTATTTTATAAATAAAACGGTCGAGTTGCGCTTCCGGTAAGCGATAGGTTCCTTCCTGCTCCACCGGGTTTTGCGTAGCCAGCACGATGAACGGAGGAGCCATTTTATAAGTAGTGCCGTCAATGGTCACCTGGCGTTCTTCCATTACTTCAAACAGGGCAGACTGTGTTTTTGCCGGGGCACGGTTGATCTCGTCGATCAGTACGATGTTGGAGAAGATGGGACCTTTTTTGAATTCAAATTCGGAATTTTTGCTGTTGTATACAGAAGTTCCCAATACATCGGAAGGCATCAGGTCGGGTGTAAATTGGATGCGGGAAAAACCCGAAGAGATCGTACGTGCTACGATTTTTGCGGTGAGCGTTTTGGCTACTCCCGGCACTCCTTCGATCAGTACATGTCCGTCGGCCAGGATCGCCGAGAGGATGAGGTCTACCATTTGATGTTGACCTACTACAATTTTGGCGATCTCGCTGCGTAGCTGTTCTACCGCATTTCTTAACTCAGAAAGATCTGTTCTGCTGTTGAATAATTCCTGATTTTCCATGTATCGTGATTTATTTTTTTGTTCTTATTCTTTTAGTGGTGCCACGACTTTGAGTCCTAGCACCACTATGTATAATTTATACCAGACTTTTTTTGCGAAATGCTTCTATCCTCCTGTTCAGCTCCAGCAGATCGGCCTGGCTGATCGAATTGGCTCTTTGAACATGTTGGATCAGGCTGAAGAGCTGCATCACTTCTGTCTGATCCATTCCGGACCGTTGCGCGATCTTTTCAATAAATTCTTTGTCGAATTCGGTAGAGGCTACATAGAAATTCGTGCGGATATACTCCAGGAAGTAATAGATCTTTTTACCGGCGATGTCTTTATGATTTCCATTTTGAAAATACAACCTTCCGATTGTACTTACAAATTCGACTGTAGTATTTTTCGGCGGCTCTACCACAGGGATCACGCGTTGGACGCGCTTGGACTCAAATACAATATAGACAATTGCCGACCAGAGCGCCAGGTAATATGCCCAGTTCAACGGAGGCTGGCTCTCGATAAAGCGCAGGCTATTGGAATCATCTTTGCGAAAATTTTTATAATACTCATCCCAATAAGTATCGCGTACAGGCAAGTAGGAAAGAGAAGCAGAAATAAAATCAGCATTGTTTGCCAGCATCATATTATAATTGGTAAACGCCACTGGTGTGGAAGAAATATAAAAATATCCATCCCCGAAACGTACCTGTATGTAACAAGCTTTATCCTCACTGTTTTTACCAAGGATCACAGTATTGGCGGTGTCTACAGAACTGAAATAACCTGTAACGGTTCCATCGCGGTACCAATATTTTTTCCCGTATGTTTTCAATCTCGGATTTAGCAAAGTAAGATAGATCGAATCTTTTTTCACATTCGACTTCAGATCTTCACTGCTGAAATCTTTTTCATAATAACCAATATTCATCTGCAAATTCAAGGTATCGGCAAACTTGCCTTGAATTCCTTCCGCAGCGATGAAAACTGTATTCCCTTCGCTTACAAATTGCAGCAAGGCATTGGCATCCGTTTCGCCAGGAGAAAAACTGGAGTTAATAAAAATATAATTCTTCAGCAAGGATGAGGTATCGTAATAATTTTTTAGGTCAGGAATGATCTTGGAGTTTTCCAATTCTTCTTCTTGCTGTGGCTGCTGCTCCAGTTCCTGGCTATCCATAGAAGAGGTGTCCGGAACGCCCAGGCTATCGAGCAAGACATTCAGGCTGTCTGAAAAATTTTCTCTTGTATATCTCTCTTCCGTTTGATTGTCGGCCTTAGAATCTACGTAGGTATATTGCTGGCTGTAGTCGTAATAATCGAGTACCTCGTAGGGAGTACGTTCCTTGGTCTCTATTTTTTTATCGGGAAAAATATCGCTGAGAAAATTATATACCAGGTAATCACCGTAAGGGTTTTTATCTTTTTTCTCAAAGGTCTCATACCAGTTGATTCGCTTAGGCATATACAACTGCACGACGATGACTACCAAGGCCACGAAACCGATCAATATAAAAGGCAGCGCTTTTCTCATCGGGCATTCGTAGTTAGCGTGGAAAATGCATTAAAGTCAGCGCGCACTCTTGAAAATTTTTCTGCATCGATCTCTACGTTTCCATACCAGACGTATTCGTATACATAGGTAATGTTTTCAAAACCTGTACGCAGTGGTGCAGATTTCAATTCATACAAATAATCGCGGTTGGTCTTGTTGATCTCCCAAACGATCTGGCTTTTATCGGAAAGCTGTTTGAGCGATTTCAAATAATACAAACGTACGGCACGGCGGTACATGCCTGTCTGCACAGCTTCTTCGATCATCTTGTCAAAGTCGATGGTATTGATGTCTTCCGTAAGTTCGGAGAAATCGAGTCCATTGCCATCGCGCGCATTGCGTTTTGCAAAAATACCGATCGCGTTCATTCGCATAACGATCAAGATCAATCCAATAATAAGCGCGACGCAGATGATATAGAAAACAATATTCTCGGCAGAGCCGGTGGGATTGAAAATTACGCTAAGTAAAAAACCAACAATCCGGTACAGGATCTTATCCAGCAAAGATGGCTCTTCCAGCTTGCGGTTAAGATCATATTGGAAATCAGGTTCCAGCTTTTTTTTGTTTAGTTCTGTTTGGTTAAAACTTCTTTCTGAGATCTCGGTGGAAGATTCCAGTCGCACCGCTTTTTCTTCCGCAAGCATATTAGCAGGAGCCAGCACACTGGTGACGATTGTTAGAAACAGTATGTAAATATATTTTCTCAAAGGGTTGTCAAATGATTTTGTGCATCTTCTTTTTCCAGGCTATGCGATACTTCTTCGAGTGTTACGCTTGGTTTTACGAAAGCTTCTTTCCGATTGAGCAGGATAGGAAGCAATATAAAATAGTATACTATAAAACACAGCGAACCAAGGATGATGGTAAGTTTAAATCCGATAGGTGCATCGGTCATCCGGGTGACATAGCTTTCCAGGAAGCCTGCCGTGATAAAGATTGGAATAAGGCCGATGCAGATTTTCACCGCGCGTCTGGCACCATTTACCAGCGAGGTGGTGCGTGTAAGTGTACCCGGGAATAAAATACTATTGCCCAATACAAAACCCGCGGCTCCTGCAATTACGATCGCTGAGATCTCCAATGTACCGTGGATCCAGATGGTGAGGAAGGAAGTGAGGAATAAACCTTTTTTATAGAAGAACCATTGAAAAGCGCCAAGCATAATACCGTTGCGGAACAAGATCCAAGCCGTGCCTATAGAAAATGCGATACCCATCACAAAAGCGTAGAAAGAGACGCGGATATTATTGGTGGTGATATAATAAAACATGCTATTCGCATCCTCCCCTTTGTAGACTGCCATTGGATCTCCTTTTTCAATGTTCTCCAGTGTCATGTTCACATAATCATCGCCCATGATCACACGTACAAATCCTTCGTCGTAAGAAGTAGAGACAATACCTATGAGCACGGCGATCATGAAGATGGAAAAGGAATAGAAAAGATGTTTCTGAGACTGTTTGAATTCCTTCGGTAATTCGTACGCCCAGAAATGTATAAACCGGTTGGATTTTTCTTTTTTGTTTTTGTAAACGGCCTGGTAGATCTCTGCTGTAATTCCATTGAGGTACACAGTGGTTTTGCTGTCGGGATAGTTGGTCTGCGAAAAAGCGAGGTCGTCGGTAAGCTCAATGTACAAGTCGGCCAGCTTATCCGGATTGATCGCAGCGCTCCTTGCAAGCATGTCTTCTACTTCACGCCATTTTTTTTCGTTCTTTCTTAAAAATACGACTTCCCTCATAGCTAATTGTGATCGCCTTACTGCTGATCTTTTGAAAGTTCATTTTTACTCTTTCAAAAACAAAGGCAAGGATTTTTATCAAAGGTAAATAATCATTTCAATATAGAAATATTAATTGAAAAATTACTTACTTTTGAAAACAGCACAAAAAATAATCATGGCCCGAATAAAACTGGAAACCACCCAGAATGTACTACTGGAGTTCGACCTGGCAGGCACTGGCGACCGCATCGTATCGGGCTTGCTCGACTGGCTTTTTATTGGCGCTTATATTTTTGTCTGCTACCTGGTGTTTATCGCAATGCTCGAAATTCCTTCGCATTTAAGCGGCACCGGCGAACTTATTTTTTTTATAGTATTAGGAATTCCAATTGCCTTTTATCATCCCTTGTTTGAGATCTTTTTGAATGGCCAATCTCCCGGGAAAAAGATCATGAAGATAAAAGTGATTAAGCTGGACGGCTCACAGCCCGGGCTCGGCGACTATATACTTCGATGGCTTTTCCGCACGATCGACTATATGCCTTTCTTTTTTCTAACAGCGATCATCACGATTTCGGTTTCTAAAAAAGAGCAACGCATCGGCGATATTGTAGCAGGCACTACGGTAGTAAAACTAAAAAAAAGAGCCACGCTGGAAGATACGATCCTCAAGGTGGTAGAACATAATTACAAACCTGTATTCAGCGATGTATTAAGGTTTAGCGACAAGGATATCAATACGATCAAAGAAGCTTTGGCGCTTTACAAAAAAAATAACAACCCAAAACACATCGATATCCTCGCAAAAAAAATCCGTCAGCTGCTGGCTACTGAAAACAATACCATGTCCTCTGCGAGACTACTGGATACGATCATTAAGGATTATAATTTTTATACGCACGATCATTAGTCTGAACCTTGATTTTCTGGATTAGAAGATTTACAGGATTTTGATTTACAGGATTATTTTTTATCCTTCAGAAGGAATCCGCCAGCTGGCAGACGATTAGAAATTCCTGCTATAAATTTCAGGAATTCGTCCGCTCAGAGTCTCCCACACCCGGAGAGTAAAGTTTATACTACCCTTTGCAGGGGACTCTGAGCGGACTAAAGTTTATAAGCTTAGGATAAGTAAATAAACGATAGTGCTGGCTCCGCACGAGTTTCCTTCTGAATGACAACTCGCACACATACACTGATCATGGAAATAAAAATCCTGTAAATCTTCTAATCCAGAAAATCAAGGTTCAGATTCAATCCTGGTCGGTTTTGCAAAAGGATTTGAATTGAAGTAAATTACAAGTAAATACGGATCGTTATGTCAGAAGAACATGAGACGCCTCTAAAGGAATATACCAGCGCACAACTTGCTTTGCGCAATGGCAAAGACAAAGAAGAAATCTGGGTAGCCTGTGAAGGATTGATCTATGAGGTTACCAAATCAAGGCTTTGGAGAGACGGAAAGCATTACGAACACTGGGCAGGACAAGACCTCACCGAAGAACTAAAAGATGCACCGCATACAAAAAATGTTTTTGATAAATTTAAAGTGATAGGAAGGTTGAAATAATTATGAATTATGAGTTATGAATGTTGAATCAGAATACAACATTAACTTTCCTTTAACTTATAACTCATAATTCATAACTCATAACTTGTAAAAATGATCGCCATCATCGACAGTGGTTCTACTAAATCAAGCTGGGTCTTTATAGAGAACGGTTTGAAAGCCTATGAATTGAAAACCGTAGGATTTAATCCTTACTATCAAGATTCGGAAGAGATCTTTCAGATTCTTTCGAATGACTTATTACCTTTGCTGCCGAAAGAAAAAAAAGTGGAAGCGCTCTACTTCTACGGGGCTGGTTGCTCAAGGCCTTCACAGCAGGCGATCGTTTCGGAAGGATTGCAGAAGGCATTTCCACAAAGCGTCATTCAGGTAAACCACGACATGCTCGCCGCTGCCCGCGCTTTGTTCGGGCATGAAGCAGGAATCGCCTGCATCGCTGGTACAGGCGCGAACACTTGTTATTATGATGGCGAAGATATCGTCGAGAATATTTACTCGCCGGGCTTAGCACTGGCGGATGAGGGAAGCGGAGGATTCTTAGGAAAAATGCTAGCGCGCGATTATGTGCGCAAGGTTTTACCTGCTCACCTGATGGAAAAATTTGAGGCATTTACTCCTGATCGCCTGGAAGATATTATGGATAAGGTCTATAAAAAACCTTTTCCCAATCGCTACCTCGCCTCGCTGGCGCCCTTTGTGGTAAAAAACCAGGAGGATCCTTACCTGTTTAAAATGGCGTATGAAAATTTCGAACAGCTGTTTACACAATGTATCTGCCGTTATGAAAAACATACCCGGCTTCCCATCCGCTTCATCGGCTCCATCGCAGCACACCTTCGTCCGGTGCTCGACAAAGTAGCCGCGGACAAAGGCCTACAGGTAGACAAAGTTATGTCCAGCCCGATCGAAGGACTGATAGAATTTCATTTTCAAAAATCATAATAAAAATATGAACGTCACCGAATCGTCTTCGCACTACAACCAACTGGAGCAAATGCCGCTGGCAGAGCTTTTGAAAAATATTAACAAAGAAGATCAAACTGTTCCGCTTGCTGTCGAAAAAGCGATCCCGCAAATTGAAAAACTGGTGCAGGCTATAGTAGAACGTATGAAAAATGGCGGACGCCTTTTCTACATTGGCGCAGGCACCAGCGGTAGATTAGGAATTGTAGATGCTTCTGAATGTCCCCCTACCTTTGGAGTACCCTTTGATCTTGTGATCGGCATCATCGCCGGCGGCGATACAGCGATCCGCAAGGCCGTGGAATTTGCTGAAGATAACCGCGAGCAGGCATGGAAAGATCTAACGGAGCATAACATCAACAGCCAGGATACCGTGATCGGCATTGCTGCTTCCGGCGGCACGCCCTATGTGATCGGTGGATTGGAAGCTTGCAAGCGCAACAATATTCTTACCGGCTGCATCACCTGCAACCCAGGTTCCAAACTGGCTGCAACAGCCGACCTTCCTATAGAAGTGATTGTAGGCCCGGAATTCGTAACCGGCAGCACACGCATGAAAGCAGGCACTGCGCAAAAACTTACCCTTAATATGATCTCCACTTCCGTGATGATCCAACTAGGCCGTGTGCGCGGAAATAAGATGGTAGACATGCAACTCAGCAACCACAAGCTGGTAAAGCGTGCCACGCATATGATCATGGAAGAGCTAGGCATTGAAGAAACTGAAGCGCAGGCGCTGCTTG
Source organism: Cytophagaceae bacterium (assembly GCA_035535995.1). Classification (GTDB taxonomy): domain Bacteria; phylum Bacteroidota; class Bacteroidia; order Cytophagales; family Cytophagaceae; genus JANYCO01. The sequence goes on from DATLOZ010000002.1 coordinate 167,515, forward strand.
ATAAACACGGGAGTGTGCGAAAGGCTGTGGATGCGTACAAGGCTAATTTTAAATTATGAATTATGAATTTTAAATTAAAATAGCGTCAAGTCATTTGAAGAATAACATGGAACTAAAAAACGGTCCTCTTGTTAAGTTTTTCAATTGGTATTTCTTCAATTTAAAATTCATAATTTAAAATTTAAAATTCCAAGCCATGCAAGACATCGAACCCTTCTACAACTGGGAATACTACTACAACAGCGCTGAAGACGAGCGTTCACCGTTTTATGGGTTGGAGTATAATTACGATCAGTACAGCAACCAGATCTACGGCTACTACATTCATCCCGGTTGGGATTATATTGGTTCGGAAACGCTTTATATTAAAATTCTCTTTGCCGACTACGACAACGGTGTAGTGATCATCGAATTTTTAGGCGAGTGGAACGACACGCTGCACAACGATGTCATGCATCTCAAGCGGAATGTGTTGGATCATTTTAACGGAGAAGGAATTCATAAATATATTTTGATCGGTGAAAATATTCTAAACTTCCATGGCTCAGATGATTCTTATTACGAAGAATGGTTTGAAGACACCGGCGAAGGCTGGATTGCGGCAGTGAACTTTCGCGAACATGTGGTGGAGGAAATGAAAAAATTCAACATCGATTCTTATCTCAACTTCGGTGGTGGCCTGGATATTGACAACTGGCGGACCATGCTGCCTAAAGTTTTTTATGAATATGTGAACGGAATTATCAGCAAAAGACTCAACTAACTAGTTTTTTTAAAGAAATTTCTCAGTTTTAAATAATTTTTAACTACTTCATTATAAAGGATTAAACGATTCCGAAAGAATTGTTACGATCTGAAATTTTTCCATTTTTATTTACTTTTTTACCCAAACAAGTAAATTCTAAATAGTATTTATTTAAGTAACATACTTGTTTAAACATTTGATTTAAAGAAGATTTTAGTTTTTAAAAAACGACTTCCCAGGTCTTTTTGTCCAAATCCTGATTTCACTTTAAGGGGTTAGAACCTGTTATGCACAAAAGCTTTGGGTTATCCCCAGTAGATTGCAATCCTCGGGGGAAATCTGTATCTTATATTACAGAAAACAATAAGTACCTACTGATCATGGCACCATTAGAGAGTACCCTCCGCAACATTCTTGATTCGCAAAAAGACAGCAGCTTCAAAGTACCTGTCGACATCGTCCTGAACAACGGGAATATTTTACTGAAAGAATTTCACATTCTTGAATTTGACGACCGCATTGGAAAAATAAAAGGGCTTACAAGACTGGAAGAATATTCTCATATAAGAGAAGGCAGAGACCCGGTTTTTTGCCAGTTTGCACTAAACGATATTAAAGACATTCTTCAAAGCGAATACGTCAGCTAAAAAATAACACTAAAAGCAGTGATCCTCGAAGAGAAAGCGTAAATGCTTTCTCTTTTTTTGTTAAAATAATTATTACTACACCTGTAAGGTTTTGAAAACCTTATAGGTGTTTTCAAAAACATATTAGACTCCTTTTACCATTTTTACAAACCCGGAAATATCACCCTTCAAATCCTTACTCTCCTTAAGCATTTTGATAAATGCACTGCCGATGATCGCACCATTGGCGTATTGGCTGGCGAAGGTATAGCTGGCATTGTCTTTTACATTAAACCCTATCATCGCCGGACTTTTCAATTTCAACGCGCTGATCTTTTTGAAATAAGCTTCCGCTCCTGTAATATCTTTTGCATTCCCGGTAGTACTGTCGGTAGAAACGATGTAAATAAATCCTTGTGTATTCTCATCAATCAGGCGAATACGTTTTTCGGAAGTATGTGGTGTTACCAAAAATACATTGGAAAGATTGTTTGCTTCGAAAAGCTCTTTGTATTCGCTGATGTATTCGTCCAAAGGAAGGTCCGGCACGATCACACCGTCTACGCCGCAGGCTGCTGCCTCTTTACAGAATTTTTCTACGCCGTACTGAATCACCGGATTTAAATAGCCCATCAGCAGCACAGGAATATTCGTCACTTTTCTAAGCTCAGCAAGTTGTGTAAACAATACTTTCAACGTCATGCCATTATTGAGCGCCGCCATATTGCTTTCCTGGATCGTAGGTCCATCCGCAAGCGGGTCGGAATAAGGCATCCCGATCTCGATCATATCAGCACCCGCTTCTTCCAGGGCCTTAATGATGCTAATGGTATCGTCCAATTTTGGAAAACCCGCCGTGAAATAAATATTCAGAAGACCTTTATTCTTTTTTTCAAAAAGCTGGGTAAGTCGATTCGTTACTTTGGTAGATGTTGTTGTCATAGTTAACGGGCTGCCTTTTTACTCAAAAGATACCGGATACCAGATGCCAGATGCCGGATAAAACATGTCTTTTATTATCCGGCATCTGGCATCTGGTATCCAGCATCCCTTTAATTATTCTGACAGAAATTCATTTTTTCGTGTAATATAAGTATTCAAGTCCTTGTCTCCTCTTCCTGAAAGATTGAGCACAACAGTATCGTCTTTTTTCAGCTTCATATATTCCAACGCTGCAATCGCGTGTGCCGACTCGAGCGCAGGAATGATGCCTTCTATCCGTGTAAGCAGGAAAGCCGCCTGGAACGCTTCCTTGTCTGTGATAGCATAAAATTGTCCTCTGCCTGATTCAAATAAATGTGCGTGAATAGGCCCGATGCCAGGATAATCCAATCCTGCGGAAATTGAATGTGGTTCTACGATCTGGCCGTCTTCGGTTTGCATCAGAATGGTTTTACTTCCATGAATAATTCCTGGTTTGCCAAGCACTGTAGTAGCAGCAGAATAACCGGAATCGATGCCGAGTCCTGCGGCTTCCACCGCAACAAGTTTTACATTTTCACGATCAAGATAATGATAAAAAGCACCGGCAGCGTTGCTTCCTCCCCCCACGCAAGCGATTACGTAGTCAGGATCTTCTTTCCCTGTTTTTTCTTTCAGCTGCATTTTTATTTCTTCGCTGATCACAGATTGAAAGCGCGCCACCATATCCGGGTAAGGATGCGGGCCTACTACCGAACCAATGATATAATGTGTGTCTACCGGGTTGTTGATCCAATCGCGGATGGCCTCGTTGGTAGCATCTTTCAGCGTACGGCTTCCGGAACGCGCCGGGCGAACTTCCGCACCAAGCATGCGCATTCTTTCTACATTTGGCTTCTGACGTTCTATATCTACTTCGCCCATGTATACAATACACTGGTAACCCATCAGAGCACAGGCCGTGGCCGTGGCTACGCCGTGTTGTCCTGCACCTGTCTCAGCAATGATGCGGGTTTTGCCCAATCGTTTAGCAAGCAAAATTTGTCCGATGGTATTGTTGATCTTATGTGCGCCGGTATGGCAAAGGTCTTCGCGCTTTAGGTAAATATTGGCGCCGTATTTTTCAGAAAGTCTTTTGGCAAGATAAAGAGGAGTCGGGCGACCTACATAATCTTTGAGCAGCGCTCTGAATTCCTGCTGGAACGATGCATCGTTGATGATCTCCAGATAGCGGCTGGCGAGCTCTTCTACGTTTGGATAAAGCATTTCAGGGATGTATGCTCCTCCGAAATTTCCGTAAAATCCTTTTTCGTTAACTGCGTATTTCATCTCTTATTCGATCGATAAATAATTTTATTTTCCCTTCGTTTTTCCTACCCGGCTCTATTTCAAATTTACTATTAATATCCAAAGCATGAATGTTCAGATAATTTAATTTTTTAATTTCATCAATATGCTCGATATCCAACCCTCCGCTAAGGAAGATGGGGACTTCGTTGTCGTACTTTTTAAAAATTTTCCAATCGAATTTTTTACCTGTGCCTCCGTAACCTTCGCTTTTAGTATCAAAAAGAAAATAATCCACAGAAGATTTGTAAGGGTTGATCGCTGCAAAATTGAAACCATCGCCTACTTGAAATGCTTTCACAAGCGTATAACCCTTTTCCTTCAATTGCTGGCAATACTCCGGCGTCTCGTCACCATGCAATTGAAGGGTTTCGAATCCGTATTTTTTACTTTGTTGTTCAATGAAAGAAATAGGATGATTGACAAAAACACCAACACGCGCAATGGAAGGATTAACGAGTTGTACTATACGCGGATCAAGATCATTTACAAAGCGCTTTGATTTTTCGTAAAAAATAAATCCCAGGTAATCGGGAGCATGCGCCGCCACTGCCTGAATATTTTCAGGATATTTCATGCCGCATACTTTGATCTTGATTCCCATTTTAATTTTTAGATTTGAGTCTTTAGTAGTAAGTATATACTAATGACTCCAGGCTTACTATTCAATACTATTTAAACCTTCCTGCCTTTAGCTGATCGGTAAACGCCTGCATTGCAGCGCCGGGATTATTTGTTTTCATAAAATTCTCCCCGATCAAAAATCCTTTATACCCATAGGTTTTCAGATCCAGGATAGTGTCGACAGAATCGATGCCGCTTTCGGAAATTTTGAGGTAGCGGTTTGGAATTTTTTCCGCCAGTTCTCTCGAAAGATCTACGCTTACGCTGAAATCTTTGAGGTTTCGGTTGTTGACACCCACACAATCTATAGAATCAAAACAATTGGCATTTAGTTCCGCTTCGTCGTGTACTTCCAGTAGTACTTCCATTCCCAGCGAGTGCGTGAATTTAGAAAGGCTTTCGACTTCCTTTGGGGAAAGGCAAGCGGCAATGAGCAAAATGATATTCGCCCCAATGGAACGTGCTTCCACGATCTGGTATTCATCTACGATAAAATCCTTGCGCAGGATAGGTATATTGAGTATTCCGCGCGCGCGCAACAGGTCTTCGTCCGAGCCGCCAAACGAAGGTAGATCTGTAAGTACCGAAACAGCAGAGGCTCCGGCTTGCTGGTAACCTTTTACTACTTCTTCTACCGTAAGCTTATCGTTGATGATTCCCTTGGAGGGAGATTTTCTTTTATGCTCAGCAATGATGCCGGATTTATTTTCATCGAGCAAATGTTGGCGGAGAGAAATATTTGGTTTTGAAAACAGCGCTGTGGCTTCCAGCTCTTTTACCGATTTTTGTTTTTTCCGTTCGGCTACTTCTGTTCGCTTGTAGGCGATTATTTTATCGAGGATATTCATAGGTGAAAACAGCGACTGGCTGTTTTGCAAAGGTAGTCAATTTGAGGGTAAGTATAAAGTATCTGACGTCATTGCGACGAAGCAATCCGGCGGATTCTTCCTCGCAATGACGAGAAAAACAAAAAAGTCCCTCAGGATTGTGAGGGACTTTTTATCCATTTAGTTTTTATTTACAATTACTTCTTTACAATCTCTTTTACCGCAATACTCAGCTCATCCAATTGCTTGTCTGCAATGGTAGAAGGTGAGTCGATCATCACGTCGCGGCCTGCGTTGTTTTTTGGGAAAGCAATGAAATCGCGGATGGAATCGGAGCCGCCGAAGAGCGAGCAGAGACGGTCGAAGCCAAAGGCCAGTCCACCGTGTGGAGGCGCGCCGTATTCGAAGGCTTCCATGATGAACCCAAACTGATGTTTTGCTTCTTCGTCGCTGAAACCAAGCATGCTAAACATTTTTGCCTGCAGGTCTTTATTAAAAATACGGATCGATCCGCCGCCAACTTCTACACCGTTGATCACCATGTCGTATGCATTGGCTCTTACTTCTCCTGGCTTGGTATCCAGTAGCGCAATGTCTTCGGGCTTCGGAGAAGTGAACGGGTGGTGCATTGCGAAATATCTTTTCTCTTCTTCATTCCACTCGAGTAGCGGAAAATCGATTACCCAGTGGGCGGAATATTTGTCTTTGTCTCTCAGGCCAAGTCTGGTGCCCATTTCAAGGCGCAGTTCATTAAGTTGTTTACGTACTGCATTTGTTTCACCGCTAAGCACGAGGATCAAATCGCCAGGCTTCGCATTGAATTTGGCAGCCCAGGCTTTCAAATCGTCTTGCGAATAGAATTTATCTACCGAAGATTTCAGTGAACCGTCTGCTTCGTAACGTACATACACCATTCCCTTCGCTCCGATCTGCGGGCGTTTTACCCATTCGGTAAGTTCGTCGATTTGTTTTCTGGTATAAGAAGCTGCACCTGTCGCACAGACTCCCACTACAAGCTCAGCGCTGTCGAACACGTTGAAACCTTTCCCTTTCGCTTCATCGTTGAGCTCTACAAATTTCATTTCGAAACGGATGTCCGGTTTGTCTGAACCATAATATTTCATGGCATCCGCGTAGGTCATGCGTGTGAGCGTAGGCAGGTCAATTTTTTTCACCGTTTTGAAAAGATGGCGTACCAATCCTTCAAACATATTGAGAATATCTTCCTGCGTAATGAACGACATTTCACAGTCGATCTGTGTAAACTCCGGCTGACGGTCGGCGCGCAGGTCTTCGTCGCGGAAACATTTTACAATTTGATAATAGCGGTCAAAGCCGGAAACCATCAGCAATTGCTTAAAGGTCTGAGGCGATTGCGGCAGTGCATAAAACTCACCTGGGTTCATACGAGAAGGCACAATAAAATCGCGGGCACCTTCTGGAGTGGACTTGATAAGTACAGGTGTTTCTACTTCTATAAATTTTTGGCTGTCGAGATAGTTGCGTGTTTCTTTCGCTACCTGGTGACGAAGCTCCAGGTTTTTTCTTACCACATCCCTACGTAGATCGAGGTAGCGGTATTTCATGCGCAGTTCGTCTCCTCCGTCGGTTTCATCTTCGATAATGAAAGGCGGAAGTTTTGCTGGGTTTAAAACTTCTATGGAAGCAACTTTTACTTCGATATAACCGGTTGGAATTTTATCGTTTTTAGCCAGGCGCTCTACCACTGTTCCAACTGCTTTGATCACGAATTCACGTCCCAGCTTACGGGCATTGGTTAGCACAGCGGCGTCGGTTTTTCCTTCTTCGAGGATCAATTGGGTAATACCGTAGCGATCGCGTAAGTCGATCCAGAGCATGCCGCCTTTGTCGCGTATCTTGGCTACCCAGCCACAAAGTGTTACTTGTGTATTGATGTCAGAAATCCTTAATTCTCCGCAGTTGTGTGTTCTAAGCATATTGGTCTATTTTGTAAAAGGACACAAATATAGCGAATAGAAGAATATTTCGTTAGCCTTTTTAATATTAAGGCAATCAAATAGGAGATACTGGATGCTAGATGCCGGATACCAGATACCGGATGCCAGATAAATGCGAGAGTAATTTAATGACATGTCTTTTAGCTTATTTGTAAAACAGAGTTGTTTTTATTTAAACTATCTGGTATCCGGCATCTGGTATCTTGCAGCCGGTTACAACTATATTTATCTGGAATCCGGCATCCGGTATCCGGTATCTTCAGTCTCAAACTATTCAATATATTTATTAAATTTGCCCGCTATAGTTTATTTTAACTACCATGGGAAGAATATTCGAGAAAAGAAAGCACACCATGTTTGCCCGCTATGACAAAATGGCAAAGGCATTTACAAGGATAGGCAAGGAGATCGTGATCGCAGTGAAGGCGAATGGTCCTTTGCCGGAAAATAATCCCCGCCTGCGTGTGATCATTCAGAATGCCAAGGGGCTTAATATGCCAAAAGACCGGGTGGAAGCTGCTATCAAGCGTGCCAGCAGCAAAGACGAAAAAGACCTGGAAGAGATCGTATACGAAGGCTATGGCCCTTATGGAGTAGCCATCGTGCTTGAAGCAGCTACTGATAATATCAATCGTACCGTGGCAAATATCCGTACCATTTTTTCAAGAGGAGACGGAGCGCTGGGCAAAACAGGATCGCTGGATTTTATCTTCACCAGAAAAGGAGTTTTTAAATTCATGAAAGAAGGCCTGGACATAGATTCCCTCGAGCTTGAGCTCATTGATTTCGGAGCAGAGGATGTAGCTATCTCGGAAGAAGGGGAAGTTTATATTTACACTTCGTTCCAGGACTTCGGTTCCATGCAGAAAGCGTTGGAAGATAAAAAGATCAACGTGATCAGCGCAGACGTGCAGCGCATTCCAACTACCTTTGTAGAAAATTTGACATCAGAACAGGAAGAAGAGATCCTACAACTGGTAGAAAAATTTGAAGAAGACGATGATATACAGGCAGTGTATCATAATATGAAATAGATACCGGATACTAGATGTCAGATAAAATAACCTTGGATATTTTATCTGACATCCTTTAACCCTAAACAATTTTTCACTTACTAAAAACAAAATACCATGGGCTTTTTTAAAGAGTTTAAAGATTTTGCCATGAAAGGCAATGTAGTCGACATGGCAGTCGGCGTTATTATCGGAGCTGCATTCAATAAGATCGTTGATGTGTTCGTAAAAGGCATCATGCTGCCTCCGCTTGGTTTACTTACTGAAGATGTAAACTTTCAGGACGCAAGGATTGTTCTTGAACACGAAGTAAAAAATCCGGAAGGAAAAGTAATCAAACCGGAGAACGCAATTCTTTGGGGAAATTTTGTACAAGATATAATCGTATTTATCATTACCGCATTCGCTGTTTTTCTCCTGGTGAAAGGAATACAAGCCATGAAACGCAAGCAGGCAGCTGCACCCGAAACAGCTCCTGAACCAACTTTGACCGAAAAACTTTTGATGGAGATCAGAGATTCGCTGAAAAAATAATTTTTTTACATTTTTAAATTCAAACAACATGAAAAAACCAATTATAGCTTTGCTGTTGATGTGTGCTGGTTTCTCAGCATTCGCGCAAGACACAACTGCTGTACCGGAAGTAGCCGTTCCGGAAGTAAAAGATACCGCCTATTGGCACACGGGAACAACGTTGGCAATAAACCTGGCGCAGACCAGTCTTACGAACTGGAATGCCGGGGGACAAAATTCCATTGCTTACAACGCACTTTCCAATTCATTTGTCAATTACGAAAAAGAAAAACTTGTGTATAGCAACTCGCTGACCATGTCTTTCGGACAAGCAAATCTTGCCGACAAAGGTTGGAGAAAAACAGACGACCGTTTGTATTACCTTAGCAAACTTTCGCACAAAAAATCAGACAAATTGCGCTACACAATGTACCTCGACTTTCTCACGCAATTTGCCGATGGATATAATTACGTTGCTTCGAACGCAAATCCCGGAAGAGATTCCGCTGTTCTGGTATCGAAATTTTTATCAAGAGGGTACAGCATCTTTGCACTCGGTGCGGAATATACACCGGTAGACGGGATGTTCATTTTCTTCTCCCCACTCACGATGAAGAGTACGATCGTAGCGTACCAGCCTTTTGCCAATGCAGGAAATTTTGGCGTGCGCCCGGAATATATTGATGGCAATGGCAACAGGCATGCCGGCAGCAATTTCCTCTTCGAGCCAGGAGCCTTGATCGATGCGTTGTATAAGAAAGACGTCCACAAAAATATTTCCTTGCAAACAAAGGTAGACTTGTTCTGGGCTTACGCCCGTAAACATTATACGATTGATAAAATCACAGGAGAATTAAAAAATGATTCTTATGTATTGAATAAAAACATTGATGTGATGTGGGATTTCTCACTGGTTGCTAAAGTAACTAAATACATTACTGCCAGTCTTACTACTTCGCTTATCTATGACGACGACATCAAAGTGCTTCGCTCTAAATATGCCAACGATCAAACGAATCCAAAAGCATACGGCCCGGCGATCCAGTTTAAACAAGTGCTTGGGCTAGGAATACAAGCAATGTTTAAGTCGAAGTATACTAATTAGAAGTTATGAATGTTGAGTTATGAGTTATGAATTATAGTATCATTCATAACTCATAATTCAACATTCATAACTTATTTACTGCTCTATTCTTTTCAAAAAATCTTCTGCCGCGCTAAGCTCTTTTCCAATATAGGAGATATGATTGTCGGGACGAAGCAGGAGATAAAAGTTTTTTTCGTTTCCGAAAACATCTTCCGGAATTTCTTCATACATCAAATACTTTATTTTAATTTTTATAGCACTTGAAAAAGAAAGTTTGGTCTTTGTTTTTCCAAAAAACAACAACTTGAAAACCGGCTCAGTAAGATCCTGGAAAATATTTCTTCCATCGGTAAATTTAAAATAATGGATCCTGTCTCCTGCTTTTACTTTCCCAAACACTCCGGGTATTGTCAGCATGCTGTCTGGATAAGAGATCCCGGTTTGTGAAATGAGTGGGAACAATTGTTTTTTTACCAATTCGTTTTTAGAAATAATGCTGAGCAAATAAGGAAAAATAGTGAGACGAAGAAAATTCATAAAAGAATTGCTTCCTGACATAAGATCAAACATCCGGTCGGTAGACTGGAGAAGGTGTTTAGCATTTCCGGTACGCTCAGTATCGTATGTCTCCAATATATTTTCTTTCAGCTCTCCGCGCAAGACTCCTGCCAGTTTCCAAGCAAGATTGTAAGCATCCTGTATCCCTGTATTCATGCCTTGCCCGCCGGCAGGTGTATGAATATGTGCAGCATCGCCTGCAATGAAACAGCGTTTATTCATAAAATGATCAGCTTTACGGCTGTGAACTTTGTATGCAGAAAACCATTGCAATTTTTCAAACTCTACCGGAGAAATAATTTGCGTACGAATTGATTCGCTGATATCTTCAAATTTAATTTCTTTCTCCGGATCCTTTACATCTGGCAACGTGCCTACAATGCGGTAGTGTCTCTCGCCTTGCATCGGGAAGAAAAGCGCAAAGCCACGACGGATCATGTAGATGTACAATTCGCTTTTACAAATGACAGGACTTTTCAAAATAATATCCGCTACATAAAATAATTTAGGGTCGGTACTTCCTTCAAAAGGCAAACCCATCAAATGCCTCAGCGCGCTGCTGGCGCCGTCGCAACCTACTACATAGGACGCCTGGATGATTCGTTCTTCATTGTTGGTTTTGCAAATTACGGTTACACCTTGTGGTTGTTGCTCCACGCTTATAAATTCTGTATTCCACCAGATCGTTTTTTGGTTGTTAAGAATAAAATCGGCAAGCAGCTTTTCAGTTTTGCTTTGTTCGAGCGAAAGCGCGAAGGGGAAAGGACTCAATCCTTCTCCCAGGCCACTCAAATTAATATGTGCACGCTGTTTGCCTTTATAAAACATATTCATCGCCGTAGTGATCTGGCCTTCTTCAATTGCTTTGCGGGCAATGCCAAGCTCTTCGAAAAGCTCGAGCGTACGGGCTTGTATAACGAGTGCTTTGGAAAAGGTGGTAGTAGTTTCTTTTTTATCCAGGATAATAAAATCGATCTGGAAGCGGATTAGTTGCGCAGCAAGGCTTAAGCCGGTAGGGCCGGCGCCGATGATCACTACCTGGGTGTTAAAGATTGGATTGGACATATAGGTTTAGTAAAAATTAAAAATGATTTTTTTCTCTATGCTGGCGCAAGTCTCCAGACTTGTGCCTACTATTTTATAGCCCTCCGGGCGGAACTCCGGGCGCTATGTTTCTTCGTGTCCACGCCGACAGATTAGTATGGAGGATTTGTTGTTGTTATTTTTTACTGCGCTGCCTTACCACCTCATACATCATAATTCCTGCTGCTACCGATACATTCAGCGATTGGATCTCTCCAGTGATTGGGATTTTCAGCATTTCGTCGGAAAGCTTTAGATACTCTGAAGAGATCCCATCTTCTTCTGAGCCCATGATCAGGGCTACAGGACCAGAGCAGTCGGTACTGTCGATATTTTTATTTCCTTTTTCAGAACAAGCGATCAGTTTAAGTCCTGTTTCTTTCAAATACTTCAGCGTATTTTTCAAATTATCTTCACGACACACCGGAATATAGTTCAGCGCGCCTGCCGAGGTCTTTACCGCATCGCTGTTGATCTGTGCGCTGCCTCGACTAGGGATCACGATCGCTTGCACGCCCATACATTCTGCCGAACGAGCAATCGCTCCGAAATTGCGAACATCCGTCACGCGATCGAGTACAAGGATGAAAGGTGTTTCTCCTTTACTATATGCCTCAGAGATCACGTTGTCCAGCGAAGCGTAGATCACCGGAGAGATGAAGCAGATCACACCCTGGTGCACTTTTCGTGTAATGCGGTTCAGTTTTTCTACCGGTACTTTTACAATTGGGATATTGTGTTTGTGTGCAAGCTGTGTAAGCTCTGCTACAACATTTCCTCCTACTTCTTTTTGCATCAGGATCCGTTCAATCTCTTTCCCTGACTTAATCGCCTCAATCACCGGTCGAATGCCGAATACAAATTCGCTGTTGTTCTCCATTTGAAAATTTTAAATTCTAAATTTAGTCGTGCCACGAGTATATTGAAAGAACAAATGATTTCATATGATCATCTGGCTTTTGAAAAGACTCGTGGCACGACTTCTAACTAAATTAATCTTGTCTTGTACTTATTTCGCTTATACCTATAATTCTAAATTCCTAATCACATTTTTTTAATTCAAAATTTAGAATTTAAAATTTAAAATTATACTAGTCATTATCTTCTGCTGAAACGCTGTTCGCTTTTCTAAAATCTTTCGCACCATCGTAGACAGTTGCGGCAACTATTTTACCTGTCTTATCGATAAATCCCCATTTGCCATTTTTCTTCACCATGGCCAATCCTTCATTGAAATTTTTAGCTGCCTCATAAGCGGGCTGAATAACGATCTTTCCAGTTTTATCAATATAGCCCCAGTCTTTCCCTGTTTTAATTCTGGCAAGTCCTTCGCTAAAATTTCCTGCGCCGCCAAAGGCTGCCGGGATCACGAACTTTCCGGTTCTATCGATATAACCCCAAAGCTCTCCGGTTCTTGCTCTTGCCATTCCTTGCGAGAAAGGCTCAGCACCTTCGAGTGTTGGTTGTACTACAAAATTTCCTTTGAGGTCAATATAACCCCACTTGCCTTTTACGCGCACGGCAGCGAGGCCTTCGCTGAAACCTTGCACGGCGTCATAATTAGGTTGGATGAACAAATTTCCAGTTCCATCCATAAAGCCCCAGAGAGAACCTTGTTTTACCGGAGCTGCAATCTCCTGTGCACATACAGACACCAGGGAGATAAAAATCAATGTGCTTGTCAAAAGTAGTTTTTTCATATGCAAAAAAGAGTTTAACATTTAATACAAAAATAACAAAATCCGGCAATCATTGGGAGAAAAGGTCTGATACAAAAAAGCCCCGTCAATACGGGGCTTTTCAGTTATAAATATTACTGTTTCCTGTTATTGGCTTTTCTGATAATAGAAAAGCAGCTTCTGATAAAGCTTGCTGGCTTCATCCATTTTACCTGCCTCACGCAAGGCGTTTACAAGCTGATCCAGATAAGCCAGTTGCAATTGGTAATCGCGGCTCTCCGTGCTTAAGCGGTTTTTGTCGATGTATTCCAGCATTTCCAACGCACGGCCAGACATGGTGTTTACGATCTCTTCTGCTTTTTTATCTTCTCCTACTTTATAGAGCAATGAAACGTAAGAAGGAATATAATAATCGTATGGGATCGATTTGTCTGGGATTACTTTCAAGCTATAGTTCAGAACTTCTTTCGCTTTGTCTACATTGCCTTCAGCCAGCAATTGGCCAGCCAGGGCGTGGAATTGGTTACGATCGTTGGCCGGGAATCTCAGATAGTTTTCATCGTAGAAAATAGTAGAGTCGTCCAGATTGCGGAAAGCGAAACGCGTCATCATGTTTTTATACATGATAGAAGAATTGATCCAGCCGTTTCTTGCACCTGGCACTTTCACCGGAAGCAAGCGGTAAGCAAGGCCTTCCAGTTGAAGGAACTCACGCAGGTTCAAATAATCTTCGCCCGATAATGTAGTAGAGAAATAAATTGGTCTCTCCCAATTGCTGTTGGCAATCATATCAAGAATGATCAGTGATTTTTTGTCGAGACTGTTGGCGCCTACATTCCATACGAATTTGTCTACGATATAATCGTACATAGACGTATCTACGATGCCAAGTTTTTTTACTTTTTCCTTGTCTACCGGGAGAATAAATGTTTTGGAAGGATAAATGCTATAAGACTCGCCAGTGCTGCTGTATTGCGTTACCTGACGGCTTTTCTCGTTTATGCTTTTGATATATTTCTGAAGACTGATCCCACCTGCATACCTAGGCTCTTCTACAAAATAGATCATATCGTTGGTGCCGGAAAGATAATTTTCTTCTTTCAACGTGATTGGCAGCGGTGCAGAAAGATACGCCTTACGGGTCATCTGGTTGATGTACCAATCAGTATTCAGTAAGCTCAGGTTGCAAACTCTTACATCGGTACGGATACCTTCCACTTCCTGCGCATACCAGAGAGGGTAAGTATCGTTGTCGCCTCCGGTAAACAGGATTGCATTTGGAGCACATGAGTTCAGCAAGTTGATCGCTGAATCTACAGAGTGATATCTTTTGGAACGATCGTGATCATCCCATCCCTGGGCGATCATGATGCCTGGTACTAACAAACAGATCAATGTAGCCAGAGTAGGAGCCATGATTGAATTTTTCAATACTCGCATCAACGCATCGTATACAAACAATACTCCAAATCCGATCCAGATGGAGAACGCATAGAACGATCCTACGTGTGTGTAGTCACGCTCTCTTGGCTCGATTGGCGGCTGGTTTAGATAGATCACGATGGCAATTCCTGTGAAGAAGAAGAACATTCCTACGATCGAGGCATTTTTTACATCTCTCATGAAATGGAAGATCAATCCAAGCATTCCGAGGAAAAGTGGAAGCATGTAGAAATTGTTGCGTGCTTTATCTCTGAGTATTTGTGAAGGGATTCCTTTATTAGACCAATCGCTCACTGCCAGCGGAGCAGAGCCGTAGTCGCTACCTGCTCTGCCTACAAAGTTCCAAAGGAAATAGCGCCCCCAGAAAAATCCGATCTGGTGCTTGAACATATACCCTATGTTTTCGCCAAAAGTAGGTTTACGATCGCCATTGATGTGCATGATTCGTTTGTACTCCTCGATGTGCTGAGGCTGTGTGCTGTACATACGAGGAAGGAACATGGTATATTTTTTATCGTACTCGTAGCTTTTTTTGTAATCGTAGATCTTGTATTCGTTTTCTGCTTTTCTATAAAGAGGCGCTTCGTTTTTAACCGTCAGATCTTTTCCATACTCTGCTTTGTAAGCCGTATATACAGGCCCTCTCAACAAAGGACGATCGCCGTACTGCTCTCTTTTCAGGTAAGAAGTAAACGTCATGATATTTTCAGGATCGTTCATATCAATGGTAGGATTGTTCTGCGAACGGATCACGATCACACCATAAGAAGCGTAACCGATCAGGATGAACAGTACTCCCAACAAAGAAATGTTGAGCAAAGCTTTCTGGTTTTTGATGGAATAAACTACTCCGAAGATCAAACCGCCGATGAGAAGCAATGAAAAGACAATAATACCTGATCCGAAAGGAAGGCCGATCGAGTTTACGAAGAACACTTCAAACGAGCTGGCAATGGTAGGAAGCCCGGTGATGATACCAGACATTACCACTACGATCAGGATTGCGCTCACTACAAACGTGATCACGATACCAAGCGGAGAAGCATTGTATTTTTTGAAATAATAAACAAAAGCAATAGCAGGCAAGGCTACGAGGTTCAGCAAATGGACACCGATGGAAAGTCCTACAAGATACGCCAGCAATAGCAACCAGCGGTCTGCGCCAGGCTCACCTTCTTTGGCTTCCCATTTCAGGATCGCCCAGAAAACGATGGCTGTGAAGAAAGATGACATGGCATAAACTTCTGCCTCTTCGCTGGAGAACCAGAAAGAATCGGAGAAAGCAAATGCAAGGCTTCCTACGATACCGCTGCCCATAATGGCAACGATCTGTGCCATGGTATAATTTGCTCCATCTGCCGGCTTGATCACTTTTTTAGCCAACATGGTGATGGTCCAGAATAAGAAAAGAATGGTAAAACTGCTGGAAAGAGCGGAAAGCATATTGATCCAGTAGGCTACACGGGTTACATCACCAAGGGCGAAGAAGGAAAATACTCTTCCTAACAAAAGAAATAAAGGAGCTCCGGGAGGGTGAGGTACGCTTAAGTTGCGTGCTGTAGAGATAAATTCACCGCAATCCCAAAAACTTCCTGTTGGTTCAAGAGTTAAAATATATACGGTAGTAGCAATAACAAACATCAGCCAGCCGGTGATGTTATTGATTTTGGTATAGTTCATAGTTATTCAAAAATATCAGAATGGGCGAAATTAATAAAAATATCCAACACGAGAGGGAATAATTTTAATATTAAGAAATCTTTATAATTATGAATGTTGAATGTTGAGTTATGAATTGCAAAGAAATAGCAATCTAACTTTAAAACCTGGCGATGATGATATTGGGGGAAATTTGGAAATACTATTAGCGAGCAGCCCGGAAGAGCTTTCGGGTTTCCAGGATTCCTTTGTCGGAATAGATAGTGCAGAAATAAACGCCTGGACGCATATGGGTGAAATCCAGTGTATAGGAAAGAACGCCACCGCCTTTGCTAAAAGTAACAGGAATTTCAGCCGAAACTTCTTTGCCAATAGCATCAAAAATTTTGATACCTGTCACATTCTTATTTGCCTGGTTGACGTTAATGACCACCTGATCGTCAAATGGATTGGCAGAGGTACTTACAGAAAAGGTAGTATCCGCCACTTGAGCCTTCGCCTCGAAGTGAGAGAAGGTAGCAGCAATACAAATGGACACTATTAGTAAAAATCTTTTCATGCAACGCAATTTACATATTGTTAGTATAAAAACTATGCCATTTTGTGAATATTTTAAGAGAAAATTAAAACTTAATAAAATCTATAGAGATTTAATAGAATAATAATCTGTTAAATCATTTACTCAATTGATTTACAATAAATTAATCTTTTACCAGATCAACTACCAGCCCAACCTTCCCTGTCAAGACTGCGGTACTGAATCGCCTCAGCCAGGTGTTCTATCTTGATTTCCTCGCTTTCTGACAGATCGGCAATAGTGCGGGCTACCTTTAAGATCCTGTCATAAGCCCTGGCCGAAAGCCCTAACCGTTCCATTGCAGTTTTAAGCAATTTTTTACCTGCTTCGTTGATCCCGCAAAGGTCTTTCACCATTTGAGAAGGCATCATCGCGTTACAATGTACGGGACTGACCTCCGGCTGGTTGTTGTATTCTGTAAATCGTTTTGTCTGTATACCCCGGGCTTTTTCTACCCTAATGCGGATATCTTCACTAGACTCCGCTTTGCGGTTGGCAGTCATTTCATCAAACGTTACAGGCGTAACTTCAATATGCAGATCGATCCGGTCGAGCAAAGGGCCGCTTACTTTGTTGAGATAGCGATGTACAACACCCGGACCACAAACACATTCCTTTTCCGGATGATTGTAGTAGCCACATGGACAAGGATTCATGCTTGCGATCAGCATAAAATTAGCCGGGAAATCGATCGAAATCTTAGCGCGGCTGATGTTTACTCTTCGCTCCTCAAGCGGCTGACGCATTACTTCAAGGGCGGTTCGTTTGAATTCCGGAAGTTCATCCAGAAACAATACTCCATTATGCGCCAATGAAATTTCTCCCGGCTGCGGAAATCCACCACCGCCTACCAATGCCACGTCGCTGATTGTATGATGCGGTGCACGGAATGGGCGGTTGGAGATCAGCGATGCTTTGCTCCCAAGTTTTCCGGCAACGGAATGGATCTTTGTTGTCTCCAGCGCTTCGTGCAAACTAAGCGGAGGAAGGATAGAAGGCAGGCGTTTGGCCAACATCGTCTTTCCCGCGCCAGGCGGGCCAATCATAATCACATTGTGTCCACCGGCGGCAGCAATTTCCATAGCACGTTTGATATTTTCCTGTCCTTGCACATCCGCAAAATCAGCTTCATAAGAATTAATGCGGTTGAAAAACACCTCACGTGTATCCATGCGCAACGGTTCGATATCCAATTTATGTTCAAAGAAATCGATTGCCTCTTGCAGGTCGCGGACACCAATGATGTCGAGGCTGTTGACGATGGCCGCTTCGGCTTCGTTTTCTTTGGGAAGAATAAAACCTTTGTATCCTTGTCGACGCGCTTCTATGGCAATGGGCAGCACCCCTTTGACAGGGCGCAATGCGCCGTCGAGCGCGAGCTCTCCCATGATTACGTATTTGTCGAGCTCTTCGGTAAACAGTTGACCGGAAGCGGAGAGTACGCCTAAAGCAATGGGAAGGTCATAGGCAGATCCTTCTTTACGAATGTCGGCAGGTGCCAGGTTGACTACTACTTTTTGTCTCGGCATGCGATAGCCCAGGTGTTTGATGGAGGCTTCGACCCTTTGTTCGCTTTCTTTTACAGCGCTATCGGGCAGACCTACCATACAAAACTTAAGACCTTGATTGATGGTGACTTCAATGGTGACAATAAAAGCATTAACTCCCTGGACCGCGCTACCAAAGGTTTTTGCAAGCATCGGTGTGTTCGTTATAGTTTAAAAAATTAGTCGTTTAGTTGTTTCTCAATTAAAAAAATCAAAATATGAATGATCTTAATATGGATCTCCTGAATTCGATCTGCATAGCCTTGATGCGGTACGTTAATATTTACATCGCAAAGCTCTACCAGTTTGCCACCGTTTTTTCCCGTAAGGCCAATCACGATCATATCTTTCTGGCGTGCAGCTTCGGCGGCTTTTACTACGTTTTCAGAATTACCGCTGGTACTTATAGCAAGTAGTATATCACCTTTTTTACCAAAGCCTTTTACATATCTTGAAAAAACATGGTTGTAGCCAAAATCATTGGCAGTACATGTGATATAAGAAGGATCGGAAATTGCCATTGCCGGAATCGGGTCGCGGTCTTCACGAAATTTGCCGGAAAGCTCTTCTGCAAAATGCATCGCATCGCAGGCAGAACCGCCGTTTCCGCAGGAAATGATCTTACGGCCTTTTTTCACAGAAGCTACAATTGTTTTTGCTGCTTTTTCAATATTGGCAATATTCTCTTTACCAGATAAAAATTTCTGAAGCAGCTCTGCAGCTTCGTTCAGTTCCTGATATATAAGATCACCTGTATTCATAAAAATAACAGGTCAAATGTAGAGATTTTTTTGGATTAAACTATGAGTACAGAAATTTAATCTTGCTATACAATTCTTTTTTGCTAGAATATTTTTAATAATTAATTTTGAACCTTATTATTTATTAATCACAACCACGTTATGTTATTTCGAAAAACTATTTTGGTATTAGTATCAATACCTTTGTTATGTGCTGTCAGTTTCGCACAATCTCCCACCCCTAAGCCAATGTCTAAAAGAGATTCTTTAAGAATAGACAAAAGATTTTATTTCAATATTGGAGTTGGCTATAATTTCGTATCAGGTACAGGAGAAACCGCACAATATAAAGAATACACCAACGGAAGCTTTGATGTGACAAATGTTAAATATTCCTATGGTAAAGGAGCATCACTCTCTGTTGCGTTAGGGAAGATGATTAATAAAAATCTTGGCTTTGAAGTAAAGCTCGGGTATATGGGAGGTGGAAAAAATAATCACACCAGTACTTACTACGATACTTCTTCTACCGGCGATCCTTATGCACTCGAACAAGACTTTTCGTATTTCGCAAATACTTTTTTTATAAATCCTCAAATAGTATTGGAAGCGCCGTTTAGCCAAGGGCATGCTCTTTACAGCAAGGTCGGATATCTCGTGGGTGCTGGCAAAGCAACGCTTGCCCTCAAAGAAACTCCAAATTTTTATACCATTCCTAACCAGGTAGCACAAAGCGGAGAATTTGATTGGGCTTATACCGGAGGATTAGTCAGCGGCTCCACTTTATCGTTAGGAATACGTCTGAAAATAGATAATACTGCATCGTTTTTCATGGAAGCCACAGGCAATAGTCTCCATCGTACATTCACAGAAACACACCGAACCAAAGCTGAAAAAAATAAACAGGATATTCTAAATACATTCAGTAAATATAATTCAGAAATTGATTTTGTATCCACAGCCTCCGAGCCTAAACAGATCGATTATAATGTACCTCGTAAAGAACCTGCTTATAGAGCAAATTATAGCTCTGCAGGCTTCAGAATTGGATTTCAATTCTACTTTTAATTAGTAACAAAGTCTCTTTGGAATTTATTCTTACCAAAAGAAAAAGCCGGCAGTGAAAAAATAGTTGCCGGCTTATATTCCACCCTCCCAGTTTGTGTAACAATCAATTATAACCCTTGAGGATGTTTGTAACTACTATGATTTGTTTTTGGCGGTTTGGTAAAGTGATCTTTGAATTTCACATTGCTTTGCGGCTGATTCTGTTGCTTATAATTTCTATTGATCGTTTCCGGCTGCGGCTTGGTGAAAGAGTCTTTAAATTTTGTACCTTCTGAAGTAGGAATAGTATGTTTGTAATTGCCATTCGGCTCCATAGTTTGACTGGTCTCCGTTTTGGCTTTTTTATTTTTACGTTTACCACCGTCCAATGAACCTGCAAAAGTATTTCCTGCCAGCAATACCAGCGCACCAAACAGGATAACCGATTTTACTAATGAGTTTTTCATAGACTTTTTGTTTTACTTTTATAAGTATAAAACTAGCTTGTCCTCAGGGTTTTTGAAATACGGCGAGCAACGTAAAAAATATCCGTTGCATGACGTAGAATAGACTACGTAATTTTACGTAGATGAAGTGGCAATAAAAAAGCCACCCTCTTCAGGGTGGCTTTAGCGCGAAACATTTGCGCATCTTGTTGGTTGAGAAAATTATTCTTTTGTTACTTTAAACTGGTATACGGTACCGTCTTCAAAAATAACTTTACCGATGTATAAACCAGGGATGGTATTGATCATGATCTCTTCTTCTTTATTTGTATTGATCAATCCATTGTATACTTCTTTTCCCATTAGATCGTACAATTGAACTATGGCTTGCTGGGCTTCTTTTGTTTTATTGGTAGTGACCAGAAACTTCAAGCTATTGGTGAATGGATTCGGATAGACATCTACAGAAGTTGTAGTATCACTGTTAATATCTGAAGTCATTTCTCCGAGGCGGTAGGTTGTAGCCAATATGAAATAGGCGTTATCAGGAATTTTTTGTTTGGGCGTGGAAGGGCCTTCATAGCTAAGGGAAATTTCTGCTCCGTCAGTCACGTTATTTTTATTAATTGTATATATGTGCTTGCCGGCTTTCAGCGCTATCAAACCTGATGCTGTAGTGGTAGGATGTCCCGTTCCATATCCATTATCAACTACAAGTTTATTTCCAATATACATATTGCTGCCGTCGTGAGAGGTCAGATAAAAATTATACGTTCCTTCATCGGGTACATAAATATAACCGGTGTAGCTTATCTGTACTCCCTTCGCACCAGGGGACTTGATCCCTACTCCGTCTTCTATAGTACAATACATATCCTGGCCAGGAATTCTTATCGTATTGATATTTCCTCCTCCCGAACAATAGGTATCCGTTAATGCACTATGCTCGATGAAAGAGTCTGTATAGTGTACACCCGCCACAGTATTAGAAGGGTTTTCAGGTGCTCGTGTATTAGGAATTTTAAACTCACAATTTCCTTCATAATACACACATCTTATTCTTCCGTCAGCAGTTCTGAAGTAAACATTTCCATTGTTGGGAACAGTAATATTGGCATAAGGAATATTACTTGAGATCACTATACCACTTCCATTTGGGTAAGTACTGCTATTCAATTTATCTACTTGCCAGCTTGTAGCGCTGGAAATGTAATTGATGGTATTTTCGGTGGTCCTGAAAAATATCCTGTTCTGAATATCGCAAAACAGATCACCGGCTACATTCGAAAGGCCGTAGCCCGTTCCTATCCAGTTGCTCGCCGACAAGGAAACGCTCCTGATTCCGTTGCTGGTAGTTTTATAAAAGACCGTACCGTTGGTAGCGCAGGTGATCGAGTTGCCCACGACGGTACCTGTTACACTGGAAAGATCAGTCCTGTTCCAGTTATTACCAGTCCAGTAAATGAAATTAAGTTTACTATCCTGTGTGCGATAATAAAGTCTCCAATCTGCGAAACTAAAAGCCATTGCATTGCCTACATTACTGTTTGCAACCTGATTCATTTCAGACCAGGCCCATTGATCAGGAGCGGTCATGTAAATACTATGAATCTTATTATCGATAGTGCGATAAAATACTTGCGAATTTGTAGCTACGATTGGACCCTGTACATTAGTAATCCAGTCTACCGGCACAACATGTTGCCAGCCTGTAGCAGGAGTCCACTTTAAAGAATGTAATTGATTACTGGTAGTACGGTAAAATAGTTGTCCATCAGGAGCGATGGCAAGATCACCGGCAGCGTTGTCTACGTCTGCGAGTCCCGACCATCCCCATTCCTGTGCATCACTGTTCCACCACATCGAATGAATATGATTATCGGCAGTTCTGTAATAGATCTGGTTAGAACCCGGATCACTTACTACGTTATCTACTGCCGGAGTATAAAAACTACTTAGAAACCCGCGTTTCCATGAAGGAGGATTGGAAGAATTGACAACATAGATTTGTACGTTATCAGTTATGGCGTTATTGCATCCTAACGGTTTAATTGAAACGGTGTAGGTGGTAGTAGCGGTAGGACTAGCCACTGGGTTTTTTATAGTAGTAGAAGACAATCCTGTAGCAGGCGACCATGTAAACGATTCCGAGCCGCCTCCGATCACATTCATCGTCACATTATTTCCCGTACAAATGGTTCTGTCGGCACCTGCATCCAATGGTATACCCGACTTATAAGTAGTCGTCACCGTATTGGTTCCACAAGTGTTTGCAGTATTAAAAGACACATTCGCTACTGTTTGATTCGGATAATAAAGCGTAACAGAATTGTCTGCTTGTGAGATCAGTTGCGCATCGCCTGGATAAGTCCATGTAGTACTTGTAGTACCTTTCGTTTGCCAGTGAGTAGCTACAGTCGTTACATTTTGCCCGTCACAAGTATTAGTCAATACAGGCAGAAGAAATCTTTGTGTTTCTACATCTGTAATAGTTTGTCCTGTGATAGCGCCATTTGCATCTTTTACAATCAATGCAATACGATAATCAACATATTGATCGGTGCGAAATTTAATAGTACTTCTGAATGTATTAGAAGAGAGCACTGTTCCTACTGCTCCCGGGTTATTAGAAAATGGTATAGCCAAATATGGCTGGCCTGTGCTGTAATCAAAATAATACATGGGAGTGCTATAAGGACTTGTGGTAGCTACCCAGTAATAAGTGTATCCTGCGCATCCTCCATTTACCGTAAAAGTAATGTCCAGAGCACTTGAATCAGTATTACACACTGTATAAATATGCCCTCCATATCCATTTATGTTTGAAGTCCTGAAAGAAGCGCTTAAGGGTGTGTTGTATTGAATGGAGCTTATAGTGAGTGGGGTGGTATTAACCGTGTAGGAACTGTTAACACTGCATCCATCATTATCTGTTATCGTTACGTTACCCGCTTGCGGAGTACTCACTGCGAATATACTGGCCTGCAATGTGGCGGTAGGTGTGGCGCCTGCAGTACTAAGAAGGAAAGGAGCTGTACCTCCGCTAAATAAATGATCTGCACTGATCGTATGCGCAGCGTTGCACCAGTCTAACGTATATCCTGAAATAGCATTTAGTGTATTGTTCTTAAAATCGACTGTCACTGTTTTAGTAACACTACACAGGGCTACCTGGTCTGTTACTTTTACCTGGAAGGTTTTGATTTTTCTTTCTACACAAGTAAAGGTAGGGTTGGCTATGTTTGTGGCAGACAGTTCCTGTACATTATTGTCTGTTGAGGACCATTGATAACTATACGAGCCGCTCCCACCGCTTGCTGTAGCAGTGATCACTGCATTTTTACAGATCGATACATTCGCAGGAACTGATACTGCCAGTGTATTTAACTGGTAATTAACCTGGGCAGAATTCCAACAACTATTACTGTTGCTGGTTGCCGTTAAGGTATAGCTAATGTTAGCAGGAGCACCCGGCTGCGGCGTAAATGTAGGATTGGAAATATTGGCAGCACTAAGATACTGCAATGCACCCGTAGAAGCAGTCCAAGCGTAGCTTATTCCAGCCACAGGTGCGGCTCCCAACTGTATTGCAGGAGCATCGGGGCAAATTTTAAATAAATTGTTAGAGGCACAACTATTGCAGGCAACAGGGGCTGTAATGCCTTGTTTAAAAGTAATGCTTTTCATATTTGCCAACGTACAACTGCCATCCGCAACAGCAGTTTGCACCTCACATCTGATCTGTATAGTCACGGGAAAAGATGCGGGATATTTGTTAAAGTTTACATAGACGGTTTGTTTATCTTGAGAAGTAACATTATTGGCGTTCGCTCCATTGTAGAATATCAAATAATCGCTGTTGGTTTGCGCACCTGATGGATTTATGATTGACCATTTATAAGTAGGGTAAGCGGAGAGATAAGTATCAGAAGTAAGTTGTACGTCATCGTAAACGCTGGGATTTGTTCCAGGTATTACACATACAGATGGAGCTGTTGTAATAGAGGAAGTAATAAGGGAGTTCATGGTAATCACATTATCATATATGGTAGTGGAGATCCCCGAACTGGTAGTATAACTCAAAGCCACTATATACATGCCGCATTTAAATGTATGCTTGACCGTCATGGTAGGATTGGTGCTAGTATAGCCATTAATATTTCCTGGATCTGTGGGATCATTAAAATTCCAGCTAAAACTTACTACCGTTGCCTTAGGATCATTCTCATGTCCTGGCGCGGGCGTAGGATAAGTAATAGTTGTCTTAAAAGTAACTTCCGATTCAGTTACATAATCGCTTTCATCCCCCTCTATAGGAGATTTTTCTATTGTTACAATAGGTTCAATAATCTCTGCTCTGGTACTATGCCATGAAATAATCAGGAAGAGACATAAAAATAATATTCGCGTTCGTTTCATTTGATAAACTTTATTAGGATTGATAAATAATAAAAATGTAAAATAAGGTCATCAGCATTCATTGATCAATACCCAGTAGTGGGTATTTCTGAAGACTATTATTCTTATAAAAAATGAAATGAGCGCGAACATCTGCTGTTATAGGCACAATGCAGTACGTCCACAGGCCAACAAAAATTAAACCAGGCCTTTCTCCAATGCCAGCTTCACCAATTCTGCAGTATTGTGTACAGAAAGTTTCTTCATCAAATTATTCCGATGTGTATCCACTGTACGTGAGCTGATAAAAAGTTTATCGGCGATTTCTTTCGAGCTTAGTCCTTTGACAATTTCTTTTAAAATATCCGACTCGCGTTCGGTGAGTTTTTCCTGTAGCTGATCTGTATCCGACTTGCGGTGCAGTTCTTCCATGAGGATAGAAGATACTTGCTGGTTAAAATATTTTTGCCCGCTCATCACCAGGCCTATCGCGCGGTGCAGCTCTTCGTAGTCTACGTTCTTCAGCAAATATCCATTGGCGCCTGAGCGGGCGGCTTTGATAATGTATTCCGGCTCTTCGTGCATGGTAAGCAGGATCACTTTCGTATCGGGAAGAAGTTTTCGCAACTCGGCCAATGCATCAAATCCATTTAACACAGGCATGCTGATATCGGCCAGCACTACATCGGGGATTAATTTGGAGGCCAGCTCTACAAGCTCTTTACCGTTCTCTGCCTCTGCTACGATCTTGTAGTCGGCATTTCTCGACAGCATGGTCTTAATTCCATTGCGGATCAAGGCGTGGTCGTCTGCTATAATGATTTTGATTTCGCTCATACGTTTACAAAGGTAATAAAACCTTTATTTTTGTACCCTTCGATTCGCTGGAAAGAATTTTTACTCTTCCTCCTAATATTTCTGCTCTTTCGGTAATATTCTTCAATCCATTGCCCTGGCTTGAATCATTGCGGTTGAAGCCCTTTCCATTATCAGAAATATCCATTTCGATGGAGACGGAAGACTTTGTGACCACTACAAGTGCCCGGGTAGCGCTGGAATGTTTGAGAATATTGTTGAGACATTCCTGTGCAATGCGATATAAACAAACACGAATATCAAAACTCAACACCGTGTCTTTACTTTCCAAATGATAATCCATTTCAATCGAAATTTTTCCCGGGATCGACATCTTATGACAAAGACTTTGCAACGCCGGTTCCAGCCCCAGGTCAAGCAAGCCTGAAGGCATGGCGTTGTGTGAAATTTTCCGGATCTCGGAAATGGATTCGTCGATCATTTTTTTGACTTCGATTTTCTTCCCTTCTTCAATGGATAAGGCTTCAAACTGAAACCGCACAGCGGTAAGCATTTGTCCCACGCTGTCGTGCAGCTCTCGGGCGATGCGCTCGCGTTCTTTTTCTTCGCCTTCGATCAATGCCGCCGAGCGTTGACGGACGAGTGAAATTTCTTTTTCTTTCAATTCTTTCAAACTATCGCGCATCTTCAAAAGCGCTTTCCCCAGAATATCTTCTTCGCTAAGCGGACTGTATTGCGTAGCATATTTTCCTGCGCCGATCTCTGAAGCAAAGGCCGCAGTGGCCGCAATATTTTCTGCAAGTTTTTTCACCGAATCAATCATCCTGTTGATCTCCATGAAATCTTCCTCGTCTTCTTCCACTACCGGTATCCGGCCGAGCGAGAGGGCATGAATATGTTTTTCCAACGAAAGAATAGGTTCGGAGATACGGGTGGAAAAATAGAGACTGATCAATACTGTCACTACCGAAACAATGATTAATACTGCAATAATATAATTGCGGATCACATACACAGGCTTCATTGCTTCATCCATATCGATCTCCGAAATGATTACCCAGTCCAGTCCATTTACCTGGATCCTCCTATAGACACTGAGCACTTCGATATGGCGATAGTCGACAATGATCCCTTTTTCAGAACTGCCCTTGCGGGCGCTTGTAACAGCCTGAGTATGCACGGTAATAGCAGTGGGCTCTTGCGGAAAGAAGCGCGAGCGGGTGATCATTTGATCGTAATGGTTTACCATATACGATTCGCCTGACTTGCCCATACCTGTGCGTTCGAGCAAGATCTTTTCCAGGGTTTCTTCTACTTTTTTAGAAGGAGTATCCGAGTGTAGATTTTCCGAACGGATCAGTTCTTCGATCCTGTTTTTCTTAAGAATATTAATGGAAGACAATTGCGCGAATGTTCTTTCGAGCAAAGCATTTTTAAACGCCCTGTAAAAAAACAAAGAAGCCAACGACACCGTGAGCGCGCCGATCAGGAGATAAGAGAGGGTGAGCTTTTTGAAAATACTCAGATTCCTGAACATCGTTAATTTTAAAGTTTAAATTATGAATTTTAAATTATAGCCTGCTTATAGAGCTTCGATTTGGTTTTAATTTAAAATTTAAAATTCATAATTTAAAATTACTTCTTGACCGCCTTGTTATTTTTAATCACAGGCCTTTTCACTTCCGGTTGGTCGTCTCCGATAAGATACCCGAATGGAGCCAGATCAGGCACGCGGTCGAAGATCACTTTTAGAATAGCGGTAAGCGGCAGAGAGAGAAACATTCCTGCTACGCCCCAAAGCGCGCCACCTATGAGCACTACGATGATCGACACCAATGCATTTACCTGTACTTTGCTGGCTACTATTTTTGGCACAATAAAATTATTATCGATAAACTGTACCAGCAAATACGCTCCGAATACCCAGAGGGCATAGATCGGTTCTTTCGTTGCTACAGCCATAAGCATCGGCATACTGATCGCAATGATTCCTCCGATATAGGGGATCATATTTAAAAGCGCGCCGACGATTCCAAGAAGAATCGCATACTGAATTCCTAACATGAGCAAAGCAACCGAGTTAAGTGTCGCTACGATCGCTGCTTCAATGAGCAGCCCTGCGAGATAACTTTGTACAAGCGCTTTTGTTTGTTCTAAAATATCGATCATCACTTTATGCCGACCAGTAGTGGCAAGCCTTGACAGGAACTCCAGCAAGAGTGGTTTGTAAAAGAGGATCATGAAAATATAAACCGGCAACAACAGGATCAGCGCCAATACCCCGCCAATCGTGAGAAATGCCGAGCTGATCATTGGCGCCAGGTTGCCGCTTACTTTCTTTTGAGTGTCCTTGACCCAAGCCAGGATCTTATCTTTTGGGATGTTCATATTAGCAGAAACCCAATCGACCAATTCGCTGGTAATTTGGTTGAAACGAATTTTAAACTGCGGAAAAGAATCACTCAGCATGGAAGCTTGCGAAACAATAAAATACAAAAGCCCTATGGTTATGACAAGCGTACCCAACACGGATAGTGCAATGGCCAGGATACGGTTCATCTTTTTGCGATGGAGAAAATTGACCACCGGATTCAACAAAATTGCAATAACAGTAGCAAAGAGAAAAGGAACAATAATATCGCGGCCTACATATAATATTGCGCACAGCGAAACGATCCCCGTCAGGATGATCGAAAATTTTGCATAAGCAGGCCAGGGCTTGGCGGTGTGGTTTTCCATAGAATAATTTTAAGTTCGTTCTTTGTGATATCTCTGCATTTATTCAACATAAGGGATAACAAAGATTCGCAAAGAGCGCAAGTTTTGGGATAAAGATGCGGCCTTTTATCGGATAAAATTTGTATGATCTTATCTAATGATTACATCCTTCACATGATGAGAAGAAAATAGTAAGAGAGAAATATATAAAATTCCGGATTGTTTAACCTACTAATTTTTTAAACATGCTAAACGCCTTACCTGATTCGAGCGATTCTTTGGCGGTAGCCATCGCTTCTTCCTGCGTCAGCTGCGGGCGGGCGCACCAGACACCCATCCCTGCGTTGGCGAGTACTACTTGCTTTTGTGCTTCGGTAGATTTATTTTCCAACACATTAGTAAATATTTTCGCCGACTCCTCGAGTGTAGCACCCCCTAGCAATTGCTCGTGCTCATACTTGCTGAAGCCAATATCATCCGGCGCTATCAATTGCTCTCGTTTGTTGGAGATCATTTTAAAAGCAGAAGTAAGCGAGATCTCATCGTAACCGTCCAGGGAGTGAACGATCATAAAATCTTTGTTTGTTTTCTGATATAAATATCCATACAGCCTCGCCAGCTCAAGGCTGAACACACCTACCATTTGTTTGGTAGGGAATGCCGGGTTGATCATCGGACCAAGCATATTGAAAAAAGTTTTTAATCCCAGCTCTTTACGGATCGGGCCTACATTTTTCATTGCAGGGTGAAACAAAGGTGCATGCATAAAACAGATTCCGCAATTTTCCATTTGTCTTTGCAGCACATCGATATCGCTGGTGAATTTATACCCGAAATGTTCCATGATGGTAGAAGAACCTACCAGCGAGGAAACCCCGTAGTTGCCATGCTTCGCTACATTAATGCCTGCACCGGCCACTACAAAAGACGAACAGGTAGAAATGTTAAAGGTATCTTTCCCGTCTCCACCAGTACCGCAAAGATCAATCGGGTCGAAAGCCTTGAGGTCAACAGGGATACAAAGTTCCAGCATGCTGTCGCGAAATCCTTCCAGTTCTTCCACGGTGATGCTTCGCATCATATACACAGCAAGAAAAGCAGCGATCTGGCTTTGATTCACTTCTCCCCTTCCGATGCGGAGCAAAACTGTTCTGGCTTCTTCTTTGGTAAGAGTCTTGTGTTCCAGCAAATAGGATAGTATTTGTTTCATAAGACCAGCAATTTACGAAAGCAGATGTAAAAATTATAAATTATGAGTTATGAATTATGAATTTGTTAGAACTCATGATACGGGTTTTCTCCTGAATATTTGTTGCTAATCATATCAAATGGCCTCCTATAGTCAATTATAGTCGTGATACCTACTATAAAATTTTTAAATGAATCATAACCTAGTTTTTAAATTCATAAGGGCATGTTGTAGAATAATGTGGGAACAGGAAAATTAAAGCTGATAATTCGGTTTTTAACACCTGTAAGGTTTTTAGAAACCTTACAGGTGTTGTCTAAAGATAAATCCCACATTATTCTACAACATACCCATTCATAACTCATAACTCATAATTTATAACTCATTATAATTCCGGCCACATTATTCAATCTTCCCTACGTTAATTGCGCTGAATGTCATATTTTTGTTTTCTAAATAACAATTGTGGTAAACCACATTTTGTGGTACATAACAAGACATCATGAATTATCCCATCCTACAGCTCAAGCCTAAACGTGAACGTTCTATTTTATTAAAACATCCCTGGATCTTTTCGGGTGGACTGGAAAGAAGGCCGAAAGCTAGTGAAGGCGAGATTGTGGAAGTTCGCTCTCACCAGAACGAAGTGCTTGGCTATGGATTTTATTCTGAAAAAAGTCAGATCAGCTGCCGGATGTTTGATTGGCAAGATCATCCGTCTGAATTTGAACAAGCCGACTACTGGACCAACAAGATCAAGAATGCGCTCGCTTTGCGCAAAGCTATTCTTCCTGCCAATACAGATGCCTATCGCCTCTTGCACGCCGAAGGAGATTTTCTACCAGGCGTCATTGCCGACGTGTACGCACAAGTAGTAGTACTCCAGATCCTGATCCGCGGGATAGAGCAACGAAAGGAGTTGATCATTGAAGCATTTAAGAGAAATGGATTTGAAAATGTTTACCTCAAAACAAAATCCAGTTCGCAGAATATTGAAGAGATCCACAGCATTTCTGGCTGGCTTTCCGGGAATGGGGAAGGAAAAGTAGTGGCCAAAGAAAACGATCTACTCTTCAACATAGATTTTATCGACGGACAAAAAACAGGTTTCTTCATCGACCAGCGCGACAACCGGCAGCTTTTGAAAACATTGTCGGCAGGAAAAAAAGTATTGAACACCTTTTGCTACACCGGTGGCTTCAGCGTGTATGCCTTATCCGGAGGCGCCACAGAAGTGCATTCGGTAGATATTTCTGCGGAAGCGGTAAGACTTGCCGAAGAAAATGTGCAACTAAATTTTCCCAATGCATTACACAAAGGTTTTGCTATTGATTGTTTTGACTACCTCAAAGACATGCCTGAAAACGAGTACGATGTGATCGTACTGGACCCTCCTGCTTTTGCTAAGAATGCGCGTGCGGTAGACAATGCTTCGCGCGGGTACAAGCAGATCAACATCCGTGCGTTCAAGAAAATAAAGCCGGGCGGGATCTTATTTACGTTTTCCTGTTCGCAGAATATTTCCAAAGACCTTTTCCAGAAAATAGTCTTCGGCGCCGCTGCTGACGTAGGCCGCGCTGTACGCATCATCCATCAACTCCACCAACCTGCTGATCATCCGATCAATATTTATCATCCGGAAGGAGAATATCTGAAGGGGTTGGTGCTTTGGGTGGAGTAATATCAACATGTTGCTCTGGCAGGCCTGCAGGA
Organism: Cytophagaceae bacterium; assembly: GCA_035535995.1. Classification (GTDB taxonomy): domain Bacteria; phylum Bacteroidota; class Bacteroidia; order Cytophagales; family Cytophagaceae; genus JANYCO01. Next base: position 198,810 of record DATLOZ010000002.1, read on the forward strand.
CAGCAAGAGCAACAGCAACAGTAGTGAGTAATAAAATGTCCGCCCGCCGACATCATCTTTCCAATAAACCTGTCATCTTTGTGCAGGAAAAATGAAACCATCTAAAGTCAACTTATTTCTCACCAAACTTACTCATTGGGAATACTGGCCTTTTGAGATCGTTTATTTTCCTATTGCCATTTATTATCTCTGGCTTTCGCTGAAAGCAAGGTCTTTCTTTTTTTTCAGCGCTTCAAATCCTTCTATCGAAACCGGTGGTATGTTGGGAGAATCAAAATTTAGCATTCTAAAAAATATTCCACAGGAAGTTTCTACGCTTACTTTGTTTTTTCCAGCCGGAACTTCTTTTGAAGAAGTAGAAAAATATTTACGCCAAACCAATTTGACCTACCCGCTGATCTCCAAGCCAGACGTGGGAGAACGAGGTATTAAGGTGGAGAAAATAGAAAATGCGCAACAGTTAAAAAAATACTTAGAGGATTGCCGCCAGGATTTTCTGATCCAGGAATATGTTGATTTTGAAATAGAACTTGGAGTATTTTATTTTCGCCTGCCAGGCCAATCACGTGGGGTTGTTTCTTCTATTGTTAAAAAAGATTTTCTGCAAGTAACAGGTGATGGAGTATCCAGCCTGGGAGCGCTGATCGCAGCCTATCCGAGGGCAGCATTTCAATTTGAAAGACTTCGCACTTCCCTCGATTATCGAAGCATTCCTTCCAAAGGAGAAAAAGTAATTTTGGAGCCGATTGGCAACCATTGTCGCGGCACCACGTTTCTCAGCGCGCAAGAACTGATCGACGAAGAACTAACGGAGGTCTTTGATCGCATCAGCCAGCAGATCCCTGATTTTTATTTTGGGCGTTATGATCTTCGTTGTAAAAGTATTGAAGAGCTGAAAGCAGGAAAAAATATTAAGATCCTTGAGCTGAACGGCGCAGGCGCAGAACCCGGGCATATCTACCAGCCTGGTTGCTCAATTTTTAAAGCCTGGAAAGAATTGTTATTCCATTGGAAAATACTTTACCAGATAAGTACACGCAATCATAAGAATGGCGTACCTTATATGCGTTTTCAGGAAGCAAGGGAGAGATATAAAAAGATTCGGGCACTGCGAGTTTTATAGGAGTGCCACGAGTATAAATTGAAACCACGAATAATTTTTACGTATACTATTGAAAGAACTCTTGGCTCTACTTTATAACGCTCTATGATCATACAGCCTTTGATACATTTTCTTCTCGGTTTTGGCACCAGCTTTATTGGTTCTATTCCACTTGGAGCCATCAACGCCACTACTATTCGGATCAGCATGACGTATGGGGTACCTTATGCCTTGCGTTTCATTTTGGGCGCCACTATCGCGGAATTATTTTATAGTTATAGCTGCGTTCAATTTTCCGGATATTTATTATCGATTCCTTCTCTGGAATTTTATATCCAGCTTTTTTCTATTCCTGTTTTTTTGATCCTGGGAATTTCCTACTGGATTGCGAGACCTAAAAAAGAAACAGGCAAAGAACTTTCTGCCAACAATATTTTTGTACAAGGACTTTCCATCGGTTTTTTAAATCCATTGCAAATTCCTTTCTGGCTGGCTTACACTACTTATTTTCTAAGCGCAGGATGGATCCGGCAAGATGTTGCACTGCTCAATATTTTTATAGTAGGAATTATTCTGGGTTCCTCGATCCTGCTTTATATACTGGCAAGATTTGCTTCTTCTCTGGAAGGGAAAATCCGATTGAGTGAAAAAACGATCAACCAATTTACGGCGGTGATTTTTTTAATGCTGGCATTATACCAAGTGGGAAGATTAACTCTGATCCTCTAAAAATTACTCGTCATTGCGAGGAGTGTAGCGTAGCGAAACAACGAAGCAATCTGTTTACTACGCAGCCTTGTCAATTTCAACCCATTCGTAACTTATAACGGGCTCAGGCTTCGTAGCCAACGGATTGCTTCGCAGGCTCGCAATGACGAGTGAATGTTATAATTTATTTAGAGTCCAACATCACCGGAGCATTTTTATCCATCACGATGATCTTCGCATTGTTAGAGGCTCCGAGGGTTTTCAGCATATCAATATAGCGGTATTGAAGCGCTTGCTCAGTCATTGATTCGTTGATCAAGGCTTGAGATTTTTTGATCGCTTCCGCTTCTACCATCATTCTTTCCGCTTCTTTCTTTTGTCTCTGGATCACGTAATCCATCTGCTGTGCAGACCACTCGGCTTCTTTTCTTTGTTTCTGGATCACGAACTCCACTGTCAACGACGCCTGCTCTGCTTCCAGTTTGGATTGGATGGCTTTGGTCAATTGCTCAGGCATAAAGATATCGCGAAGTAGCACTGCGTCTACTACAAATCCGTACTGGGAAATTTGTTCTTTCATCATATCCGCAATCGTATGTTCGATCTTCGTTCTTTCGGTTGCGTACAATTCTTTCGCTTCATAGCGTGCGCAGATCTCACGCGTGATCGCCCGAAGGTTGGTAAGAATGATCACCTCTTCGTAGTTGGTTCCGAAGCGGATATAAATATCGCGGGCCGATTCGGGGTTGATGTGGTAGAGCAAGCTGATCTCTGCTTTTACGCTCAAGCCTTCTTTACTTGGCACAGTGAGTTCGTTGTACAACTCTACGGTGCGCGTATTTATTTTTACCTCTTTACTTACAAAGGGATTGAACCATCTGCTTCCTCCGAGTTCAGGCCTCGGCAGCAATTTACCGTTTCGCTGGATGTAACCGATCTGTCCGGGTCTTACGATCATACATCCTTGCAACGCCAGGACTGCAAGGACAAGCATAGCTATCTTTTTCATATATTGGGTTTGTTTGTTGAACCTTTATTTAGTTGAAAATCTTGAAATGAAGATAGGCAGAAATTCTGTTGTTGGTCTGTAGATTTAATTTTGAATTTTAAATTATTAGTTATGAGTTATGAATGCCTTTATTTACCGTATATTACACGATTTTGTTATAAAACTTTAACTTTAAAAAATCGTAAAAGGCAACAGTTACAAATCTACCCATTATGAAACACTCTATCCTATTAATTTTTTCTTTGTTTACTGTAACTGTGTTTTCCTGCAAAAAAAAGACTGATCCGGTAACGCCTGTTAACACTAGCAATCCGGAGCCCCAATTGATCTTTAAATTTAAATTTGATTCTACCCAGGTACGGCTCGACAATCTCGGGCAGCCCAGCACGATCCCCAGCGGACATGCGGCGCAATGTCCCGTATTTCATAGCATGAGCGCTCACTATATTGAGCTTTCTCCAAACGATAATACTGCCTTAGGCGGCGGAGCTGTACTTTACCGCGCTCCTGAAACTACTGCCGGAGGAAGCAATGCGATTGATTTTTCACAAGCTAAACTGGCCGGACAAAACGAAGTGTTTTTTAGCATTCCACTAAAAAATGTAGCCGCAGGTTCTTACAAATGGCTCCGTGTTTCGCTTGCTTATCAGAACTACGATATTAAATACAAATATTATTACACTCCTACTTCTACCGACTACTATTTCACCGGAACCCTTGCTTCCTTTATTGGATTCGACACTTACATTACTTCCTACAAGATCAATACCCAAACGATGGCAATAAACGGCAATAAACTTCAAGGCTACTGGGGATTTGAAACCTCTCCCCTTGGAGTGACCAGCACTTATGAAGGACAAACCAGCGTTACCACCGTGCCGAATCCTCTAAACAGCAGTTCTCCGATCCCTGCCGGAAGCTGTGTAGTAACCGGACAGTTTGCCAATAACCTTGTGATCACCGGAAATGAAACCAAGGATGTCACAGTCGTAGTTTCTCTTTCTACCAACAACAGCTTCGAATGGAACGACACTTCTAACGACGGCTGGTATCAGCCCAATGCGCCGGCCAACGAGACCGTAGTGGACATGGGGATCCGGGGGTTGATTCCAACTGTTCAATAGTTATGAATGTTGAGTTATGAGTTATGAATGATAAAATTGTCCAAATCAATACAGCCTCTTTAACTCACAACTCATAACTCAACATTCATAACTATTTGCATCTTTTTTTAACAACTTTTTTTAATATATTTCGATATATATTTAAAGAACCAATTAAGATCAATTTTTATGGAAGTAACCAGATTGTTTGACCTCCTTCCTTATCAGCTGGAGCGCAACCCAAAGGAAGATTGCCTGGCCAATAAAGTGAACGGGAAATGGGTAACCTACAGCACCAGGGAGGTACAGGAGTATGTAAACAAAGTAAGTCTTGGTTTACTGAAAGCAGGCATCAAGAAAGACGATAAGATCGCCATCATTTCCTCTAACAGGCCTGAATGGAATTTTATCGATCACGGCGTACAACAATTGGGCGCCATCCTGGTTCCGATCTATCCTACGGTGACAGAAGAAGATTTTAAATTCATCTTCAACGATGCCGAAGTAAAAATTGTCTTCGTAGAAACTGCCGAGCTGCATGCCAAAGCAAAAGCCGCAGCCGCAGCAGTGCCTAGCGTAAAAGAAATTTATTCGATCTTTGAGCTTCCCGGTGTAAAAAACTGGAAAGAAATTATCCAGGCAGGCGAGGAAGGAAATGTAGCTGATCTCGAACCATACAAAGCTGCCGTAACTTCGGAAGATACCCTCACGTTGATCTATACTTCCGGTACTACCGGTACTCCAAAGGGCGTAATGCTCACCCACGCCAACCTCATGAGCAACTACAAAGCCTGCATTCCACTTATGCCGGTAAATAATACGCATCGCGCGCTGAGCTTTCTCCCATTGTGTCATGTATACGAGCGCATGATGAGTTATTTATATATGGCTGTAGGCGTTTCCGTTTATTATGCCGAAAGCATGGATACTATTGCCGACAATCTTAAAGAGGTGAAGCCACATATGTTTACCACCGTGCCAAGATTGTTGGAAAAAGTGTACGATAGAATTGTTGCCAAAGGCGGCGAGCTTACGGGGATCAAACGTGCGCTGTTCTTTTGGGCATTGAACCTTGGCTTACGCTATAACATACAAGGCGGCAATGGATTCTTCTACAATATTCAACTTAGCCTGGCCAATAAACTTATCTTCAGTAAATGGAGAGAAGCCCTGGGCAATAATATTAAAGCCGTGGTATCTGGTAGTGCACCTTTGCAACCAAGATTAGCAAGAGTGTTTTGGTCGGCACGCATTCCGGTAATGGAAGGATACGGACTTACCGAAACTTCTCCCGTAATCTCTGTAAACCGATGCCAGCCTGCCGAAAACAGGATCGGCACCGTAGGGCCGCTGATCCAGGGAGTGGAAGTGAAAATAGCTGAAGACGGAGAGATCCTCACCCGCGGGCCTCATATCATGAAAGGATACTACAAGCGCCCTGACCTCACAGAACAGGCGATTGACAAGGAAGGCTGGTTCCACACAGGCGATATTGGCGAATTTGTAGAAGGAAAATACCTCAAGATCACCGACCGCAAGAAGGAAATGTTTAAAACCTCGGGCGGAAAATATATCGCGCCTCAGCTTCTTGAAAATAAATTCAAGGAATCCCGTTTCATCGAACAGATGATGGTGGTAGGCGATGGACAAAAATTCCCCGGCGCCCTGATCGTACCTGCTTTTGATGCGTTGCGCAAATGGTGCGCGATCAAAAATATTCATTATACCGACGATGCCGACATGGTCAAAAACAAAGCAGTGATCGACCGGATACAGAAGGAAGTGGATGAGTACAATGAAAATTTTGCGCAATACGAAAAAATCAAAAAATTCGTACTCATGCCGCGCCTATGGTCAATCGATGAAGGAGAGCTTACTCCTACGCTGAAAGTAAAACGAAAAGTTATTAATGCGAAGAGCAAGGATTTAATTGAAGGGATGTACCAATAGAAGTTATTAGTTTTAAATTATGAGTTATGAGTTTATTTAATTCATAACTCATCTTCATTTATGAGGTTTCCGCATCCTTTAGTAAGTAAAATCTTACAATTATTAAAAATAAATGGGTTGCCAATTCAACATTCATAACTCATAATTCATAATTATGTCGCTTTGCCCGCTATTTTAGTAGTCATTTTTTTCAAAAAAACCCTTACCTTTATCCGTCAGATTTACACTAATAATCACTCAAACTCATGAAACTTAAACTTATTTTATTCTTGCTTCTTGCCTCGGTGGTTTCTGCCTTTGCGCAGAAAAAGTATGAAGGCGAACAACTTAAAGCGATCGAATACCTGGAATCTAAAAGAAAAGATTTCAAAGCTTCTAAAAACGATTCGTCTTTTGTAAACCAAAACGGCGATCAAAAATATTATGTTACCACCCTCGTTCGCGGCGACCAAGCAGAAGACCTTGAAGAACAAATCTACAAAGCCAAGCCAGGAGACGTAGTAGGCCCGTTTGATGGAGAGAAAAATTTTTACCTGCTGAAAATACTGAGCATGGACAGCCTTAAAAGAACCAAAGCCCGCCTGGTACGCTTTTTTCCGAAAGGAGAATACACTTCCGATACCGCTAAATTTTCCAAACTGGTAAGCAAGTATGTCGACAACATTAAAAAAGGAAAAGAATACAGCAAAATGCTGGTAAAAGAAGAAGGCTCTATCGGCGTGCGCAACAAAGGTACGCTATCGTTCTGGGAAGGCCAGACTTCTAAAGAATACTACGACCTTGCCTACGACCGCAAAACAAACGATCCTTATGTAATCCGTGTAGGACAAGAGATCCAAGTACTTTACATTATTGAAGAAAAAAGAAACGCTGCTTACAAAGCGAAAGTAGTTTCGCTGGTGAAAAAAGTTAAATAAATTATGAGTTATGAATTATGAGTTATGAATGAGATAGAACTCATAATTCATAACTCATAATTCATAATTTTTAAACTCATGGGAAATACCATCCATCTTTCCGTAGTCATCATCACTTTCAACGAAGAAAGAAATATTCGCAGATGCCTGGAATCTGTGAAGGAGATCGCTGACGAAATTGTGATCGTGGATTCTTTTTCCAAAGACAACACCAAAACACTGGCTACCCCTTACAATGTCCGCTGGATCGAACATCCGTTTGAGGGACATATTGAACAAAAGAATTTTGCTTTACAACAGGCTTCTCACGATTATGTGCTGTCGCTGGACGCAGACGAAGCGCTTTCGGAAAAATTACTGTTAGAAATAAAAAAAATAAAAGCAGACTGTCAGTTCGATAGTTATATCTTCAACAGGCTTACGAATTACTGCGGGCAATGGATCCGCCACTGTGGCTGGTATCCGGATCGCAAGCTGCGCCTGTGGAATAAGCAAAAAGGCGCATGGGGCGGTATCAATCCACACGACCGCGTGGAAATGATCGCGGGGGCAAGCACCTCGAAAATTCCATTGGATATTCTTCATTATTCTTACTACTCTATTTCCGATCATCTCAAACAGGTGAATTTCTTCACCGATATTGGTGCAAGAGAAGCGGTAGAAAAAGGAAAACGCTCTACCCTTTTCCATGTACTGCTTAGCCCGATGCTCAAATTTTTCAAAAGCTATTTTATCCAACTTGGAATCCTCGATGGTTACTATGGCTTAGTAGTATCCGCTATTTCAGCGCAAGCTTCTTTTTATAAATATTTAAAAATGCGGGAACTTCAAAAACATGGCTCCTGAAAAAATAATCATCAGTCGCACCGACAATCTTGGCGACGTAATGCTCACGCTGCCGGTAGCGGGTGTATTGAAAAAACAATTTCCTTCCTGCAAAATTTATTTTATAGGAAAATCATATACCAAAGCGCTCATCGAAACCTGCATCCATGTAGACGAATTCATAGACCGCGAGCAGGTAGTTTCGCATCAATACCTCAAAGAAATAAATGCAGATGTCATCCTCCATATTTTCCCCGACAAAGCCGTAGCGAAAGCCGCTTCCCAGGCTGGGGTCCAGATGCGTGTGGGTACAAGCCATCGTTGGTTTCACTGGCTGTATTGCAATAAGCATGTAAATTTCAGCCGGAAAAAATCCGACCTGCACGAAGCACAGTTGAATCTTAAATTGCTCCAGCCTTTAGGCATTACACAAAATTTTTCTTTACAGGAATTAGCCAGTTATACAGGTTTTCAGAAAGTACCTTCCTTACCGGAAAAATTGAAAGCATTGTTGCAGCCTGCAAAATTCAATCTCATTCTTCATCCCAAGTCCAAAGGCAGCGCGCGCGAATGGCCGATGGAAAATTATTTTCAGCTTGCTCAAATGCTTTCTCCTGAGCGCTATTCTATTTATATCACCGGAACGGAAAAGGAAGGAGAACTGGTAAAACAGCAAAAACCCGGGATCTTCTCTTTGCCACATGTGACGGACCTTACGGGAAAATGTACGCTGGAAGAATTAATTGCTTTCATTGCACAAGCCAATGGTTTGCTGGCCTGTAGCACCGGGCCGCTGCATATCGCAGCTGCGTTGGGCAAACACGCGCTCGGCATTTACCCTCCTATGCGCCCCATCCACCCGGGCCGTTGGGCGCCCTTAGGAAAGAATGCAGTGGTATTAGTTGATCAGAAAAATTGCGAAGATTGCCGGAAGGATTTTAATTGTCATTGTATCCGTGCGATTGAAGTAGTGCAGGTAGCCCAGGTGATTGAAGGGTGGAACTAAATTATTTAATCCTCAATACTCTTGCTGTTGCTCTTGCTGTCCTGCACCATGTCAGCAAGAGCAACAGCAAGAGTACACAGAGACGGACTCTATAATTCTGCTAGTATCTCATCTATATAATCCCGGTTGTTAGAAAGCCTAGGCACCTTGATCTGCGCGCCGATCCTTCCTTTTTTCTTGAGCCATTTGTAGAACGTTCCTTCAGAAGCCGAATGAATGATCGGGCGTTGCAAGGCCAGGTCTTTGTAGCGTTTTGCGTCGTAGTCGGAGTTTACTTCGCGGAGTGCATTGTCGAGAATGGTGGTAAAATTTTCGAGATCACTTGGCGGTATTACAAACTCAATAACCCACTCGTGTGCGGCCTTGGTCTTGCCGGAGAAAAATACCGGAGCGGCTGTAAAATTGCTGATCGTAGCGCCTGTCAGTTGGCAAGCTTTGGTCATGGCAGATTCGGCGTTTTCAATCACAAGTTCTTCGCCGAAAGCATTGATAAAATGTTTCGTTCTTCCTGTGATCTTGATGCGGAAAGGAGAAAGCGAAGTAAAGCGAACCGTATCGCCGATCTTATAGCGCCAGAGCCCGGCGTTAGTGGAGATCAGCAATGCATAGTTTTTATGTAGTTCCACTTCATCGAGCCGAAGTGTTTTCGGTGATGGATTTTCAAATTCTTCCGCCGGGATAAATTCGTAGTAAACTCCGTTGTCAAGCGCCAACAACATTTCGTCGGAGTTTTGCTGATCCTGCATGGCGAAGAAACCTTCGGAAGCATTATAAGTTTCGTAATACTTTACCTGATCGCCGGGGAAGAATTGGCGGAACACTTCTTTATATGGGTGGAAAGCTACTGCTCCGTGAAAGAAGACGTTGAAGTCGGGCCATACTTCCAGCATATTTTTTTTGCCCGTTATTTCTAAAATTTTTTCCATCAACACCACCGTCCAGGTAGGCACTGCGGAAATATTAGTCACGCTGTCTTTGCTCACTTGTGCGGCCATCTTTTCGATCTTTGCTTCCCATTCATTCATCAGCGCAATATCCAGCGAAGGTGTGCGGCCAAACTCCGCCCATTTAGGTAAGTTCCCAATGATGATCGCGGAAACATCGCCGCAGTTCATTTCACCTGTGTAAGGATTGGGGCTGTAGCTTCCGCCGATGCCAAGACTTTTGCCGGAGAAAATTTCGCTTTCAGGATTGTTGATGAAAAAACAAGTGAGTGTATCCTTGCCCCCGCGGTAGTGTGTATCGCTAAGCGATTCTTTGGAAACAGGAATAAATTTGCTGCGTGCGTTGGTAGTACCGGAAGATTTGGAGAACCAGGAAATATGGGAATCCCAGAGAATGTTCTGTTCTCCTTTCATGATGCGCTCTATGTAAGGGAAGAGTTGTTCGTAAGAAGAAACCGGGATTTTTTTAAAATCTTCCGTATTGCGAATAGAAGCGTAGCCATATTTTTTGCCCCACTCCGTATTTTCTCCTCTTTCGATCAGATATTGAAAAAGCTGCTCCTGCACGCCAAACGGATCTTTCCGGTAGGCATCTATCCTGCTCATTCTCGCCTTAAGGAGTGTTCTTAATATACTGTTTACTAGGGCCACGTTGTATTCTTAAAATAATTATTCTTTCGCTAGATCAGTGGTTTCGTGCGTTGCATTTGTTCCCGTATCGGGAGCCGTGCCATGATGTTTTTCCAGTATATCGTCTTTGCGTTTCAATTCAAAATATTTTCCAAGGTAAACTTTCCGTACCATCTCATCCGCCGCAAGTTCTTCGGCAGTACCGGAGCGCAAAATTTTTCCTTCAAACAGAAGATACGCACGGTCAGTGATGGAAAGCGTTTCGTTCACGTTGTGATCGGTGATCAGGATACCAATATTTTTTCTTTTCAGCTTCGCTACAATTGTTTGGATCTCTTCTACCGCTATCGGGTCTACTCCTGCAAAAGGCTCGTCGAGTAGTACAAACTTAGGGCTCACCGCCAGGGAGCGCGCGATCTCAGTTCTTCTGCGTTCGCCGCCGGAAAGCACCATGCCCAGGTTTTTGCGCACATGGGTAAGGCTGAATTCGTCCAGCATTTCTTCTACTTTATCAAGCTGCTGTTTCTTGCTCAGGTTGGTCATCTGCAAAACGGAAAGAATATTTTCTTCCACCGTCAGCGTACGAAATACAGATGCTTCCTGCGCCAGGTAACCAAGGCCAAGGCGGGCACGCTCATACATCGGAAATTTGGTGATCTCTTGATTATCCAGGAAAATTTTTCCTTCGTTGGGTTTTACCAACCCTACGATCATATAAAAAGTAGTTGTTTTACCTGCTCCGTTTGGCCCCAGCAATCCTACGATCTCGCCTTGTTCTACCTGCACGGAAACATTACTGGCCACGATGCGGGTTTTATATTTTTTTAATAGATTTTCTGAACGTAAGATCATTCTCCGACAAATTTTATATCCCTGATCTGCAGTTGCAGGGATCGCTCTCCGTTATATTCGTTCTCTTCTATCGAGAAACAGAGATTGAATTTATCTCCTTTTTTTATTCTTTCAAAATATTGTGGCATCCCGAATCCTATGGCCTCATACACAGCGGAATCACCTTGTTTGAGAAAGAGCTTTAAATGTTGCTCTTTCAGCAATCTTGCCCGGCCATCGTCCTGCACTTCTTCGCTTACGAAAAGTGGTTGCATATTCTGCGGACCAAACGGTGCCATCTGTTTCAGAATTCTGTAAAATTTATAATTGATCTCTTCCAGCCTGATCTTTCTGTCTATTTCGATCTGCGGGATCAATTGCTCGGGCTGAATGCGGGAAGCTACCACCTGCTCAAACCGTTCGCGGAAGGCTTCGATGTTTTCGATCTTCATTGTAAGACCGGCGGCGTACATATGTCCGCCAAACTGCTCCAGCAGATCCGCACAATCAGCAATGGCAGCGTGTACGTCAAAGCCCGTCACCGAGCGTGCGGAGCCTGCGGCATGGTTGCCGGAGCGCGTGAGAATAATAGTAGGGCGATAAAATTTTTCAATACAACGTGAAGCTACAATACCAATCACTCCTTTGTGCCAGTCTTCTTTGTACAACACAGTAGACTTGGCATCCGCCATCCACTGATCGTTGCGGATCATGGTAACAGCTTCTTCGGTAATATTGATATCAAAATCTTTTCGCGTAAGATTTTTATCATTAAGATTAGCGGCATGTACTGTCGCTTCTTCTTCTGTTTTACTGATCAATAGTCGTACTGCTGCTTTAGCGTGGGCAATACGGCCGGCAGCATTGATACGAGGGCCAAGACCGAAAACAATATTGCTTACTTCTTTTATTTTTTTAAATCCGGAAATATCGTTGAGCGCCTGTACGCCTGGTCTTGGCGTTTTGTTGATACACTGTATGCCAGCATACACCATCGCACGGTTTTCGCCGGTGATGGGTACGATATCCGAACAGATCGCAATTGCTACAAGGTCGAGGTAACTATAGAGAAGCTCTAAGTCCCATTCTTGACGAACACAAAGCGCCTGCATCAGTTTGAAGCCAACGCCGCATCCGCAAAGTTCTTTATACGGATAGCTACAATCTTTTCTCTTTGCATCCAGCACGGCAACGGCGGCTGGTAGCTCATCGCCGGGCAAGTGGTGGTCGCAGACAATGAAATCAATGTTTAATGTTTGCGCATATTGAATTTTATCTACCGATTTGATCCCGCAATCAAGGCTAATGATGAGTGAAAAACCATTTTCATTTGCCCAGTCAATCCCTTGTTGTGAAATGCCGTATCCTTCTTTGTAGCGATCCGGAATATAATAATCCAGGTGATCGTAATAGCGGGAAAGGAAATCATACACCAGGGCTACAGAAGTAGTCCCGTCTACATCGTAATCGCCATAAACGAGAATTTTTTCCTGGTTTGCAAAAGCATTGATTAGCCGGTCTATTGCGCGATCCATGTCTTTCATGAGGAAAGGATCGTGCAGGTGTTCGGTAGAAGGGCGAAAAAAATCGTGCGCTTTCTGGTACGTGTCAATTCCTCTTTGTACAAGCAGGGAAGATAATACGTGGTCGATGCGAAGGGCGGATGCCAAAAATGAGACCTGATCCTGGTCGGGAACGGCTTTAAAAATCCATCGTTTTTCCATGGGGTAAAAATAGAAATAAATTATGAATGTTGAATTATGAATTATGAGTTAAACAAAAAACTAACTACTGCAGTACTTTAATTCAACATTCATAACTCATATTCATAATTGCTTGCAATATTCTTCTTCCAATACAGTTAATTTATATATATCTTCGCACAGTATCTTTATAAAAAAACAGCCTTTAGTTATGAATAGAACTCTTTTAGCAGCTTTCCTGATAATAAGTCTGGCGATGGTATCGGCCGACAGCCCTAAGCTGGCGAAACGTAAAATATACGATGGTGTGACAGTTTTGATGCCGGAAGATTTTGTGGTGATGTCGGACAATGATATTGCTTCCAAATATCCTTCTACCAAAAAACCTTTGGCAGTATTCATGAGCTCAGATACAAAAGCGGATTTCAGCATGAACAATACCAAAGCAAAATTCGCCGGGCAGGATGCCAAGATGCTGCACGAGATATACAGAGCTACGATCATGGAAACCTACGATACTTCCAATGTCGGCAGCGATGATCCTTTTAAAAGCGACCGTGTAAAAAAATCTTTCAAATTTTTAAGCGAAGGCACTAAGACAGTAAACAAAAAAGAGTACGCTTATTTTGAATACACTTCTGAATTTGGCGGAATAAAAAAATACAACTACATCATGTATACGCCGCACAAAAAAAGTGTGCTTATCTTCAACTTCTCCTGCGACCTGCGCGCTATAAACCTGTACCAACCGGTAGCGCAAGCAATGATGAATTCCGTCAAAGTAAGTTCGAAGCTGACACTTCCGGATTATACTTTGCAACAAAACAATTCTCAACCTAAAAAGAGACAAACGCCGCAGGATCTTTTGGAAATGCAGAATAAGAATAAGGCGAAGAGTAAAAAGTAATTTTAGAATTTCCCTTTTAAGTATTAAGATTAATAATGGATGCAAGATACCAGATGCCGGATACCAGATAGTTTAGATAAAAACAACTCTGTTTTACAAATAAGCTAAAGACAATGTCATTAAATTACTCTCGCATTTATCTGGCATCTGGTATCTCAAATAAGTATTAATAGTTAAGAGGGTAATTCCAAATAATTAAAAATTAAAAATTATGCTTTCCTTCTCTGACGAACATTTCATGAACGAGGCTTACAAAGAAGCCAAGTATGCTTTTGAAGAAGGCGAAGTGCCTATCGGCGCGGTAGTAGTCTGCAACAACCGCATCATCGCGCGTGCGCACAACCAGACGGAACGGCTTACTGATGTGACAGCACATGCAGAAATGGTAGCGCTTACGGCAGCGGCTAATTTTCTCGGCAGTAAATATTTAAACGAATGTACACTCTACGTGACAGTAGAACCTTGTGTCATGTGTGCAGGCGCGCTCCAATGGGCGCAGCTGGAACGCCTTGTTTACGGCGCCTCGGATGAGAAACGTGGGTATCTACGTTTACAGCAGCCTATTCTCCATCCCAAAACTGAAATCGTTTCCGGTATCATGGCAAAGGAATGCGGGCAGTTGATGAAAGATTTTTTCGGATCGCTTAGGGATTGAGGCTTGATGGTTTTGATGTCATTGCGAGCCTGCGAAGCAATCTGTTGGCCTCGAAGCCGAGCCCGTTGATTTCTACAATTAGTTTCAAGTCAACAAGGCTGCATAGCTGACAGATTGCTTCTTCACTCTGCCAACGGCCTCGTTCCTCGCAATGACGGTACTATTGAACCAACACTAAGTCAAACATTTTTTTTGCCATTCATTCTTCTAATTTCAAAGATCATATCATTTAAATACCTTCGTTCTTATTTTTTCTGGCTATCTAAAAGTAAAATCATGGATTTTTTCTTTTTTGAAAACACTATTAACATTCCATTATTAAAATAGATTATTTCGATTTTTGCCTTTTTCATTTTATTATTTTCCTAAACATCATGGAATATGAAAACTTACTTATACTTATTTTTTATTTTGCCCTTTTATTGGCTAAACACTACGGAAGCACAGCAGGTATTCCCCGGTGGCGGCCTGGGGAGCTACAACCTGACCTATCCACCCGAAACCTGTCCGGATGCAGGTGGTTGTAATTTTGATCTTTATAATCTTATGGGCGGTGGAGACATTGCTGCCATGTGCAAAGGCAGTACGTATCCCGGTCCTTTCCAGTCGCACAACTGGTGGAACACTGCACTCTGGCACGTAGGCACTACGCCTTGTGTGGCCGATGTCACTACTACGATCGATATGCATTCCGATGTGATGCGGCCCTTTCCTGTGATCCACCTGCAAGCCAGGCCATACGGGCAAGTGATCCGCCACCGCGAGCTGGCGCTTAACGGAGGAGGAGCCAATAACACTGGAAGTTTTTATGCCGACGAAGATATCACTATCGGAATGGTAGATGCAGGTGGCAATACTTTCTATACCTGCAGTCGCACAGATATAATGGACTACGGCGATATGCATGTGAAAATGCAACAGGATTTCGGAAGCGGGAATATTCTTAACATGACAGCCAGTTCAGGATGCCCGTTTTCTTATTTCCAAAAACAAGGAAGTGCAGAACCCGGCTTCCTGCTTTATTTCCTTCGGGGCACTACGTTATCTTCCTCCGGAAATTCCATTACCATTCACCGAAGTTTGAATTATGGAGAATACCATCAACGTTTTTATTCCCTCTTCTTTCCTCCCGGCACTACTATTAGCGGCGACGACGGCGCTACGTATGTACCCGTTTCTTCCATTCCGCACAACGGTACTACTGAATGGGGTGGCAACAACCGGTATTTTCGGATCAAGCTGCCGACGGGAGTAAATTATTTTACCGTAGCCGTTCCGCCCGACACGCTGAAATCCACACTGGATCTGTATGAACAGCATGCCTTCAATTTTATTACCGATACACGTTTCACTTATTCTTACAACGAAACAAGCGCTACGCTTACCAATACATTCACCACTACTACCACCAATGTGCTGGGAGGCGCCAATACCGGGCCTTTGCAAGCATTGTATCTTCACCAGTATTCGCATAGTCCTGAATATCCCGCCAACAATACTGGCAAAATCTATCGCTCTGCAAGAGGCATCATGCGTGTGTGTACGGGGAATGTGTTTACTACTGTGATGAAAAACTACGGCTTTCTGCCTGCGTTAGGTTGGGCGAATACAGCGGATAAAACAGAACTCAATACTTTTGTAAACAATTACGCCACGCGCGGCTACATCAACGTGGATTGCGGTACGCCTGTGTATGGAAGTTTTCAATCCATCCACGAAGCCGCGCGGATCGCGGAGATTGCCAATGGGGTAGGAAATATTACAGCAAGGAACAAACTACTCGACATTGCCAAGCAAGGCATTCAGCTTTGGCTTACTTCTCCTGACGGCGAATATTATGGGATGTATCACTACGATAAAAATTTCAACTGGCTTACGCCTTTCCCTTCTGCCTTCGATGCCGATAGATTATTGCAGGATTCGCATTTCCATCATGGTTACCTCATTTACGCCGCTGCCATTGTAGCCCGCTACGAGCCCAACAGTACCTGGGCCACCCAGTGGGGACCTATGATCGAGCTGGCGATCCGAAATATCAACGACTACCAGCGAGTAATGACTCCTCCTGCCGATCCGAACACTCCCTGGTTTCCTTACCTCCGTTATTTTGATCCTTACGCCGGGCATTCCTGGGCAGGACATGATGGCTCCAACCAAGAGTCCGTTTCCGAAGCCCTTAACTTCGCTGCAGGCTGCGCACTATGGGGAGAAACGGTAGGAAACAATACGATCCGCGACATGGGCATTATGCTTTACGTAAACGAAACCGAAGCTGCACGCAGCTATTGGTGGGACGGCGCACAGGTGGGCGTGAACAAACTTCCTTTCTCACCCAACTACAATCACTACCATGCAGGCATTGTGGGTACGGATGGTGCGGCCTATGCTACCTTCTTCGGCGCCGATCCGCATTATATACACGGCATCACCTATATTCCAATTACAGGTTCATCGATCTGGATGGGCGTAGACTCGCTGGGTGCGGCAAATGAGCAGGCCGATTTCCAGGCCAGCTTCGGCGGTCCTACCAACGGCTCCGGAGGATTCTGGTCTACCGTAATGCTGATGGAACAAGCCACCTACGATGCTGCCAATGCCAAGAGCCGTTTTCTCACACAAGCCGTTCCCGGCGGCTGGGGAGGAAACGATTATATGGTAGACGGACTATACTGGATCAGCACGTTCGACAGCGTAGGAGTAGTGGATGCTACCACACAGGCCGATGTGGCATCGTTTGCCGTTTTTCGAAAAAACAATTGCAAACATTATATGATCTACAACGCCCGCGGCAAAGGCGCACGCACAGTACACTTCAGCGACGGGAAATCATTTGCCGTGCCTGACGATACCATTATTACTTTTAAGGTCTGCGATATACCGCTACCGCTGACCTTGCTAGATCTTAAAGGAGTAGAAAGAGAAGGAACCGTTACGCTTTCCTGGACCACGGTGAGCGAGGAAAACACTTCTTCTTTTGAAGTGGAAAGAAGTTGTGATGGAAAAAATTTTGAAAAGATCATTACTATGAAAGCTGCCGGCGAAAGCAGTTCCCAACGGTCATACCAAACTCTCGATAAGCAAGCTTGTGCAGGAGCTTCATATTATCGGTTGAAACAAGTAGACCAGGATGGTTCTTTTGTGTACAGCAAAGTCATCATGGTAGATGAGCGGATTATTGGTTCGGGAAATATCTCTATTTACCCGAATCCTTCTTCCGGGCAGTATCAGCTTACATTATTTGCAGAAGATGCGGAGAATGTCCAGTTGCAATTGTACGATGTATTGGGCAAAGAAATTATAGAGAAAAAAATTTCAGTAGAAGCCGGAGAAAATTCCTGGCAACTGGATTGGTCGTCGCTCCCTCCGGGTAACTATAATCTGGTGATCACAGAAGAAAAGGAAAGCATTAAAAAATATTTCCGCGTAGTAAAACTATGATCCACTTTGCGTCTCTTGTGAAATCTTTGCGATCTTGCGGTGAAAAAAGGATATTTCTATGAAGCAGCGAAATTCATCGAACGACTGTGCTTCTTTTTGCGCTGGATTTTTAAACGCGAAGATTTCGGAAGGGACGCAAAAGATATGTAGCTGAAAATCTAAATTTTAAGACAATCATTATTTTTCATTCTTTCACAATTTTTTAACTTTTCTGCAAAGAAGATTACCTATTCCGCTGTACATATTAGAATTTATATAATATATTTACCCAACTGATGATTCAGTTGGATTTTTTGTTAAACAATTAAATACTTTATAATAATATGGCTTTTGAATTACCTGCGCTTCCATATGCATCCGATGCTTTGGAGCCACATTTTGACAAGATGACCATGGAGATCCACCATGGCAAACACCACAACGCGTATGTAACCAACCTGAACAACGCCGTTAAAGGAACTGAATGGGAAAGCAAATCACTTGAAGAAATTCTTAAAAATATCAGCAAAGCTACTCCTGCAATCCGCAACAATGGTGGTGGACATTACAACCACTCTCTTTTCTGGACCATCCTTGGTCCAAACAAAGGCGGCAAACCAAGCGGCGCGCTTGCTGAGGCGATCGACAAGAAATTTGGTTCTTTTGATAAATTTAAAGAAGAATTTGCTGCTGCCGGTGCTGGCCGTTTCGGATCGGGATGGGCTTGGCTAATTGTAACCGATGGCGGACTGGAAATTACTTCCACTCCAAACCAGGACAATCCTCTGATGGATGTAGCCGACAAAAAAGGTACACCTATCCTTGGACTGGACGTTTGGGAGCATGCTTACTATTTAAAATATCAGAACAGAAGACCAGATTACATTGCTGCTTTCTGGAATGTGGTAGACTGGGATGCTGTAGCGAAGAGATACGCTGCTGCAAAATAATAGCTGAGAGATCTTATTATTTAAACCTTTCGTGTCACTGGCGCGAAAGGTTTTATTTTTTCAACTCTTCACTTCCTTACCGCCTGAATTTGTAAACAGTTTATAGCCTACAAAACAAATTAATGCTATAATGAGAAATCCGATCATGTTACTTATACATCTTTGTTATCTATGTATATATACGGCATTTATCATGCCAGGTAAATGTTTTTTTAACTATTTTTTAAAGCATAGCCAATCAAAGGCATAGTTTGGAGAAAAGCTGTAAGATTTAATAAAACATTGCAGAAAATTGACCTCCGTCCTTTATAAAAGGCGTAGAGACTACGCTCTATAGGGCTTAAGTTGAACTTTGGGGGATACAGCCCGGTTTTAGAAGAAGAACTTATGGTATTTTCCTCGCCAAGGTGTACATTTACAGCACTAGAAGGGGAATCTGGTTCGTTATATTTAATAGATATGAAAAAGTTATTTTTAAGTACGATACTATTTTTATTCCTATGCCCGGCTCCTATAATCTTGGCGCAAAAGACTGTAGTGGAGCTTGAAATGAAAGGCGGCAAGGCACAGAGTGTTTTTTCCACCTCGGATCCATACGGAAATACCGCTTATATTTTCCAGGGTTCCAAATCCATACAGATCTCCGTATTGGACGGGGCATATAAAGTCACTAAAGAATTCCTGATCGACCGCGAGGAGGCAGAGAAGAGAAACGTGATCATCGGCGCTACCTTGTCTGCGCAAAACATCGTTGTCTATTTGTATTACGAAAAAGAGCGCAACTTCTCTTCCCTTGTTGTAGACCGCAATACCGGCGCTTTCAAATTCAACCCTTCTATTGGTACCATTACCAAAACAGAATACTTGATGAAGTCTTTTGAAATGGAAGGACAATTCTATTGCATGATCATTCCGCAATACAAAAATACCGTACTGCTTTTTTCCTCTAATGAAGGCAGCGATTTTGTGATCAAAACCTACGAAGTAAATTTTCCTACTTTTTATGCCAAGCTCTCCGCCAGGAACGATGAGCTAAACCAGAAAACCGATACGCCTGTGGGCATCGAAAAGATCAGCTATACGATTGAGAACAATATCAAATCGGCTTATCCTTCGAAGAAAATGTATACCTACGGCAACAAAATCTACATGACCTTCGAAGAGCCTTCGCTTACACACCTGGTGATCATCGATCCCATGAGCAATACGGCTATCTACCGCAAGCTGAATTTCTCGCTCGACAAAACCAGAGATCCGAATCCAAAACAAGGAAATTCATTTTTATACAAAGGAGATCTTTTCCGCGTCACCATGAGTCATGATCAACTCAACCTGATCGTAGTAACACTCGACTCCATGCAAATGCTGAAAAGCTACAACATCAACCCCGACCAGCAGATCTCGTTTATAAACGGATACATCAAAGAAGATGGCAATGACATCCAGGAACGCATTATTAAAAACACACAACAATTTTTTCGCAAGCTCAACAAAGGCAAACTTGCCGTAGCCGTAAACGACCTGGGCGACGGGCGGTATGAAACAGAAGTAGGTGCTTACGAAGAAGTGACCGTCTACCGCAATTCAGGTATGGGTGGCTATCCTATTTCTCCTGGCGTAAGTCTCGGCTTCGGCATGGGTACCGGTATGGGCATGGGTATGGGCTACGGCGGCATGGGCATGGGCTATGGAGGAATGGGTTATTACGATCCTTTTTATTATGGTGGTTATCCTGGTTATTATCCTTACGGAAACAGCTATAGTTCTACAAGTATCCACGCCACCTATTTTCAATCTTTACTTCTTATAGAAGATCTTTCACATGTGGACGGCAATGTACCGAAAACCATGCGTGAAAGAATTAATGATTACGAACAAGATGTTTTGAAAAAAAGCAATCCAGAATTGCTCAACATCATGCCTACCTACAACAGCGGGCTTCTCCTGGGCTACTATGCGAAAGGACATTCCAGGTATAATCTGGTGGAATTTAAGCGGTAAGTCTGAACCTTGATTTTCAGGGTTAGAAGATTTACTTGATTTTTATTTTCAAGATTGATTTTTTTGTCATGTTAAGAGTTGTGATTCACAAACAGTTTGTCAATCTGATCTACATAGTTGGTACAATAAAGTATTTAATTTATTCTCCTTTCTACTAACGCTTAGTTTGAAATCAATATCAGGAATTTCTAATCACAAGTTTCCCCGATAAATCGGGACAAGCTCTTCTTAATGAAAAGAGATAAGCCCCAAATATCTCTCACTGATGCAAGCATCCTGAAAATAAAAGTTCAGAAAATTCTTCTGTATCTTTTTCAAAACCCCTGCATTATGCTGTCAAAACTTAAACTAAGAAATGTTATGGCAGGAAAATTTGAAACCCCAAGGCAAAAGATGATCGGGATGATGTATCTGGTGCTTACCGCGCTGCTGGCTCTACAGGTGAGCTCTGCGCTTATCTACAAATTTCAGGCGCTCAATGCGAGCTTGGAAAAAACCGTTACGAACAACGATGCGGACAATCAGAAAAAACAAGTGGCTATTGCTTCACTGGTAAAACAGCGGGGACAAAAAGCAAGAGAAGTAGCCCTGAGCGAACGCGCGCGCGAGGTACGCCTGAAGACCCAGCAAATGCTGGCCGAGGTGGATGCTATCAAAAAAGAGTTGATCGACAAAACCGGTGGCTATGACAGTGAAGGCGGTTTTAAAGGAGCCAAGGATGAAACACAAGTAGAAGTGATCATGATCGGCGCCAATAAATCGGGGAAAGCTTATGAGCTAAAACAGAAGTTAGACAATTATGTAAAGTTCATGAACAAACATTCGATCGACCGATTTGATGGTCTTGCAAAAAATGCCAGCGAAGATCCAACATTGAAAAATAATTCTGATCAGAAAAACAAAGACTACGCGCACCTCAACTATGGCCAAATGCCCATGGTGGCTGCATTGGCAGTATTGAGCGAAACAGAAGCAAAAATTCTCAACATGGAAAATTCTGTTGTCACTGCCATTGCAGACAGCTTACGTTTGGAAGATTATACGGTAGACCATATGATGCCTGTAGTAAAACCACAATCTGATTTTGTAGTAGCAGGTACTAAATACAATGCTGAAATGTTTATGGCCGCTACTTCTTCCGCTGCAAAACCGCAGATGACAATGGGTAGCAGTATACTTTCCGTAGACAACAATGGTGTAGGTAGTCTTTCATTCATCGCAAGCGGCGGCAATTATAAACCCGATGGCACCATGAAAAAAACATGGACAGGCTCGATCAAAATGAAAAATCAACGTGGGCAAGACACTACTTATATGATCACGCATGAATACACGGTAGTAAAACCTGTGATACAAGTGCAATCCGGCACGGTGCCTCAGCTGTATAAAAATTGCGGAAACAAATTAAATATTTCCGTACCTGCATTAGGTGCCGCGTATCATCCTTCTTTCCGGGTAGAAGGCGCCAGCGTGATCAACGGCGATCGTCCCGGAGTGGTAACACTCGTGCCTACCTCTGCACGGGTAAGAGTAGGAGTCACCAACAATGGCAGTTTCCTTGGAGAAGAACTTTTCGGAGTAAAATTAATTCCAAAACCGACTATTGATGTAAAAGTAAATAACCAGAAGGTACCACCGCTAGAAGGCTTGCCGGCTAATGCACCCAGGATAATGACTGTCAGAATAATTCCGGATATAACCTTTGCACAAAATTTACCTGAAGAATGCCGCTACTTTGCGGAAGGCACGATCACACTGGCCAGAAGAAAAACGAAGATGAAAGAAATTCCTTTCAACGGCATACAAATTCCGCTCAATGCTTTCGCAGGCCTTATGCAACCTGGTGACCGGATCATTGTGGAAGTATCTAAAGTGAGAAGAAAAAATTTCAAAAACGAAATGGAGGACGTGAATATGGAACGTTACTTCGAAACCATTATCCTAAACTAAATTGTAACGGTTAACTAGTGCGTTTAGGATTGCTCCGCGGGTTCTGTAATCTCCTGCGGAGTTTTTTTGTTTTCCATGCTCGTAGAATAAAAATAAAAAAAGCGCATGTTCCCCCGAACATGCGCCTGATAAACAGCTAGGCTGTTCCTTTAAGGTTTTCTGCTGTAATTATAATAATAATCATTGACTTTTTTCTCTCCATCCAATGTTTCTTTATTCACGCTCAATAATCTTCCAAAAGGATCATACTCAAAACGGGTATAAAAATTTTCCTGGTCTAGAATATAAGTCAACTGACAAGACTGAGGATCATAGACATAAGAGGTCATAGCGGCACTGGACGGATGAAAACGAAAATCGTCGAAGTACACAGGAACCGAAGAGGTGGTATTTAAATTTATGGCCAATACTGCACTTGTAGTCGTTGGATTTCCAAGATTAAAATCAAGTGATAAAAGATACCAGTCTCCGGCTTTGGGTAAACTTGTATTGCCGGCAGCAGAAGCTGTAGAAATAGTTGTGCCCGTATTGAAATCATAAAATCTATAACTCAGGTTCGCAGCGGTTACGTTATCCTTATACACCCATACTGAGAGATGGTAATCCTTCTGTTTGGAAAAATCCTGTTGCGTAGAAGTATACTGGGCTCTATACACAGGAACTGTCTGACTGGTTGTAGAAAGTTTTATAGAATATGTTCCACTATGCGCATAGGTGTTGCTTTTATAATTATTCCCAAAAGCTTCCCCGTCAAAATAATCATTGCCTGGGCTATTCACCAGTGGCAGATCTTCTGCTCCGGTATAGCTCATTTCTGTAAACTTCGCATTGCTTGCATTTGCCAATACTGCAGTATTCTTATACCCCATTTTAGTAGAAGCGTATACACCATTAATATCTTTTACTTCCAATGGATTGGAGAACGCATCGTACAAACTGATCTCGGATTTTCTTTTCCAGTATTGGTTTTGAGGAATATTATTGGCTTCAGACGCGCCGTCAAAATCTACAAAGTTTTGGCTAGTACCATCGGCATTGGTAAACGGCGAATCCCATACATAGCTCCTGAACGGCCGCCAGATCTGCTCGTTCTGTGCAGTAAGCGGATCATCTGCAATAGCGCTGTAAGTATAAGGACTCGTTGCTCCCGGCGAGTATGCTCTGTAATTCCAGATTTTACTCCAAGTATTTACTTCCGCCGAAAGCGTACCTAAAATAGTTGCACTTGAATCGGCTTTATACAGATAGGTAGCAAAGGCTTGCGTTAGCATATGACGATTCGTGGGAGTATTTACTTTTATTCCCATTTCTGAATAGGCATTGTAGGCAGGTATCGTTTTCGCCAGAAAATAATTACCATAAGTATTCTGATAAAATTGTTTGGTAGAAATGCCGGAATAAAAATCATAGCCAAGGTGCTGAATCTTACTGCTGCTGCCTTTCAACAAATCGTAGCTTTCTTCGCAGGTCAACACAGACGGATATTCTTCCAGGAGATTGGTAATGGCGTAGGAGTAGTAGTTATAATTATTTGAAGCATCATAAGTAGTAAGCACAGCATAATTATTGAACGATTGTGCCATCTTACCCTGGCTGCTGAACCGTGAGGCGAGCGCTGCTTCAAAAGAGGCCTGGTCATTATATTCATCGTGAAGATATTTTTTAATCACTTTAGAAATTACTTTTCCTTTTTTATCATAAGTGAAAACAGAGCGAAGATTTCCGACACGGGTTGTATTATTTTTGATCGTATTCAAATAATTTCTCCGGTACATATTCGAATGATTCGGATCTACTGACCAATCGGGGTTTTGCGCGATCGTGATCATGCCGCTGTCAAACACTTCAAACTGGTAACGTGTGCTGGTAGGATAATCTATGTTGTTCGTACGTTGTGAGACGGTCACATATTCATACATCACGCCCGGCGCGGGCAGGAGCCTTGAGAGTTTGAGTACGTTTGCAAAATTTGCGTACAATGTTTTCAAGTACCTATCCGTTCCGGTAGCTTGTTTTTTCAGCCGCTCCGCAGTGGCAATGGTAGGTACGGAAGAAAAAGAAAGATTGCTTACATCAAGCCCATAAGGCTCATAAGAAGTAACACCGGAAGTAACGCCCGGAGAAGATTCATATTTAAAATTTGTTTCCTTCCTCCATCCTGAACCTTCTACTGCCAGCGTCTTCACACGTATACCACCGCCGGGAATAGTTGTGTTCTTATAATACTTCAATCTTCCTCCGATAAAACTATTGGCACAACCAGTACCGGAGTAATTCGAAAAATCTGCCGGATAACATCCGTTGAATGCATTTGCTAATCCTGAGGCGCGAACGGTAATATAACTATTATTAACCGCTACTATTTCTGCCTTCTCTGCTGAATAATCAATCAGCTCTTCGTATACAGTACCGGAAGAAGGTGGCGTTTCGAGCAGCGCTAAAAAATTGCATTGACTGCCGACGCTAAAAATATCTGTAAGATTCGATCCATTCACGGTCAGCCACAAACGCACGTCGTCATTAGAGCCGCTTACCGGAACCATCGATGTGATCGAATAGCCATAGTTATTGAATGCTTCCGGCGCTTTATAACTATCCGGTTCGTAAGTGATCTTTATTTTCGCACCGGTAGGAGTTTCTATTTCTCTCAGATTCCACAAGTCTTGCGCGTTGACGGAAGCGGCCGTCACTTGTTTATTACCATTGTAATCTCCATAAAATTTATTGTAAGCTGAATTGAATCTTCCCCAGATATCCTGCATCTGTCCGTCATAAGGTGGATTCCTGGTTTCTGTTGCATTCATCGTATAGAGCATCATAGACTCCGTAGGCAAATTAGGTCCGAAATATTGTACAGTAGCTCTATAAGTCATCGAACTACTATCCAGCGCCACCATACCGAACGCAGCATAATAATCCAGTTCGCCATAGGTAAATTTTACTACTTCACCTCCTGTCATCGTTGGTGGAGTGCTGCCAAAGCTAACCGTTGAAGTAGTGGACGTGGCCAACGTAAGCATTGTAAAGTTAGCGCTTTTCAATCCTGTAGTTTGTTCGTATGTAAAATTATAAGAAGGGATCAGATCTGCTCCTGCTTTGCCGTACACCTTTACGGAATTCAGTGTAAGCTTCCCTTGCCTGGTATACGTGAGACCTGATGAAATAAGTTCGTTGCAATAGTCATCCCCTACAGTAAAACTATTATCGGAAATACATAATGAATTATCCGTGTTAAGTTGAATTGTTTTAAGTGTGCTTTTCTGAAGAAGATTAAACTGCGCGGCAGTCAGATCCTGATTGTCCAGCACATTATCGCCCATGTGATAATTCGAATAATTTGGTCCTGCAGACGGTCCTGTGCTGCACATAGCAATTCCATTATAACTATGGTTGTAAGCGTTACCATTGGCCTTCAGAGCGCTTAGGTTAGTTGTTGAAAGAGAATTGCTCGATAAAAAACTATTCAGATCATCGTTATTCAACACATATATTTTTTCCAACTTCATAGTGCTGACCGGAAGAATATTAAAAATATCGTATATTGTTCCCGTGCCACCACAAACAGCACCTCTGGGCACGGACTCAATAGAATAAGTATATCCACCGGATTTACTACCCACTCCTTTTCCATCGGGTTTTATATTTTTAACAAAAAGAGCAGTATGCGTACGTGTACGCACGGCGTCGAGGTAGTAGATCTCTTTGAAGCCGCTGGTGGCTGTTTCATTAGAACCATCTATATCCGTGTTGTAGCCGGTAGCAGGCGTGCGCCACAAATATTTGTCGGTCCACTTCCCGTAGTCAAAGGCGGTCCAAAAACCCCAGTCGGCGGCGTCTACCAGCCCGTTGTGATTGCGGTCTACATAGTCGCTTCCGGTGATGCTTGTGAGCAGCCATTCGTAAGCATATTCATTGTTGCTTACCGATTCTATCCTGTTGTAGTCATTTCCTTTCGCTCTTATTTTATAAGTCTCTCCATAAGCATAAGCTGGCAACGCATAGTGATACGTCGTTCCATCTTCGTTCACGATCTTGAATGCAGCAATTGTAGAAGTGTCGACGGGAGAAAATTGTCGTACACGGTAACCACCGGATTGTATATATTGGTTATCAATATTCTGATAACCCATTAATCCTTTCGTTTTTGCATAGTTGTTGTTGACCTGGTTCAGCGTATACCAATCTATATGTCTTGATCCTGCCAACTGCTGTGTGGTACTATTATAGCCTGTACTATTGGCGGTGACCGTTTGATCGCTTACAGATCCTCCTGTCAAAGGACTTGATCCCCATTGGATGCGTTGTGGGGTGATCGATAAAGCATTTGAAAAATTTCCTTCAAAACGAAAGTTTACTTTTTTAGTAAAGTCTTTTGTAAATTGATAGAGAAGTGTACTCGAGAGTCCATAAGCATCCGGTGTAGGAGTAGAACTGCTATTTTCTACAAACAACGTTCCGTTCTCAAAATTATAGGGCTTGATCGAGCCACTCAATCCTTGCGCGGAAACATTATAAGAATCATTGGAAGGCATCAGGCCATAGCTGTATTTATCAGGATCTGTAGACTCCGACATGAGAGTAGCATTAGAGATAAGCCTATAAGCATCTGCACTGTTTTGAATATTAGGATACAGGTGCCGGCTTGCATAAAGCGATCCTCGGTTTTGCAAAGTTCCCTGCTGCACTTTGTACCATCGCCAGTAATTTGATTTCACATCCACATACAGATCAGGAATGTTGGGAATCGGCACTACTTTCATACGGGCGCTCGCTTCCGCAGGTATCTGATTGTTGACGATATAAGGAACCATAAGCGTAGAGTTGGCAAGATAAGCGCGCACCTGGTTACGCATGTTATCATCCTCTGTACCGCGCGAAGCATCGCTGCTTGAGAATGTTTGATCGGGAGAATTTCCTTCTACAAGAGCCAACGAACCGAGGCCTCCGTTGCCTTCAAAATTATGCGCCGTGTAAATAGTGCCCGAAGCATTTTTTAGTCCCATTATATCTACGTACTGCAATTGCGCACTTCCGAGATCGGTGTATCGTGTTTGCGTAACGGTTCCATAGTTCACATCATCCGGCGTACCGTCTACATTGCGGTTGATAGCGCCAGCGTTGAGCGTCCAGCCTAATCCCACCCAGGAGCTTTCTTCGTCGGGGCGAATTCCTGCGTGATAAGAAAGCGACATAGCGTATGAACCTTCCGGGCTTGGTATTTCCAGCAGCGGTAGATTATAAGTAAGGTCACCGGTGAGTAAATTCACCATGTCGGTAGTATCTACCGGCTCGAAGCTAGTAGCCTCGGGAGCTGTAGGTCCTGCAGTAAGCGCATAGCTAAGCGATGGTGCCAACGCGCAGGAGAGAATGTTAAGCATCAGAAAAATGGAAACCGCTTTCAAAAATTTTCGGTGCGAGTGTAACATATGGTTTTGATTTATTGGTTAAAGTTTTTTTAAGTTATGAATGTTGAATTATGAGTTATGAATTATGGTGGCTGGTTGCTAAATGACCCTAACAAATGACTGACGCATAATCACTTATAACTCATCATTCATAACTCATAACTTAATATTCATCTGCCCGCGGCGGTGCCGTAGCCAAGACCCTACCACTAGCGGCCTGGCCCGGCTTCTCCGCCACAGGCAGATGATTGCATCTGTTGTTTTTACTTATTCCCATTTCAGTTCCGGAATATTTTCTATATCATTTTTTGCAAAACGAAATTTCTGATCACCCGAACCGAAGCCAGGATCGTTCCATTCAAGCTCGAGCCAATTGTAAGTAGCTAAACTGTCTGCAGGAAAAGCGAACAACACAGATACCGCATCGGACATGCCATACAAATGCGGGAAAGCATAATCAGCTACGGCAACTGTATCACCTGCCGAACTGATCAGCCGCGCGTGGGAAGACATTCGGAAAGCGAGCTCTTGCAGCACCTTTCTATATCGGCTTACATCGCCCAGCTTATACAGTGGGTCTTGCTGATCCTGCGAAACATTTACAGTGAAATACAAATTGTGCTTGTATTTTTCTTCCGCTTGTTTTTTTATTTCCAGTGAACTGTTTTGCTGCTTGTACTCCTGGTAAGCGATCAAACTCCCTGGGCGCAACAATACCTCCACACGCAAGCCTCGCGCTTCGCTGGATTGAATAAGCCCATGCGACGGCTCCAGTATATAGGCTTCCAGTTCTTCCTGTGTTAATGTTCGTTCACAAGAAAAGATTAGTATGCTTAGAATTAAAACAAAGTAACGGTGCATTAAAATTTATTTCTTAAACATTAAACATATACAGCGGTGAATAAAATAATTCAAAACTCATAATTCAACATTCATAACTATTTATTCCCCTTCCTGTATTTCTCATTCAACTCTTTCAACACGCCATCGGTCACATCATTGGCATCTTCACCATAGGCAAGTGTTTGCTCGTTTCGAAAGAAGATCATGCTGTATTGATTTTTGCGGCTGTAGTCGCTGATGTAAGCGCGGATCTCTTTTGTAATGTTGTCAAGCATTTTTTCCTGCTCTTCCCGGATCCTGGCTTCTGTTGCTTGCTGGTATTGGATGAGTTCGTATTTTCTTTTTTCCAACGTTTCGCTTTGAAGTTTGCGCTCGCTGCCAGAGAGTTTGTTTTTGTTTTTTTCAAACGCTTCCGAACTGCGCGAAAGCTCCGCGCGGAGCGTATCGAGATTGTCGTGGTAAACTTTTGCTTTTGCCGCAAAGGTTTCGCTCATCGGCTTCATACCTTCGTATTGGCGCAACAGGCGCTCGAAGTCGAGGTAGCCGGTTCTTTCTTTTGAATGCGATACAAACACCCAGATCGCCACCGACAAGGTGAGTGCCAGGTTGAAGAAGAGTAGTAAATATTTTTTATTCATCGTTGTTTGTAATTTTTTGGACATGTCTTTCCCTCCTGATCCAGGTTCGGTTTTTTTTATTTCATAAGAATTGAAAGGTTGATCAGCTATACGTCCAATGCACCGCCCCACACAGCGGAATTTTCCGGCTGCGGCAAAAATAAATTCTTGGTATCGTGTGCCTGCGGTTCATTTTGTTAAATTTTGGACATGTCTTTCCCTCCTGATCCAGGTTTGGTTTTTAAAATTATGGTTTAGTTTTTAGTTACAGTTTACGGAAGATTTCCAAACTGTTCGAGTTGCCCGGGTTTTAAAGCCGGATAATATACCTGGATCGTCAGGTTCGATCCATCGATCTTGCCATAGCCGAAAGTGGGTTCGATGAATTCATAATAGATCGCCCCATCGCTGGCGTTGCATAAATAGTAAGTGCTATTAGAGGCTTCAAAGCGCGAGTTCTGAATGATCACATAACGGTCATCACGCGTGCGCAAGGCATGTTCGATCGTGATGTACTCTACAATTTGAAAAGGGTAAGGATAAACTTTTTGAATTTCTTCCGCTGTACATTTCAGTTCTCGTCTGTCCAGCAGAAGTATTTTGTTTTTTAATTGACCGGCTTTTATATCTGAGCGATAGAGCTTACTCGCCGGTTCGCCGGTTTTGATGACTGATGACAAGACATATTCCATTTGATGAAAGGCAAAAATAAAATCGCCTTCTGATGGAGAGATCTTTGGAAGATATGCTCTGATGATACGTTTCGGTGCTTCAATTACCATAACCGTGATACCGAGCATTGGTAGATTGTAACGTTTATTAGCACTGTAGTATAATGTTTCACCGTGCTTAGCCCAGCTTGTAGTCTGGGCTACCCGCTGGTGCCAGCTCACATAGACCTTATCCTGCAACTGCTCTTCCATACGCAGGATCGCATATTTTTCAGGAAAATTTTTCAGCAATGATCTAGCTTCTTTCAAGGAGCAAAAAGAAAGACTATCGTTGAATTTCCATTGTTCTGTCACTGCCTTTTTCATAGCATATTGTTGTCCGGCCAGATCTTCGAGATAGACTGAAGAATCTGCCGGGTTCTCTTCCGCAAGCTGAGCCAGGTAGTGTTTATCTTCCTGCGGAAGCACTATCAGTAGGATTCGTTTTTTCAGCTGTTGCGCTTCTTCCGGGGATGTGTTCATGTATTGCGCGGAGGCGTGCATGATGAAAAAGAAGAAAAAGAAGGTTGGAAATATTTTCATAACATTTTGATTCTATTTCTTTTTTAATAATTCTGCAAATAATTTTCTAGCTATCTGTTGTCTCATACTTTCCTCTACTTTATAATATTTTCGCTCTTCAATTCCGGTTACAGTATCCGTAACATTTGAATTCTCTAAAATATGATCTATAATAAACTTTGTTTTATTTTTTCTGATCACCAAATATTTCAAACCAAGCACCGAATCTTCTTCTGCCGTTTCTAAAGGCATATAAAAGGATACTATACTAGGATCTCTATATTTCTTATAGAAAACATTTTTTGATGTAAAATCTATTCGAGCTATACTATCCATTGGGTCCTCTGGAAGAAGCTGTACAGTATATTTTCTACCAGGATTAATCGTCTCTTCTAATTCTGAGAAAAAGAGCTCAACCTTTTTAACTTTTACATTTATGATGTTATCTTTAACTTTTAAGTCGTCAATGACTTTTTTATGATCGTCCTTTATATCAGCATTAGTACAACTCCACAAGAGAACGTTTAATATAAGTATAAGCTTTCGCATGGTTCAGTATTACTTATAGAAGCCTTTAATTTATTTTTCTTCCCATTCTCTCACTCGTTCTTTCCAGTCAGGGTAAGCTTTATCTAAATCAAAACTATCTCTTTTTCTTAAATAATCCAGCGGACCCGTAAATTGTTTTATTCTTCCGCTCTCTTCAAATATAATCGTGCTGAAATTTTCTTTCACATAAGAATACATTCGCGGCTTGCCATCTTTATAATATCCTCTTGAAAACTTTCCATCGGTCACGATCATTGTATCACCATTGGGATGCCAAAGCAATTGATAAGTACCTTTAGTCTTTTCCAGAAATACAGCGTAACCCATTAATTTATTATTTGGATAGTAATCTGTTGCTCCACCTTTCGCGTGGCCGTTTTCATAAAACCTGATTCTTGCTACGTCTCCATTTGGATAGTAGTGTGTAAAAACTCCATCACGCTGACCGTTTAGAAAACGGCCTTCTACTCTTTCTTTGCCTTCGTAAAATTCTTTGTACTCAAATGCAGGACTTTCATTTCTGTCGCAGGAAATTAAAATTAATAAGCCGAAGAATATATAAACGAATTTCATTTTTGCAATTCTCTAAATATTAATTTTATTTCTATATACTTGAATTACCCAGGCTATTATAGTTATGACAGATACTATTTGCCATACTACTTTTCCATACTGTTCTGATAATAGATAAATAATATATAAAAGGACAAAAAGAGAAATTATAATTGTAAAGACAATGAACGCTTGTTTCATAGTTATATATTTTTAAATGCATTATATAGCATAACGATTACCCCTATAGCGCAAGTTATCATCACCACAATACTACGAAACCTTTGAAAAGGATTAGATTTCGCTTTCAAGTAGAATAAATAACCAACATAAGTTAAGAGCGCGAAGAACAAACTGCCTAATAAAAACTTTATCATTTTTCTATATTTTTTTATACTAATTTTTATTCTTTATCCATTTGACTAGTCGCCATATTTTGCAAACCAGATGTTACCATATCTGACACAGTACTTGTAACAGTTTGTGCAGTTCCTCCATACATAGAGCGGCTAATTATACCACCTGTTGTTAATGAGATAACAAAAAACGAAGATTTGACTCCTGCAGAAGTAAACTTGCCCTCTGCTAAATCAAGAAGTACATCGGCACCATCTGTTACGGTAGAAACTGTTCCGGAGAGTTCGGCTATAAACACCCCAGTAGTAGATGTTAAACCAAACGCCATCATTCCTAGACCAAGCACTTTACCTCCATTTGCAACTGTACTCACTGCATCATTTAATTCACGTAGCTCTTCTGTATTTGTAAAATATTCTTTCATTGATATTAGATCACGCCCCATATGGGTCCGCCAGAAATCGGATTCATTCGTAGTTCCTGTAAGTTTTGATTTAGGAATATATACAGCCGAATAATCTACTCCTCCTGGAAGTCTTATATTGCCTATAGAACGGATGTCATCTGCATCATAATCCAACCTTAAGCCCGCTAGCGGATTGGTTCCATTCTGATAATTCAGCCCCAGTACGATTGATGGAATATTAGTAATAGATCTAGTTCCAGTAACTGTCACTTCTGGTAGGTTTATCATATGATTTTCATCTTCTCCTCCAGTAGGATCTATAAACATCGCAGGATTATTTCCCATCCCTTCATAAGGACTCCAATGTTGTCCGTAAGGATCCACGCTCAGCCATCTTCCGATGCGTGCGTCGTACATGCGCAGGTCGAAAGAATTCCATTCCGTCTCCGCATCGTATTGCGCCGACTCGCCCTGGTATTCACTCCGGCGTGTATAGGCTGAGAAAGCATGGCGCTCCGGATTCACTTCGCCGAATGCGAGGTAGTCGATCCAGCTTTGCAAAACTTTATTGCGGTCTACTGTGACGCGCACATTGCCTAGGTGGTCTTTTAGTTCGTAGATGTATGCTAACGTAGCACCATTTTTCTCCACTACGCCCAGGCGGTTGGAGCCGTAGAGTGGCATTTCGGTTTGTGCTGTACTTCCGCTGCTGTTGTCATAGATACTCAGCTCGCGCCCCGTGGCGTCTACGATGTACCAGGTAGTGATAGAAGGAGTACCTGCATTGTAGTTGATCTTCTTGATACGCTGGTTGCGTTCGTTGTATACAAAAGTAGCTACAAGCCTATCCGCAGAATCTTTCACCGCGATCACCAGGCCGTAAGAATTGTAGGTCAGTTTTTTCTTCTTACCGGAATTGCGCGTTTCTACAAGCATTCTTCCAATCTCGTCGTACTGATACGCGCGCGTATCGCCCGCAGTGACAGCGTTGGTGAGTGTGTAGAGTTTGTTCACGTCGCCCGTTGAGCCATAATCGTAGCTATAGTTATCAGCAGGCTGCGCACCTTTGGAAGTGTTGAGTACGGTCAGGTTTCCGTTGCCGTCGTAGGCTGCGGAGGTAGCGTATTTGCCAGTGGCATCAGATACAAAATTTTTCGTACTAAGATCATTGTACCCAAACACTGCGCTGGTCAGCTGATTTTTGTAATCATATGCATACGCATATTGCGCAGGATTGCCGCTGATGCTGTGCCCTTGCGTCTGCCAGTTTACTGCGCGAATGAGTCCATTGTAGTTAGGCGCATAACTTGCCAGCGAAGTATTGACTGTATTTCCCAGTGAACTGCCTGTACGCGCATAATCGCTATCATAATAATCGAAGCTCATACCAAACAAGTCCTGCCCAAAGGCAGAGCCTGTAGCGCCGTCGTGGCCGGGATCTTTTGCAGAACTGAGTTCCGGGTGATTGATACTCTTCAGCCATCCTTGCGCGGTGTAGACGTAATCCATGCCTTGCACATTGCCGCCCAATTCTTTCCTCTTCAGCGGGCCGTGGAGGTAATAGCAATACTGCGCTTCTGTCTGGTACGATCCGGCGCCGGCAGCGGATTCTACTTTCTTCAGTCGCTGGATGGCATCATAACTGTACTTGTGTTCAAACCGCTCCGCTGTAGTATTTTTTTGAAAGATCACGTTAGTGAGTAATTCACGGTTGTAAGTATAATCAATGGTCTTACTGCCAAGCCCGGTAAACGTCTGATCTATCCATTCCAGTCTTCCGCGGTTGTCATAGCTGTACCAGCTCTTGCTGATATAAGAAGCGTCGGTATCCAGATTTTTTTTCCAGGAAGCCGAGGCGCGCAGTTTGGTAAAATGTTGTGTGCGGAGAGCATCACCGGCCGCGAGATCGTATGCGAGATAATTCACATCCGTGCGGCCGGCGCTTTCTAAGCCTCCGCCACTGGTCACATTAGACAAAATTGTATGCACGCTGTTTGGATTAGCAGGCGGCGTAGCGTTGGCAGTATAGTTTAGAAATACTTTCGCACCGCTTCCTACCAGCGATGGATCGTACTCACCGGATTCTACTACGCGTCCGTAGGCATCGTAATTCACGTAAGAAAATTTCCCGCTTACCCGCTGGCGTGCGTCCTGCTGGAAGCGCAGCTTATTGTCGGTGCGGTACACATATTCCGTAAGGCCACGATCGGGATCAGTGGTACTCAGCAATGTTCCTGTAGTGGAGTAGGTATAAGAAGTTTTAAACTTCGGCGCAGCAGTGCTGGCGGTATTCACACCTTTTGGCGCTACACTTCCCACCATACGGCCTTTTAGGTCGTAGAAATAATAAGCGAGATCGCTGTAAGGAAAATTAAAATTTACTTTCAGGTTTATATAAGTACTATCGTACCCATAATAAGAAAAAGGAAGGCTATCGATCTGGACCCTATAGTAGCCGGGACCTGCAGGCAGCACAGTGTTGCTGAAAGATTCGTAATGGCCACTAAAATAAACTTTGCCATTTGCCAAACTACTCACGCTGATCACCGGTGTGACCGGCCCTATGTTGGAAAATTTGTAATAGCTCAGGCTCAGGCTGGAAGGGTCTTTCAGATAAAAGTCGAGTACACTATGACCATAGGCGTTATTGCTGTGTGTAGAAACAGTGTAGGGAGGTATAGAAGTTTGGTACTGTACATCAAAAGGAGCAGAAGAATAGATCTGAAGATCATTGTCAGGAATATTCAGCACATTGAAATCGTCGGCATAGCCCTGGAATAATAGGGTGCCTGATCCATTGCAGATCCTTACCGGGGCAGTAGCGGAGAGAACCAGATCGTAGACGGTATATTCACTGCTGGCAACAGTAGAAAAATAAGATATATTTCCAGTCAATGTTGCCCTTTGCACTGTATTGCCAGCACCTTGATCGGCGGCTGTAGCGATGAGCATTCCTTCATTGTCTTGAAAGCTGATGACGCTATGTCCGTTCTCATCAGTCTTGATTGTCTTAGTACCTTTGAAGGCAAGTGTAGTAGCTTTGATATCCGAAGCGCCGAAATAATTTTTCTTGAGCTGGAGATAATGATCGAGCTCGTTGAGAATAGGAACCGTGACTGCCTTGGTCTCATGTCCGCTGCCCATTCTCAGCGCCTCGCCCGGCGAAGAAGCTCTTATCATTCCTTCTGCGATTGAGTCGTTGTAGTCTACACGACTGTAAGGATAAGCGGTGGTAGCCACGTAGGATTCATAACTGTTGTTGTCGCTGTAATAACTTCCGAGAAGAGAAGAATTGCTTACCGGTTTTGGATTGTTGATCTCTCCGTTCAGGTTAGAAGTAGTAGAAGGTTTGTCGAAGTCGGAAAAGGAATATGTTTTTGTTCCTCCTGCAGGGATGATAAAATTATTTTTATAAGTACATAACTGTTCCGTGATCGGAGCGGAGAGCGTTTTCAATACGGGCCTTAAAGACGCGTCGTACAATTGCATCGAAGCGAGGATCTTTCCTTCGGCTACGTTGCGGGCCTGCGATTGAGTGGGGTTTCCGAGACTGTCGTAATATTGTCTAGCCTCAGCTTTCAACGAAGCGTCTTCCGCGTACGCGCGTGTATGCACCCAATTTTTGTCCAGGTCTGTTCCATTTATAAAAGAAGGGGTGATTAAATTAGGATGTTTGAAAATACAGGTTCTTGCTTTTACTTTAGAATTGGAGGTGGAATAACTATCGTAAATATTGTAGACGATATGGAGACGGTTGGTATAAGAGTTGTATACAATATTATAAGATTCGTTGGCTGAATTTTTAGTATCGGTACCACCGATCAGGTCCTTTTCTACATCTACTGCTGTATACTGACCTGCTGTAGTGTAGCCATCGAATACACGGTATTTCAGCGTACTGGAAGTGCCATTGGAATAATGAAAAAAATACATTAGCTGGTTAGTCGATTCTTCCCATACCGCACGGCTGAGCAGTTCGTCGTTGGTAGTAACGCTATTGATAATAAATTCATCTTTAATCACCGACTGTGCGAAGGCACTGTATATTTTTGCATATACTCCATAGCCGCCTCCATCCTGGGAAGCAGAGGACCAGGTGATGGTAAAATTGCCATTCGTACTATTGATGTCTACGTTGCCATTGTTTTGGATTCCTGCCCGAAAATTATTTACAAGGATCTCCGCGCCCGGACTATATGTAAGGAATGGATCGAGAAACGAAGGGGTGTTCAGTTGATAGATCCTTATATAAACATCCTGCGCATTGCCTCCTACGCGGTTAGAAGTATAGGTGATCACTAATTGACGTCCCTGAAGATCTATTGCATTTAGAACCTGGTTGTCGGTGGTCGTTACGTTGACCAATATTTGTATACCAATAGGACTCAGATCAAGAGGAGAAATTCTTTTATAATAAACTCCTTGTGAGCCGCTCCCCCCTCCGTCGTTGCCCGCCAGGTCGCGGAAGCTGAAGATAAGTTCGTTGTTAGGATAGTTCATCGCCATCAACGGCGCGATCTGATCGCCGGTAGTAATATCGTTGATCAATACATCTGTGGCAGCAGTCACTGCGGCAGACGTGGCATTGGTGACGTCGAAGCTGATCTTCTTGGCATAAATATCGCTGATGCCAGAGCCTGTGTTGCCGCTCCAGGAAACGTAAAAAGAGTTATCATTCTGGTTTACCAGGACCGATGGATACATCTGATCGTTGGTTGTGATGCTGTTTACGCGGAAAGGGCCTACCAGCAGCGTCATATCGGCGTTGTAGACGGCGCACCATACGTCGCGCGTAGTGGCCGGGTCGGCGTCTTTTTCTACGTAGACATAGACTTGTTTACCGGTAGACTTCTGTACATCCATCACTCCGCGGCGATCAATGCCAGAGACGAAATTATCCGGACTGACGCTGAACTCTGCATACTCCGGCATTAGTGTTTGTGCGAAAGCATTGACGGAGATAAAAAAAACCGTACTAAAAAACAGGAGACAAAGCTTGACTGTTTTCACCATAATAGCGTAGTGTTAAAAGTTTTCAAAATAGTTTGTTGCCCTCTTCACAAATTCCTTCTAAAAATTTCCTTGCGATGAAATGATCTTCCGGTTCGGACTTCCGATCATTTCGTATACCAGGACGCTGAGTGCTGATCAAGTTTTTCTTTCCGGAATTGTATGGACATACTTTTCCAGGGGAAGCCCGAGGGGTTTCCTTAAAAGACTTTTTTACTAAACTTAAAGTGTTCTCTCTCTAGCCGTGCAGGTCTGGTTTCCGTTATCTTAAAATGTACCTGGGTCTCTACTTCCTGGTCTATTCGCTGATCTTTTGTCTTTGTGAAATGATTATGAGTTAGTTAACTACTTCACAGACATGTCGTTGCACAAATACTTCACAAGTATAAATGATTTTATTTAAAAACAATAAACTTTTTGACATAATATTATCACAAAATTCACAAAATACCAAACTAACATTCATTTACTATTGACATTCAAATAGTTGAAGCATGATAGTTTTGTACCTATGGCGGTATTCATCGGAAATATTATTAAAGAGATCACGGAGCGGAGAGGGATGAGCAAAACAGAATTGGGAAGACGCTTAAACATGACCTCTACCAATATTCATAAAATCTTCAAAAGGGAAAGTATAGACACAGGTCTTCTACACAAAATTTCCGAAGTATTAGAATATGATTTTTTCTCATACTACACGTTGGGGAAAAGCTACGAAGGCGCTACAGACGAGCCATCCATAGTGGCGGAGCGTGAGGCAGAGTACAAAAGATCGCTTCAGGAATGCCAGGAAAAAGTTAAGATGTTAGAAAAGATCAGCACCCTACAAGAAGAAAAAATTCAACGGTTAGAGAAATCGGAATAAAATAAAAAAGATGCCAGACACCGATTTCGGATAGCCGATAATTCTTTTTTATCTGGCATCTCGGATCCGGTGTCTGGCATCCTAATAATTAAACAAGCAGTATCTATAATTTTATAACTGTTCTAAAATAGAATCACAATTGTGAATTATAGTTATCTATTTCGTTACTCTTTCAACACCATATCAATACACATTACAGCTGCCAAGATCAATTTTCTTAAATTCCCCGTTTTCGGCGCACTGTCGTTTATTGACAGAACATAATTGTCGGCAGTAGTGAAAAGTTCTTTGCCTAGACCTGCCCATTTTTTGGTAACGGTTGCATACTCTACCGTATCAGTGGCAAATTTGAAATCCCAACTTGTCCATTTTCCCTTCAGGGTACACAACACTTGTTCGTTGGCATCGAGTACATCAAACTTCCCTCCGATGGAGAAAAATTTCTGCTTGAATTTTCCGATCAGCATATTGTTGCCGTCGAATACTTCTACCGTAGAAACAAAGATCGATACGCCTCTTTTTACTCTTACGATCAATTCGCCAGAAGTAGTTTTTACTTCGATGTCAAAAGGCGTCATGCGTTTGTAGTCGGAGAATCTGAACAGCTTCGTGAAGAAGCCGAGATTTTCTTCACGGCAAGTCATGAGGATTTCTTTCGTTTCCGGATTGAGAATGTCATAGCTATTCGAAGCTTTGAACATGCCTACATGCTCTTTCACAAAGAACACATTTTGATCTAGTACTGAGCTCATTGTTTTTTTATGTTAGGTTAAAAGACTTTTTAAAGTTATGAATTTTGAGTTATGAGTTATGAATGAAATGCATGAATATTTATTTAAATAATTCAACATTCATAACTCAAAATTTTCCCAAACGATTGACAAGACCTGCGGCCATTATTATCGTTGCTTTAGTTGTGCTTCCACCACTGCGATCGCTACCATGTTGACGATCTCTCGCACGGAGCTTCCCATCTGCAACACGTGTA
The DNA here is from genome assembly GCA_035535995.1 of Cytophagaceae bacterium. GTDB lineage: Bacteria > Bacteroidota > Bacteroidia > Cytophagales > Cytophagaceae > JANYCO01. The sequence continues at coordinate 238,245 of DATLOZ010000002.1, forward strand.
CGGGCTTACGCATCCCCATCAGGATCGGGCCGATGGCTTCGTTGCCGCCTACTTCCTGTAAGAGTTTGTAGGAAATATTACCGGAGGCCAGGCCAGGAAAGATGAGCGTGTTGGCGCCTTCTTCTGCCAATTCGCTGAAAGGATAATTTTCTTTTTGCAGTTCTTTGTTCACCGCAATATTGGCCTGCATCTCTCCTTCTATTTTCAGATCAGGATATTTTTTCTTTACCAACGATCTTACCAATGACATTTTATCCGGCACTTCTCCCTTGCTGGAACCGAAGTTGGAATAAGACATCAGCGCTACACGCGGCTCTGTATCGAAGAAACGGACCATATTCGCCGTAAGGCCAATGATCTCTACCAATTCTTCGGCGTTCGGATTTACATTCACTGTAGTATCGGCAAAAAAGTAAGTTCCCTTTTTACTGATCAAAATATACATTCCCGCCACACGGTTCACTCCTTCGGCCACGCCGATCACTTGCAGCGCGGGACGGATCGTAGTGGCATAATCGGTAGTAAGTCCAGAGATCAGTGCGTCGGCTTCGCCGGTTTCTACCATCATGGCGCCAAAATAATTTTTATCGCGCATTAATTTTCTTCCGTCTTCCACTTCAAGTCCTTTGCGATGGCGCTTCTGATAAAGGATCTCGCCGTATTCAATTCTTTTTTCACGTGCTACATATGGCTCTATGATCTGTACGTTTCCAAGGGCGTCCAGCCCATGCTCTTTTATAATGGCTTGGATCTTTGCTTCATTTCCCAATAAGATAGGTGTGGCAATTCCTTCGTCTACCAGGATCTGCGCGGCTTTCAGGATCTTGTAATGTTCCGCTTCCGCGAATACCACACGTTTCGGATTTTGTTTGGCACGGCCAATGACGCGCGACATAAGTCGTTGATCGATTCCAAGTCGTTGTTGTAATTCAAGCGAATAAGCATCCCAATCGTAGATCGGTTTTTTTGCTACGCCGGATTCCATGGCAGCCTTGGCAATAGCAGGCGACAGCGTGGTGATCAATCTTGGGTCAAGTGGTTTTGGAATTAAATAATCTTTTCCAAAAGAGATCGTATCATCGCCATAAGCTTTGTTGACGATATCGGGTACAGGTTCTTTCGTAAGCTCGGCAAGCGCGCGTACAGCGGCCAGTTTCATCGCTTCGTTGATCTCGGTAGCTCTTACATCCAATGCGCCGCGGAAGATGTAAGGGAAACCAAGTACATTGTTTACCTGGTTGGGATGATCCGAACGGCCTGTAGCCATGATGATATCAGGCCTTGCAGCGATGGCAAGCTCGTAAGAAATTTCCGGTACCGGGTTGGCCAGTGCAAATACGATCGGGTCGCCAGCCATGCTTTTGATCATGTCCTGGTTTACCAGATTGCCTGCAGAAAGCCCGATGAACACATCAGCATCTTTCAGAGCATCGCTAAGATCCTGGATCGGACGGTCGGTGGCGAATTCCATCTGCACCGGATCGAGGTCTGTACGGCCTTTATGGAGTGGACCGTTTTTATCGAGCATTACAATATTTTCTTTTTTCGCGCCTAACAGGCAATACATGCGTGTGCAGGAAACTGCTGCCGCCCCCGCGCCGCTGATCACGAATTTCACTTTGTCAATTTGTTTGCCTGCCAATTCCAAGGCATTCAGCAAAGCTGCGCCGGAAATGATCGCCGTGCCGTGCTGGTCATCGTGCATTACAGGAATATTCATTTGCTTGCGCAATTCCTGTTCGATTTTAAAACATTCCGGGGCTTTAATATCTTCAAGATTCACCCCGCCAAACGTAGGCTCCAGTGATTTTACAATTTTTATGAATTGATCCGGATCCTGGCAATCGATCTCGATGTCGAATACATCAATGCCGGCGAATTTTTTAAACAATACACCTTTTCCTTCCATCACCGGCTTGGAAGCTTCCGGGCCTATGTTGCCCAAGCCCAATACAGCCGTGCCGTTGGAGATCACCGCTACGAGGTTTCCTTTGGCGGTGTATTTGTAAACTTCTTCTTTGTTTTTCTCAATTTCCTTGCAAGGCTCTGCTACACCCGGAGAATAGGCCAGCGCAAGGTCGAGCTGGGAGCTGAGCATTTTGGTAGGTACCACTTCAATTTTTCCGGGCTGGCCCTGGCTGTGGTAATTGAGGGCGTCTTCTCTGCGTATATCGATGGGCATGGAGAATATTTTTTTTGAATATAGAAATTTGTTACAAACTGGCGGAGCGCATTCTTGACTCTTTAGTAGCTTTTACAGAAGGAGGTCTGAACGCGATATTAGTACCCCATGAAATATAAAACAGGTGGCTAGATCTTCCGTAATCCGGGATTACTGTACCATCGGGCAGCGTAAGGCCACCGGCTTGATAATGCAGGAAATCGTTTAGAAAATATTTGACCGTGATCACCTGGTTTTGCATAAAACGTGCCGTGAGAAAAACTGCAGGATTGAGCAGGTTTACTTTATCAGAAAACCATTCGTTCTCTTTGATCTTTGTATGTCCGTAAATAAATTTTTGTTTGTACTGTGCCATCAGGTCCAGTTCTCCGCCAACAGCTATATAGTTTTGATTGCTCATGCTTCCAAACTTTAGCGCCAGTGGGATACTGAGCGCATAAGCCCGCTGTTTTATATTGATGAGGTGATATTCGAAATGATTGATGAGGCCAATGTTTTTTATTCCAAAGCCGCTATACATACCTACTGATTTTCCAAAATTATAATGCAGTTGTAATTCATAATTGAGAAACCCTGAAAACCGGAGTACAGGACTTGAAGGAACGCTGGTCTTATTCATTTGCGCCAGCGAAAAAATAAAATCGTTTTGCCCGGCCCAGTAAGCACGCTGTGCGCGAACGGACAAGCTGATCAGGCAGAAAAAGGTTAGCAGAAAAATTCTCATTGTATATTTTAGTATAAATTTTGTCAGATTAAGATAATGAATCCGGGGGATTTTTTATTACTGGATTCTGATTTTCTTTTAGTGCTTTTTTTTAGTAGTGATACGACTTTATCTCGTGGCACTGCTATCCGGCAATGTAGTTTATTTAGCCTCCGGGAATTTAGGACTTTTTAATTGATGTAAAATGTCAGCCATAAAATCCATTTGGATCTGTTGGATCTCCAGCAATTTTTGATTTTGATGAAGGATCATATGATCGATCTTTTCGTGTAGCAGACGAATTTCCAGCTCGGCTTTCAGGTTTACTTTGAAATCATTTTCCGAACGCTTTCGGTCTTTTTCTTCTTTCCTGTTTTGGCTCATCATGATGATCGGCGCTTGTATAGCAGCAATGCAGGAGAGAATGAGATTGAGTAAAATGAAAGGATAAGGATCAAAACTTTTGCTGCCTAGCGCCCACAAATTGAGCAACACCCAGACGATGATAAAACCGAAAAAGGAACCAATGAATGTCCAGCTTCCACCAAAGCCTGCGATCTTATCCGCCAGGTGCTGGCTTGGAGTAAGTGTTTCTTCGAGGTCACTTTCGATGTTGGAAGAAAGCAGCTCATCATTTGCAATACTGTAGATCACTTCCTTCTCCATACGGTCTATCTCGCCATATTCTTCTTTGACGATCGACTCAAGGTATTTCTGACGGTATTGGTTCAGCGTTTCATTGTTGATCTTAGATTCGGTATCAAAATCCGGATAGTCTTTCCGGATAAGATCCAGCAAAGGCTTCCGGATCGCGTCGCCGGAGGTGAGCTCTTCTTCTTTGTAATTTTTACCGGTTACGTTGCAGATCATTTTTTGAAGGGATTAGATAGTATTAGTAAAGATAGTAATTCTGAACCTTGATTCTCAGGATTAAAAGATTTACATAATTTTGATGTGGAGGATTTATTTTTCTTTGTCATTCAGTAGGAAACTTGTGCAGACCTTGCACTGCACAAGTTTCCTACTGAATGACAATACCTATATAGATCAACAAACTTTCAAATTCTCAAATCCTGCAAATCAAAATTATGAGAATCAAGGTTCAGAAAAAAAGCCAAGTTCCGATGGAATTTGGCTTTTAACTTTTCAATAGATCCTCTCTTAGAATAATTTCTTAAATGAATCTTTCAGATCATCCAATTTTTCTTCGGCAGAACCTTTAAGGTCTTGGAATTTATCCGCGGATAATTCTTTTATGATGCTGGCTACATCAAGCTGTTTGCCTGTAAGGATAGCTTCCAGCTGCCCTCCCAGTGAAGTAGGCATTTTATCTTTTAGTACGCTCAGTACAACAGTTAGCGCTGCTTTTGACTGATCTGCAGAGAATCCCGATCTCTCAGAAATTGTTTTGATTAGATCTTCCATGTTCTTTGTGTGTTAGGTTTAACGTGTATGGAAGGTAGTTCTTTTTTATCAGAATGTACAGGATTTACAGAATAAAAAAATGATACTACCGCTGAAGGCACATCCTATGCGGCCTGCGGCACAGTGGTGCCACGATTCGGAGTCGTGGCAGCACTAGTCTGTTAAAGCTTGTTAATATTCACCCTGCGGAGAATGCTGTCGATCACCTGTCTTGTAGTAATGCCTTCAGCTTCGGCCTCATAGTTGAGCAGGATCCGGTGGCCCAGGATGTCGTGTGCTACGTCTTTGATATCTTCGGGAAGTACATAATCTCTTTCACTGAAAAACGCAATTGCTTTAGCAGCCAGGTTCAGGTTAATCGTAGCGCGGGTAGAAGCGCCGTACTGCACATAGCGGGCCTCGTCGTTCAGGCCATAGTCGCGGGGTTTGCGGGTAGCAAAAACTAATTCTATAATATACCGCTCCAGCGATTCGGTGATCGTTACTTTGTTGATCTCGTCGCGGATGGCGAAAATGTCTTGTTTGGTAAGCACGGTACGCACATCCTGACGGTAATTCATGTTCGACATGCGGCGCATCACTTCCAGCTCTGATTCTTTATCCAGGTAATCCGGATATACTTTCATCATGAAGCGGTCTACCTGTGCTTCTGGGAGCGGGTAAGTACCTTCCTGTTCGATCGGGTTTTGTGTAGCTAATACCAGAAAAGGTTTATCAAGCATATAGGTGGCTTCGCCAATGGTGACCTGTCTTTCCTGCATACACTCCAGCAAGGCCGATTGCACCTTGGCTGGCGAGCGGTTGATCTCATCAGCCAGGATCAAGTTGGCGAAGATCGGACCTTTCTTCACTTCAAATTCACTCTTCTGCTGATTGTAGATCATAGTACCGATGATATCAGCAGGCAATAGGTCGGGCGTGAATTGGATGCGGTGAAAATCGAGTGCGAGCGCTTTGGCGAGTGTTTTAATGGTAAGCGTCTTAGCCAATCCTGGCACGCCTTCCAGAAGGATATGACCGTTCGTAAAAAGTCCCACCAACAAACGATTGATCATATACTGCTGGCCTACTACTATCTTTCCTGTTTCGGATACTACTTCCTTTATTTTTTTCTGAAATTCCTGTACCTGATCTTTCGTTAACTGCTCTTCCATTTGGATTCTTTGCACTGATTTATTGTAAAAATAACAAAAATAACCAGGATTTGCAGGAATAAAGAATTAACAAGATTGAAAAGAAAGATGCCAGATACCGGATGCCTGATGAGAACAAATTTCATTTCAAGAACAATCACGTTCATTCTTTAATCCTGTTTCAGACAATTTTTACCATTTCTTAAATACAAAAAAAACGGCTAACAATAGAAACACAAAACCTACAAGGTAATTCCATTGCAGCTTGTCTGTTTTAAAAACATAAACCGCAAAAACCGTAAACACCGAAAGCGATATTATTTCCTGGATCATTTTTAATTGAAAGAGATTAAACGGGCCACCATTGCTCTCGTGGCCTACGCGGTTGGCAGGTACCTGGAAGATGTATTCGAAAAATGCAAGTCCCCAGGAAACAAGGATCACACCAATCAACCCCAAACCGCTGAGCCAGCTGATCTTTTTGAATTGCAGATGCCCATACCAGGCAAGGGTCATGAAGATATTGGAAAGAATGAGAAGGCAAATGCTGAGTAATCCTTGAGGCATACTAATTTAAATTATGAATGTTGACTTATGAATTATGAATTAAAGATAACTAAAAATTTTATCCGGAATTTGGAATCCGGAACCTGGAATCTTGTCTAAAAATTTGGCAAAAAAAAGATGTCTGCGGATGAAGGGTAGATCCGACAGACATCAAGCAAGTAATTGATGACAACTACTTCTATATTATCAACCTTAAACCTCAAGTAAAATCAAGGCCGGCAGCCCGCCAAAGCTGCCAGGCCCATCACTTAACCAAACAACAGAATTAAATTCTTTATTCAAATCCCATCACGATCTCACCCGCACTGGTAGTGGCGATGCTGTATTCCTTGCCATTCGATTCAAGTCGTACTTTGTAGCAAACATTTTGTTTGTACTCTACACGAGTGATGTCGGTGATCACAGGATTTGAAAATTCATTTGAGATAAATTCTTTTGCCTTTGCTGGCAGTTCTTTATAAGCAATGTTGAAATCTGTTTCTACCAGACCACCTGCATTATCATAAGTTGCGGAAATGTACTGGCCTTTCACCAGGAAATCGTATTCTGTAAATCCATCAGCTTTATCAAAACGATGTACGTTTTTAGCGTGGTGAAAAGAATGACGAAATGTTTTATTTTTTGTATTCGAAGTACCTATTGCAAAAACACTCATAGATACCAGCATGGCTGCCACGAGGGCGGGAATGTAGATGGCCTTTTTCATATCGATGTCGTTTTAATTATTGAATCAAAACTACATTTCAATTCTGAGTGAAATCGGAAGGAAATCTGTTGAAAATCTGAAGTTGACCAGAATGGCTAAAAATAAGGTTTGACAAACAATTTGCAGTAATAATGAATGAGAAAGAGCTTTAAAAATTATGAATGTTGAGTTATGAGTTTTGAATTTTTTCTGAAGATCACAATTTTAGAATTTACAGTATGAGAAGGTCAACCAGACACCCCATTCATAATTCATAACTCATAATTCAACATTCATAGCTACATCTATTCATACTTTTCCGTCACTTCCAACATCAGCTCCGGCAGTGTTTCAGAATAGAAGGTTTGCACATGTTTTTGATTTTGCCATAATTCGCAATACCACTGAAGGTTTTCTTTATTCCACCAAACGTAGCCCTTGAAATTCCCTCCTATGTAGTCGGCATAAAGTTTTTCTTTCTTCAGCTTGGCCGCTATTTTTTTATTGATCACGTAATTATAATTGCTCATCACCGTCTGGGCGATATAACCATAATTTTCAGGCCTACGGATCAGCCGGGAGGCGGCAATACGGGTGGGTTCTACACCATTGACAAAAAAATCTTCCACATCCATGATCCACTCTTCGTCCCATTGATAGAGCAGCGTATCCCCTTGTTCGATGCGGTATACAAGGTAACAATCTTTGTCACCGATATTGTCTTTGTTCTGATCGTCCAGCTTGCGGATAAATTCGTCGAGAAAATCTTTAAAATAATTAGCCTCGCGCTGGAGTACTTCTCCCGTGACCTGGTCTTTTAATGTCATCTTAATGGAAAGATATTCCATGGGCTAATTTTTTCTCTGGTATTGTTAAATGTAAATTTTAAATTCTAAACCCCAAAAAGATCAAGTTTGGGATTTTGGGATTTAAAATCACTATTTCTTTTTCTTCGTATCTACAGGACGTTCCAGCACCATCAAAAGTTCCGCGTCTTTGTAGAATTCTATCTTCGCGCCATTTTTCCGCACAGAGTTGGTTTGCTCCATTACATAGCGGGTTGCACTTTCCAGCGGCTCTATGCTTTCAGAGCAGGATTTACGTGTAGAAACAAGTTGAAATGGTTTTACCATATCGCCTGTAATGAATTCAAAATTGGCCGTCATTCTATTGCACCCTACATAAGCCAGGATACTTTTGCCTTTGGTATTGATCGTCACTGTAGTTTCTTTCCCGCTCACATCACTCATTTTGCCGGAATCTTTCAACGATTTTATTTTCCAGTTTCCGTCTACATAAGGCTTCTGCGCTTGTGCAGATACAACACTGATGAATAGAGAAACGAGGATTAAAGTTATTCTTATTGTTTTCATATGGACTCTTCTTTTTAGCAAGTGATTAAATTTATAAATAGTAGGGGATTAATCAAACAGATATTTTTTAGGCAATGATATACGAAATGATGCGGGATGCTTAAAATTATCTGGTATCTGGCATCTAGCATCTTTTAAAATAAAGTATATTAGACTATTCTATATTTGAAATCATGTTTAAGGACCCTGTTTTTGTCTCGCTCTTTTTATTGGTGTTCGGTTTTTTTTGGATACTGTTATGCGGCCTTCTGTCGTGGCAGACAGGCTGGGCGGGCTTTGCACGCCGCCACCCGCTTGGAGACCGCGCGGTTTTAGAATCACTTTCTTATACCAGCATTCAATTTAATTATATTGGTTCTTATAGTTATAGCATGGTACTAACGATTCATGCGGATGGTCTTGGGCTTCGACCTATGCTACTGTTCAGGGCTTTTCATGCTCCGCTGTTTATTCCATGGAACGAGATCGAATCGATCCGGGAAGGGAAAGAATTTTTCTGGTACCCGGTGTTGGATATTTATATTGAAGGAAAAAAGATCCGCTTTTATGGAAAAGCGATCGAAAAAATAAAGGAATATTATTCCACTCAAAAAACTTCCATCTTATGAAAATACTGATCATTGGCAACGGAGGTACTGGCAAATCGACGCTGGCAGATAAGATGGGAAAAGACCTGGGTATCCCCGTCACTTATCTTGATCTGATCATGTGGAATAAAAACTGGGATCGCCTTCCCGAAAAAGAATTCACTAAACAGCTCTCCAAGATCACCGCCACCAAAGACTGGATTATCGAAGGCTGGGGCTACCATTCTACGCTCTACGAACGTGTAGAAAAAGCAGACGTGATCGTTTACCTGCAATACCCACTTGCGTTCTGCCTGAAGAGTGTACTGGAGCGAAACAAAAAATACAACAACAAAAAAAATCCCTACGACCCTTTCGAAGACGATCGTCTTTCCAATCAGGCTCTTTTTGAAGAAGCCGTCCGCAAAATGCACGACGACTATGAACCTGAGCTGAGGCATTGGATCCAGCAATGGGAATATAGTTTGAAGAAGTTTTTCATTTTTAAAAGCAGGCCGGAGTTGGAGAAAGGATATGAAGCAATGATGGTGGAGATCCGGAAAAAATTATGAGTGTGAATTGCCCTCTTTGTTGGCGTCCCCGCCAACAAAAAACTTATGTTAACAGACGCATGAAGGAGAGAGTTTGTCAGCAAGAGCAACAGCAAGAGTAGTGAGAATTATAACCCTAATCCTAATTGCTTGCCATTCTTATCGCCCTGCTCAAAATCCAGCAGCCATTTTTTTCGCCATAGCTCTCCGGCATAACCTACCAGGTTGCCATCGCTTCCTATTACGCGGTGACAAGGAATTACGATCAGGAATTTATTTTGCCCGTTGGCAGCGCCCACTGCTCGTACACTTCCAAGCTTGCCGGTTTTCAACGCAAGGTCTTTGTAGGAGATGGTTCTTCCGAAAGGAATTGTGGTCAAAGAATTCCAGATCTTCTGCTGAAATTCTGTTCCTTCCATATGAAAAGGAAGTTCGAATGTTTTTCTTTTCTTCTCAAAAAATTCTTCCAGTTGTGTGATGCAGTTTTGTGTAAGCTCGTTAGGATTTTCCAGCGAAATTTTTTCTACAAATAATACGGAAAGTATATGGGTATCACTCGCCTTGACTTCAATAGTACCTAAAGGGCTTAGGTGGTAGGAGGTGTATAGTGATGACATAATATTTTAATTTAAATTTTTTCCGTCATTGCGAGGAGTGTGGCGCTTCAGTGCCATGCGACGAAGCAATCCATTGGTAACGAAGCCGAGCCCGTTTATTTATACCACTTGTTTCAAATCAACGAGGCTGCGTAGCTGGCAGATTGCTTCGTCAGTCTCCGCCATCCGGCGGATTCTTCCTCGCAATGACGATTCGCCGTTGTTTGTGTCCCCACAAACAACCACCCTACAGGTTATAGTCGTGCCACGAGTAA
>DATLOZ010000003.1:0-120896 GCA_035535995.1 Cytophagaceae bacterium
GTAAACACTACTTCCGGTGTGATCAGTGGTACACCTACTGCTGCTGGCACATTCAACGCAACGGTAACAGCTACCAACAGCGGCGGCACAGGTAGCAAAGCAGTTACGATCACTGTAACACAGCCTGCTCCGGTAATCAACAGTGCAGCTACAGCTAATGCTACTGTTGGCACAGCATTCAATTATACGATCACTGCATCTAACACACCAACAAGTTTTGGTGCTACAGGACTTCCAGCCGGGCTTTCTGTAAACACTACATCTGGTGTGATCAGTGGTACGCCTACTGCTGCCGGTACATTCAACGCAACGGTAACGGCTACCAACAGCAGCGGCACAGGCAGCAAAGCGGTTACGATCACTGTAACACAACCTGCTCCGGTGATCTCAAGCGCTGCTACTGCAACGGGTACTACAGGTACTACTTTCAGTTATCAGATCGCAGCTTCTAATTCACCAACTAGTTTTGGCGCGAGCGGATTGCCTGCTGGTGTATCTGTGAATACAACTACAGGTTTGATCTCCGGTACGCCTACTGCTGCTGGTACCTACAATGCTACGGTAACAGCTACTAACAGCGGTGGCAGCGGTAACAAAGCAGTTACGATCACAATTACAGCTCCTGCTACGAATACTCCTTACGGTGGCGTAGCTTGGCCAATCCCTGGCAAGATCGAGGCAGAGAACTATGACCTTGGCGGACAAAACATCGCATACAACGATTCTGAAACTGCTAATCAAGGGGGCGTATACCGCACCGACGGCGTAGACATACAAGCTACTACTGACGTAAGCGGCGGCTACAACGTAGGCTGGACTGCCGATGGCGAGTGGTTGAAATATACCGTGAATGTGGCTACCACAGGCGCTTACAACATTGACTTCCGCAGCGCTGGTACAGGAAGCGGAGTAGTAAGACTAGAACTGGACGGCACAGATATAACGGGCTCCGTAACGCTACCAAGCACCGGTGGCTGGCAGACCTGGGCCACTATTACCAGATCAAATGTATCGCTTACCGCAGGACAACATATCCTAAGACTCTTCATCGTTACCGGAGGATTTAACATCAACAGCATTAGCTTTAACGGACCTTTTGCTGCGCAAAATCCATACAACGGTGTGATCGCACTACCTGGTAAGATCGAGGCAGAGAACTATGATCTGGGCGGACAAAATGTTGCTTACAACGATACTGAAACTGCGAATCAAGGCGGCGTATACCGCACCGATGGTGTAGACATAGAAGCCTGTAGCGATGCAGGTACTGGCTACGACGTAGGTTGGACAGCTGCTGGCGAATGGTTGGAATATACTGTAAACGTTGCTACCACCGGAGCATACGACATCGGCTTCCGCAGTGCGGGTACAGGCAATGGCTCTGTACGTGTAGAGGTAGATGGTACAGATATGACAGGAACTATTGCACTGCCAAATACAGGCGGTTGGCAAACCTGGACTACTACAACCAAATCAAATGTATCGCTTACAGCAGGGCAGCATGTATTCCGTGTATTTATTATAGCAGGAGGATTTAACCTGAACTATGTGACCGTAAGTACACCCGCCGCAGGGCCAGGATTCCTGCATGCGAGCGGAACAAGTATTGTAAACAACAATGGTAACTTCCAGATCAGAGCAGCCAATATTGGTAACTTCATGGTACAGGAAGGATACATGCTAAACTTTGGCGGTGGCTATCAGCACGATTTCCAGCAGAAGATCGCGAATGTGATTGGTACTGCTGCAAGAGATCAGTTTTATACAAACTACCGCGATGCCTTCCTTACTAAATCAGACATCGACAGCCTAGCGAAATGGGGCTTCAACGCGATCCGTCTTCCGATGCACTACAACTTGTTTACCGTGCTAGGTCAGCCGAATACATTTATTGAAAGCGGCTTTGCCAAAGTAGACCAGATCATCAGCTGGTGTAAAGCCAATAACATGTATGTGATCCTCGATCTGCATGCTACTCCTGGCGGACAAAGCAGCGGTGATATCAGCGACTACGTAGCTGGCCAGCCTTCTCTCTGGGAAAGCGATGCTAACCGCGCACAGACTGTAGCGCTTTGGCAAAAATTTGCTCAGCGTTATGTAAACGAACAATATGTAGGTGGATACGATCTCATCAACGAAACCAACTGGACACTTCCGGGAAATACGTTGCTGGCTCAATTGATGAAAGACATCACTACTGCAATTCGTCAAGTAGACAACAATCACATCCTGTTCATAGAAGGAAACAGCTATGCCAACGACTACACTGGCCTGACGCCGAAGTGGGACAATAATATGGCGTATAGCTTCCACAAATATTGGAACGACGTAAACGATGGTTCTATCAGCTGGGTACTATCCCTTCGCGATGCGCAAAATGTACCGATCTGGTTGGGAGAGTTTGGAGAAAATTCCAACAGCTGGATTTCTGAAACGGTAACGCTGATGAACAACCACAACATCGGTTGGTCGGTATGGACATATAAAAAGATGACAAGTACCTCTGCGATCGGATCGTTCAATCAACCTGACAACTGGTCTACCATGTCCAGCTATATGAACGGTGGTTCGGCACCTTCTGCGTCTAGTATGCAAACTATGTTGAATCAATTAGTAGAAAATGTAAAAAGCGCGAACGTAGTGTACAACTATGGATATATCTTCGGACTCTTCGGTGGTGCTAATAACCAAACGAAACCTTACGAATACACTGCGATTCCTGGTAAAGTAAGCGCTGCGAAATACGATGAAGGTAAAAACGGATTAGCCTATAGCGATGTGGTTTATCAAACCGCTCAATACGGCGCAGCAGGCGGTGACTTCGTAGCATGGAATACAGGGTATGCATTCCGCAACGACGGAGTAGACTTGCAGTATTCTGCTTCCGAAAACACAAATACCGTAGGCTGGACGCAAACCGGAGAGTGGATGCAATACACTGTTCAAGTACTGACGTCAGGATCCTATACGGTAAAAGTAAGAGCAGCCGGAAACGGAGGTAAACTCACTTTATCATCCGACGGTGCTACACTGCTGAGCAATGCTACCATCAACGGTACCGGTGGATGGGATACCTGGCAGACGATGACCATCGGAACAGTAAATCTTACTGCAGGTACTCATACACTCAGAGTGACCATCGCAGCAGAAGGATATAACATCAATTACCTTGAGTTTACCAACAGCAGCGGCGCACGTCTTGGCACAGCGGATGTGATGGATGGTCAGGCGTATGTAACTACCAGCCTGAACAGCGCGCCAAACCCTTTCAGTGCGGTAACAAAAGTAGATGTAACCATTGCCGAAGCAGGAGAGGTATCGCTTGAAGTATTTGATAATACTGGTATTTCCGTGCAAGTACTTTACAAAGGCTACCTGGATGTTGGAACTTACAGTTATGAATTTGATTCTAAAAATTTAAAATCAGATCTATATTTAGTAAAACTGAATAGCAATCAACAAGTACTCACAAGAAAGATTGTGAAGTCAGAATAATTTTTTCTTTTTTTCTTTCCTAAACATAACCTGTTGAGAGGAGTCCAATTTGGGCTCCTCTTTTTTTGACCTTGATTTTCAGGATTAGAAGATTTACTTGATTTTGATTAGCAGGATTCCGGTTGTATAATAGTAATTGTCGCCGTTGTTTGTGTCCCCACAAACAACTATCCTGATGTAACTACGTGACGATGCTAAATCTTGTTAATAAAAATCAAGTAGATCTTCTAATCCTGTGAATCAAGGTTCAGACAAATTTTAGTCTGCTCAGAGTCCCCAGAAACAACCATCCTGATGTAACTATGTGACGATGCTAAATCTTGTTAATAAAAATCAAGTAAATCTTCTAATCCAGTGAATCAAGGTTCAGACAAATTTTAGTCTGCTCAGAGTCCCCACAAACAACCATCCTGATGTAATTATGTGACGATGCTAAATCTTGTTAATCAAAATCAGGTAAATCTTCTAATCCTGTAAATCAAGGTTCAGGCAAATTGTTTACATTTTCCACCTCTATTTGTCTTTCTAAAAATATCAACTCCACATAATTTTTAGAATATGAAAAAAAATATACTTACAAAAAAAATATGTTCCCTGCTGGCTTGCTCTGGTATTGCTTTGTCGGCTTTCTCGCAAACGTGGCAGTCCAATCTTGTTAAATTTGGTTCCAATGGAAAACTGACTTACACTACCGATGCAAACCAAAATAGCATTCCTGATTTTAGTTATGCAGGATATAAAAACAACGATAAAAAAATTCCCCAGGCAACAAAAATTCTTGCAAGCTTGTCGCCGCAGGCAGGGGACAATACTAATTATATAAACAACGCAATCGCAGCTGCAGCCTCCGCCCCGCTTGATGCCAATGGAGTACGTGGTGTGATCTTGCTTGCAAAAGGAAATTACCAAATTGCCGGAACAATTCGTGTCAACGTAAGCGGTGTAGTTCTCAGAGGCGCAGGCAGTACATCGGATCCTAATGTAAGTACTATTTTCCAGGCCACCGGCAATACTCCTGACCACCGGACGGTTGTACTTGCCGGAGGAGGCTCGGCATCAGGCTGGAATCAATCAGGTTCTTACCAGGCAAATATTACCGATAATTTTGTAAAGGTAGGAGCAAGGGAATTTACGGTATCTTCCGTTGCCGGATTGCAGGCGGGCGATAATATTATTATCTACAGTCCCTGTACCAGCGCATGGATCAGTGCCGTAGGCGGCGGCGGTACAGCAGGCGCTCCCGACTGGACGGTAAATTCACAGCCACTTATTTTCAACAGAACGGTAAAAGCAATTAATGGTAATAAAGTAACGATCGATGCACCCGTATTCAACCATTTAAATAAAAACCTTGCGCAAGCCTATATCTACAAGGCCGACCGCTCATCATTGCGTACGCAGATAGGACTGGAAAATTTCCGCATTGATATTCGCAACTGGACAAACCAGGATGTAGATGAAAGCCATGCCTGGGAAGGTGTAGGATTTTTACAAGCAGAAGATTGCTGGGCAAAAAATGTAGTCGCATTGCATTTCGGACACGCAGGTTTTCGTTTTAATACTGCGGCACGGATTACCGTTGACAATTGCAAAGCCCTGGAACCTGTGGCTACCATAGAGCCAGAACGTCGCTACAATTTTAATTTTGAAGATCGATCTACCTCTATTCTTATTAAAAATTGCGAAGCCAATAAAGCGCGTCACGCATTTGTTTCCAACGGTACTTCTTCCGTATCCGGCATTGTAATCCTGCGGTGTACGGCCAACGACAATTATACTTCGAGCGAAGGTCACCGAAGATGGTCGATGGGAATGTTGTTTGATAATTTTACCACGGGAGGAAATATTCCAAGCGATAGCCGCGTACTTGGCTTGTATAGCCGTGGCAACTATGGTACTTCACATGGTTGGGCACTGGCGCATTCAGTGGCCTGGAATTGTAATTTCACCAACGGCGGTTCTGTAACCGTGCAGCAACCACCTACCGCACAAAACTATGTGATCGGCGGATATGGAAAGGTAAATACAAGTGTACCATTCCCTCAATATCCGAATGGATACGTAGAAGGGTTTAGCAGAACAGACGGAAAAACTTTATTGCCGACCTCGCTCTTTGATCAACAATTGCTAGACCGCCATACACCTGCCAACCAACCTCCTGTGGTATCCATCACTGCGCCTGCCAATAATACTTCTTTGCAGGAACCCGCTACTATTGTCATCACAGCTGCCGCTACAGATGCGGATGGTACGATCAGTAAAGTAGAATTTTTTAATGGCACAATTAAGCTGGGAGAAAGTACTACTGCTCCATACAGTTTTGCATGGAATACAATTGCCGCAGGAAATTACACGTTGACCGTCAAAGCGACCGACAATGCAGGAGCTATTACTACTTCGTCTGCTGTGGTATTAATAGTAAACCCGCTTCCCCCCTGTGAACCGGTAAAAGCAAGCAGCGACGATGGAAATATTCCTGCCAATGTGTTAGACAATAATTTCGCTACCCGCTGGTCTGCCAATGGCGATGGGCAATGGATCCAATTCTGCCAACAAACTGCTCAACCGATCTCGGGAATCCAGATCGCTTTTTATAGTGGTAACACACGTCAGCAAATTTTTGATATACAAAGCTCAAACGATGGGTTGAACTGGACAAATGTATTGACAAATATGCACAGCAGCGGTACCAGTACGCAGCTGGAAAGTTTTTCTTTTACGCAACAAAATGTAAAATTCATCCGCATCCTGGGCCATGGCAATACTGTGAATACCTGGAATAGTATCACAGAAGTAAAATTGGGATTGCAAAATAATCCACCGCCGGTAAATCAATTTCCCACAGTAACGATTACTTCTCCGGTAAGCAATGCTTCCTACAACGCACCTGCTTCTGTTACCATCAATGCTTCCGCGTCTGATGCAGATGGTACAGTGAGCAAAGTGGAGTTCTTCAACGGTGTTACCAAACTTGGCGAAGATCTTTCTGCTCCTTATTCCTTCAGCTGGACAAACGTAGCTGCGGGGACATATACCATCACTACGAAAGCTACGGATAATGCAGGCGCTGTTACTACTTCCGCTGCGTTGACGATAAAAGTAAATACTGTGGTAACTAATGGATGCACCGGTATTCCGTCATACGTAGAGAACGGCGGTTATGTAGCTGGAAGCAAAGTGCAATATGGCGGCGTGGTCTACCAATGCAAAGATTATCCATACTCCGGCTGGTGCAACGGTGCAGCATGGGCTTACGGCCCTGGCGCCGGCACCAACTGGAGCGATGCCTGGACACGTGTAATGAACTGCAATGGTGCCCGCCTGGGCGAAGCAGATGCGATGGATAGTAAATCATACCTGGTAACCAGTCTGAATAGCGTACCGAATCCTTTCAGTGCAGCAACGAAAGTAGAAGTAACTATCGCCGAAGCAGGAGAGGTATCGCTGGAAGTATTTGATAACACTGGTTTTTCCGTGCAAGTGCTTTACAAAGGATACCTGGATGCTGGAACATACAGTTATGAATTTGATTCTAAAAACCTGAAATCAGAACTGTACCTGGTGAAATTGAATAGCAATCAGCAAGTGCTTACGAAGAAGATCGTGAAGTCAGAATAATTTTTGACCTTGATTCACAGGATTAGATTTATTAAAGAGATACCAGATGCCAGATGCCAGATGCCAGATAAAAACAATTGTCGTCGTTGACAACCACCCTGATGTAACTGCGTGACGATGATAAATTCTTTAGTCCGCTCAGAGTCTCCCACACCCGGAACGTTGTTTTAATACAAGTGTTCGATGGGGACTCTGAGCTGTTACTAGCAGAGCAGGATCATCAAACAGCTCAGAGTCCCCTGCAAAAGGCAGTATAAACTTTGCGCTCTGGGTGTGGGAGACTCTGAGCAGACTAAATATAACTGTGTGACGATGTTAAATTTTGCCAATCAAAATCAAGTAAATCTTCTAATCCTGTAAATCAAGGTTCAGACAAAAGCTGTATCTTTAGGAAGAAATGGATATCCTCCTAACAAAGATCAGAGCTTGCAACGAATGCGCTTCCAAATTAGAGTTTGGCGTACGCCCGGTAGTAGCGGCAGGAGCGGAGAGTAAGATCATTATTGTAGGGCAAGCTCCGGGAAGAATCGTTCACGAAACAGGAATTCCATGGAATGATAAGAGCGGTGAGAATCTCCGGAACTGGATGGGAATCGATAAAGAAATTTTTTACGACACGAAAAAAATATCCATCATACCGATGGGCTTTTGTTATCCCGGCAAAGGCAAAAGCGGCGATCTTCCACCGCGACCGGAGTGCGCGCCTTTGTGGCATCGGCAGTTGAGAGAAGAAATTAAAAATATAAAATTGATCTTGCTGGTTGGGCAGTACGCACAAAACTATTACCTGGGTAGCGAAGCCCGGGAAACGCTTACCGACACAGTAAAGGATTATCGTTACTACTTACCGGAATTTTTCCCCTTGCCACATCCTTCTCCCAGAAACAATATCTGGCAAGCAAAGAATAAATGGTTTGCGAATGAAGTACTACCGGTGTTGAAAAAAAGAGTGGAGAGAGTGTTGTCGAACCAGAACTTATAGGATTGAAAATTAACGAGATTGTTTTCTTTGTGTCTCCACAAAGAATATCCTACGGCTTAAAAGAAATATCAATATTGAGTTATGAATTACAAATGATCACTCGATATTCATAATTCATAACTCATAACCTAAAATTAATTAAGCACTGTAAACAAAGTAAGATTGTAAGTAGGGTGTGCTGTTTTTTTGTACTCTACTTTATCACCTTTTAGCAAAGACTCGATCTGTGAAAGATCTGGGTTAGGAATGTAGAAGGTATCGTTTGGTTTCAGGCGCTCTCTTAGTTTTTTTTCAGCAGCCAGTGATTTGATCTTATCGATGTTTAATTGATCAGCGTTTTTAATAAATTGTTCCATATTACTTTTACGTTTAAAAAGGGTTCTTTAGGAATCTTAAATTTCTAAAAAAAATAAAGAATAGAAAATGAAAATCTGATTTTTTTATCAGCATAAAAAAAATAGCAATTTATCATATTTTTATTATTTTTAGCCCCTTTCCTACAGGCCGATTTTCAGAAAACCCAATGAGCTTGTCAGGAATAATGACTCAGTGAAAGGCAAAAGCTGCTAGGCTATTTGCTTTATAGTAAGCCGAAAAAGAATTATGAATGAAATTA
Organism: Cytophagaceae bacterium; assembly: GCA_035535995.1. Lineage (GTDB taxonomy): Bacteria > Bacteroidota > Bacteroidia > Cytophagales > Cytophagaceae > JANYCO01. The sequence continues at coordinate 8,712 of DATLOZ010000003.1, forward strand.
CACTGCCCTACGTCAGTATCAAGTATAATGAGCCTATAGTATATTTTGTGTATAAGGATGGAATAGAATTAGGCTTCCCAGAAATACGTGAACTCATCGCCTGCTCGGAAAAACTAAGTGGTCATAAACCTTATGTGACGCTTTCCGATGTACGGGTCAATATCAGTATTACCAACGAAGGGAAAAGAATTTTGGAAGATCCTAAAAATATGCCGCTCTTTCGTGGTACTGCGGTGCTGGTGAAAAATAGCATGTATCAGTTCGCCGTCAATTTTCTGAATTATTACCATAAACCTGAGTATCCTTTCAGAGCATTCACGTCAGAAAAAAAAGCAATAGAATGGCTGCTTTCTTTGCCTCTGTAGATTGTGAGGACAAGTTAGAAGAAATTGTTTTATCGTATAATTTTTAATTCGCTGTAACCATAATGATTTATGGAATTACCCTCTTAAATATAAATACTTATTTGAGATACCAGATGCCGGATGTCAGATACCGGATAAATGCGAGCGTAATTTAATGACATTGTCTTTTACTTATTTGTAAAACAGAATTGCTTTTATATAAACAAAGATTCTTTGTGTCTATCATTTAAAAACAAATAACAACGCTCATCTTAGAATCATGGTTTTTTAATATCTTAATTAATAAAATGACTTCTGTCGCAACTTCCCCCTGTAAATGTCGGGTTTGCACAGCTTATCATGGGGAAAGGCAGCGTATATTTGTATCATCAAAAAAATAAAAACTGATTTATCACCTTTAAACGAAATAAAACATGGAAACTAAAAACAAAACCGTTCTCACGATCGAAGCCACTGTCAATGCGCCCGTAGCGAAAGTATGGGAATATTGGAACGAACCAAAACATATCACTCAATGGGCTTTCGCTTCAGACGATTGGCATGCACCCTATGCAGAAAATGATCTTCGTACCGGAGGGTCTTTTAAAACCACCATGGCTGCAAAAGACGGAAGCTTTAGCTTCGACTTCGGTGGTGTATACGACAATGTGAAAAAGCACGAACTGATCGAAGAAACGCTGGGAGATGGAAGAAAAGTAAAAGTAATATTCCAGGCAAATGGAGATCAAACGCATATCGTAGAATCATTCGAAGCGGAAGACCAAAACCCGCACGACATGCAGCAGGCAGGCTGGCAGATGATCTTGAATAATTTTAAGAAATATACGGAAGCAAAATAAGCAACAAGTCTTGAGTCTTAGTCCTGAGTACATTTCTCACTACTCAGGACTAATAACTCACTATTAACTATTGATGTCTCTCTTATCCGGAAAATACGGATAAATATATTTTTCGAAAAACTCTTTAATGTTCTCCTGCACTCCAGGCAAGATCGATTGCGGATCACTGAAGTCTTTGCGGATGTCGATGTGGTAATTAGACTCTTGCTCTTTCGCTTCTTCGATCCAGGCGGAGTGTAGTGTGAAGGCGTAAGATAATTCCGGGTGCGTAAGTTTGCATACCGGACCTTTTGCAAGATTGTCGGCTTCAAATATCCAGATCTCTCTTTCATAATCCATCGACAGTTGATTCGGCTTCTTGTTATCGCCCACCATCATGATGCATACAATATACCCGTCCATCGATTCCGGTACACCTGGTTTGGGTGTACGTCTTGGAATAAATTGCAGCGAGCGGATCTCTGAATTGAAATCAGGCATATAGGAATCTTTGATCTTCATCCCATCGGTGTGCAATCTGAACAGTGATTGTTTTACTCCCGCTTCTGTATATTTTAAAACCTCATTCGGAGGAATTTTTTTGTTCGGCGTATCCTTAAACAGATCGTACATAAACGTTGTCAATCTCTGCGAATTGAGGCCTGCAGAGAAGACGAATAAATCTTTCAATTCTTCCACCACATGTTTGGGAGAGATCATATCCCGGTGTGTGAGCAAACAAAGTTCCCATGTATGTGGGCCCGCTACATGTCCCGGTGCGCCGCCTGTATCCCAGCAGTCAAGTCGTTTGAGTCCTCCTGTGTCGGTATTGATAATATATTGTGAAAGTGAATTGACATCCATCGCCGATACAGCAGGGAGACCGATGATCTCATCGTATACCGGGTCGCCACTGATCTTTAACGTATCGTATTCACGGATCCATTCAGAGACACACACAGAATTATTATTGATGGTGTAGAGTGTGATTTCATTATTTGGATTTGCATAATTAGCAACAAAGTGAATACAATCTTCCGGCAACGCAATTTGTTTGGCATGCACCACGGTGGCATCATCAGTGAGCTCTGAACGTTTTACCATAAACAATTTCATATCCATGGGCGATTTTTTGTTCAGCAGATCACGGATCAGGCGATCGATGGAAGGTGAATCCGGGAAAGGATTGTTCACCAAAAGATCGGCGGAAAATTTAAAACTGGAATCCGAAAGCAATATATAGTCTTCCGTGAGTGCAGTTTGGTGCATACATTCTTCGATCACAAGATCGTCGCCGTTCTCGTCCACTACGCGCCAGCGTTTCAAAGGTTCTTGTTTCCCGTTCCATTTCAGCAGGAATACCTGGTTGGGAGAATCGTCGTCGCCATTCATTTGCCGCTCGAATTCATCAGGGTCTACGTTGTGCTTTTTAAGAATATTTTTAATTGAAGCATGAAAATATTCATGACGATGTGTTTTGTCGAAAAGAATTTTCAGATCAGTAATAATTTCCTGTATCAGTCCTGAATGTTGGAAGGAGTAACGGATCTTCTCGAAGATACTGGCTTGTTTCTCCAGGTGCTGTCTTATTTCATCTCTGTGTTCGAGCAGCAAAAAGAAAAATGCAATCTGGTACCCGGTAGATTTTTTTTGTGTGTAGTTGACGGTAAAGAATTCTTTTGTACGTGGATCAAAAGAAGGGTGTGCGCTGTTTTGTACGATGTAGAAAGGAAATTTCAAGCCGGGAGGTGTTCCTTTCAGCCAGCGGCTATATTCTTCAAGAGGAGTAATAAGCTCCAGCGTTTCAGTATTGTACTCCCAAGGCCGCCCAGCATCAAACGTGGCAAGCATGCGTGGGTGTTTGTCACCTTCAAATTGGAAAGGGATCACCGCTACACTCAGTTCATTTCTAAATCCGAGTTGTAAGCAAGCGCGCGTCATGCCTGCGTTTTTGAAACCGTAGTGTTGAAATTTTTTGTCAAGCTTAGGACTATTGATCCGATCCGTCGCAAGATCGGCGTAATAGCAAGGCGGTTTGGCAATTTTAGTTTTGATGTTCACTTCTCCCTGTTGGTTGAAGTCAATCTTAAACATCATGCCATCGCCCGCCAATAGTGGCGTTCCGAATTCCGGATTGTTATACGAATCACCCGGATGTCGCCTTGGAATAGGCAATCCACCCGAATTGAGTGTACCACACATAGACGTTAGATAAATTACGCCGTAAATGTCTTCCGGAATTTTTCCTTCTTTTACTTTCAGTGCGAACGATACTTCTTTCCTGTTCGCATACTGATACGATTTTAGAGAGTCCATAAGAGTTGGGTTTTAAGTTAAAATGCTATTATATGGCAACTAGCATGGATATGGGAGATTATCACTGGATGGCAACGAGTGTGCCTGTTCTTAACTCTCTCTGTTGTTCTTTTGAACGAGAATAATAATTATTAAGTTACAGTAAGTAGAATATGCTACGTAGAAATTGCTGGACATGCATATCATTTTTACTACATAGAAAATATATAATACATTTGTAGTATAGTGTAATGCTTTGTTTTTGAAAGAAGTAGATTTTTATAGTATTGATTTATTTCTAAAGGAAAATACCTATGGGACTTGCGCAATACAAACAGAAAAGAGATTTTAAAAAATCTCCGGAGCCGACAGGAGGAAAACCTGGTGAACAAAAATTGCGTTTTGTAATTCAGAAGCACGATGCTTCTCATTTGCATTATGATTTTCGTTTGGAAATGGAAGGTGTGCTCAAAAGCTGGGCAGTACCCAAAGGCCCTTCTACCGATCCTGCCGTGAAACGCTTGGCAATGATGGTGGAAGATCATCCATTCGATTACCGCAATTTTGAAGGCATTATTCCCAGCGGCTACGGCGCAGGTACAGTGATCATCTGGGACGAAGGGTATTATGAACCGATCAATTCTACTGCCAAAACTAAAAAAGACCAGGAACGTGAATTGCTGCAACAACTACAAAAAGGAAGTTTAAAATTTGCGCTTCATGGAAAAAAATTAAAAGGAGAATTCGCTTTGGTAAAAGTCAATGGGCGAGGAGAGAACGGTTGGCTGTTGATCAAACACCGTGACGAATACGCTTCGACAGACGATATTACTAAAAAAGAGAAATCAGTAGTATCTAATAAAACGTTGGCACAGGTGGAAAAGACCTCCACTAATTTTTACGGCGAACAACGTGTAAAAGAATCCAGCCGTAAGTCTAAGAAGGAAACAGAGCTTCAAAAAAACCGTCCTACGATTGCACGCAAGACTAAAGCAGATGTAGAGAAAAAAGAAGACACTAAAAAGAAAGCGAGCGCCACTAAGACCAGTAAAGAAATAAAAACTCCGAAAGTAAAAGCAGAGGCTAAAAAAAAAACGTCCGAAGAAAATCCTGAAGAAAGTCTCGAAGCGATCTTAAAGAAAGCGCCCAAGGGAAAATTTTCAACCACACTTTCGCCCATGCTGGCAACGCTGGTAGATAAGCCGTTTGACGAACCAGGCTGGGTCTATGAAGTAAAATGGGACGGTTACCGCGCTATTGCATTTTGCAATAAAAAATCCATAGAGCTGAAATCCAGGAATGACAAATCGTTTAACGAAAAGTTTTACGCCGTTACCAATGCATTAAAAGCCTTGAATGTACAAGCCATCTTCGACGGAGAAATAGTGGTGGTAAACGATGAAGGTATATCGAATTTCGAATCGCTTCAGAACTGGAGAAGCGAAGCCGATGGCGAATTGCTTTATTATGTTTTTGATCTCCTTTGGTACGAAGGAAAAGACCTTACGGCTCTAAGTTTAAAAGAAAGAAAAGCGGCGCTGAGAGAAGTAATGAAAACAGTAGTTTCCGAAGAAGGCATCATCAAGCTTAGCGATAGTTTTGGCGGATCGGGTACAGAATTTTTTGAAGCTACTAAAAAAATAGGACTGGAAGGAATGATCGCCAAGAAGGAAAATAGCACTTATCAGGCTGGATTTCGAAGCAACGAATGGTTGAAGATCAAAGCCAGCAAACGCCAGGAACTGGTGATCGGAGGGTTTACGAAGAACGAAGATTCAAGCAAATTATTCAGCGCGCTGCTGGTTGGAGTATTTGAAGGGAAAGAATTGGTATATGCAGGGAAGGTAGGGACGGGATATTCGGACAAGACACAACAAGAGATGATGAAATTATTTCGTCCGCTCATTATTAAAAAATCCCCTTTTACCGAATTGCCCGATGTAAACAAACCTTCCCGTTTTCGCCCTGATCCGCCGCATGCCACAGCTACCTGGCTGAAGCCGGAATTAGTTTGCGAGGTAAGTTTTACCGAAGTCACGCGCGACGGCGTGTTGCGTCACCCTTCTTTTGAAGGGATGCGGATCGATAAAAAAGCAAAAGACGTAGTAAGAGAAAAAGAAAGGTCTGCCAAAGCAGTGGTGAAAGAAACGAAGGAAGAAGCGAAAAAAGAAAAAATAAAAACAAAAGCGGAAACGATTGATAAAAAAATGGTAACCCCTGTCACGAAAAAAGAACGGAAGACCTTGCTCAATCCTACAGACGAAACGCAGGTGCGCGACATCAGTGGCCATGAGCTGAAATTTACTAATCTGAGCAAGATCTACTGGCCAAAAGAAAAGATCACCAAGCGTGACCTGTTGAATTATTATTACCAGGTGGCCCCTTATATTTTACCTTACCTAAAAGACCGCCCGCAGTCGATGAACCGTCACCCGGATGGGATCACGGGAGAAAGTTTTTATTATAAAGACGTCACAGGCAAAGCGCCTGATTGGGTGCGCACATTTTTATACCATAGCGGTGCTGATAACCGCGATAGAAAATATTTAGTAGCCGAAGACGAGGCAAGCCTGCTGTACATGGCTTCACTCGGATGCATTGAAATGAATCCCTGGAGCAGTCGTGTAGAAACCGAAGACTATCCGGACTGGTGCATGATCGATCTCGATCCTTCTCCAAAAAATACCTACGACCAGGTGATCGAAGCGGCGCTGATGACTAAACAGGTGCTGGAAGAAATAGGCGTGAAAGGATATCCGAAAACCAGTGGTTCTACAGGCATGCACATCTATATTCCATTCGGAGCAAAGTATACGTATGAGCAATCAAAAGAATTTGCCCGCGTCATTGTAACACTGGTGCAGCAGCATCTTCCAAAGTTTACGAGTATCAAACGCACGGTACGGGAAAGAGAAGGAAAAATGTATCTGGATTTTTTACAAAACCGTCCGCAAGCCACGATCTCTGCTCCTTATTCCGTAAGACCCAAACCAGGGGCACCGGTGTCGATGCCATTGCATTGGGAAGAAGTGAAGAAAGGATTGAAAATAACAGATTTCAATATTCACAACGCTCTGGACAGGATCAAAAGCGAAGGAGATCTTTTTAAACCAGTATTAGGAAAGGGAATTGATTTGGAAAAAGTGATCAAGAAATTTGAGTTGTGAACATTGAGTTAGTATTTAATTTTTAGTCTGAAAAATTTATATACATTTTTTAACTCAACATTCATAATTCATAACTCATAACTTCCACAGTTGAATCCTGTAAGAAAAAATGGGAATCCTGTAAAGAATCTAAGTACAACTACTCACATCTTTGACACATCGATCACAGGTTGATCTATTGTTAACTTTTTAATTTTAACTAAACCTTAATGAACATGAAAAAAGTATTATTATCCTTATTATTTACGGCAATTGTTGCGCTTAGTGCAAATGCTCAGGGACTTTACGTAGGTGCCGGCGCTGGCTACGGCTTTAGAGCAGGAAGCACAGTGTTCGGAACTGAATATAAGTCTGATGGAAGTTATCATTCCGTACGCTCAAGCTACGGTATCGGCTTTGTTCCGAATATATGCGTTGGATATATTCTACCTAATAATTTTGGATTTGAAGTGGCCTTAGGGTCTACCATAGGACATAAGATCGTGATCAAAGATGATTTCGGTACTACTACTGGTAAAACTACACTTACTGCTACTTCATTTTATGTCAATCCATCTTTCATCGTAAGAGCGAACGAAGAACTAAGAGTAGTACCATATGCTAAGATCGGTATGCTTTTCGGCGGCGCCATGGCTAAAAACACTGCCCACGCAGATCACTTCTCCCCAGCAACAGGTGCGCTTACTTCTACCGATGATACAGAAACAAAATACAAAGGACACCTGCTTACAGGTCTTACTACTGCTTTTGGTATGGATTGGATGATTTCTCCAAGATTTGCAGTGTTCGGTGAACTTACAGCAAGGGTGGCTTCTTGGGCTCCTGGCAGCTATACTATCACCAACACACACGTACCTTATGCAGGTGGTGTAGCGCAGCCTTCAACGGTAACCAGCGTAAGCGGTAACTACGAAAAAGATATCCCTGCCAACTATACAGGAACGAATGCACCAAAAACAGTTCTTCCTTTCAGCGCAGTAGGATTCAACGTAGGGGTGAAACTGTACTTGAGTAAATAGATTTTTTAGTTATAAATAAAAGAAGCCACTGGTATTACCTGTGGCTTCTTTTTATATGGTTTTATCCGTCATTGCGAGGAAGAAGGCCGAAGCAATGACGGAAAATTCAATATTGCGCAGTTATAACTATTTCAAAAAATGAGCTATATTGGTTCACATGAAACCTGCTAACCTCCCTGTATTTTTTTACGCTTTGCTGTTGACGACGGCTTGTACGGACTCTCCCAGTTCGCAAGAAGAAAATTCTACACGTGAGGATATCGGTGTAGTTGTTGATTCTCTAAAACTACCCAAGCCTTATCAAACAAAATCTTCTAAAAATTTCAGCAAAGTAGTTGGCTGGCAAGAGGGCGAAACACCTGTAGCACCGGCAGAATTTGTGGTGACTAAATTTGCTGATAATTTAAAAAGCGCCCGTTGGATCTATGTATTACCCAACGGTGATGTACTCGTTTCGCAAGCAAATACTGATCCTTCGATCACTAAAAAAATAGGGATGGAAATAATAGGTGCAGGCCATTCCGAACATGTAGGCAACAGTCCGAATTGCATTACCCTTCTGCGCGATACAAACAAAGACGGTACGCCGGATCTAAGAGAAACATTTTTATCCGATCTAAACCAACCTTTCGGAATGTTGCTGATCGGAAACGATTTTTATGTAGCCGTGACCGATGGACTCTGGAAATATTCTTACAAAACCGGCGATACAAAGATCAAAGGGGAAGGCAAGAAAATACTGGATCTTCCGGCAGGTGGATATAATAACCACTGGACAAGAAATATCATTACCAATAAAAATCAATCCAAAATATATATCAGCGTAGGATCCGGTAGCAACGTAGCCGAACATGGTATGGACAATGAAGTTCGCAGAGCCAATATCCTTGAGATCAATCCTGACGGCAGCGGTGAGCGTGTATATGCTTCAGGGCTCAGAAATCCTGTAGGAATGGACTGGGCAACCGGTACCAACACACTCTGGACTGCCGTAAACGAACGCGATGAACTCGGCGATGACCTTGTACCCGATTACCTTACAAGCGTGAAAGAAGGCGGCTTCTATGGCTGGCCTTATTCTTATTGGGGACAAAATTTAGACCCAAGGATCGCCGACAAAGACAAGCGTCCCGACCTTATAGCCAAAGCAATTACTCCCGATGTATCGCTGGGATCGCATACAGCTTCGCTAGGACTGGCATTTTATAACGGCAAAAAATTTCCTGCCAGATACCAGGGCGGTGCTTTTATAGGTCAGCACGGTTCCTGGAATCGTAAAGATATAGTAGGCTATAAAGTAGTATTCGTACCATTCAAAAACGGAAAACCATCGGGCCCGCCGGAAGATTTTCTCACCGGCTTTATCGCCGATGCCAGCGACAGTAAAGTACACGGAAGACCTGTGGGAGTAAAAATGCTTCCCGATGGTTCACTGCTTGTAGCGGATGATGCTGCAGATATGGTGTGGCGGGTAGCGGTTAAGTAGTGAAAGAAAAAATAATTGAGATACACTGTTGCTGTCCTGTCGGTCGACACGAGCAACAGCAATAGAATACAAATACTGAATAATATTCATGCGCTTACTATTCTTATTCCTCTTCATCGGTCTATCTATTCCTTCCTTTGCCCAAACCGATTCAATTTATTATGAATTGCAGGAAGTAGAAGTTACCAGCGTTACGAATGAATCGCTGATGCGCCTGCCTTTTTCACAAAGCATCATCACCCAAGAACAGCTTAAACGGCAGCCTTCCTATTCATTACTTGCTGCCATGAACACCGTGCCTGGTGTACGGATGGAAGAACGATCGCCGGGAAGCTATCGTTTGTCGATCCGTGGAAGTTTGTTGCGTTCGCCTTTCGGTGTGCGCAATGTGAAGATCTACCTCGCCGATTTTCCTTTTACAGACGCAGGTGGCAATACTTATCTCAACAGCCTTGATATTGGGAGCATAGGAAACCTACGTGTGCTGAAAGGCCCTGAAGGAAGCATCTTCGGCGCTAATACAGGCGGAGTGCTGTTAATCGATCCGGTATATAAAACACAGGATTCTACGCGTGTAAGCACAGAAATAAGCGGAGGGTCTTATGGACTGTTTCATGAAAATGTTTCCTTTCAGAAAAGAACTAAGAATACGCTGTTCCATTTTAGTCAAGGTTTCCAGCGCTCCGATGGTTACCGCGAGAACAGTGGGATGAAACGTAACTATATTCAAACCGGAGGAACATGGGATTACAGCAAAAAAGCAGCCCTGAAATTATTACTTCTTTATTCTGATCTAAATTATCAAACACCAGGTGGGTTGACGCTTGGGCAATACAATGCAAATCCTTCCATGGCCCGCCCGGCCACCGCTACAATGCCAGGCGCTGTTGAACAAAAAGCAGCAGTATTCACACGTACTTTATTCGGCGGGCTTTCGCATGATATCAGTTTTACGGATCATGTGCGTCATGTGTTTTCTGTATTTGGATCGAGCACCGAATTTCAGAATCCTTTCATTACAAATTTTGAACAACGTGAAGAAACTACCTACGGCGCGCGTACTTATATAGACGTGAGCACAGGAACGCATGGCAGTGTAAGCGCCAAGTGGAACATAGGAGGAGAGTGGCAGCAAACCAATTCCCTGATCCGGAATTTCGGTAACTATTATGGAGCAAAAGATACTCTGCAGGCTTCCGATAATTTAAAAGCGCAGCAGGCTTTCGCTTTCGCTAAATTCCTGGTCGATGTTCGCCAGCGCTTATTAGTAGAGGTTTCGGCGAGTTATAATTTTTTTAATTACCGTTACCGGAATAATTTTCCTTTCAACGAAAATAATTACAGTCGGAAGAATTTTACACCACAATTCCTGCCCCGGTTAGCTTTGTCGTATAAGATCAACGAAAATATTTCCTGGAGAGCTTCTGCCAGTATAGGTTATTCAGCTCCTACTATTGCAGAGGTACGCTCTTCTAACAATATTGTCAACACAGGCCTGCAAGCTGAAAAAGGACAAAATTATGAAACAGGGTTTCGCTTGCGCGATAAGAAAGACTATTTCTGGCTGGATGTTTCCGGGTTCTATTATATTCTTACCAATGCAATTGTAAGAAGAGTAGATGAAAATGGAAACGATTATTTCATCAACGCAGGAGGCACCAGGCAGCCAGGTATTGAAGCACAAGCAAGCCTATGGTTGCTAAAACCTAAAACTACAGGAGCATTGCGGGCTTTGCAATGGAAAGGAAATTATACCTATTATTATTTTCATTTCGATCACTACCAGGCAGGAGTGAATAATTACTCCGGCAACAGGCTTACAGGCGTACCGCGCTATACCATAATGCAAAGCATGTATATTGTTTTTCCAGCATCCTTCAGTTTATATGCGCAATATTATTATTCCGATCGTATTCCACTGAACGATGCAAATACTGTATATGCAAAATCCTATCACCTCGTGCAATTGAAAGCAGAATGGAAAAAAGATATTCGGAAATTTACGCTGGGAATTTTTGCAGGGGTAGATAACCTGCTGAATCAACACTATAGTTTGGGAAATGATCTGAATGCGATCGGAGGACGGTATTATAACGCTGCTGCACCAAGAAATTATTATGCTGGGATAAAAGGAGAGTTTTAAATCAATGGCAGACTTGCACTATTTGCCTCTGCAATCTTAACGGTTAAAGCTCTAACCTGATTTTTAAAATGATCATAAAAAGAACTTACTTCTCTTCCATGATCATCAGGTAAGACAATAGCGATATCGATATGAAAAGTTGGATCATAACATGCAAGTTTTTAATGCATATCAATTCCAGTTATGAAAATAGCGCTGAAACGTTTTTGAAAAACTTATAACTCAGCGATCAATCTCAAAATCTCTTCCTTAGGTTTTCCCATTTGGAATTGCAATCTGCCAATGATCTCATCTTGTTTGCCTTCTACTAAAAGAAGATCGTTCTCTGTGAGGATCGCAAATCTTTGTTTCAATTTTCCTTTGGTTTCGTTCAGGTATCCTTGTAGTAGATTTTTCATAACTCAAAAATTTAAGTGGTTCGTTTATCAATTGCTTCTATACAAATGTACCAAACACCATTCCCTTCCCGTTATATGGTTTTTGGAATGACTTACAAGATTCACATTGGAAAAGGGGTTAAAAGAGGAATATTGAGCGTTTTAATAGGGTTATTCCCTGATTCTGGGGCCTCTATTAATATGATTTTGCTGGCGGGGACACCAACAAAATCATATCGTTCAGGAGGAAATTTGTGATTAGAAATTTTACATTTTACACGATTCTACCACGAAAACTATTTCAGACAAGCTATATCACCGTATGCGGTTTCAATTTCTCGCCAGTGTATATCGTAATCTTTACCTGGTGCTCTTTGCCATCATCTACCATATTGATCACATCGCTTTTTTCTTCGTGGTTGTCCAGCGAAATAAGCGTTTCACCTTTGCTTTCGTTTTGCACCACTTCGATGTGATAATAAGTATTTTTGAAACGGTAATGGATCTTATAGCTTTGCCATTCTTTAGGCACACAAGGAATGATTCTTAATTGATTTCCTTCGCGTTCGATTCCCAGGAATGATTCAGTGATCAATCGATACATCCAGCTTGCGGAGCCCGTGTACCAGGTCCAACCTCCCCGGCCTATATGGGGCTTGCGTGCGTATACATCGGCGGCAAGTACGTATGGCTCTACTCTGTAGATGGATACGTCTTCTGCCGTTTTTCCATGGTTCAGCGGATTGATCATGCTCAATAATTCCCAAACACGTTTGCGATCGCCAAGTTTCGCGAAAGCGGTGATGAGCCAAACAGCTGCGTGTGTGTATTGACCCCCATTCTCGCGTACTCCCGGTACGTATCCTTTGATATAACCAGGGTTCATTTGTGACTTGTCAAACGGAGGATCGAGCAATTGGATGATCTGCGAATCTTTTCTCACCAGGTTTTTATAAGCCGATTCCATCGCGATCAACGAGCGTTTCGGATCGCCGGCGCCAGAGAGAACAGACCAGCTCTGGGCGATCGAGTCGATGCGGCATTCGTCGTTTGCGGAAGACCCGAGTTGTGCGCCGTTGTCAAACCAGGCGCGTTTGTACCATTCTCCATCCCAGGCATGTTCGTCCACATTGCTTTTGAGTAGCTGTGCGGCTTTCATACATTCGTCTGCGAAGCCTGGATCTTTGTGCGCACGCGCTACTTTGGCGAATTGTTCGAGAATTAAATATAGGAAGAAAGCCATCCACACACTTTCTCCTTTTCCATGGATCCCAACTCTATCAAACCCATCGTTCCAGTCACCTGAGCCGATGAGTGGCAGGCCATGTTCTCCGAATACCAATCCGTGGCGGATTGCTATCACGCAGTGTTCGTATACTGTGCCGACTTTAGAGGATTGGATCGGCAGGTCGTAATAGGATTCTTCTCCTGCATTGAGCTGTCTTCCTTCAAGGAAAGAAGCGGTTTCTTCCAATATTGTTGTATCACCTGTATGTGCGATATAGAGCGAGGTAACGAATGGCAGCCAGAGGAAGTCATCCGAACAGAGTGTTCGCACGCCTCGTCCTACCGGTGGATGCCACCAGTGTTGTGCGTCTCCATCCACGAACTGGCGGGAAGCGCAGAGAAGGATTTGTTTGCGGGCCAGTTCCGGTGCGGTATGTAGCAGCGATACCACGTCCTGCAACTGATCGCGGTAACCAAAAGCTCCGCCGGATTGATAATAGCCGCTGCGGCCCCAAAGTCTTGACGATAAAGTTTGATAGGTAAGCCATCCATTGGTAATAAAATTCACCGCCTGATCCGGTGTTTCTACCTGGATCGCTGAGACCGTGTGTTTCCAATGATTTTTTACTTTTTCAAGTGATTCATAAGCGATGTTGTTTGCTTTGAATTTGCGGGCAAGTTCGCTTGCATGTCCGTGGTCTCTTCCTGCGCCTAGTTTGAATACGATCTCGTGTTCGCCTCCGTCTTCCAGGTCAAACAGTACTTGCAGCGCAGCACATGGATCAATGGCGAGCCCTGTTTTTCCAGAAAATTTTTGTCGCAACAGTCCATCAGGATTTTTCAAAGAGCCGTTGCGACCAATAAATTCGGTTCGATCGGCGGTGTAGGATTTCTTATAATGATTCACATCGAAGAATCCTACACGATTTCCGAATTCAGTATTGTATGGATTTTTTGCAAGAATAGCGCCTGTGTCCGCATCTACTTCTGTTTGGATATACATGGCTGTTTTCATGCGATGATTGCCAAGTACCCATTCGGTATATCCTGTAGCAGAAAGTTTTCTAGGTCTTCCGGATTGGTTTTTAATTTTTACGATCACAAATTTTATAGACTCTTCCAGATCAACAAAGACAGTCATTTCAGAGTGGATGCCGTCTTCGATGTGTTCAAATACACTGTATCCAAATCCATGTCTTGTCAGGTAGGACGATTGTCCTCCGCTAGGCAGGAAGGTAGTCGACCAGAAATGTCCGGTTTCTTCGTCACGCAAATAATATGCCTCACCTCCGAGATCGCTTACCGGATCGTTGTTCCAAGGGGTCAGACGAAGTTCGTAAGCATTTTCTGTCCAGGTATAAGCGACACCACTTTCTGACAACACTGTTCCGAAAGTTGGATTGGCAATCACGTTCACCCATGGAGCAGGCGTAGTCTTTCTGTCTTTAATATGAATTACATATTCGCTTCCGTTCGGTGTAAATCCTCCGAGGCCATTGAAGAACACGAGGTCTTTCGGCACTTGTACATTGGCCGGCACCGGTCGATAGGTTTGTGTTGGAATAAGATAAGGGATAGTTGCCTTACTCATTCGTTTGCGTTTCACCTGGTCTTCCAGGCTTCCGTCCTTGTCGGAAAAGATGATACGCGCTACGGTTTGGAAGAGTACGCGATCTTCGTTTGAGATCTGGTCAGAGGCGCGTACGAAAATTCCTCCCGGTTTATCGTTGAGCTCTACTGGGATCATTGCTTGTACTTCGTTCTGGAATACCTGGCGGTAACCGGTATGCTCTTCGTTCCAGATCATAAGGTCTACGGCAATTCCTTTGAGACGCCAGTAGGAATGGGCTTGCACAAGTTGTTTTACCAAATACAAGCTGGATTGCTTTTCGATCTTCAGCAATACAATTGGCAAGTCTCCTGATATGGAGTAACCCCAAAGCCCCGACTGGCCGCGGCGGTTGTTGATGAGGATCAGCGGATCGGCGCGGAAAAAGGAGTTGGTGAACAGGATCGAACTGGCAATTCTTGCATACAGCTGTGCGTCGGTTTCCGTTGCATTGATCTGGCGTAGCACTACTTGGCTGTGTGTCCATGCAAGTTCAAATACACGATCTTTATGGTGTTTATCTTGATATTTATCGATCAATCCAAGGCAAACTTCGCGGGTATCGGCCATCCCGATGATCATATCGAAGGTAACGCTTTCTTCAGGATCTAACGTGATCTTATAACGGATCGCTACGATAGGGTCTAGCACGGAGCCTTCGCTGCCTGTGAGTTTACCGGTATTGCTCATCGCTTGTGGATTGGAAGTGGTGTTTCCTCTTCCGATAAATTTCATGCGGTCTGTTTCGTACGAAACTTCATCCGGCGTAGCGCCATGAACAGTAAGCAGGTGGAATAAAGAAGGCGGCTGCTCGTCGGCAGAGCGCGGACGCCTTGTACAAAGGATCGCATGTTGACCTGAAAGAATTTCTGTTTGTACAAACAAATTACTAAACGCCGGAGTAGCAATATCGGCGGCCGGAGCGTTGATCACTACTTCCGCATAACTTGTTACCTCGATCGTTCTGCGCATATTGGACCGGTTGGTGAGGCATACTCTTCTCATTTCGATATCATCTTCAGGAGATACCAATATTTCTGTGTGTGATTCAAGGTCATTATGTGTACTTCGGAAATCTACCCGCCCTTGTGTAAAGGCAGCTTCATATTTCTCGCCTTGCTGAAGAGTAGGTTGGTAGGTGTTCGACCAATAGTTGTCTTCTTTCATATCGCGGATGTACAAGAAACTTCCGTAGTTGTCGCAGGTTACATCTTCGCGCCAACGGGTAACGGCCAATCCTTTCCAGCGGCTGTAGCCGCCTCCGGAGTTGGTGACCATTACGTGGTAACGACCGTTGGAAAGCAGTTGTACTTCCGGGATCGGCGTGTTCGGCGTTTTCACGATGCGGGTATCGGTACCGCTTGGTGCGTAATTGATATCGGCAATATTGGCGGTATGGGTGAAGAAGCTGGTAGCTTTAGGAATTCTTTCCTGCAGCAACAGCAGCGAAGCCTGGAATTGTGGCTCGGCTTCAAATAATTTTTGCATCGGTTTATTGAGCAAGACATAAGCCAACGACAGCAAGCTCATGCCCTGGTGGTGTGCCATGAAGGAATAGACGATCGCATTGGTCTGCCCACGCTGTACGCGTGAAGGCGTATAGTCGACTGCTTCGTAAAATCCGTAACGGCCTTCATAACCCTTTTCCGACATTACTTGCAAGTTCTTGCAAGCTTCTTCCGGTGCGACCATGAGCGACATAGCCGCAGCGTAGGGCGCGATCACAGTGTCTTCTTCTAATCCGCGCTTCAGCCCCAGACCAGGCGCTCCAAAGGCTTTATATTGATAATCCGAACTGGCATTGATCATATTGTAACCGGATTCGGAAATTCCCCAGGGAAGATCTATTTGTTTACCATACTTGATCTGCCAGTCTACAGCAGCTTTACAGGTTTGGTCGAGCAAGGTATTTTCATAAGTAGGCATTACGAGCAATGGCATCAGGTATTCAAACATAGAACCACTCCAGGAAAGCAAGATTGGTTTGCCGCCTACATTGATGAGCAAACGGCCCAGGGAGAACCAGCTTTCTTCCGGCAGTTTCCCTTGGGCGATGCAGACGAACGCGCAAAGACGCGCTTCGGAAGCGAGCAGGTCGTAGTAGCTGCCATCCATATGGTGATCTTGTACATTGTATCCGATGGTAAGCAGGTTGCTGGTTTTGTTGTAAAGAAAATCCCATTCCATATCGGCAAGCGCATTTGCTTTTTCGGCAAGTGTTTCTGCCGCTATGATCCGTTCGTCGGCAAGTAGGATGGTTTTGGTAAGCGCTGCCTGGAACGCTTCCAACCATTTTGTTTCTGAAGCGGCGTTCTCTTTGCTTTCGTAGCGATTGGCCATCGCTCTCAATTCAATCGCTGCTTTTAATACTTGCGATAATGAATTTGTTTTTTGTGAAATAGTTAGATCCGTAAATTTGGAAGGAACGCTGTTTAGCATAAACCAAGGAGCATAGAGGTTTAGCTCTTTGTTGACATGATCGATCTGTTTCAGGAGCGCTTGTTTCCAACGATTGGTTTCGTTGCCTGCTGCAGTTATTTTTTCGATCGCTCCGAGAAAATTTTTCGTAAGCTTATCCATTCTCGTTTTTACTTCCTGGAAAGTAATGACCGACATAGTACAAGCATCTTCCAACTCAGTAATGAAAGGCAGAAGCAGCTCTACGTCTTTGCCGGAGATTGTATCGGAAAGTACATTCAAAGTGTCCTGTAGTCCTTCAAAGATCTTTTTCCCAAAAATATCCTGGTGCGGTAAGGTCAGCATACCTTGTTTGAGTACAAGTAAATGTCCCGCAAGGTTACCGCTGTCTACGCTGGAAATATATTTCGGCATCAGCGGGTTCAACGACTCAGTACCGTACCAGTTGTACAAATGGCCTTTGTAGCGTTCCATTTTATTCATCGTGTTCAGCGTATTGCCGGTACGTTCCAGCAATTGACCAATAGTGATGTAGCCAAACTCCCAGGCAGTAACGCTTGCCAGTAGAGACAATCCAATGTTGGTAGGAGAGGTACGTCTTGCAAGTACTGCCACAGGCTGCTCCTGGTAGTTGTCGGGTGGAAGCCAGTTGTCTTCCTGCCTAATGAATTGTTCGAAGAAGCTCCATGTTTTTCTGGCAATTTTTCTTAAGAAAATATTTTGCTTGTCTTTCAGCTCCGCCATTTTGTTTGGTACCGGCTGGCTTATCCACCAGGCGATGAACGGCGCATTGAACCAGAGCACGAGGATCGGAAGTGCCATGATCAATTTTAAAGGAGCAAAAATGCCAAGGTATACAAATACTGCCAGCGCCAGGAAAGGCTCCGACCACATGGTGCGATAGTATGCCTTAAGTGTTGTAGGATTGGAGCGTTCTTCGTTGGCAAAAGGATTCCACTCAAGCAGTTTTCTTTTAGTGATAAACATTCTCCACAAGGTGCGCAGGATCGCTTTCAGGTTGGAATGTGCTTCGTAAGGAAAACAAATGAAGGCAAACAATGTTTTACCCAACATGTCGAGTGTGTTATTGATGGAGTTGTGAATATGGTACAACAACGCAACGTCTTTTGGTTTTTTAATAATATCCCAAAGCGAAGTGATAACGATCGGTGCGGCGATCATTCCAGTAACAGTGATCGTCCAGAAGAAAGACGAGGGCATCGTAGCCCAGACTAATAACAGCAATGTCGTAAGCGCGATTGGTATCAGGCTGCGGCGGATGTTGTCGAATATTTTCCATCTCGACAAGGCCGACAGGGGATTTTTTTGCCAATGTTTTAAAGGTGATTTGATGAATGGCAAGAACCATGTAAATATTTGCCAGTCGCCCCGGATCCAGCGGTAGAAACGCTTCATATCGATCCGGTAGCTGTTTGGATATTTTTCAAAGAGGTATACGTCGCTCAATAATCCTGAACGCACATAACATCCTTCCAGCAAGTCGTGGCTCAGGATGCAGTTTTCAGCAAATCTTCCTTCAAGAGTTTTGATAAAAATATCTACGTCGTAAATTCCTTTTCCGATAAAAGATCCTTCTGCGAAAAGATCCTGGTATACATCTGAAGAAGCGCGTGTGTATGGGTCAATGCCGGAGTCGCTTGTGTTCATGCGGGTGTAGAGCGAGCTCTCGGCTTCCGGTAAATTTAAATTTACTCTTGGTTGTAAAATTCCGTATCCTTTGGTGACGCGTTTTTTTCGCTCATCGTAGAAAGCATGGTTTAGAGGGTGTGCCATGGTGGCCACTAGTTTCCATGCAGAACCCATCGGCAACTGTGTATCGGCATCGAGAGTGATCACGTATTTTATTTCCGGTAAAATAGTAAGATCACCTACCGTAACGGAGAAATGTTCTTCTTTGCTTCCGCGCAGCATTGCATTCAGGGCGCCTAATTTTCCACGTTTTCTTTCATAGCCCATCCATACTCCTTGCTTTGGGTTCCAGTAGCGCGGACGGTGGAAAAGATAAAAAAGATCATCGTTGTCGCGTCCGTATTTTTTATTTAGTTGTTCGATACATATTTTTACTTGTTTTATCAATTCATCGTCTTCCGGTAGTTTTTCCTGTGTAGCATCTTTAAAATCGGTAAGCAAGCCAAAATGAAGGAACTCGTTGCGGTTGGCCAGGAACCTTACTTCCAGCGCTTCCACCATCCGCTCGATCTCGTTGGAATTGTTAAGTATCACAGGTACTACTACCATTGTGCGACAATATTCCGGGATCTTCTCGGAGAAGTCCATTTTCGGTAATAGTTTCGGCTTTACTATAATGGTAGAAAAAAAGTTGACGATCGAGATCGCCATCTGACTTGTGCATAATAAAGAGAGCAAAGCGATGGGCACCAATAACCATGGGTTGTTGGTGTCGCTATAGGATTTCAAAAAGATCAACCCACTGATCGCCGCGCTGATCAGGAAGATTGCTGTAAGATAAATTCTAAGGGTATGTTTTTTGAATCTTTTCTGTAGGCGCGCGCCAAATGATTCGTGCATCTTTGCCCGGCGTTTGGTCTCCTCTTGACCTTTGCCAATAAGATAATATCCTACATGCGAAACCCGTTCGTCCATTTCCTCTGGCGTCACGGGATTATAACTGAGATCTATGGCAATGCGCGCTACGTCTTGTTCCGAGAGTTTACTCTTCTTCGCAATGTCTTCTATTACATGCCTGTATTGATCGCGCGTAGAAAAATCCATGGAAGGATAGATGCCTAGTTTGTCTTCGCATAATATTTGTTCTACCACGCTGTGTTTTTCTACGAAGTCGCGCCAATCCATAGAGCCCAGGAAGCGCAGGCTTCCGATGCTGTTGCTCATGGAAACCTGGTCGGCGGCTTGTTTCTGGATCTCACTGTTTACAAGTTCGGTGCTGGTGAGACCGTTATCAGACAATTGCAGTTCGATCCAGTTGAGTGCCAGTGCCAGGTCCGGGCCTTTGCCACGCAATTGCCGCGTTATTTCAGAGACAAAAGAGCTTCCCATCGGTGGATTAGAACGCGCCATATCGGCGATGACCAGGATCATGTTCTTAGGTTGTTTTTCTGCAGTCTCTAGCATTTGTCTTGCCCAGTAATCAGCAAGGTTTGCATCGAGCCGGTCGATGGCTACGCGCGCAGAAACTCTCCGCAAATTTTCGATCAGTCCCAAACGAAGCATGATCGGGATCGCCCAGAGTTCGCCAAGTTGTAGATTGGTTACCGATTGATAAGCGCGTATAAAACTACTTAATCCTTCCTGGTCTATACGTCCGTCGTTGTGTGAAATAATTCTGAGCACGATGTCGTAGATCCTCACCAATCCAGGCGTAGAGCCGTTGGCGAGTTGGGGAAGGTCCTCGCTGTAATCTTTGGGTAAGTGCATTTTTGCACTCCGGATATTTTCTTCAATAAGATAAAAATTATCGATCAACCATTCGCCTGCAGGAGGGATCTGGGTTTTTCGTTTGATAGAATCTGTAAGCAGCTTGCGTACTTCGTGCAAGATCATTTCATTGTTGGCAAGTCTTTTTAGTAGATGATCATGCTCTGGCTGGTTGGTAATTTTATGTGTTTTAGCTAACGCAATCCCAAACCGCTCCATCTGTTCGGAGCTGTAGAGTTCACCTCTCAAAGGTTCTTCGTTGAGATAACTTAATTTAGAATTTGATTGAAAAAACGTTCTCATGTTGGATATGAGCTCGTGTGCTGCAGATATTAGTTTCATACTTTTAATTATTTTAAACTAAATCCAAAAAACATGCTTCATACATTGCTGTTCTGCTAACGCTTTAAAAAAGTTTCTAACTCAGAAACAAATGTTGGTGAAGCTGTTATGTCTGTCGGACAAATTGGTATTTTCAGTATGAAAAATCCTATATTTTGAGAGAAGAAACGTTATACGGGATTTGGGAAAAGTTGTATGATTCACATGTTGTCTGAACCTTGATTTACGGGATTAGAAGATTAACTTGATTGTTATTACAAGATTTATGGATGTTGAGTTGTTATCAAGAGGAAACTTGTGAAAAGTCAGGACTACTGTTGTAATTGTCATTCAGGAGGAACCTTGTGAAAAACCAGGACTACTGTTTAGCGTTATTTAACACTGTAGTTGTGCTTACTCTAAATTTCTAAGCGCAAGATTTCTTCTGAATGACAACAATCTTAAATCATCAAACCTTCGGGTCATCATCGCTCTGATTAAAGTTCTTCTCGATCAGTGCATCAATCTTCTCCTTGGTCAACGGTTTATTAATATATGCCATGATATCGAATTGTGATAAGTGTTCGATGTCATTAGGATTATCAGAGGAAGTAAGTATTACTACGGCCCCTCTGTTTTTTTTGTCCATCCTGCCATAGAGATATAGAAAGTCGAACGCATCCATTACAGGCATGTTTACGTCGAGAAAGATCAGGTCCGGACAAGGTTTGTTACTGGCGGCACATTTTTCGATGTATTTGAAAGCCATATGGCCATTGGTGGCAACTTTCAGCTCATTAGTGATATTAGCATTTTGAATGATCTTTTCACTCACAAAATTACTTACTACATCATCATCTACCAGCAGCGTACAATTCAATTTCTTTTTCATAGTAGTAGTGTTTTAAGGATCTGGTTCAATTTATATACCAGCTCTTCTATAATACAATATAGAGGGCAAAAATGATTTTAAAAGATCATATTCGGTAATTGATTGCCAACCGGCACAAGAAAAATCAGATCCTTACTAAATAGGATTGTTAAAAATAAATTATGTTTTATAAAAACCAAGGTTGTAAAAAAGACCTGTTATCTCCAAGAAATTCTTAATTAATATTTTTTTAATTCATTTATAAAAAGAAAAAGAAACAGGAAATATTAATACTGCTTAGAATTCATAGACAATTAAAAAAGAGCTGAAATATCAATTTGATTGGTCGATTCTCAAAATGAGAAAATACAGCGGCAATAAATTAAATCAATGTTAAGTTAACGGTTGGAAGTCAATAATTTATTTAATTATTATGGAACTATAAAGTATGGTATAATATTAGGTATATATAATGTGATAGCAATTAAATAAGAAAGCCTTGAAGGAAAAGAAAAATATCAAAATATTAGTTATGGAGGACAATGAAATGTATAATTCCCTTCTAACGAAAAAAATCGAGCTGTATACCAAATCTCTTTCAGTCGATAGCGAGTATACTTTTGAAATTTTTTCTTATACTTCCCTGGCCGAATGTATGAAAAATCTTGGAGAAGACATCGATATTATATTTCTCGACTATTATCTGGTGAGAAATGTTACGGCGTTGGATATTTTGAGCAGGATCAAAGAAAAGTGCAAAGATTGTAAAGTCTTTATCATTTCAAGAAGCCGTGATACAGAGATCATTCATAAAGCATTTGAGCATGGAGTAGATGATTTCATCTTTAAGGGTAAATACGGATTAGCGCATAGCTGTTATCTTATCAAACGGGCAATTGCAGACAGGTAGCCTATAAACAGTTTACGCTTTCATCACTTGATATGGCAAGGAAAGGATTAGTTTTTGAATTGAGGATCATCTTTTTTATACTGATCGCAGTAGTCATTGTGGCAGGCATCGGCGTGCTTGCTTACCGTAGTCTTTCTGCCATCGTCTCCAACATCAAAGAAGAATTAAAGCCTGATCAAAAATCAGCCCTGATCAAACAGGTACAATCAGATCTCTCCGATGCAGAGAACGGTGTACAAACGTATACGATCACCCAAGAAAGCGAATACCTGGAGCCTTTTTATCAGGCGGCTTCCTCCATCGACAACAAAGTAAATCACCTTTACAGCCTGAGCGCACAAGACACAGCAGAGCTGGCAGTACTGGATAGTTTGAATTATTTCATCGAACAAAAATTCATTATCCTACGCGATGAACTTTCCCTGCAAAACAATAATAGCATAGAGCTGGAGCTGGAAGATATTTCACTCAAGCTCCAGAAGACCGAACAGTATAATGAGTTGCCTGCAAACAATATTCCCGCCACTACTACTAAGGCGCCGAAGCGGAAGAGCAATATAATCAGCAGGCTTTTTTCGAAAAAGAAACCTGTGACAGTTCAAGAAACCATTGAACCTCCTACGGTAGCTACACCTCCTGTTCATTCGGTTAAATCTATTCGCAAAGAAGTAGACCGTTTGCAAGAACTACAAGCTAAACAGTCGTACGCGCTTATGGAGAAGCAGCTTGAGCTCTCGCAAAAAGACAAAGCGGTGATGGATAGAATTCGCTTATGTTTCGCACAGCTGGAAGAATTGGAAAAAAAAGCGATGGCTGTTAAAACAGCCCTGGCAGAAAAACAAGCCAGAGAAGTAAACCGCTGGATCATGACGTTCTGCATTGCTGTGTCGTTGCTGTTGTTTGTACTTGGTATTGTGATCATCCGTTACACAAGAAAGATCAATGCCTACAGCAAGGCGCTGAAAAAAGCCAAGACTGAGGCCGAGCGACTGAGCAAAGTAAAAGAATCTTTTATCTCTACTATGAGCCATGAGATCCGTACGCCGATGAATGCGATCTTCGGGTTTTCAGAACAATTGCTCGAAACGCCTTTGAATGATGCGCAAAAAGAACAAGTGGAGATCATCAAAAAATCTTCCGATCATCTGGTGGGTATTATCAACGATATTCTCGATTACTCCAAATTGGGAGCCGGCAAGCTTGAACTGAATATAGAGCGCTTCAAACCGAGAGATATTGTCAACGAAGTTATTCGTATGATGAAGCCTTTGGCTGGCAAGAAAAATATTGATCTTAACACCGATATAGCACCTGATCTTCCCCAAGTATTGCTCGGTGATCCTATGCGGCTAAAGCAGATCCTGATCAACCTTGTAAGCAATGCCGTTAAATTTACCGACAAAGGCGAGGTAAGCTTGAAATGCCTGCCAATCCTGGAAAACGACACTATTGTGCTTGTACAGTTTATGATAAAAGATACAGGCATTGGTATTCCTTCTTCAAAAATAACGAGCATATTCAATGAGTTTGAACAAGCCGAAGGAGACATCACACGACGCTATGGAGGCACAGGACTTGGGCTTACGATTACCCAAAAACTTGTTACGTTGCAAGGAGGAACCATCGAAGTAGACAGTGAAGAAGGAAAAGGTACAATGATCAAGTTTACGATCCTTTATAAAATAGCACCCGTTATAGATGAACCAAGTCCGGAAAAGAATGAAAAATATTCGGTGCCGACCGATCTTGCAATCCTGGTGGCTGATGATGAAGAATACAATAGGATGTTGATGACGGCTATTCTGAACAAATGGGGAGTGATTCATAAAGAAGTATCCAACGGAGAAGAAGCCGTGCGGGAACTGGAAAACAGGAAGTATGATGTAGTGCTGATGGATGTACAAATGCCAGTCATGAATGGCCTTCAGGCCACACGCTATATCCGCGAGCATCCTATGAAAAGCAGTAACCAAAAAATACCGATCCTGGGCGTGATGGCCTCTGTCTCCGAAGAGATCCGCCGGCAGTGTATGGAAGCTGGGATGAACGATTGCTTGAATAAACCCTTTAAAGAAAAAGAATTATCCGAAAAAATATCCGATTTGTTGAATAAAGATTTTATGGAGGAAAATAAAACGATCATGGATGAAGAAAATAAGACGAATGAAAATAGTCCAGGTTATGATCTGTCAGAAATTTATAAGGTATCTGACAATAGTAAAGATTTTGTGAAAGAAATGATCCGCTTGTTCATCAAAACGACAAGTGAAGGTCTAGTGGCGCTTAAAAGGGGAATGAAAAATAACTCCTGGGAGTATGTGGCCTATCAGGCGCATAAGATCTCAGCGCCATGCAAACATATTGCTGCTGAAAAACTTTATCAATTGTTGAAAAAGATCGAAGAGCGTGTCCGAAATGACTACAGTACGCTTCAGGTAGGAGGATTGATGGAGGAGGCCGAGGCTGAGATCAACCGCTTGATCCAGCTGTTGGAAGTAGAGTATGCGAAAATACAGTCTTAAAAGTTTCACTTACTTGTACAATAATGTATCTTAGAGGAACAATTTTTGCACTACTAATAAATGAGTCATAGACCTTTTAAGATAACGGTGGTGGAGGACAATGAATGGTACAACAAACTGCTTGTACACAGCTTGTCGCTCAACCCGGATTTTGAAATAGAAAGTTATACTTCAGGCAAAGATTTCCTGGCCCGCCTGAGCAAAGATACCGACGTAGTGACGCTCGACTACCGTTTGCCGGATATGAATGGCAATGAACTTCTAAAAAAAGTAAAAGAATTCAACGAAGAAATTGAGGTGATCGTGATTTCCGAACAGGAGAACATCGAAACTGCCGTAGAGCTTCTCAAAGCCGGCGCTTATGATTATATCGTCAAAGAGAAAGACATCCGCGACCGCTTGCTGAATACTGTCAACAACATCCGTAAGAAGACTACACTGAAAGCCAAAGTGTCTTCCCTGCAAGAAGAAATAGAACATAAATTCAATTTCCAAAACACCATTATCGGCAACAGCGAATCGATCAAACGTGTGTTTACGCTGATCGAAAAAGCTGTTAATAATAACATCACAGTTACTATTACAGGAGAAACGGGTACAGGAAAAGAAGTAGTGGCTAAAGCCATTCATTATAATTCCAAAAGAAAGGACAAACCTTTTGTAGCGGTAAATATTTCTGCCATACCTTCCGAATTGATCGAAAGCGAATTGTTCGGACACGAGAAAGGAGCCTTTACCGGCGCTACATTTCGTCGTGTAGGAAAATTTGAAGAGGCTGCCGGAGGCACATTATTTCTCGATGAAATAGGAGAGATGGAAACTTCCCTGCAATCCAAATTGCTACGCGCTTTGCAGGAAAAAGAGATCACACGGGTGGGAAGTAATGAGCTGATCAAAACGGATTGCCGCATTATTGTAGCCACTAATAAGAGCTTGAAAGAAGAAGTAAAGAAAGGGAATTTTCGCGAAGACCTTTATTTCCGGCTCTTCGGTCTTCCCATCGAATTGCCTCCGCTGCGGGAACGTAAAAATGATATCCTGATCTTAGCAAAATATTTTTTAGAAAACTTCTGTCGCGAAAACGAAATAGAAGAAAAAATACTTTCTCCCGAAGCACAGAAAAAATTGCTCAACTACGATTATCCCGGCAATATCCGCGAGCTGAAAGCCTCGGTAGAACTGGCTATCGTGATGTCCAACCACAACCAGATTGGCGCAGAAGATATCCTACTCAGCACCAATGATGCGCTTACGCAAGTGATCCATGAAGAATATACGTTGCGTGAATACGATATTCGTATTTTAAATACGTATTTGAAAAAATACGACAACAATATCAATCTTGTGGCAGAGAAATTGGATATCAGTCCTTCTACAATCTATAGGATGATGAAAGAGGAAAAGGAGAGAGAGTAAATTCTAATACTCATCCTATACCTTCCCGCAGTCGCTTGGGCTAAAGCCCGAGCGACTGCTAAGGGAAAAGGAGAAAGAGTAAATTTTAAGCTGCTAACAATTGTTGCAACACCTTTTTTCATTTTGCGCACAGCCTTATCAATTTGACGATCCCTTGTTCAAACGTTTATTTTTAGTCTTCTGTTTCTCAGTTGTTTGTCTTTTTTATTTGTCTTGGCATTCCCTTTGGTTAGTAAATGGTATCAATAATTCTGAACAACAGATGAATACTTTTAAAAATATACCTGTAATTATTACAACCATACTGTGCGCAGGTTTTTTTGGTTGTAATGAAAAAAATGCTCCCATCACTTATGATGTGGATATGCAGAAATATGAGCAGCAGGAATTGTTTGCAGAAACCACCAATCCTATTACGGCCTACAATAGATCACTCAACGATATCAACGAAGATCTGATCTATCTGTGCAGCAAAAACGGTGGGACTCCTGTATTACAGGAAGGGATCACTACCCGGGAGAAGATCGCTAAAAATATTTTTTTACTCAATAAGCTTGTAGAAGAAAATAAGAAAAAAATCGCTACACTCACTGCCGAAGTGAAGAAATACAAACAAGGAAATTCTGCTATGTACTCGGATCTCGAGAGGTCAAAAAAAAAACTTCAGGACTATGAGCGAGAGCTCGAATCTTTCGAAGCCCGACTGATGTCACAAAAAATGACAGAAGACGAATTGAACGGCGCACTAGACGAACTGATCGTTTACAATAAATTACTGCAACTACAGGCCGATAAATACAGAAATGATCTTTCAACTGCCTACTATGTTTGTGAAAACAAGAAGTCGCTGAAAAAGCAGGGATTGCTGGTGGAGAAGGGTGGTGTTCTTGGACTAGGACAAACTGCAGTAGTAAACGCAGGAGCTGCCAATGAAACAAATTTTACGCAGATCGATATTCATAAAGTACGCGACATCGCTATTCACGGAGAGCATCCGGAATTGATGACGAGTCACCCGGAAGGGACTTATGAATTTCAGCGGAAAAATAATATGGTCACTTATTTACATATCGAAAATCCAGAGCAATTCTGGAGGAGTTCAAAATATATGGTGGTGGCAGTACGGTAAGAGGTTTCCGGATATTGCCACTTTTCATATCGGGCGTAGCCCATGTGTCTACGTCAAGTTTTTTTAATTTATCTGTCGTACAAAAAGCAAGCAGGGCCTGGGATTTCCCAGGCCCTCTGCTTTTTTTTACTCCATACTCGCGCTCACACTCCATACTGGTTGCAATAGGTCAGTATGGAGCGTGAGCGCGAGTACAGAGTCTGAAGTCTCACCGTATCAACGTAACACTACCCTTTAGCTTTCTTTCCACTCCATCATTTTCTCCCTCATATGAAATCGTCCACGGATAAGTACCTACAGGCATTTCCTCTCCTCTGTATATACCGTCCCATTGGATTGTCCGGTCGTTGGAGATAAAAATAATTTCGCCCCATCGGTTGAAGATTTTTATTTCAAAATTGATAAAATGTTTGCCAAAGATTTCCAGTTTATCGTTCTGCAGATCTCCATTTGGAGAAAAAGCTTTTGGAATAAAAAGAACAGGCGGACAATCTTCCATAACAGCGATGCTTCCTTTGATGTCGCAACCATTTGCATCGTATACCGTCACTTCATAATTGCCTGCCTGCGGAGCATTGAAATAGCGCGAAGTATCTCCTGTAGCTGTCCAAAAAAAAGAAATCCCCCAATCTGGTTGTAGTGTCACGGCGCCTTCGTCGAAGCAATGTTTTAATTGATTGTTGGCGAAAGGTTGTCGCGTCGGAAGAGGATTTACGAATACTGTAACGGTAGCGGGAGAGGAGTTGCATTGATGTACATCGTATGCTATAACGGTGTAAGAGCTAGTAGTACTGGGTGCTACTGAAATGGAAGATCCAGTGGCACCAGTCGGGAGCCATTGATAGTTGAGTCCTCCCGAAGCATTAAGTGTAACGATATTGCCGGCACAAATCGTTTTATTACTACTTACAGTGACAATAGGGCTGGGATAAATAGACTTGATCTCAATCGTGTCGAGCGCGCTACAGCCGCTGGCGTTGTATACAAGTACCCAATATTTTCCGGCAGCGTTTACACTGATCTTTTGCTTTGTATAGCTGGTATAATCATTGTTCCAGAAATACGCCGCATTTCCGCTGCCTGCATCAAGTTCCATTGAATGGCCGGTGCAGAGCGAGGTGTCTTTTCCAAGAAATACGGAAGGGGAAGAAGCTACTGTAAGCACAAGCGTTGCAATGCTGTCGCAAGTTGTAGTGGTCAGTGTATCGTAGTAGGTGCCTGAAATAGTTAAAGTCTTTCCCGCAAAAGAAAACGTTTGCCCCGGGCAAATCGTACGATTGCTGATCGATCGTTTGTAATTGGAAACGATCACTGTAGAAACAAGAATGCTGTCACATCCGCTCTGGCTGATCAGTGTATCATTGTACACGCCTGCTTGTGTATAGGTATGTGTACCCACAGTGATTTGCTGCCCCGGACAAAGTGTGTAGCTCGTCGGATACTTTTTATACGAAGAAATGAGTTTGGTAATTATAATACTATCGCAGCCCAACTGGTTGGTAAGTGTATCGGAATAAGTACCAGGAGTATTGTAAGTGTGCGTTCCTACTTGCACACTTGTGCCGCGACAAAACGGAATGATGTTCGTTTGCACATCGTTGAGGAATAGATGATAGGTAGATTGAAAGCTATCGCTGCATCCATTGATAGTAACGGTTTTAATGATCGTGTACACCCCTGTATCTGCCGTCGTTAGCGGGTTGATGACCAGTGAATCTCCGTAGTAACTACTGCCGTTTGGCTTTTTCCATTGGTATTTAAAATAAACCGAAGAAACTCCAGAGAGTGTAATCTTCCCACCTGCACAGGATGCACCTTTCTTGATCACAGGAGGAAACTTGGCTGAGTCCACGGAGATCTGCCTGACGTTGCTGTTGCCACAAGCATCCTGTACACGGATCACATAATCTCCATAGGTTGGAATTTGAAATATATTGCTCGCTTGCAAGGGAAAAGATTGCGGCCCGCTAATGATCTCATATTTGTATGGTGGTACGCCTTTGGTGCTGTCTACGTTGAGCTGCACATAACCGGTGCCGTTGCAATAGATCGTGGTATTGGATTTAAAAGTATTGTTACTATAAGGAGGAATCGTGATCGTATCCTGCACTGCCCAGCAATCCTGGTTGTGATCTGTAAGCGTTCCATCATAGAGCGCACCACCTACATAATAGTAACCATAATAAATTTGAAAAACGTATTTTCCTGGAGGTAATGAAGTAAGCGAATCAGGTGTAATACCTCCTCGCCGCTGATACAGGATCGCGTTGGTAGCCGCATCGCGTATGTATACGGCTACTGTATTGGGGCTGGTTCCGTCGAAGTACAAAATATTATCACCGAGACATCCTTTTTTTATAGAGTAAGAATATTTGAAGTTCGCAAGCGTAGAAGCACTGACTACAATATTCCCGCTGACCGTATTGCCACAGCTATCGTAGATCTTGTACTGATACGTTCCTTGCGACAGATTTTTTAAAGCAAATCCATTTTGACGGGCGACGTTAAAAATTTTCGGATAAGTGATCTGATCTGAGAATGTGTAATGAGGCTTCGTACTTTTCACGGTAGCAGGCCCTGAAAGGATCTCCAGTTTTACGTTGGACTTAAAATTCCAGATATTGAAAAACGCTGCTGCTGTTGAATCCATGCAGCCTACATTTACTGATAGATCTACCCGGGGTTGTGCGGGGGTAGGCCAAAGAATATTTTGTTCAAAAGTTTGCCCGCATCCGTCTACTATTTTTAGATGGTAGGTTCTCCCGCTCACTTGTTCTTTTGTTTGCAGCGTACAATAATCATCAAAACAGGTAAGCGAATCCACTACGGTATTTGTAGCAACATCGGTGAGCGTCATCGTAGCAGGTTTTTTGAATGTAGTGTATAGATAAGAATAGTAAGGGGGATTGACCTGCCGGATGTCGGCGCTCATTTTATTTCCGCAGGTGGTGCCTACTTTATAGGTAAGTTCAAACTTAAAGGGAGATACAATGTATTGTGAAGCGCAAATGGATTTTCCGCAAGTATCGGTGATACATAAATAGAGATAATTTCCATAAGTAATATTGGGAACGGTATCAACGATACTATACAAGCCCGGAGTATAGTTTACCGTATCGCGCGCAATAGGAATGACGCGCTTAGTATACGACCCAGCGCTGGTAGTAATAGTGAGCTTGACCGGAATTTTTGCACGCTCTTTAAAAATGGAGAAATATTGAGAGATGACTACGGTATCGCATCCTGTTTTTAAAACAGAAGGAGTATTATCACCCCACTTGGAAAGCCCGGTACTGCCGGCAGTAAGAATGGAAGTACGTGTCTGAAAATTTCCGCAGGCATCGGTCATACGAATGGTATAGCTGCTGGCTGCCAGGTTGGTGAAAAGATCACTGCTTTGTGGTGCACTGGTGTAGGGAGCAATGACCTGCCAGGAATAAGGAGCCTTGCCCGAAGTTGCTACAGGATTTCCTTTGATGCTTCCATCACTAAAGCCCGCGCACATTGGGTTTACCGCGATAGGATTCAAGGCAGGAAGCTGGTAATTGCCTGAGATCGTAAAGGATGCATCTTTGTATACAAAATCAATATCATAAATTCGTACCGTGTAACTGCCCGGAAAGAGAGAAGCAAATGTAGAATTGTTTTGAATCGGCGCCGTAGCAGGACCCGAGATAAGTTCATACATAAGAGAAGGATCTGTCTTATTGCTCGTAGCGTTGATGGTAGCGGTTCCATTGTTGCCACAAGTACTGGTGGTAGTACTGATCCCCGAGACCGTGATCATGGCCTGGGTTGATTGCCGGGAAATTAATAATAAAAATAAGATCAATAAAATAATTCTATCCTTCATGTCCGTACTGTATTTTTTATACTACAAAGAGGAAAGAAATAAGTAACCCTGAAATGTCAGAACTGTGATTATGCTGATTAAATGGGAATTGTCATTAGTCCGCTCAGAGTCTCCCACACCCGGAACGTTGTTTTAATACAAGTGTTCGATGGGGACTCTGAGCTGCTACTAGCAGAGCAGGATCATCAAACAGCTCAGAGTCCCCTGCAAAGGGCAGTATAAACTTTACGCTCCGGGATGCGGGAGACTCTGAGCAGACTAAGATTACGCTAATAGAATGAGAACTACAATGTCCTGCTAATCAAAATCAAGTAAATCTTCTGATCCAATGGATACAGGTTTAAAAGTCCGGGCAAGGCAGCCTTTTCATAATCTTTTTCTTTGGTTTATGTGCAATGCTATAGATCACTGTAATCTCATGAGAACCGCCAGAAGCCATAGTTAGCTTGGAAATGGTGAGATCATAACTATAGCCTATGTTTAATCCTTTGTGAACAAATCCAATCAGGAAAATAAGCGCATCGTTGTTGGTGCGTTCCGGTTTGTATAATTTAATTGGGATTCCTCTGTACCAGCTTCCTACTACCAGGTGATTGTAGCGCGCGTAAAGTCCTATGTCGAGCTGGTCGGATTTTCCTTGCATTTTATACAAGACAGTAGGAGTGATGCTTTTGTCTTCGTCGGGATTGATATATCGTTTTCTCCAGGCGGGTGTGAAGGAAAATTTCATTCCTCCGAAAAAAGAAAATTTTGCAGGCAGGTTGCTCTGCTGTCCGTAGAAACTTTGATTAGGCGTGTTCATATGATTGGCAGAAAATCCTAACCAGAATTTTTCAGAATAGAGTAATCCACCGGAAGAAATATCGGCGTAAGAAACATGATTTTTCAAAAGTGTTTCATTGCTACTTCCTCCTACAAATCCATCATCAGTATATTGGGCGCCGAAAGTGAGTTTGCTGTAATCAATATTGCGTGCTACATATGAGATTTGTAATCCCGGACGGAACACAAGTTTTTTTGATAGGTTTGCTTGAAAAGCGTATTGAATACCGGCTTCAGTAGTTCTGAGATTGGCTGCAGTAGCCAGATCGGAGTTGAAGATCACGCCCACACCGCTGTGGTACTGATCGAAGTAGTGATCAAACGAAGCAGTATATGTAAAAAAAGAAGCATCCAGCGCAGGCCATTGGTAACGCGCTGTAAAGATCCCGCGCGTATTTTGCTGTGCTCCCGCAAAGGCGGGACTTAAATATAATGAGTTGGCGTAAAACTGCGAAAATTGCGGATCCTGTGCCTGCAGGATGATTCCAGTTAGTTGAAGTAAAAATAAAAAGAGAAATCTTTTCATAGTAGTGGTTTTGTACTACTACAATCCAGGCTTCCTGAAGTAACCTACTGGTGTCTGAAATTTAAAACTGGCGGAGAAACTTCAGTCGCAGCAGGTTAGTAGGGAGTTTGAGCGCGAGTATGGAGGTAACTTATCGCAGAACTTCTACCCAACCCTTGTACCGCTCATTAGTCTTGGTATCCTTGATATGATAATAATAGACACCATCACTCTGTCCGGCCCCGCTCCATTCGTTGATGTATTTTTCTTTTTGATAGATCAACTGTCCCCATCGGTTGTATACTTCCAGATCCCAGCGGGTGCCGAAATTAGTGATCTTGAAATTATCGTTCATTCCATCGCCATTCGGTGTGATGAGATTTGGAATATAAAATTCCAGTGGGATCACTTCTACGGTGATTGTCGCGGAGTCCGGGTAGCAATCGTCGTAGCCATATACTTTGTAAACAGTTTGTTTAAGAGGAGATACGGAAATGATATTTTGTGTGCCCACAAGTTCATTTCCTGTCTTCCACTCGTAGCGATTGGCGCCGGTAGCATAGAGCAATGCAAAGTCTCCTTCATGTATTGTAGTATCATGACTTACTTTCAGATTAGATCCAGGCTGGTAAAGTTTTACAGTGACAGAATCTTTTTTATAACATCCATTATTTTTATGACTGATCACATAAAATGTAGAGTCGGAAACTGGCTGCACTACCTGCTCTTTCTGCGTAGGATCGGCCATACCCGCTGCGGGTGACCAGTGATAGGTAAAGTCAGTACCAGGACTGGAAAGCGCACTAATGGTAACAGTAGTTGCGTAAGGACAAAGTGTTGCCGTTCGTGTAGTGGTTAAAGTAAAATCAGGAAACACTTTGATGTTGATCGTATCGGATTTGGTACAGCCGGTAGTTCTGTTTTTTACAAACACGATATACTGCATGTCTGTTGTAGGATTCATTATTGGATTCGGTAATGATTGGTCGGACACTCCGGTAATTGGTCTCCACAGATAATCGTAAGTGTCAGGAATGTCGACCGTTGTTTGGACCGGTAAAGAATGTGAAAAACAAACCGAAGTATCCGCGCCCGCGTTGACCTGGAAAAGCGGTGGAACAGTTACGTCTACAATCGCTTTTCGAAGACAGCCTGTATTGTTGTCTGAAATCGTTATCGTGTACTTAGTAGAAGTAGTAGGAGCGACAATCGGGTTGGAAATATTCGGGTCTGACAAACCTGTTGGCGGAAGCCATTTGTAAGTATAAAGAGAGCCTGTAGGACCTGGTACTTGCACGCGGAAATTGGTATCGTTAGGACAAAGCACAAGATCTTGGTGGCCGATGATCTGAAATTCTTCTTTGAAAATCACTTTGACACTATCTACATACACACATCCGGTTTCTTGATCGGTAACATGCACGGTATACATTGTAGTCTGACCCGGCGATGCGAAAGGACTCTGCACTGTATCGCTGCTCAGATCGGTAGAAGGTGTCCATTGGTATTTATACTTTCCTAATCCTTCGTGAATTTTGATATCGTCGAGTACCCAAACGTCGAGGTTGCTAAAGTGGTTGGCTTGTCGCCAGCGGAATTGCGTAGCCGTTGTTTTTGCATCATCGGGAATGTTGACCACGATGTCTGAGAAAGCATTCAAAGGTGCCATTAAGGTGGCATCCATCGTATAAAGCTGCTTCCAGGTGGCACCACCGTCGGTCGTGTATTCGAGGTACATGTTTTCATCTTCCTCTGTATTCTCGGGCCGGTCGCAGGTACAGTTGTCGCAGAAACCTGCTTTGACAAAAAAGCTAATACTTCCCCCGCTGGATACGTCCAACGTTTTCGTGGTCATCGAGCGTGTGCCAAGTCCATTGAGGTAATAAGAAGCATTGTCTGAATAAGATCCGCAGGTATTAGCCAAAATTCCTCCGTTGATGGATACCCAGTTTGAGCTGTCTATTTCGTGGTCAAAGGTTTCGGAAAATATTTCTCCTTCCGGAATTTCTACTACACCAATCTTGACAGAATCACAGGTCTCCACAGAATCTCCAGGTACCATATACAGATCAATTAAATTTTTCACGCGCACCACCACGCTGTCGCGCTGCGTACAGCCTTGTGAAGAAGTAACAGTGGCATAATACGTAGTAGTAACTTTCGGTCTTGCGGTCGGCTTAGCAATACTGGCATTAGAAAGATCGCCGGAAGGTGTCCAGTCGTAGGTATAGCTGCCGGTCGTGCCTGAGGCTTCTGCCGTAAAAGTAGCGCCTTCCTTCAGCGAACAGATCCCAACGGTATCGTCTGACATAGATAAATTGAAATCGGGTACTACATAAACAGTGATGGTATCTTTATTGCGGCAAGCGCTGCTGAAATTGCTTTCCACTACATAAGTAGTAGTGATAGAAGGAGAGGCCTTTGGATTGAAACAACTTGTACAACTCAAGCTCGCCGCAGGGCCACCGCCTAGTTCAGTCCATTGAAACATATTTCCACCTATGGCAGTCAATTGTACAGGGCCGCCGCTCGGGCAATAGGAACGGTCGTAACCTGCCGTAGTACCAGTGAGTACGTGTATAGAAAAAGAATAAGTTTGCTGTCCGGAAATAGGGCAAGCATCGTTGCGAATGTTGACAGTAAAAGTATGAAGCCCTATATCACTTAAAGAAGGCATCCAGGAAAAATGCCCACTGCCTGTATTGCCGCTTGTAGTCATGGCAAGCGTAGCACCGGGAATAGCGGTAGCAATATTGGTGTTAAGCGTAATATTGTTTCCATTATCATCCTGGCCGGTGATGTCAAAATCTATTTGTTGGCCAGGGCAAGCTTCCACGAGGTTTTTTCCAATTAAAAATCCTCCGGTTTCATTTTGTGCTTCGCCGTTGTTGACAAGATAAGGACTACTGGTAGTGCAGTTGGAAATGATCAGCTGCATATCACGCATCGTTGAGCCGATCACTACGCCATTTCGATATTCTTTTACTTGTATGGTTACTACACATACCTGAATCCCGTTCGGCGTAAGGTCCATCTGGCCGGTTTGCTGGTCAAACTGTACGCTGCCTGTAGTAGTGATCACTGGATAAGAAGGAGAATAGCCTGCCGTATAGCCGATCAGATTCCCGTGGCCTTGGAGTGGGTTTACAAGCGTGTAAACGAGCGAATCGCCGTTGATGTCTACTACGCCGTGGTTGTAGCTGTATGGTTGCCCGCTGCATAGATAAGGCACGGGAAGAGAGGTATAAGTAGGAGAAGAATTGCAGGAAACAACGCTGTTGTTGAGCGTTGCTTCTACATAGATCTCGTCTTTGGAAGAAAGATTGGTGATAAGATTGTTGCGACAACATTCGGAATAACTAAACACCCAATCCGGGCAATTGCCGGGAAGTGTGTAGGTGCCTTTATATGTGTACTTCTGCACGCCAGGAATGGCGCCGCCGTGACAAGTAGTATTGTTGATCTGCGCCGGGCATACGGAAGATACTTCAATTGCAGGACTGGAAAGCGATAAGAAAATGGAAGAATTAATATTACAACTCGCAGATTGAATAAGGATCTCCGGATTTGTAGGAGCTGAGATCCCTTTACAATCCCGGTAGAAGGATAAAGTGAATTCATATTGATTGCCGCCAAGACATTCGTAGGTAAGGTCTACTGCCATGGCATGAGAAGCTCTGACCTGTTGTACGTTCAAAAAGGAAAGCACTATTATAAGGATTGTGCAGAGAGAAATTGGAATATTTTTTTTTGTTCTTTCCATATCAAAAAACATATAGATTCCGTTTTAAGTATACTTATACGAACTCTACTACAATGCACAAGTAGAAAAGTAACCCCTTCGGAAAGATTTAATTAACAATTATGAGTTATGAATGTTGAGTTATGAATATTGAGTTATGAATTTTTTATTAATAACCCATAATTTAACATTCATAATTATTATTTATTTTATCACCGTCACCACAATCTGCTGATTTTCATTGCAAATGATGATGTATTGTCCCATGGCTACAAGGTTGCCGGTGTTATCGGTAGCATCCCAATCGCCGGGGATGCTCATTTCTTTTTTCAGCGATCCATATCGGTCGTAGATCTTAGCTTTTCCTTCGTATGGAATGAAGTAGGTAGAAGCTTGTCCCGATGGCCCATTCGGTGCAATGATCAGATCTTTACATTCTTTTTCTACCTTGATCGTACGGCTCCATTTCTGTTCTTCGTTGTTGGCGTCTTTCACATAAAGTTCATACACCGCATCGTCTACATCGGCAAACAGCCCGGTGTTGTTGATCGTTTCTTGTCCGTTGAGCAGATTATGCAATCTGAATTGATAAGGAGCCGTGCCGCATACGATGGTCGCGGCATCCATGGTTACCTGGCCTTTTTCGGTGCAGGTAGATTTTGCAACATTCACGTTCAGATTTTCCAACGTCATCTTGATGGTGATTCGCATGCTGTTGAATACAAGACAGAGCGAAGTATTGAAATACACGGTATAAGTGCCTGGCGTACTTGCAGCGATGTTGATCTGTCCGGTAGTGGCGTTGAGCGCTAATCCTGGTTGTGACAGGAAGAGAAGGTCTGGAATTGTACCAACGATCACTGGCAGAGGATCAGCGTCTGTGGCGCAATAGTTGGTTTTAGCATAGGATACTTTTTTGTTTACTCCATTCACGCGTGTCAGTTTGCTGCTTCCGTTGGGCTGGAAATAAGCGGAGTCTGGAAATAAAGGCTGAAGAGCCTGGAACTGCACAATGGTACCGGAATCTACTACGCAATTGCGTTGCTTATCCCAGAGCTTGAGATAAAAAGGTTCGCCCAATCCGGCAGAAGAAAAACCGTTAGGATTTCCGCCGGAGTCGTTGCCGTAAGCGATGATTTGCGTAGCAGGCCAGATAGCATATCCTCCGCAGGCTATGTAGCCAAGTGAGTCGTAAAATACACCGATGGCATCCCCTGATTTGAAAGGTACATTATCGATGGTGATGTTGGCATCGCCGATGTAAATGCGATGGCTGATCGAAGTAGAGTTGTATTTCCATGGTACTACCTGTGCCGCAGAGAACATTATTGCGGAAAAGAATAGTAAGAATGTAAATACAATTTTCATGTTAAACCTGGTTAGAAGATTTTTTGTCAGAAAAGTTTGATTGTGCCTATTATGATTTTTAAACGTAGAAGGATTTATAATATTTATTATTTCAACGATTATAAAATTACGAATCCCGGGTTTAAATGAACAGTCAGCTCTCAGACAAGAACCTTTTACGGAACACTCTACAGCAACGCTATTGCAAAGGTAACCCTTTTCGGCCTTTATTTTATTGAAATATAATTCCATGCGTTCCAGGATTAGGTTTCAGAAAATAATTAAGGGTGATTTCGTATGTATTAATATTCAACTGGTGAACATTCCCCATAGGGAAATAATAAGAGAAAGCCGCTTTGATACAGCTATTGCCAATTCTGATCTTCTCTAATCCCACAATAGCCGTGCCTCCTTTTTTGTATTTATATCCTGCTGTTACCGAAAGAATATTTTGTAGCATCGCTCCTAAATAAAAAGTTGCATCCGAAGTATATTGCGGAGCGATCCGGAATAATACAGAAGGTTTGAAAGCAAAGTAGCGACTGATCTGCCAGGTGCGACTGCCCATCACGTTGAGGTGAGGAATTAATCTTGTCACTTCGCGCAGTGGCGCCAGTTTGCCATTGAAGATCTGATTGGCTGAAACGCCAAGATTGAAGCGGTTGCCATAAAGATACAAACCGATATTACCATCCGGCGCAAAAGAAGAGCCGCCTCCGTTTACATAATTTTCATTTACCGAATAATTTTTAAAACCAACCATC
Organism: Cytophagaceae bacterium; assembly: GCA_035535995.1. Taxonomy (GTDB): domain Bacteria; phylum Bacteroidota; class Bacteroidia; order Cytophagales; family Cytophagaceae; genus JANYCO01. The sequence goes on from DATLOZ010000003.1 coordinate 47,255, forward strand.
GCTCCCGCGGAAAGATAGACAGATGGCCGGATGCGCGTGTGCCAGGCATAAAGCGCGTACAAACCTGTACGATTCAGAAATTCTCCTTCCTTATCACCGATCAACGTTACTCCTGCTACGTGGTAACTATTGGGTAATGACGAAAATTCTTCTGTAGTATCTTCTTCAATAGTGAGCGAATCGTCGTAGGTTTCTTCTGAGGGTATTTTTGTTTGCTGATGAGCTTGTTTAAGATCTTTGGTGAGACGAAAATTAGCGTTGAAATAATAAGTATTGATATTGCTCCAGTTGCCTCCTTGTCTTTGTACGCCTGTGTTGAGCTCTGCTTTTGAATACGAACCTGCTACTGCAGGATTGATCAGAGGAAGACTTCTCATGTATTGCCCGAACGGAATAGGCAGACTTTTAATTTCGTTTTGCGCAACAACTTCAAACGAAAAAAAAAGACATGTGAAGAGAATAAAAACTCTGGCGTATTTAAAATATGTGCTTTTCACAATCAAACAAAGATATAAAATTAATTACTTTTATGCCGGGCAGGAGATTACTAGGCTTGTTGTGTGAATAAATAATATTTCGTCATTGCGAGGAATGACGAAATAGGCGGAGTGACGAAGCAATCCGTTAGCTACGAAGCCTGAGTCTGTTTATTGTCAACGATTGGTTTCAGATTAACAAGTGCTTCGTAACTAACGGATTGCTTCGTCAGTTGGCCTTACGGCCGCCTTCCTCGCAATGACGGCTTCACTTCTTACAAAAATATTTTTCTCCCCCAGGGTTACTTTCTACATACCTCCATTGTAGTAGCAGTAAATATGCAATACACAGATAAAGAAATACTTAATTCTATAAGAGCAGGAAAGGAAGACAGTGCTTTGACATTTCTTTATAAGAAAGTTCTGCCTAAGGTCAAACATTATATCCTGGGCAACAGTGGAGATGAAGAAGAGGCTTTCGATATTTTCCAGGATGCGATCATGATCTTTTACAAACAGGTCAAGACCGATAAGTTTAAAGAAGAATATGAAATCGCCGGATTCATCTATAGCGTGAGCCGGAATCTATGGATCAACCGCGTAAAGCAAAAGAACAGGAATGTATCAATGCCCGAAACCCTGCACCACGAATCGAACGAGCCAGGCTTGCTCGAAGGATTGATTAGCAAGGAACGCGAAGAGTATATTATGAACATGTTATCCGAACTCGGCGAACGATGCAAAGAGCTTTTGCTCAATTCCATTTACCACAAATTCTCTATGAAAGAGATCTGCGAAAAAATGGGCTTCAGCACAGAAGATGCGGCGAAAACAAGAAACTATAAATGCAAACAGAAATTGATTGCACTGGTAAAAGATAATCCCACTGTTAAAGATTTGTTAAGATGACAAATTCAGAAGAAGAAAAATATGAACAGATCGAGCTGTATATCAATCGCCAGCTTTCTCCACAGGAGCAAGAAGCTTTTGAAGCAGCGATGAACCGCGATCCTGAATTGAAGCAGGAAGTAGAACTTTACCGCGAAGCGCAGTCGATCATGATAGACCAGGGTGTATTGGAAGTGAAAATGCAACTTCGGAATATTCATCAGAAAGAACTGAGAAGAATGCGCGGACGCAAGTATTTCCTTGGAGGAGCCGTGTTGGTGATCGTATCGGCTACATTGAGCTATCTGTATTTTACCAATCCTGCAACTACAAAAACAGAAGAGAAAAATAATACGGTAGCAGATACCTCAGTAACTGTTCAAGAAAATACGAGGGTGATTTCTTCTTTGCCTGCCAATAGCAATATGGTTACTACGTCGCCTGAAAGAAAAGCGAACACTTCTTCTTTGCCTGTTACTTCTATTAATACAACGATAACAGATACTACTTCAACTGCTCCTGTACCTGCTGAAGAAAAAAGATCGAACCCGGAAAATACTAGTTCAACTTCCCCTGAACCTATCGTCAATACTGCGCCACAAGGCACCAATTGCGCAGGCACGATCACAGGAGAGGTGGGAATAACCTCTACTTGTAAAAATGAATCTTCCGGAAAAATCGTAGTGACCTTAAATTCACTTCGCGGCGGCACCAAGCCTTATAAGTTTGCGTTGGACAAAGACGATGAGTTCAGAACCAATGGCCAGTTCACCGAGCTGGAAGCGGGCACGTATCATGTGTTTGTAAAAGATAAAAACAATTGCGTATCGGAAATAAAACAGGTGGAAGTAACCAGTAAGATCTGTATACCGCCTGCAGCGTTTAAACCTGAATATGGAGAAACATGGAAAGCTCCGGAAGGTATAAACGGACAATTAAAAATCATGAACCGCGCCAACGACGTAGTCTTCAGCACCACGCTGCACAGCAATACTGTGTTTGAATGGAATGGCAACGATCAGAATGGAATGAGCCTGGCGACGGGCGCATATCATTATATGATCATCACAGAATCAGGCGAGGTGATTAATGGGTCAGTTACGATATTGAGATAGTCTGATCCTTAAAATTATATTTCACTGGCGCAGACGCCAGCAAAAGGGAGGTTGTGATAACTCTCAGACAGCTATGGGTTATAGTGGTTGCGGGCGTAACAGTAATTGTTGTGTTCGCTTTTTTGTCTGCACCTTGATTTAATGAAATACTTGTAAAATTTCATTTTCATCCCATTGCTGTCCGTCCCCGCCAGCAAGATATTTTATCCGGTATTCCTAAATCATTTAATCCTCATCTTCTTGCTGCCCGGGACGCCAGACAATCTTGTTTCAGACTTTACTTAGTTTTAATACGTTCTTTTACTTATTTTTTTATACTTTTCAGAACTCTTATTTGCACCTCTTAAACGAATATCCAAATTTCATTAATCAAACATACAACATGACACAAGTCCCTTTAGTAGAAAGAGTTCTCACTGCCGACGAGCAGCAGAAGCTTACCCCCGATGAAGTCATCAACAGTCTGAAAGAAGGAAACAAACGTTTTATCAGTGGTACGCTTACCCTGCGCGATCACTCCAAGCAGATCCGCCATGCCTTGCTTGGACAATATCCTAAAGCCATAGTGCTTTCCTGTGTAGACTCAAGAGTGCCAATCGAAGATGTGTTTGACAAAGGCATTGGAGATATGTTTGTAGCACGCGTAGCAGGAAATGTAGTGAATGAAGATATTCTAGGTTCGATGGAATTCAGCTGCAAAGTGTCTGGCGCTAAGCTGGTGCTGGTAATGGGTCACGAATACTGCGGAGCCGTGAAGGGGGCGATCGATAGAGTAGAATTGGGAAATCTTACTACGCTGCTAAAAAAAATACATCCAGCAGTTGACAATTGCCGTGGTCATTACCCGGGAGATAAAACTTCTAAAAATCCTGAATTTGTAGACCTCGTAGTGCGCGAAAATGTCCGGATCACCGTAGAAAACATCCGCCAGCAAAGCCCGATCCTACGCGAGATGGAGGCCAATAAGGAAATCAAGATCATTGGCGCTTATTATGATATGGACAACGGAGAAGTGACTTTTTATGAATAGTTATCTGAAGCTTGATTCCCGGAATCAAGCTTCAGATAACCATAATAAACCGGCACTCCCATAAGCATGATCAGCAGTCCCGGCCAGGTGTATGCAGGTTTATAAAAGATCAACAGTAGGCAAAATGCAGTTCCCATCAGGATGTACAATGCAGGAAGAAAAGGATAGCCAAATGCTTTGTACGGTCTTGGCGTATCAGGTTGTTTTTTTCGTAGAATAAAGATTCCTGCAATAGTGAGAATATAAAATAGTACTACAATAAATGAAACCATATCAAGCAAGTCACCATATTTTCCACTCAGACACCAGATACAGCTGAGCAGACATTGCGCCCAAAGCGCTTTCTGCGGTACGGCAAAACGATTTAGCACTCCTGCTTGTTTGAAAAATAAACCATCTTTTGCCATCGTATAATACACCCTCGCGCCTGAAAGGATCAATCCATTGTTACAACCAAAAGTAGAGATCATGATCATCAACGCAATGATCACAGTGCCTGTGTTCCCAAAAATAAGATGCGAAGCGGCTACCGCAATCCTGTCTTTTTCTGCAAAAGCAATTTGTTGCACCGGAAGTATAGAGAGGTACATCAAATTGGTGATCACATACAATACAGTAACCATGAGGGTTCCAAGAAAGAGACTGAGACCGATATTGCGTTTTGGATTTTTTATTTCTCCGGCAATGAAGGTCACATTATTCCATGCATCACTGCTGAAGATGGCACCTACCATTGCTGCCGCCACCGCACCGGTAGCGGCAATCATGGTGTAGTCCTGACGGCCGGTAAGTGAATGTAAATCCCATGCTTCGGCCCAGTTGGCCGACCAGACTTCAGTCCTGGAGGCAATAAATCCAAAAAGAATAAGTCCCAGTAGACTGAGTATTTTAATGATCGTAAGATTGGTCTGGATCAATTTCCCTTCTTTCACTCCGCGTGTATTGATAAATGTAAGTAGTATGATGACAGCAATGGAAAGTAATTGCGCAGGAGAAAGTTTAAAATTCTGAAATTGAAAAACGATAAGTTCTTCGCTCACTGCTGGTAGGAGGTAAGCGGTAAATTTTGAAAAAGCCACACCCACCGCGGCGATTGTACCTGTTTGTATTACAGCGAAAAAACTCCATCCATATAAGAATGCGATCAACGGATTGTAGGCTTCTTTCAGGTAGGTGTACTGTCCGCCTGCTTTGGGAAACATTCCACTCAGTTCTCCGTAACTCACGCCGGCGGTAACTGTCATGAGTCCTGTGATCAGCCATACCACAATGAGCCATCCTGCGCCACCCACGTTTCGCAGGATATCGGCACTCACAATAAAAATTCCCGAACCGATCATAGAGCCCGCTACAATCATAGTGGCGTCGCGTAAGCTGAGTTCGGGTTTGAAGTGTGGATTGGACATTTTTCTTTTTATGACCTAAGATAAAAAAAATGTTGGTATTAATCGTCATTGCGAGGAAGACAAGCGTAGCGCAGGCTGACGAAGCAATCCGTTGGCTACGAAGCCGAGCCCGTTTATAGTGCCACATATTTCAACTTGACAAGGCTACGTAGCCAACGGATTGCTTCGTCAATCGGCCTTACGGCCTCTTTCCTCGCAATGACGGTTAATGTCAACAATCACTCTGTAATGGCAATCCCGAAAATCGAAATCCTGTAAATCTTCTAATCCAGTGAATCAAGGTTCGGACAATTACTCCAGCACAATCTTCCCCGTCACCGACTCGTCCGCCTGGTATGCCCGCACCATATACATAGCTGACGCCAGTGATAAATGCACGGTATAGCTTCCGGAGGCGATTGATATTTTTTCTTCTGCTACCAATACACCGGTTAAAGAGTATACCTGGTAAGTGATCGGTTCGTTGGTCTTTCCTCCGTTTAGGATAATGAAACCATCTGTTGTAGGAAGAATAGAAAGTGCTGTAGTGAAACGAACTTTTTCCACTTTGCTAAACGAAGAGGTTCCGTCTATATCGTTTTGTTTTAATCTATAATATAGAATACCATCCGGTGCATTAAAGTCGGTGTAGGAGTATTGATTCAACTGCGAAGAATTTCCAACGGCTAAAACGGTACCGATTGTCTGGAAATGAATGCCATCAGTGCTTCGCTGGATGTTGAAGGAATAGTTGTTCTCTTCGCTTGCCGTCACCCAGGAGACAAGCACGGAATGATCGGCCTGCGCTTTAGCGGTGAAGGAAACCAGTTGGATCGGAAGCGGAACGATGCAATCGGAAAATTCGGAAGTGCTATTGTTTAAAGTAGTTTCGGTAGCAGTAACTCTTTCCGTTTGTGCGGTAGAGAGACCAAGATTGTGAGTCAGCGTCCAGGTACCGCCGGAAACAATGGTGCCGCCGATAAACTGCTCGCCTTCGCAATCACAGAAACCACCGGATTTTATATTTAGATATACGTGAATAGAATCGCCGTCTGTAGTGCCGGTTCCATTTACAGAATTAATATCAGAACTAATAAGCACAGGCGCAGCAATTCCCTCGTTGGCCGAAGGTTCCAGGAAGATCCCTTTGTCTGCGTTGCAGTAAATTTTGTTGCGCACAATTTTATTACGCTGCGAAAGTTGCTCTACATATACCCCTTGACCGCTTCCCGCCTGGATTCCCTTGGTATTTGCTATAATATTAGCTAATGACATCGTACTTCCCCCGATTACATTGTCAGTACTGGTGAAGCGAATATTCACACCGTAATCTTCGTTCCCCATACTAATGGTACCTGTTTTATCGGTGCCTACAAAGTTTCCAATAAATGTATTGCGCAGCGCATTTCGAAAGTAAACACCTTCGTTCTGGTTGGCACAGCTGATGTTTCCTTCGAAGGGCCCAGTACCGCCAATGATGCAATCGGTAGCTTCGTTGATTGAGATTCCCGCCCAAACATTTCCCAACGGGATCATACCGGTAGAATCTACGCCACAGTAGTTTCCTTTGATGATATGACTTTTCGATCCGCCTTCAATCCTGATCCCGTCGCGGGAATTAGCCGTTGTAGTGTATCCATTACCTGAGCAAACATTTCGATCCATAAAGTTAGAACCGCCAATGGTAGCGCCATCCGAATTGCCGCCGCCGAAGTGGATGCCGCTTTGTGCATTGGCAATTACCGTGAGTCCGTCGGCGCCTACGCCGCAGAAATTACTTTTGATAACGGCATTCGGACAGTCGCCATTGATAAGAATTCCGTCTTGTCCGTTGCCCGAACAAATATTGCGCGTAGTAGAAGAGCCACCGCCGATTTGTATATTAGCACAAGTGCTTACTACAATGCCATTCTGCCCATTGCCTTTGTTAAGCAATCCTGTAGCGTCTACGCCGATATAATTATTGTAAATGATCGAAGAGGCACAGTTATTTATCTCCAATGCTTGTTGGGCATTGTTGGAAATAATATTCCGTTCACCCAGCACTGCTCCGCCGATTAAAGAACCTGGAGACGTTTGAATTAAAACTCCGCGTTGTGTATTGCCAAGACTGGTAGTGCCGTCTACCGCCATGCCTACATAATTTGATTTGAAACTCAAAGCCGGCGCAGCGCTGATGATCACCCCATCACGGTTGGAGGAAACGATATTGCCTACACCAATGCCGCCCACAATGAGGCTGGTAGCGGTAGAGACATTGATGCCGATCTGTGCATTACCCTTTGCCAGCATACCGGTAGAATCGACACCTACATAATTATTTTGAATACTGGTAGCGCCTACGTTATTGGTGACGATCCCGGAAGCGAGGTTGCCTGATACTAAATTTCTTTCCGGAAGTGTAGAGCCACCAATGGTAATAGGAGTGGAGGTTTGAATAAGCATACCATTGGTTTTATTGGCTAATACGGTGTTGCCGTCTTTTGCCATGCCTATGAAATTTCCTTTCACCACTACAGAGGTACTGCAATTGCTCATACTGATCCCGTTGCCGTTGAGAGAACTGCAAAGAATATTCCGCGCATTGTAAGTAGTGCCGCCAATCAGCACAGTGGTACAGTTGCTAAGATCGATACAGCTTTGGGAATTTCCCCGGGCCAGCATGCCTGTGGAATCTGTTCCGATATAATTATTTTGAAAAGTTATTCCTGCCGAATTAGCAGCAGATACACCGCGTGAGTTGTTAGAGGAAATAATATTTCTTTCCTGTGCGGTCAATCCACCAATAGTGACGGAAGCAGTAGGGTTTTGAAGCAGGATCCCGCTTTGTGCATTGGCCAGAGCAGTAGTGCCGTCCAGGCCCAGGCCAATGAAGTTTCCTTTAATAACGAGCGTAGTACAAGTAGTTACTACAATACCGTTTTGTGTATTTCCTGAAATAATATTTCTCGCAGCGTATAGAGTGCCACCAATGGTTATATTATTGGAAGACACGATCTCGATCCCTTGCTGGTTGCCGAAAGCCACATTACCACTGCTGCTTACACCGATGTAATTACCTTGCACTGTAGCATTGTGGGAAGAAGAAAGAATATGAACTCCACGTTGTTGATTTCCTGAAATAATGTTCCTTGTATTAGCTCCTGCCGTGCCGCCAACGGTACAGTTTGTAGAAGCATTGATCTCTATGGCGGTGTTTACATTTGCCAATGCGGCTGTTCCGGTTGCATTCAATCCGATAATATTAGTTTGAATGATCGCATTGCTGGAGGCTGATTGCACAACAATTCCTTTTTGAGAATTTCCTGAAATGACATTTCCACCTCCCGCACCACCAATGGTGCAGCCTGTGGAAGCATTGAGCTCTATGGCATTTCCTACGTTGGCAATTGCTGAAGCGCCGGTAGCTGCCAGACCGATATAATTTCCCTGGATAATGGTATTGTTGGAAGAAGCCTGCAACATGATCGCGCGCTGTGAATTTCCCGAAATAATATTGCGTGTGGCCGAACCTCCTGTACCTCCAATGGTGCAGCCTGTGGAAGCATTGAGCTCAATGGCGTTTCCTACATTGGCCAAGGCTGCAGTGCCGGCAGAAGTAACGCCAATATAATTTCCCTGGATAATGTTATTGTTAGAGGCAGATTGTAAATAAATTCCTCTTTGTGAATTTCCGGAAATAACATTAAGCGTAGCTGCGCCGCCTGTACCGCCAATAGTACAACCGGTGGCGCCGGAGAGTGACAAGCCAGTCTGCAAAGCCGGAGAGGAGCCTACAGCCGTGCCCGCCAAATTGGTGCCAATAAAATTGCCTGCAATAATATGGTTGCTGCTACTGGTAATTTTGATCCCCGTAGTGGCGTTGGCTCCGTAGATTACGAGTCCACGGATGGTACTTCCGTTGGAACCGCTGTTTAATTGTAAAATATCAATACCTGCAGCGCCGCTCAATTGGATCACTGGACTGCCAGCCGAAGCACCGGTTTGACTGAAACCATCGATGAGTAAAGGATTGGTAACGGCAAGTGCTGTCGTAGCGACGGAGATCACATAAGGTCCGACTCCGGCAAGGTTAAAGCGGATCGTATCCAACCCAGCTGCGGCATTGGCGATCCGAATGCATTTTCGTAAGGTGTTGTTACCATCGGCTGCTGTGTAAACTGCCAGGTTATCGGTATTGGCAGTATTGTCAACAATATAAATACTGCCAAAAGATTGATTCGCTGTCAGAAGAACTCCAAGGGCAAGACTAAGATGCTTTAGAAACAATTTCATAGGTCAGGTGTATAGTGGTAGTTTCTTAAGGATACGACCTGACGATGATAAAGTAATCTGAGGTAACCGGTTTTTAGTATAATAATAGGTTTATATAGGATGATTAAAGGAGATGAATTTACGCTTATCCATCATGCTAAAAACTCTCCTTTGAAGATCAAAACGGGAAAAATGATTTTTAAAACTTTTAGGTCGCCCAATTGGTAAAATGATTTTACACATTAGGAACAGGTATAAAATGCGGTCTTTTTTTGAAATTTTAGATAAATTTATATTTATTGGAAAAAATATTTTGCGTATCAATAACATTCCGGTGCTGGTTAGTTTTAAGCACATGTTTTTACCCATTCATCCTTCATAACTCAACATCGTAATTTTTAAAACAGGTGCCTGATGTGGTCTCCAAGTCATCCAAATTGGTATTCTCGTCAAATTTCTGTATGTTTGATCAGCTTGTGATAGCTTTTTTTTTAATTGATTTCTTATTTTAAATAGAATACTTTGACGTTTAACGAATTTAATTTTGATAGCCAGCTGCTGGAAGGACTTGATGCTATGGGATTCAGCAAGGCTACTCCTATCCAGGAACAAGCAATTCCTCTCATTCTTCAAAATAAAGACCTGATCGCTTGTGCGCAGACAGGAACAGGGAAAACCGCGGCTTATGTGCTGCCTGTACTCAATAAAATCCTGAAAGCAGAAACCAGGCATTTGAATACACTCATTCTGGTACCTACACGCGAACTTGCTGTTCAGATCGACCAGCAGATCGAAGGGCTTGCTTATTTTATTTCAGTGAGCTCTATCCCTGTATATGGTGGCGGCGACGGCGCTGTGTGGGAACAACAGAAAAAAGCACTGAAAGAAGGAGCCGACATCATCATCGCTACTCCTGGCAGATTGATTGCCCAGCTTACTTCCGGAGTGATGAATCTCGAACACCTGCAACACCTCGTTCTCGACGAAGCAGACAGAATGCTTGACATGGGATTCTATGACGACATTATCCGTATTATCAACTACCTGCCTAAAGACAGACAGACGCTGCTCTTCTCGGCCACTATGCCTCCGAAGATCAGAACACTGGCCAATACTATCCTCAGAGAGCCGGAACAAATAAGTATCGCTATTTCCAAACCTGCGGAAGGAATTAATCAGCAGGCGTACATGACCTACGATACGCAAAAACTTCCTTTGCTAAAAAGTATTCTGAAAGAACATAACGGCGGCGGCGGAAGCACGATCATTTTTGCATCTACCAAAGAGAATGTAAAAAAACTCTACTCCGAAATGCGTCGCGCCGGACTTTCTGTAAAAGCATTCCACTCCGACCTGGATCAGGCCGAACGCGAAGATATCCTGCGTGCATACAGAAGTAAGCAACTGGATATTATCATCGGTACCGATATTCTTTCCCGAGGCATCGACGTAGAAGGAATTAGTATGGTGATCAACTACGATGTACCACCGGATCCGGAAGATTATGTACACCGCATAGGACGTACAGCCCGCGCAGAGACTACGGGTACTGCGATCACGTTCATTAACGACAAAGATCAAAGCCGCTTCGGTAGAATAGAAAGTTTGATCGGCAAGGAAGTTCCGAAACTACCGCTGCCTGCTGAACTTGGCGAAGCGCCAGTATATAATCCTGAAGCGAAAAAGAAAAGACCGGATTTTAATAAGAGGAAAAAACCGTTTAATAAAAACAGAAACGGAAATAATAAATGAAGTTATGAATGTTGAATTAAAAATTCATAACTCAATTGAAGCCGTTGTTTGTGTCTCACAAACAACTCTGTAGTATACAACCGGAATAAGCAGCATTAGAAATTCAACATTCATAACTCAACATTCATAACTTATTTCCGATTATCCTCTCCCAATAAAATACTCAAATAACTTTCGTATCTGCTCAGCGAAATTTCTCCTTTTTTTACTTTCTCGATCACCGCACAGCCAGGTTCGTTCACATGCCGGCAATCGTTGAATTTACATTCGTTCAGCATCGCGCGCATTTCTGGGAAATAATGCGAAAGTTCATCGTCGCCGATTTCAAAAAGTCCTAACTCTTTTATACCTGGCGTATCAATAAGGTAAGAGTTTTCTTCCATTACAAAACGCTCAGAAAAAGTTGTAGTGTGTACACCTTTGTCTGCAAATCCAGAGATTGCGGTGGTGGCCAGTTCCAGCCCTGGGATCAGAAGATTGACAAGCGAAGATTTTCCTACACCGGAATGTCCGGAAAGTAGCGAGGTTTTATTTTTTAAATGTTCACGCAAGGTTTCGACTCCTTCACCTGTCAACGTAGAAGTATTAATACAGGTATAACCAAGATCAGAATAGATAGAAGAAAATTCTTCCAACAAACTTTTACTTTCTGTATCGTACAAATCCACTTTGTTGAACACCAGTACTGCCGGAATGCGAAATGTTTCTGCCGAAACTAAAAAGCGATCTACAAATCCGGGAGAAGTGCGTGGCATGGCAAGCGTCACTACCAGCACGCTCTGATCAATATTAGAAGCGATCAAGTGACCATGCGCCGATTTGTGTACGGATTTGCGAATGATATAATTTCTGCGCGGGCAAATTTCCTGGATCGCTACAGTCTCGCTTTGTTCACTCTCAAATTCAAACACTACAAGATCGCCTACAGCAAGAGGATTTGTTACTTTAAGATCTCTTATTTTAAATTTCCCTCTCAGTCTTCCTTTGTAGATTTTTCCGTCTTCTCCCGCTATATCATACCAGGAGCCTGTAGAGCGTACGATCGTTCCTTTCATGATTTGCTGGTAGGTGATTTAAAATGAGTAGAAAGATATTGGAGAATAGCTTCTGTGGCACCTGTGTTTTTTTGTACGTAAGAACTGGCAGTAGCCGCAAGGGATTTGCGAAGCGCTTCGTCGTTCCAAATAGGAAGAAATTTTTTTTTGAATTCATCCATATTCTTTACCGAAAACGCAGCGCCCTCTTCGATCAGGTCTTTGGCTTCCTTGAATTTTTGATAATGGGTACCAAAGAAAACAGGCATGCCATAAGTAGCCGCTTCGAGAATATTATGCAGTCCTTTGCCATATGCTCCACCAATCCATGCATACTCTGCATATTGATAAAGAGAAGAAAGCAAGCCGATATTGTCGATGATCAAAACCTCTTGAGAGGTGATGGTTTGTTCGGAAGCCTCGGAGTATAAACTTGTTTTGTGTTTGATCTTCTGCTTCCAGCGCTGGATTTCTTCGGGGTGAATTTCGTGAGGAGCAATGATGAATTTTAAATTAGAAAATTCTTTTTCATTGATAAATGGAATCAATACCTCCATATCCGCATTCCACGCGCTTCCTATGATAAAAACTTTTTGATTGTTTTTAAAAGCCTCTGCAATTGAGATTTCTTTTTTCGCTTGAACAAGATCTTTTACTCTGTCAAATCTTGTATCGCCAACAGCGCTGGCGTTTTGAACGGCAATACTGTTTAGCAAACTAAGAGAAATTTTGTCCTGCACAAAAAGCCAGGAGAAGCAATAAAGAATGTTTTTATAGAAGTCCGTATACTTACTGAAAAAGGGTTGCTCTTTGCGGAAGATCGCAGAAAATAATACAGTATGTATTTGTTGTTTTTTCAGTTCGTCCAGGTAGTGAAACCAAAATTCATATTTCACAAAAAAGACAATGGAAGGATTGGTAATGGAAATAAACTGTCGTGCATTTTTTCTGGTATCGGCGGGAAGATAAAAAATGTCGTCAGCGCCGGAATAATTTTTTCTTATTTCATAACCGGAAGGAGAGAAGAAGGTAAGCAAAATTCTATAGCCTGGATATTCTTTGCGGAACGCTTCGATTACCGGCCTTGCCTGCTCAAACTCGCCAAGTGACGCGGCATGAAACCAGGCGACAGGTGTCGTGTTGCCTTTAAATTTTTCCTTGAGGATAGAAAAAATATTTTTCCTACCCTGTAGCCATAGTGAAGCCTTTTTATTAAACGGCGCGGCAATCCGTATAATTAGTAGATAAAACGCAATTGATAAATTATAAATTCCCGTCATTGGGGCGCAAGTTACGGATTTTTGCTATATAAAAAATGATCGTCATTGCGAGGAGTGTGACGCTTCAGCGGCACGCGACGAAGCAATCTGTTAGCTACGCAGCTTTGTTGATTTGAAACAGTTTGTAAAACATGCGGGCTCAGGCTCTGTAGCTAACAGATTGCTTCGTCATTCCGCCTACGGCGTCATTCCTCGCAATGACGGTTATTTTTAAACTATCCAAATTATTTCCTATTTTAGCCAGGTTTTGATAAAGAATAACTTACATGGAATTACAAAAAGGAAGTTTTAAAAGTGTCTTAAATGCTGCCGTGATCGTAGCGGCGCTTGGTTATTTTGTAGATGTGTACGACCTGGTGCTATTCCTGGTCATCGGTGTGCAAAGCATTCTGGACATTGGTGTGCCTGCCGAATCTAAAATAAAAGAATTTCAATTTCTCCTCAACACCCAGATGATCGGGATGCTTGTAGGTGGATTGGTCTGGGGAATCCTGGGTGATAAAAAGGGAAGATTATCAGTCTTGTTTGGTTCTATCCTGGTATATTCCATCGCCAATATTGCCAATGGTTTCGTAATTGAACTCGCTCATCTTTTCGGCACGGAAGTAACGTTCATGTATGCTCTTCTCCGCTTCATTGCGGGCTTCGGCCTTGCCGGTGAACTGGGCGCAGGCATTACCCTTGTATCAGAAGTAGTAAGCAAAGAAAACCGCGGCTATGGTACCATGATCGTAGCTTCTGTAGGCGTGACGGGCGCAGTAGTAGCAGCGCTTGTGGGCAAGTCATTAGGTTGGCAGGTTGCTTATTTCGTAGGCGGTGGTTTGGGTTTATCTCTATTGTTGCTTCGTATTGGTGTGTTTGAATCGGGAATGTTTGAGAAGATCCATCAAAATAATGTTTCCAAAGGAAATTTCTTCGCACTGTTTAAGAATCCCAAAATTGCTTTCAAATATATCAACTGCATCCTGATCGGCTTGCCTGTCTGGTTTGTGATTGGCCTTCTCATTGGCCGTGCACCGGAGTATGCAGTGTTGCTTGGTGTAAAAGGTATTATCGATCGTGAATATTGTATTTTATTTTGCTACACCGGATTGATCTTCGGCGACATTGCAAGCGGAACAATCAGTCAATTGTTGAAAAGCAGGATCAAAGTATTCTACATTTTCTACGCCTTCTGCGCGATCGTGATTTGGTTCTACCTTTCGGTACACGGGCTTTCAACTGCTGTATTTTATTTATTCATCGGAATCCTCGGCTTCTCAGTAGGCTTTTGGGCAATGTTTGTAACGGTTGCTTCCGAACAATTCGGCACCAATTTAAGAGCTACCACCACTACTACAGTACCTAATTTTGTGCGTGGTTCCTTAGTGCCAGTCTCAATGCTTTATGAATACATCAACGAGCGCTCCGGCATGATCCAGGCGGGCTATATCGTTACTGCGGTCACGCTTGTCGTCGCTGTGTTCTCCTTGTACAACCTGCAGGATACATTTGGTAAGGATCTTGACTATGTTGAATAGTTATGAATGTTGAATTATGAGTTATGATTTTTAAATTTAATCAACTCACAATTAATAACTCATAATTCATAATTTTAAAAAACTTTAGTCGTTCTCATAACATGAAAACAGGTTTCAATAACGTACTCGCTTTTCTGTTCATATTGACAGGCGCATTCTCTGCTGCTGCGCAGGTTAAGATCACAACGTATTATCCTAAGTATGATTCCATCGGTTTAAAAACTCCTGTGATGGAAGAATATTTTGTTTCTAAAAAAGATACTACTGTTAAAAACGGACCTTATATGAAGCTTTCCCCGGAAGGCGATACGCTCTTGCTTTGCCAGTATAAGAAGGGATTGAGAGAAGGCTTGTGCGTGGACTATTATGAGAATAAACATCCCAAATATATGGTGCATTATAAGGAAGGGATCAAAGACGGAGAGGCAATGTATTTTCGGATCACGGGAGAAGTTATTTTTAGAGAAGTATATAAAAATACTAGTCGTCATAAAACCAACTACACCGAATATTTCCAATACGGTCCTTCCGGTAAGCTACAATCTAAAGGCTTTCTGAAAGATAATAATTTCGACAGCACGTTTACCGATTACTATGAAAGCGGAAAATTGAAAACGATTTATCATTTTGTCAATAATCTTAAAAACGGTCCATTCGAAAGTTATAGCGACCGTGGGGAGCTGATGCAGAAAGGCAGCTACGCCAACGGCAGCATCAACGGATTGATCACTACTTTTTACAGTAGCGGAAATAAAAAGAACGAAGCGATCTATAAAAATGGGCAGTTGGATGGTATAGTGAAAGAATACTTCCCTGATGGAAAATTAAAATCGGAAAGCCAGTACAAAGACAATACACTCAATGGACTTACTAAAAAATATTTTGAAAATGGAAATGCAAGTACAGAAGAATATTATTTGAACGGTATACTAAATGGATATTTTAAAACCTTCTTTCCTGAAGGAGGTCTTGAATCGGAGTCGTTTATCAAAGACGGGAAGAAGAACGGAAAATACAAACAATACAGCCGCCAGGGCAATATGCTGATCGAAGTAGAACTCACCAATGGCGTGCCCGACGGCAACAGCCGCGCCTGGTACGACGATGGTGTAAGAAAGCATGAATTGAAATATTCAAACGGAAAACGAACGGGTGATAATAAATATTTCTACAGCAATGGAAATATATCCAAATTGGAATCCTATAATAACGATCTCACCGGGCTAAAAATAAAAACATGGTTTGAAAATGGAAATCCTGAAACCGTGCAGGAATATTTGCTGGTAGAAGAAAAGAAAGAAACCAAACAGATGAAAAAAGGAGAGTGGCTCACTTATCATCCTAATAAAAAAATATATATCAAAGAGCAATTCGACAAAGACAAACATATTGGCGATCGTTTGTTGTACAATGATAACGGTGTGCTCATCGAAGCGCAGCAATATGCTTACGATGTGAAAACAGGTATCTGGAAAACCTTCTACGATAGCGGTAAGATCAAATCGGAAACCAACTACAAAAATGGCCAGCCCTACGGTCCATATAAAAGTTTTTTTGAATCCGGAGCAACCGAAACAGAAGGCGTATACCTGAACGGAAAGAAAAATGGAAGCTGGAAATACTATGATGCTTCAGGAAAGATAATCAAGCGCGAGGCATGGAGAAACGGAGAGCCTGTGGTGCCGAAGGCTCCGAAGAAATAATCACCGTCATTGTGAGGAGTGTGACGGGTAAAATAAGAATCCCGCCAAAATTTATTTAGCGGGATCCAGCAACAATCAATAAAACTTGAAATAATAATTCAAGGGTTAAAGAAATTCAAGATTATTCTGATGATTCTTTAATCTGAAAATCCTGTTTATTCTTTCGAAAGATTCTCGTCTGTTTTTTCTTCTTTCTTCTCATCATCTTCCCAGAAGCCACAGTGTCTTTTGAGTTTTTGTTTTAATTTCTCTTTTTCTTCAGGACTCATTTTCGCCATTTTGGCTTCCAGTCTTTCTTTCATGTGTTGTTTCCAACCGCCATGTCTTTTCCAGCCGCCAGGGCCATGTCCGCAGTTCGAACAGTGATGATGTCCTTTTTTAAATCCCCCGAAAAGTATTTTCGAAAGGATGAGAATGCCAAGCGCTTGCCAGAACGTGATCATAGGGAAACCGAAGAGTGTTGGTAGCAAACAATTCCAGAGCGACATGACTACAAATCCTATTGCGAGCACTGCCACTACGACAAAAGCTGCAATTTTAATTCCTCTTAATAGCCAAAACTTTTTCATAATTCTATAATTTTAATACTTACTAAATTCTTTGTAAACTGATTTTAATCTTTTTCTTAAATGGAGCACGGCATAACGTTTTCGCGAAAGTAAAGTATTTACAGATACACCAGTCAGCTCGGAAATTTCCTGGAAACTCCGGTCTTCTATTTCGTGCATGATAAACACTTCTCTTTGTTCTTCCGGCAGCTCTTCCATCGCTTCGTCGAGCGCCTCTACGATGATGTTTCGGATCAATTCGCTGTCGGCGCTTTCTGAATAATCTTCTAAGAGCTCTTCAAAATTAAGTCTTTCACCTTCTTCTTCGGAGCCAAATCCTAGTTGGTTTTCGAGCGATAATGTTTTTTTCTTCCGGTATCGGTCGGTTATTTTATTACGTGCTACGGTGAACAGCCAGGAAGCCACTTTCTCCACGGGCTTCATTAACCGATAAGTTTCTACAAGTTCAAAGAAAACATCCTGCAGGATATCCTCAGCATCCTCCTCGGACGACACCCGTTTCCTGATGAAGTCCAGCAGACGACCGCGTTCCTTCTTTACGGTGTCTCTGATCAGTTCGTTCTGTTGTACCGACATGGTGGTGTTTAATATGAGGCTTATGTCTTCCATCTGTCAGGGTAGACGGAAGAGAAAATTAAATATTTTAATAAAGATGAAAAAAAATGCGGAATGTTGAATGAATTAAATATAATATTTTGATATTCAATAGGTTTTGAGTTGAAAATGTCAATCATGAAAGCATTTAAAAAAGGAGGCGTTCCGGAAAGATTCCGAAACGCCTTAACCCAAACCTAAAAACAAACTAACTATGAAAAAAGCTTTTGTACTTTTTATGCCTGGTTGAAACCATAGGCTGGTCAAAATTTAAAATTAATCCTCCGGCTCTGTATCATCGCCACACATCCTTACGATCTTTGGATAGAAGGTAGCCAATACATCTACGAGATCTGTTTGGTAAGTCATCACCTTGCGAATGTCTTTGTAGACCATCGGCGCTTCATCAATTCCGCCGCCAATAAGCTCTACACCGGATTTCTCCAGTTGTTGTTTTACTTCTTTATTCGTAAAACTTTGTTTCGCTTTTGATCTCGACATGATCCTTCCTGCGCCGTGTGAAGCAGAGTGAAGTGAATTGTCAGCTCCTTTACCTCGTACGATAAATCCCGGAGCGGTCATGGAGCCGGGGATAATTCCGAGTACGCCTTTCCCGGCCGGTGTGGCGCCTTTGCGGTGTACGATCACTTCTCTACCATCAGACAACGTTTCTTTCCACGCAAAATTATGATGGTTCTCGACGCGAAGAATATGTTTCTCTCCCATCGCTTTACTAATCCTTTTATGGATCTGGTGATGGCAGGCAGAAGCATAATCTCCGGCAAGATTCATTACCAGCCAGTATTCCATTCCTTCTTCTTTGTCGAGATCGAGCCAGGCCAGATTTTGCGCTTCGGAAGGAAGTTTGCATTTGTCTTTCGCTACACGTGTATAATGGCGCGCGATTTCGGCGCCCAAGCCGCGTGAACCGGAATGGGAGAGGAGTGCCAGGTATTTTCCTGTTTCCAATCCTAATTCGTTTTCTTTTTCCGTGATCTCAACAATTCCAAATTCCACGAAGTGATTTCCACTTCCAGAAGAACCGATCTGTTTCCAGGCGCGGTCTTTCAGATATTTTACTAAACGAATAGAGTTGAATTCATCACGTTCAAAGATCGGATCGTCTTCCGGTTTTTTGAATGTGTCGCCTCCAAACATCGTATGGTCGAGCAGGATCTTTTTCAGATGTGTTTTGTGTTGTTCGAGGTATTTATCTGAAAGATCAAATACCGATAAGCACATTCTACATCCAATGTCTACTCCCACGCCATAAGGGATCACTGCATTTTCTACCGCCAGCACTCCGCCAATTGGCAGGCCGTATCCCTGGTGGGCATCTGGCATCAGCGCTCCGGCTATCGTGACAGGCAGCTTCATTGCGATCTCCATTTGGTTGCGCGCGCCTTCTTCGATGTCTGCACCTCCGAAAATTTTGTAATCGATGCGATGAAGATTTAATTCATGCATTTTATTTTTTTCGGTCTTGCTACGCAGCTCGAATACAATTTGTCCGAGCGTTTCATCTTTTTCATATTGAGCGGGATTTTCAAAAACTTCTTTTAAGATCTGTAATTTGAAATCCTTACTTTTGTTTTTATAATACCGGTTCATCGCAGAGATCGCCACTGCGATCACGCGCCCTTCCGGGTAACCTATTTTTCTTATTTCCTTTCCGGATAAAACTTTTGTTGACATTTTATAATGATTGAGATTGATCGGATGCCAGGTGCCGGATACCAGATGCCAGATTTTTTATCTGGTATCTGGTATCCGGCATCCGGTATCTTCAACCCGGTTACACATAGTAAGCAGGTACTCCGTAAACAATGTTCTCATTCACTTGCGGAGCAATGTTTCCTACTCTTGTTTTATTTTGTGTGGTATACACTTCTCCTTGCAAGGCAAAAACGATTTCACCGTAGGTTTCGTGGTTTTTGAATTTTGCAGGATGTTTGATGATGGCTCTCAGGAGATTCATGACATATTCTTTTTGTTCTGTCGTGTAGTTTTCAGACACCACTCTGATCACCGTTCCGATCACTTTTCCTTGTGGAAATCCCAGAGCCAGGATTTCATATCCATTTAATACAAGTGCTTTCATTGTCTGCCTCCTTTCTATTTTAATTATTAGTTAGTGTTTTGTTATTAGATTCATTTCTTATCAGAATTTCATAACGGTTATTATTAATTTTAAATTTTGCTTAAATAAAAAGCCCCGGTCTTTTTAGAAACCGGGGCTGGAATGCTATGGTACAAAACGAATTGTTTTTATACTATGGGTTTTCCTTTCCCGGAACTGGTATGATATAGCTTTTTCGACATCCTGCAAGAGAGGCAGAACATAAACGGCTTTGCAATATTTGACCAGTTTTTGAACATTTCTTTTTTTTGTTTTTATAATAAAAAAGCCCGGCTTTTTTTGAGGCCAGGCTTTCGAATATTGTTAGTGAATTATATTCAGAATATGACCTTAGCCTCTAGGCTTCTGCAGCCTGAAAGCGAGTTGTTCTTATATGTTGGAATTAGATGCATTTTCTTTTTTTGTATAAGACAAAGGTAAATTATTTTTAGGCAGAGATACAAATTTTTGAAGCGCTAATTTTTGAAAACGGCTTTCAATGCAAATTCTATGTAAATGATTTTTTCAATTAATCTGTTATTCCTTTATAAATATTGTAAAGAAAAAAGATTTTTACTAAAGAAGTTTTCTGTAGAACTTCTTTAGTATTGTGAAAAAAATAATCTTGATCTTTTTGAAAAATATCGGATTGTCGCAGTATGAATTGACTTTATACTAAGTAGACACTCGTCGGCTTTGTCGCGATTGACTATGATGCTGTGTATTACTGGGGTCATCTAAGTTTCAAAAATAATTATTATATTGATCTATCTTAATAAACAAACCCATCACAAACAACATGAAAAAAATAGGAAAGATGTCTGACCGCGAGTTGCTCGAATATATTTTCGCCAGCCAGACTTTGTTAATGAGAAAGATCAATCGTATCGAAAAGTATATCGAAAAACAACCGGACGCCACTACTGCCTTACCCGCCAAGATGAGCCTGGAGGATGGTTACGAGAAAATGGACTACGATACCAGCGAATTGCTGCGCCTGATCGACGAGATCTCGGAAGACAAGAGAAAATCGCTGTTTTAAAAGTTATGAATTTAGAGTTATGAATGTTGATTGAACTTAAGGTGCTGAATTTGATTTTATTACATGCTTTTTTTGAATTTCATAATTCATAATTCAATATTCATAATTCATAATTTCCTTCATTTTCCCACATTTAGAATATTTTTTTGTGAATTGGGCCTGTTTTCTTATTTTTACCCCACTTTAAACAGAGAATAGATCAAGAACAGTCAATCTAATATTAATAATTTACAATGAGAGAGATACAATTCAGAGAAGCCCTTCGTGAAGCTATGAATGAAGAAATGCGCAGGGATAAATCCATATTCCTGATGGGCGAAGAGGTAGCTGAATACAACGGTGCCTATAAAGTGAGCCAGGGAATGCTCGACGAGTTTGGCCCAGATCGCATTATCGATACTCCTATCGCTGAGCTTGGCTTTGCAGGAATTGGTATCGGTGCTGCAATGAATGGCTGCCGTCCGATCATCGAGTTTATGACTTTCAACTTCTCTCTTGTTGCCATCGATCAGATCATCAATAGTGCTGCGAAAATGATGTCAATGTCGGGCGGACAATATTCTGTACCGATCGTATTCCGCGGCCCTACCGGGAATGCTGGCCAATTAAGCTCTCAGCACTCGCAAAATTTTGAAAACTGGTATGCCAATACTCCAGGCCTGAAAGTAGTAGTTCCTTGCGATCCTCAGGATGCAAAAGGATTGCTGAAGTCTTCCATTCGCGACAACGATCCTGTGATCTTCATGGAATCAGAGCTGATGTATGGCGACAAAGGTCCTGTGCCAGAAGGAGAGTACCTGCTTCCAATCGGTGTAGCTGCTGTGAAGAAAGAAGGGAAAGATGTAACGTTGGTATCTTTTGGTAAGATGATGAAAGTAGCTTTTGCTGCTGCTGCAGAATTGGAAAAAGAAGGTATTTCGGTAGAAGTGATCGACCTTAGAACGGTACGTCCGATTGATTATGCTACGATTGTAGAATCGGTGAAAAAGACGAACAGACTGGTAGTACTGGAAGAAGCATGGCCACTGGCCTCTATTTCTTCTGAGATCGCTTACCATATTCAGCGTTATGCATTTGATTATATGGACGCCCCGGTGATCAGAGTGACCAACAAAGATCTTCCGCTCCCATACGCGCCTACGTTGATCGATGTGATCCTGCCTAACGTAAAAAGAACTGTAGAAGCAATCAAAGCTTCTTTGAAATAATAAACTTATAAGTGTAAGATAAAAGAATCCCGCTGAGAATATCGGCGGGATTCTTTATTTTTGTGGCGTTGTAAAACAGATGCCAGATGCCGGATACCAGATGACAGATATTTATTTTATCTGGCATCTGGTATCCGGCATCTAGTATCCATTTTTAAATAATAAGAATTAGATGAACAAAGAACAAACAATCGAAGCCTTTGCAGAGCTGGGGAAACGGATCCAACAATTGAGCGAAGACGAGCGCTATGCCTGGAAGCGACAAGCAGAGATCCACAACAAATGGTTTACTCCTGAAAATGTGCAGAAGGCGTTGGATGGTATTGTATTCATGTTGCAAAAAGAAAACCTGGAAAAATGGCTGAAGCCTTACGACATTCCTGTAACGAAACCTAAAAAGATCGGAGTGGTAATGGCAGGAAACATTCCTATGGTAGGATTTCACGATATGATATGCGTGTTGGCTGCCGGGCATACACTGATGGCAAAGCTGAGTACGGACGATACTGTGTTAATGAAAAAGCTTGCAGCGCTGTTGATAGAAACCGCGCCGGAATTCGAGTCCAGGATAGAATTTGTGGAAAGGCTCAACGGTGTTGATGCGGTGATTGCGACAGGAAGTGACAATACGGCCAAACATTTTGATTATTATTTTTCTAAAATACCAAGGATCATTCGTCGCAACAGGGTTTCAGTGGCGGTACTTACCGGAAAAGAAACAAAAGAAGAACTTGAAGGATTGGGAATGGATATGCTTCAGTATTTTGGATTGGGTTGTCGCAATGTTTCCAAGATCTATATTCCAAAAGATATGACGCTCAATAGAATCTATGAAGCGCTGGAACCATGGAAAACAGTGGCAGATGCGATGAAGTATGCCAATAATTATGAATACAACCGCTCGGTCTTTTTGTTGAAATCAGTGCTGCATTTGGATAATGGTTTTTTAATAGCTGTCGAAACCGAAGAGCTGGTATCGCCGATCGCTGTTTTTTATTATGAAAAATATTCTTCGCTGGAAGAAGTAAAACAAAAACTGAAAGCACAAGAAAAAAAGATCCAATGTGTAGTAGCCCAGAAAGATCTGATAGAAGGAGCGGTGCCTTTCGGTTCAGCGCAACGTCCCCTGCCATGGGATTATGCAGATGGTATAGATACGTTGGATTTCCTGAGCAGAATTTAGAGCAGAATTTTAGGATTGAATAACAAAACATACTTTTTTGTTTAGCGGTAAAATATTTTTTTCATACATCCGTCTTACCAAACAACTATTGGTGATAAATAAATTTTAGATTAAGGATCACTTAAAAGCGAAAGTATTACAGATTAAAGTCGTCTAATATTAAAACAGACCAACATGAACAAAATATTTATTTTATTTATATTCTTATTATTCTCATCTATTTCCCAATTTTCTTTTGCACAAGACCGCCCAATACTCAGAGATAGCATCGCTGTAAGAGATACCGCTGCTATGAAAAGATTTCCTAAGGATTCTTCTGCTGTGGGCGTTGCAGGGGGATTCGGAAAGATCCAGGGTGTAGTAATGGATTCTACCAGCCAGGAACCCGTTGAATTTGCCGTAGTAGCGCTGATCGATGAAAAGACGAATAAACCTGTAGATGGTACAATGTGTGACGATCATGGAAAATTTTCCATTAATAAGATCAAACCCGGGCAATATAAACTTAGTATTACATTTTTCGATTATAGAGAATTGGTGATAAATGGCCTTACTATTTCGGAAGATAAGAGAACTATTGAATTGGGAAAACTCAATATGCGTCCGGAAGCCAAGCAGCTTAATGAGATCACGGTAGAAGGGCAGAAGCAATTGGTGGAAGAAAAAGTAGACCGGATCGTATACAATGCAGAGAACGATGCCAACAACAAAGGCGGCGATGCTACCGATGTTTTAAGAAAGGTGCCTCTTCTTACAGTAGACCTGGATGGAAATGTTTCGTTGCGCGGAAGTCAGAATATTAAAGTGCTTATCAATAACAAACCTTCCACCATCACGGCAGGAAGCATTGCCGATGCATTGAAACAAATTCCATCCGACCAGATCAAATCAGTGGAAGTGATCACTTCGCCTTCTTCGCGCTATGATGCAGAAGGGTCTTCGGGGATCATTAATATTATTACAAAGAAAAATAATCTTGAAGGATTTTCTCTTGGCGTAGATGGAAGTGCAGGTGTAAGAGGATCAAGCCTGGGAGTGAATGGCAGTTACCGTAAAGGAAAAATGGGCTTTACGCTCGGAGGTAATGGTCGTGCGGCTTACAACGTGACAGGTAGTTTTGATAACCGTCAGACCACTACCAATAATGGTATTCAAACATTAAACGTACAAACCGCCGACACCAGGAATCAGCGGCTGTTTGGAAATTATACGCTGGGCTGGGATTATGATATTAATAAAAACAACGCTTTGTCTTCCTCTGTGAAATATTCTTTCCGTAATGGAAACAGCTACCAGGATGGTTTGCTGACGCAAAATTACATCAATAATATTTTACTAAGTCAGAACAAGCGAAACGTAGATGTATCAGACCTTTCGGGAACGGTGGATGTGAGTGTGAACTACCTTCACCTCTTCAAGCAGCCGCAGCATGAGTTTAGTCTCCTGGGATTGTATAGCCGGAATAACCGTACCAACAATTTCACCAACTCAATTTTAGATACCAGTGATATGTCAACCGTAGCGAGTCGTCTTAAAAATAATAATACCAGCTACAACCAGGAGATCACGTTCCAGGCCGATTACCAGCGCCCGCTTTCAAAAACACAGTTGATCGAAGTAGGTGCTAAAAATATTAACCGTGAAGTATCCAGTGATTATAAATATTATTCTGCCGCAGGAGCTAACGGAGAGTATGTGCAGACAAGTAGCACAACCCAGAACAACAGTTTGAACTATAATCAAAACGTAACGGCTGGTTATCTTTCCTATACTTTAAATTTTCTGAAAAGTTATACTTTGAAAGCCGGAGGCCGTTACGAATACACATATATTACTGCCAAGCAGAGCGACAATACCCCGGTAAATATTCCTTCTTATGGGATACTAGTGCCGAGCATTAATATGTCGAGGAAATTGAAAAATGGAAATATGATCAAAGCTTCTTATACCAGGAGAATTCAACGTCCTTCGATTCAATATTTAAACCCAAACATTCAAGCATCCAACCCGCTGAACATTACGATTGGTAATCCTGCGCTGAGACCAGAGTACAGTAATAACTACGAACTTTCGTATACCACATACGTGAAAAGTTCAATGTTCACATTCATGGGATTTGCGCGTACCACCAACAGAGCGATCGAAAGTGTACGCGATGTGCTTGGCGATACGATTCGTACTACCTACCAGAATATTGGTTCGGAAGATTCTTATGGGTTAAACTTTTTTACCAATATCAGTCTCTCCAATAAATTTACACTTAACGGAGGTATAGATGCATATTATGCTGTACTGAAAAATAATGTGCCCAATCCTTTGTATAACGCCAGTAATCACGGGATCGTGGCTGGTTACCGGTTAATGGGAACGTATACTCTGACTAAAACACTGGCCTTGCAGGCTTTTGGCTTCTACCGTGGAAGACAAGTGAATTTGCAAGGATACCAGGGAGGATTTGGAATTTATAGTTTGAGTTTGAAAAAAGACTTTGCGGATAAGAGAGGAAGTTTTGGATTTGGTGCAGAAAACTTTTTTACTCCTAACTTTCATATCCATAATACGCTCAGTTCTCCAGTGCTTGATCAGAAGACTACCACTGTACTGCATATGATGAACTTCAAAGTTAATTTCAGTTATCGTATTGGAAAAATGTCGACAGAAGAGAAACAACGTAAAAAGAAAAAATCGATCAGCAACGATGATATGAAGGAAGACAATGACAGCGGAATAGGGAATACGCCACAGAATAGTTCACCTGGCCGGAAATAATTTGTATGAGTATCTGAATACGATCACTGAATTTAAAACACGAAGGCACAAAGACACGAAGAATCTTTGTGCCTTTAATGTTAAAAAAATCAGGCAATGGAGATCAGCAAAGACTTTTTATCCTCTTCCGCTTTATAATGTTCGTCAATCCTGTAGCCTGCAATCCATATGATCTCTTTGCCGGAAAGGATGACAGTGGTCTTGTCTTTAAGATTGAGAGGGATTTTAAGATCATTTAAAAAATCGCTTACTTTTTTTCTCCCTTTCATGCCTAATGGCTGGAAGCTATCTCCCGCCTGCCATGGGCGTGCTTTCAAAGGAAATTTTAATTTTTCGTAATTTAAATAAGCGAAAGACGGTGAAGAAGATTTTTCAAATCCTTCTGTAATACTGAAATGCAAAGTTTGTTCGCACCAGGGAAGCACAACTTCTGAGGTGTGTTCATCAATCATTATTTCTTCTTGTATCGGATCTTCGCTTAGCGTAGTAATTATCAGAGAACCGCGATCTTTTACCAATAAATGAGAAGGAGAAATAAATTTTTTTCCGGCTTCCGATGAAAGGCATTCGAGTATTTCTTTGCACTGGGTATAGTTGAATCCATAAGGTTTCAGCAGTTCAAACAAAAGAATGAGAGGTTCGGGTTCGTCGGCAAGAAATGCATAATCGAGGGTATGATGATCGTCTTGCTCTAAAATAAAATCATTGCGACAGCCATGGATATAATGCTGAAAAACGGTTTCCGCCGCTGAGATTTTCTCCACGCTCAGGCGGATTGTTTGTTCGAGATTTGGGTTGATCTTTTTTAACAAAGGAATTATTTCCAGTCTCAGCAGATTTCTATGATACTTGGTAGATTCGTTGGAACTGTCTTCGCGCCAGGAGAGTTTTTGTGCTTGTGCGTATTCTAAAATTTCTTCCTTGGTAGCAAAAAGCAAAGGCCTGATCAGATTCCCGGCTTTGGGTTTGATTCCGTGCAAGCCCGCGATGCCCGTGCCGCGTACAAGGTTCAACAAAACAGTTTCCAATAAATCATTCTGGTGATGTGCGGTGAGGAGGTGAGTATATCCTTTTTGTGCGCAAAGATCAGCAAACCATTCGTATCGTAAAGCACGGGCGGCCATCTGAATAGAAGTGCCGGATGTTTTTGCGTAGCGTTTGGTATCAAATTTTTTTAGATGAATATTGGCTTGAAGATCTTCTGCCAGCGTTTCCACAAATTGTTCATCTTCTTCCGATTCCTGTTCACGCAGGCCGAAATTGCAATGTGCGATGGTGAAATTCGCTTTGTATTGGTTGAGCAAATGGCAGAGTACTACAGAATCCACACCGCCACTTACGGCTACCAATAATTTATCTTCAGGGCGGAATAAATTATTTTCGGTGTTATATTTGTGAAACCTGTCTAGCATATTGGGTAAATATAAAAATAAGATGTCATATGCCTATACCGGAAACCGGATATTTTAGACAGGCCATGAAGGGTTTCAATACAATCAAATGAAAAAAATAATATTCCTGTTTACGCTGCTGGCGGTTCCTCTTCTGCTTCGGTCTCAGTCTACCGCGCAGACTCCGGCAGGAGAGAAGGTGCAATTGATCCAGGCAGGTTCGCTGGAAGGGATCGTAAAAAACGGCGAAGAGCTAAGAAAGTTAATAGGAGACGTTGTATTCAGACACGAAGGTACAATGCTCTATTGTGATTCGGCATACCAGTACGATAAAAAAAATGAGATCGAATGCTTCGGAAACGTACGAATGGTGCAGGGCGATACGGTAACGATGACAGGAAAAAAACTACGCTACAACGGTAATACCAAGAGAGCGATCGTTACGAAAGATGTAATTCTGAAAGACAAAAAAATGACTCTTTACACGGATTACCTGGAGTATGACATGAAAACCCAACTGGCCACCTACCTGGAAGGCGGAAAGATCATCGACGAAGAGAATGTACTTACTAGTCAGCGCGGTTACTACAATACTTCCAGCAAGATCTTTTGGTTTAAAAAAGATGTAAAACTTGTCAACGACAAAGAAAAATATACCCTCACTTCCGATACACTACAATACCACACCATTACAAAGATTGCTACCTTCCGCGGCCCATCGAAGGTGACGAAAGAAAACGATGTACTCTACGCCGATCATGGAGAATATGAAACCCAAACCGGTCATTCGCGTGCCATTGGCCGTGCGCGTGTGGAGTCGGACAGTTATGTGCTGGAAGGTGATAAGATCCACTACAATGAGTTTGGGAAATATGGCGTTGCGGAAGGAAATGTAAAAATGACTTCCCATGAAAATAACCTGGAAGTTTTCGGAGACCTCGCTCATTACTGGGGAAAAGAAGGAATTGTAAAAGTAACAGGCAAACCGTTGGTAAAAAATAAAATGGAAGAGGACACCCTCTTCCTCACCGCCGATACGCTTATCTCGGTAGACCGCAAGAATCCAAAAGACACAACGATCAAGGAAAAATATCTCCGCGCTTTTCACCATGTAAAAATTTACAAAACCGATATCCAGGCCAAATGCGATTCATTGGTATATAACATTATCGATTCCACGATCTATTTGTATAACGATCCGCTTATGTGGAACGGCGGCAACCAAGTAGAAGCTGATTCGATCAATATTCTAATGAAGAATAAAAGGATTCATCGTATGGATACGAATGTAAATTCCTTTATTATCTCTCAGGACACCATCAAAAATTTCAACCAGGTAAAAGGTAAGAAGATGGTCGCTTATTTCAAGGATGATAAAATTTCCCGGGTAAATGTTACTGGTAACGGTCAGAGTATTTATTATGCGATGGAGGAAGGCGTTAATAAAGTGATCGGCCTTAACAAAGCAGAGTGCAGTAATATAGTGATCAAGTTTGACAGCGGAGCGGTACGCAATATCACATTTGTAAATAAGCCTGATGCAAAATTTATTCCTCCCCATGAGATCGTAGAAGCGGAGACGAGACTGAAAGGATTTCAATGGCGAATAAAAGAAAAACCTTCGCGCGAAGAAGTAGCCTTAGCAAGAGATCTGGAAAAATATTTATACCGTTTGGATTATGGAGCTTATCAAAAAAGTTTGAAAGAACCTGTAGAGTTTGTGCAAATACCATACGCCCGAGGATATCATCCTGCTGCTACTATAAAAGAAGAGCCTAAAGACCATGAAGAGCGGAAGAAGAAGCAGAGAAAAAGAAAAGAAAAGTGATCTGAACCTTGATTCTCAGGATTAGAAGATTTACTTGGTTTTGATTAGCGGGATGCCTGGCCGTTATTGCCATTCAGGAGGAACCTCGTGCGGATTCTGCACTTTCTTTACTAGTCAATGTTAAATTTATTTATCCTGCCTTTCATCAGCGCTCTTATAAAGCCGATTTCAGGAATTTCTAATCATCCACCAGCCGGCGGGACAACTACGATAAATTCTGAGAATCAGGGTTCAGACAAAAATTATTTTACCAGGATTTTCTCTATCACCGTTTCCATTTCAGTTCCCGTTATATTCGCATAATACACACCCGCCGACATGCCTGATAGATCAAGGGTATTAGAAGCTGTTGCATTTGTTTTTATGAGTACGGATTGCCCCAGTGTATTTATTAGTTCGATCGTTACATCTCCTTTCAGATTGTAGATCTGCACGGTAAGTGCATCCTGTGCAGGGTTTGGAAAAATGGAGATGGAAAGTTCGCTTCCGAAATTCAGTGAACGAATTGTGCTGAAAGAAGATTTTCCATTGTAATCAACTTGTTGAAGACGATAATAATTAAAGCCTGCGGCGGCTTCCTGGTCGATAAAGGAGTAGGAGAGGATAGAATGGCTATTACCAGCTCCCGCCACTGTTCCGATTGGGCTCCAGTGTGTTCCATCCTGGCTTCTCTCTATCACAAAGTAATTGTTGTCGAGCTCTAAGGCTGTGCTCCATTCTACTAAAGTCTGTTGCGTTCCTTGTTTGCTTACTTCGAACGATAGCAGTTCGATTGGCAATACAATACAAGGTGCGAATTCGGAAGTATTATTGCTGGCATCAGTAGCCGTAGCGGTTATGAGTAATTGTTCTGCTCCCGTAAGACCAAGATTGTGTGTGTATGTCCAGTTACCCGAGGCATCAGCCGTGGTATTGCCTACGTAGATCTTGCCTTGACAGGTGCCGCAATTTGTGACAGGATTTCGGTAGATATGAATAATATCATTGGCTTGTGCCGTGCCGCTTATATAGTTGGCATTTGGAGGGCTGTTTAGCACCGGTGCTGCTTTGTTGTTGTTGCCGTTTGTAAGCAAACTGATCCCTTTGGCATTGTTGCAATAGATACTATTTCCGCGAATAGGATTGTAGCTAGCCATAGAAGAATAAGCTTGGAGGATCACCCCGGGCCCATCGTTGTATGCAATGGTATTTGCTTCGCCGGCAGTAGGATTGGTAGCGGAGGCGCCGATGATATTGTAGTTGCATCCACTGGCATAATCCATCAAATAAATTCCTCCAAGTATATTTCCCATATCTACCGTGCCGGAAGTATTGGTGCCGATATAATTTCCTTTGATCAGAATATTAAATGAAACCTGCAAACGAATTCCGTATTCTTCTTTGCTGTTCACCATAATGTTTGCATCGTTTGCATTGGTTCCGCCAATAGTACCGCCGTTCACGTTGATGGTGATCACACCTGAATCCTGGTTGCCAAGGTCTACGGTCAAGCCGTCGTTGGTGCCCATGATATTTCCTTTTACAGAAAAATTAGAAGATTGATAGAGTACGATCGCGTGGAAAGCGCTTTTGCAAAAGATATTCCGCTCGCTTGTATTGTTGCGGTTTCCGCCGATCACTGCGCCGGGGATATCAGCCAGTGCAATTCCATTTTCTGCATTGCCAAGCGGGGTCACCATATCAGCGCCAACGCCTACAAGGTTGCCACGAAAGACAAGGCCTGTGCAATAGTTGACAGCATTCATTCCATTACCGGTGGCCCAGTAAGTAGGAGTGTTAGGATCACTTGGTAAGGTACCGGTGTAGTTTCCGTTTCCGGAAAGAACATTGCTCAGCACAGAAATATTATCGCAGGTCGCTGTATATCCATCGATCTGGATGCCGTGCAGGTAATTGCCCAGTTTAGCATTTCCTGTTGCGGTAGTACCGATATAATTTCCCTGGATGGAAGTACCATCGCTGTCGTTGAAAATATTAATGCCATGATTATCGTTGCCTGAGATGATATTCCGTTCACCCGTTATCGTTGTGCCGATCACAACGTTGTCGCTGTTTTCCATATTGATACCGTGCCCCGAATTGCCAAGGTCTACAGCGCCGGTAGCATCCGGACCGATATAATTCCCTTTGATCGTAGTATTGTTGCCTACAAAGAGAGAAATACCATTGAGCGTATTGCCTGAAATAATATTTTGATTAATAATATTGCCGATAGAATTGTCGATGTAAATTCCGTGTTGTCCGTTTCCTTTGTCTGCATTGCCCGCGGCGTTGAGGCCTATATAATTTCCGAGGATCGTATTATTGTCAGAGCCTGATTCGATGCTGATCCCATGCTGGCTATTTCCCGAGATCACGTTCCGGTCGATGGCAGCAGTTCCGCCGATGGTGTTGTTGTCGGAGTTTACCAAGGTAAGACCATGAAAGCCATTGGCTGCAATAGTATTACCGTCTACATCGATCCCGATATAATTTCCAAGAATGGAATTTCCGTTCGTGCCGTTGATGATCACTGCGAAGGCAGTAAAATTTTTAATCACCAGTCCTTTGATCGTAGAAGGCCCGGCAGTATTGACGTCGAAGCCATTGGGTATTGCGCTGTTTCCATTTACAATGATCTTCAAAGTACCTGCTGCTGCGCCGGTTTGGGAATAGCCATTGATGGTGATTGGTGTAGAGATCGCAGGCAAAGCGGAAGCCAGGGTGATGGTGAAAGGTCCGGTTCCTGTTATATTGAAATTGATGATGTCTGTAGCGCCGTTTGCATTAGCATCCAGGATAGCCTGTCTTAGCGAACCAGCTCCGGCGTCATTTGTATTGGTAACGGTAAAAGTCGCTGCTTGTGAAAAATGAAGCAATCCAAAAGTAATCCCCGTCAACCATAGCTTTTTTGTAGTCTGTATAAAATGTAGCATATGGGTCAATTAAGTAATTTGAGTATATGTTTTCGCCACCATTCATTCATGTTATCCTGTTCTTATCATCAACCTTTCATTTAATTCTGGCAAACGCAAGTATTTGCTTTCAGAATTGATATTATAAGTATCTGGTTAATAAAGTATTGACCAAGTGTTATACAGTTCAGTCACAAACGAATCTCTTCTGATGTAAATTCTATAGTATTGTTTGTAAGAACGTTGTAGTAAAATGTAACCCTCAGGTATTTAACACTATAAGAACAATCTGAAATAAATCGGAGAAAAAATTATCTTATCTTGATGGGGAGTGACTATTAAATTTCAGGAATCCCTGGGTTGAACCCTGGGCAAAATCTGGATAATTATCAGTTTTTCAGGATTGATTCAGTTTCCTATTCTCACATTTTAGCCTTAATTTAGCGGCGTCTTTTAGGCAAAATGCTTGCATTTCTTATCATATTACCACTTATCCTCATTTACGCAGTTTTTATACTCTGGGCAGAACGGAAAGTAGCGGCCTTTGTACAAGACCGGATGGGACCTATGGAAGTTGGGTATTATGGGTTGGGACAAAGTTTTGCCGATCTTATCAAACTGATCCAGAAAGAAGATATTATTCCAGTAAGTGCCGATCGTAAGCTTTTCAAACTAGCACCGATCGTGATCTTCACCGCTACTTTTGCAGGCTTTGCCACACTTCCTATTTCTCCCGATATTATTGGTTCCAAAATAAACATTGGTGTATTTTATATCCTCACGATCATCTCACTCGACGTAGTTGGCCTGATCATGGCGGGCTGGGGCTCGGGGAGTAAGTATCCTCTGTTTGGCGCGCTGCGTGCGGTTTCGCAAATAGTATCGTATGAAATTCCACTTACCATGTCGGTACTTTGTGTAGTGATGATCTGCCAGTCGCTCGACTTGCAGGAGATCAGCCTGCAGCAAGGGATCTGGAGCAATGATCTGTTGGCAGGTGCAGAAAAAAATTATCTCTTCGGGATTAAAGCCTGGGGCATTGACATCACAGAAACAGGTGGGTTTCTGACCTGGAATATTTTCCGCTCACCTGTTTTGTTTTTTGCTTTTGTAATTTTCTTCATTGCCTCTCTGGCGGAGGCCAACCGTGCACCTTTTGATATTCCTGAAGCAGAGTCAGAACTGGTATCCGGTTTTCATACCGAATATTCCGGATTTCGTTTTGCAATTCTTTTTCTTGGAGAGTATGCAATGATGTTGTTGCTTTGTTTTCTTGCTTCCATCTTATTCCTGGGAAGCTGGAATACACCACTGCCAAACATTGGCCCTGTTAAATTGGCCGACTGGACCAGCGGTATGCCCGGTACGATTGCCGGAAATATCTGGGGATTCTTCTGGCTATTTTCCAAAGCCTTGTCATTGCTCTTCCTCCAGATCTTAGCAAGATGGACCTATCCGCGTTTGCGTGTAGATCAATTGATGTATCTTTGCTGGAAAGTATTAATCCCGGCTTCGCTCGTTCTTATCTTTGTATGCGGAGTATGGAGATTGTGGATGATCTAGAATAAAAATTTCATGCAGAAAAAAGAAGCGACATATTTCAGTACGATCAAAACAGGGATCTATTCCCTGATGGAAGGACTGTCGCTTACGTTCAAACATTTTCGCGCCGCTAGTCAAAAAAGAAAACCGATCGGTGTAGAGAACAAAGAATATTTTCAACAGGAAACAGGAATCGTAACTACCGAATATCCTTACGAAGCCATCCCTGTACCCGACAATGGGCGCTATCGTTTGAACAATGAAATTGACGATTGCATTGTCTGCGACCTTTGCGCAAAGATCTGCCCGGTGAATTGCATTGACATCGTACCAATAAAATCTCCCGAAGAGATTGGCAAAACTTCCGATGGCACAACGAAAAGAATTTATGCCGCTACGTTTGATATCGACATGGCGAAATGCTGCTATTGTGGATTGTGTACTACCGTATGCCCTACCGAATGCCTCACCATGACCAAGACATTCGACTATAGCGAATTTGATGTGCGCAACATGAACTATCACTTCACCGATCTGAATCCTGAGCAAGCAGAAGAGAAGAAGAAGATCTATGAAGAATTTGAAAAAGAAAAACAACGCCTGAAAGCAGAGAATGCTAAGAAAACAGAAACTTCAGGTACAGAAACAACTACCGGGGAAACCACTACAGAAAAGAAACCAGCTTTCAAGCCGGTGATCAAAATACCGCCAAAAACAGGAGAGACGCAGGATACAACACAAGAAAAGAAAGAAGGTGAAACGGAATTGCCAAAACCGAAACCGGTTTTCAAACCTGTAATTAAACCTCCGAAAAAAGACGAGGACCAAAACTCATGACAATAACCCAGATCTTATTTTACATGTTTGCGGGCCTATCCGTAGGTGCTGGGTTGTTTATACTCTTTACCAAAAATGTGCTGCATGCAGTGTTGTCGCTGCTGGCAGTATTTGTGGGTGTGGCGGCCATGTTCATTTTCGCCGGCGCCGATTTCCTGGCGATCACACAATTGGTGGTATATGTAGGTGGTGTATTAGTGTTAATGCTTTTTGGTGTAATGCTTACCAATCGCGAAACCGGTGCGGTATATCCTGTTTCAAAAAATAAATATTTCTTTTTGGGTATTCTGTCAGCCGCTTCTGTATTGGGGATGATGGTTTTCCTGATTTTGAAAAATGATAAGAATTTTATTTCGACAGCAAAACCTTTTTCGGGTCAGGCGCCAAGTACAGTAAAGACGATAGGAATAAACTTGATGAGTGAATATCTGCTTGCATTTGAAGTAGCAGGTATCTTATTATTGCTAGCCTTGATTGGCGCAGCATTTATTGCTGGAAGAAAAACATCATAGAAAAAACAAACCCAAATGTCAAATTCAAAAAACTAAGTATAAACTTTTGATATTTGGAAATTGGATTTTGGAATTTAGACACGATAATTATTAAACAAAAGAATATTGATACCCTTAGTTCACTATCTTATCATAAGTGCCGTGCTTTTCAGCATTGGGATTGCTATTGTGATCACTAAACGTAACATCATTGTAGTATTAGCTGGAATCGAATTGATCCTTAATGCAGCCAATATTAACCTGGTAGCTTTTAGCACACAAGATGGAATGCTGAAGGGACAATTATTCGCACTCTTCGTAATGATCGTAGCTGCCGCCGAGGCTGCTATAGCCCTGGCGATCGTAACGCAGGTGTACAAACATTTCCGAACAAGTAATCTGGATGAGCTTAACAAACTAAAAGATTAAATAAACGTTGATCTCGTTAGAAACCATATTGACCTTACAAAATGTTTTCATAGCACTATTGATCTTGCTGCTGCCTATGGGAACATTCGGCGTACTGTATTTTTTCGGTAGCAAGCTTCCCCGTAAGGGCGATTGGCTGGCCACCGGAGTAATGGGGATCTGCCTAGGGCTTTCTGTTTTTTTACTAACCAAAACATGGAACCTTCCGGAGACGGTCGCTCAGATCCCTTGGTTCACTTTACCTGGCTTACAAAGAGATATTCCTTTCCTTATTAGTATTGCGCTGAATCCGCTGGCAGCAGTGATGATGGTTGTGGTGACCCTGATCTCTTTTCTTGTGCATTTGTATTCGATCGAATATATGTATGATAAGAAAAACTACACACGTTATTTTCCTTATCTAGGCTTGTTCACTTCGTCCATGATCGGCATTGTGCTTTCCGACAATTTGCTAGTCACCTTTATGTGCTGGGAGTTGGTAGGCTTTGCTTCTTATTTGCTGATCGGTTTTTGGATGGAAAAACCAGCCGCCGCAAGAGCAAGCAAAAAAGCTTTTTTGATCAATCGTATTGGAGACGTAGGATTTCTCGTGGGGTTGTTTATCGTCTATGCAAAATTCGGGACCTTCGACCTGGCAGAGCTCAGAGAGTTTCTGGCTTACACCGGTATTTCTGAACAACTCATCTTTACGATTGCAGGACTAGGAATATTTTTGGGTTGTGTAGGAAAGTCCGCACAATTTCCTTTGCAACTTTGGCTACCGGATGCGATGGAAGGACCTACGCCGGCTTCCGCCTTGATCCACGCGGCTACGATGGTGGCGGCAGGAATTTACCTGTTGGCCAAAACCTACCTACTTCTTACAGGAGATGCTTTACTTGTGATCGCTTTCACAGGAACGTTGACCGCACTTCTAGGCGCTTTGCCTGCGATCGTGCAGACGGATATTAAAAAAGTATTGGCTTATTCTACCATTTCACAATTAGGATTCATGGTGATGGCGATGGGTGTGCAGGCTTACGATGCAGCCTTGTTTCACCTGATCACACACGCGTTCTTTAAAGCGTGTCTCTTCCTCACAGCCGGAGCGGTGATCCATGAAATGCACCATGTAAAGCAGGGAATGTTTATTCGCGGTTATTTCAATAATTTCGATACGCTCAACATGAAGCTGATGGGTGGACTAAGAAAGAAGATGCCTGTTACGTTCGCTGCTTATTTTATTTCTTGTATGGCCTTGATCGGTGTTCCTTTCTTTTCCGGATTTCTTTCGAAGGATGCCATTCTGGAAGGTACGATGCAGTGGGCTTTGCATCATTATAAAACAAGCGGACAGACGTTCTATTTTCTTATTCCTGTGACAGCCATTCTTACCGTATCGGTTACCGCTTATTACATGATCCGTCAAATGATACTTGTGTTCTTCGGAGAATTTAAATTGAAAACATTTTATCCGCAGGTAGAGCCAGTGTTTCAGAAGATTCATGATCCAGGATGGTTGATGAAAATTCCGATGGTGGTATTGGGAACACTTTCTGTCTGGATCTTTTTTTCGGTCAATCCACTTAGCGGTCACCATGGCTGGCTAATGGAAAAGCTTGCTTATGTATCTCCGATCGTACCACAACTAGATGCCTTGGTAGCATTGCTTGTTTCGGTGCTGGCAGTATTGGCAGGAGCATCACTGGCCTGGTACCGGTTTCGTCCGGCTACTTATTTGATACAGTCAGATACCGATCATTCTTTTGTAAAAAGATTATTGAAGAACAACTGGTACATGGATCAGCTTTACCAGGTAATATTGATCAAGCCAGGCATGCAACTGGCAGTCTTGTCGGCTTGGGTAGATCGTACGATCATTGATGGATTGATCCATACAATTGCTTATGCGGGAGTGCTCTTTTCGTATTTTGTATCCTTTATTGACAAGTATCTACTGGATGGAATTGTAAACCTGGGAGCATGGATCTCGCTTAGGATTGGGCGTTTCAGTCGTTCTTTCCAACAAGGCAATGTGCAAGGCTATTTTGCTTATGCAGTATTAGGCGTGGTGCTGGTATTC
Source organism: Cytophagaceae bacterium (assembly GCA_035535995.1). Lineage (GTDB taxonomy): Bacteria > Bacteroidota > Bacteroidia > Cytophagales > Cytophagaceae > JANYCO01. The sequence goes on from DATLOZ010000003.1 coordinate 84,650, forward strand.
CTGTATTTATTAATTATTGAATTCTGAGAAACATAAAAATATAGAATGTTATCCTTATTAATATTTTTGCCTTTTATTTCCATCTTCATCATCGCTTCACTGCCGATGCGGAGATACTATATGCATAAAGTGATCACGCTGTTTACTACGGCCATTCAATTGGTAGTATCGATCGTCCTTTTTGTTTTATATAAACCAGGAAAAGGAATCCAGTTTGAAGAAAAATACAACTGGATCGAAATGGATCTTGGAAAGGTAGGAAAGCTTACTGCTCAGTATTTCGTGGGCCTTGACGGGATCAATGTTTCCATGATGCTGCTTACAGCGATCGTTATGTTTGTAGGAGCACTTGCTTCCTGGAAAATTGTAGAGAACCGAAAAGGATATTTCTCCCTCTTCCTGCTCTTGTGTGCTACTATTCATGGCTGTTTCCTGGCACTTGATTTTCTTTTGTTCTTTATTTTCTTCGAATTCATGCTGCTGCCAATGTATTTCCTGATCGGTATCTGGGGCGGACCAAGAAGAGAATATGCTTCGATCAAATTTTTCCTTTACACCTTACTCGGGTCGATCTTTATTTTAATCGTAATGATCGGGCTCTATGTATCGGTGGTAGATCCTTTCCAATCCTCTTTATCGGCGGGGATTACAGACGTAAACATTTTTAAAACAAGACTAGCTTCAGGCCAGATCAATCGTTCTGAAATGGTACATACGTTTAATATGTTGTTGATGAAAGACCCTGCCAACTATATTCCAGGCTCTGTCTTTCATACGCTTTCTACCTATACCCTTTGGGGCTATTCTGCGCGTGCATTGGCCTTCCTGGCGATCATGATCGGTTTTGCTATCAAGCTGCCTTCTGTGCCCTTCCATACCTGGCTTCCGGATGCACACGTAGAAGCGCCTACGCCAATCTCAGTTGTCTTGGCAGGTGTGTTGCTAAAGATCGGTGGTTATGGAATGATCCGAATAGGCTATTCTATTTTCCCGGAAGGAGCATTTCATTTTGCGTTTGCAATAGGATTGATAGGAGTGATCTCCGTTGTCTATGCTGGCCTGAATGCTTTAGCAATGAAAGACCTTAAAAAGATGATCGCTTATTCTTCCGTTTCTCATATGGGTTTTGTAATGCTTGGACTTGCTTCTGTTACTGTAGAAGGAATGAACGGAGCGATGTACCAAATGGTTAGCCATGGTATTCTTGCCTCCATGTTATTCTTAATTGCAGGAGTACTTTACGATCGTACACACGATCGAATGATCGACAATTACAGAGGACTGGCGGTGAAGATGCCTGCCTATACAGCGGTGGTGATCATTGCATTCTTTGCCTCTTTTGGGCTACCTGGTTTTTCCGGCTTCATCGCAGAGTTATTTATTTTACTTGGAGCTTTTAACGCAAAATATACCAACGGTCTTCTGCCGCAATGGATGGCGATCGCAGCAACAGCAGGCATTTTACTTGGAGCCGTATACTATTTATGGACGCTTCAACGAATGTTCTTCGGAAAATTCTGGATCCGCTCAGGCATTACCTGGAAAGAGGGTTTGTATGATCTTGATTTCAGAGAGAAATTTATGCTAGTGCCGCTGGCTGCGCTGGCTGTGGTGTTTGGACTGTTTCCACATCTTTTGCTCAATGTTTTTTCCTTGGAGCTGAAGGAAATTATTAAAGTGATATTGGTGAAATGATACCAAATGTAAATACCAGATGCCAGATAAATGCGAGAGTAATTTAATGAAATTGTCTTTTAGTTTATTGGTAAAATAGAGTTGTTTTTATCTAAACTATCTGGGATCCGGCATCAGGTATCTGGTATCTTGCATCAATTCTAATTTTGCATTATAGAGACCGATTTTTTATCTTGTGCCAACATGGCAAACGAAATACCTAAAAAACCGATCAGGAGAACAACTGTACCGGCCGTTTCCAAGGAAACGTCTGCTAAGAAACCCGCTGTCAAAGAAGAGGGCAAGGCAGCTCAAAATTTTCTACTGTTTTTTTTATTTCTCATGGTAAGCGCCATCGTTTACCTTGCCATCTTCCAACGTTCGCTGATCTCAAACTATATTTCAGGAAAACAAGATAGTACTAAATCTGCCACGGATACACTTTCCACAGAAGACTCTCTGTCCCATCACGAAGAGGTGAATACTTTTCTTGGTCAGGACAACCGGACTGCCGGAACAGCGAGTCGTTATTACTTAGTGGCGGGTACTTTTATTTTTTATCCTTACGCAGAAAAATGCCGCGATCGTTTGAAAGCGCAAGGGTATGATGCCGATATTATTTCCACCGGAGAAAAACATACCTTCCACCGTGTATACATTCAATCTTCCGAAGATCCGGCTATAGTTCGTGGCAAGCGCGATGAGATGCGCAATGCGGGTCATACGGAGATGTGGGTATACGGAGAATAAATTTCCAGATGTACTTGGTTAAATAACATCATCCTTACAAACAGATTGCTTCGTGTAGTTTTTGCTGGCGAGGACGCCAGCAAAAGAATTTAAGAATAACAAACGAACAGCTCCACTCAACATTCATCACTCATAATTCATAATTATTATTTACCTTCGTTTGCATCAATTCAAGCAAACGAACATGAACATCCAGATATACCACACTCCCGTTTACCACATCGTCATTGACGATTTTTTACCGCAGGCAGACAATAAAGAAATTTTCCAACACTTTCTTTCGCTCGAAGAAAAATTCCAGCCTGCCGGAATGGGGCACGGACAGGAACTGAATAAAAATTACCGTTCCAATCTTAGTCTAAACATGGACCGGGAATATCAACTTTCCGGAGAGTTTGAACCTGAAAAAATTACCGCACATCGCGCTACTTCTCCTTTGCTGAAGATGCTCGATAATCTGATGAGCGATGAAAAAATGCTTTCCTTCTTGGATGCTGCGCCGTTCCCACTCTGCGAACTGCGTTACTGCGATTACTGGAGCACACAGGCGAGCCGTTACGGGCAAAAAGATCACTATCGTTGGCATTATGATTATATCCCGAACGACACCACACGTGTCATTACACTGATCTATTATGCACATGAAAACCCAAAAGCATTTAAAGGCGGAGAGCTTTGTTTTACGAATGGATTACTATGGGGCGAAGACCTCGTAGGAGAAACCGAACGCGCCACGATCGAACCTAAAAATAACCGCCTGGTGCTTTTTGATTCTCGTTTCCTCCACACTGTATTGCCAACGGATGCCCCGGTAGAATTTTCCAAAGGCAGATTTTCTGTGAATGTGTGGATAGGAAAGTACCAGGATGAATGGAACGACTAAGTAAGAGCTGTGTGAGCACTATTTAAAACTGTTGCCACCACTCATAGTGGTGGCAACAGTCAGAAAATATAAAATAGAGAACGCATGAAGTTATTTATGTTTTAAAATCTTATCAATCTTTTGAGTAATACCTGCTGTTTAACCTTCTGCTTTTAACTTTAAACTTTAAATCTTTCGCTTTAAAAACATAGTGCCAATTAATTTGTACTGAGAACACTATAACACCAACCGTAAAGTTTTCAACTTTCCTAAAAAGCCTTTCGTGGTTAAACATATTTCCCTAATTTTGATTCCTGTTATAGAATTTCCTTATGGAAGCAATCAAAGAGACTAATTTCGAATTTCCCGGTCAGACCGGATTTTATAAAGGTAAAGTAAGAGATGTTTATTCTTTCGGAGAAAAACTAGCGGTGGTAGTTACCGACCGGATCTCTGCTTTTGACGTGGTACTTCCTAAACCAATTCCTTTCAAAGGCCAGGTATTGAACCAGATCGCTGCCAAATTTTTGGAAGCAACTAAAGATATAGTTCCGAATTGGGTGATCACCGTTCCCGATCCGAATGTGACTATTGGTAAAAAATGTGAACCATTTGCAGTAGAAATGGTAGTACGTGGTTACCTGGCAGGGCATGCGGCGCGCGAATACAAAGCGGGTAAAAGAATGCTTTGCGGAGTGCCACTTCCGGAAGGATTGAAAGAGAATGATAAACTGCCTCAGCCTATTATTACTCCTACTACCAAAGCACACGAAGGACACGACGAAGATATTTCCAAAGAAGAGATCTTAAAAAGAGGAATTGTTTCCAAAGAAGATTACGAAAAACTGGAAGCCTATACACTGGCTTTATATAAAAGAGGCACCGAGATCGCGGCCAAGCAAGGACTGATCCTGGTTGATACTAAATACGAATTCGGAAAAGCCGGAAAAGATATTTACCTCATCGACGAAGTACACACGCCTGATTCTTCACGCTACTTTTATATACAAGGCTACGAAGAGCGTCAGCAAAAAGGCGAGCCACAAAAACAACTTAGCAAAGAGTTTGTAAGACAATGGCTGATTGAAAACGGTTTCCAAGGGAAAGAAGGACAAAAAGTACCTGAAATGACTCCCGAACTGGTAAAAAGTATTTCCGATCGTTACATCGAATTGTATGAGCAAGTAGTAGGGGAAAAATTTGTGAAAGGTGATAATCTTCAGTTGATTAACAGAATCGAACAAAATGTTAAAAAAAGTTTAAATTAATGGAAATTTAAACTTAATTTGTACCTTACATCCAATAATAGCGATTTTTAAAAAATGAAATATTCGGTAGAAAAATCAGAAAAATACACTTTACTGCAATTAAATGAGGAAAAACTCACCTCTGTAGTGGCTCCTGAACTCAAATCGGAGTTGGTAAAATTAAATGCAGAAGGTGCCAAAAATATAATACTGGATCTTAACGCCGTGAAGTATACCGACTCTTCCGGACTAAGTTCTATCCTGGTTGGAAACAGACTTTGTGAAAATGAAAAAGGTCTTTTTGTAATCGCTTCTCCAACTGAGCATGTATTGAAACTGATCAAAATTTCTCAATTAGATACTGTACTCACTATTCTCCCTACTGTAGAAGAATCTATCGACGCCGTTTTTATGAACGATATCGAGCAAAATCTGAAGCAGGAAGGCGGTAGCGAAGAATAATATTCTCTTAAATACTCAAAGACCGGATTCATTCCGGTCTTTCTTTTTATACACTAAATCTCTTGCTGTCTTTTGTCAATAGAAGTTAAAATACTTGGAACCGGATCTGCATCTCCTGTTTTTAACAGGCATCCGTCTTCACAACTTCTTAACCTCAACAACAATTATTTTTTCCTGATCGATTGCGGAGAATGTACGCAGTTTCAACTCATGCGCTTTCGCATTTCACACGCTAAGATCACTCATATCTTTATCAGCCACCTGCACGGCGATCATTATCTCGGTTTGGTAGGCCTGATCAGCTCTATGCAGCTTTGGGGAAGGAAAAAAGACTTATATATCTATGGTCCTAAAGGATTGTCAGAGATCATTACCGTACAAATGCAGTTTTCCGAAACTATCATTTCCTATGGTCTTCATTTTAAGGAGCTTAATACTACGATACCAGAGCTGATCATAGACGAACCTACCTACACAGTAGAAACTATCCCACTTTCACACCGCATCAATTGCTGTGGATTTATCTTCAAGGAAAAACCCAAAAAGAGAAGATTGATCGCGGAAAAAATAACGCCTACTATTACTCCTTTACAAAAGATCGCTTTGAAAAAAGGAGAGGACATACAGGATGAGCAGGGCAATACGCTGAAAAATGAAGACCTGACCTTGCCTCCTAAAAAGAGTTTGTCTTTTGCCTATTGTTCGGATACCGCTTACCAGGAGTCGATCATTCCTCTAATCAAAAATGTAGACCTTCTTTTTCACGAAGCTACGTTTCACAGCGACCTTGCCTCAAGGGCGAAAGAAACCTTTCATTCTACCTCCGAACAAGCTGCTACGATTGCGCTCAAAGCAGAAGTAGGACAATTGATCATCGGCCATTTCTCCAGCCGCTACCGCGATCTGACGCCGCTGCTGGAAGAGGCACAGACCGTGTTCCCAAATACTGTGCTAGCCGAAGAGGGGAAAAGTTTTATCATACACGATTAATAATTTTGAATTATGAATGAGTAGGCTGGTATTAAATCAGTTTTCATCCTTCATAAAGATTTATGCTAAAAACATAAAATGGAAACCAATCAATTTATTTCGCAGGATAAGAAACAGCATTTATACATTATCCTTTCTGCCTTTTTTCTTACCAATGCATTGATCGCTGAAATGATCGGCACCAAGCTCTTTTCCGTGGAAGGCACCCTGGGCTTGCCTCCGGCAGCTATCTCGCTCTTTGAAGATTTTCCACTTAGCTTCAATATGACCGCAGGGGTGGTGCTCTGGCCTTTTGTATTTATCATCACGGATATTATCAATGAATACTTCGGTAAAGAAGGAGTGAAGAAGATCAGCTACATCACCTCAGGCCTGATCAGCTACGCTTTCTTCATGATCTGGATCGCTATCCAGCTGGCGCCTTCTACGTATTGGATGGAGATCAACAACAAAGACAGTGTGGGCAATTTCTTTAATGTAAACTATGCTTTCTCTGCCATTCTCGGGCAAGGGTTGAATATTATCATTGCTTCCTTGTTTGCTTTCCTGGTCGGACAAATTTTAGATGCTTATCTTTTTGAATACATCAAAGGAAAAACAGGCGATAAATATCTCTGGCTGCGCTCTACAGGATCCACATTTTTTTCGCAGCTGATCGATAGTTTCCTGGTATTGTTTGTGGCATTTTACTTATTGCCAGCACCGGAAAAGAAATGGTCGATGGCGCTTGTTTTGTCTGTCGGTATAATTAATTATATTTATAAAGTTACCATGGCAGTTTTGCTCACGCCCCTGATCTATATGGCGCATACGCTGATAGATCGTTATCTTGGGGTAAAAAAAGCATAAGCCGGAGCTAAGTCAATGCTTTCGATAGATCTTTCTTCTATTTCCTATACATTTATCTGTCCGGATTGCGGATGCAAATTCGGCAAGGTTGAAAAGCTGATCTTCCAGGGTACGCATGTGCTGGGCGATTGTCTCTGCGAATGTTGTGAGAATAGATATTACCACACGCTTCCCATCGGGCACGATAAGCTTTTCCCTATTTCCTTTTCACAGAAAACAACTAAAACAAGTTACGATGAAAAGCTGGCGGCCTGGCTGGCTGTACCACTGATCCGCTCGGTGCGTGAAAACCTTTCGGTTGAAAAAGCGATCACTAAAAAGATATTCAAAGAAAGTAAAAATGTGATTGTCCTCAACTGTTTGGATAGTTGTTACGGCCATGTTTTTCTGAAATTATTAAACGCACAAAAATACATTCGTCAATATCCTGACAAAGGCCTGATTGTGCTGGTCCCGACGAATTTTCTCTGGCTGATGCCGGAAGGCGTGGCAGAAGTTTGGCAAGTAGAAATACGCTTACGCGAAATAGATTTAGGTATTGCGAACCTGGATGCTTTTATCAAAGAAGAATTTACACGTTTCGATTCCGTACTTCTCAGCGAAGTGCCGGTACATCCGGATCTCAGCCAATTTGATATGAAGGATTTTCTGAAAACAGAAAAGTTTGATCTGGACGAATTTGAAACGCAAACACCTCGCATCACATTTATCTTAAGAGAAGAACGTTTCTGGGTTAACAACAAGTTGGATGCCTTCCTTCTGAAACTCTCGGTCAGCAGAGGCTGGACAAAAAGTTGGAAACCTTATTTTGCCTGGAAACAAAATCGTTTGATTCGCAAACTGGTAAAAGAAATTCAAAAAAGATCTTCTAAGGAAATTCAATTTTTCGCAACAGGTATTGGTAAAACTTATAATCTTATTCCCGAAATTCTCGACCATAGAAAAATAACGATGGATGATAAAGCAGAAAAGGAATGGTGTGATCTTTTTGCTTCTTCGCATTTGGTAATTGGCGTGCACGGTTCCAATATGCTCATCCCAACCGCACTGGCTGCGGGTTTTATAGAATTGCTGCCCAGGTATAAAATTTATAATTATACAGAAGACATCGCCATGGATCACAAAGGGAGATACATGCAATTTTTAGGAAGGTATCTGGATGAGTTCTCTTCGCGCGCGCTCATCGCTCAGCATGCAGTGTCGATGTTGGAATGGTTTCCGGTGGTGAGGAAGAATATGGAAAGCTAATATCAGCAAGAGTATTGAGTGAAAATCCTATATACTCTTGCTGTTGCTCTTGCTGACCTATTGTTCTAAATACCCAAGAATTTTAAGCATGCTCTCCTTCGTCTGCTCTTTCGCAAAAAGTCTTGTAGTGATCTTTCCGTTTTCGTCTTTATCGATCAAAACATGTTTAGGAGCAGGGATCAGGCAATGCTGAATCCCTCCGTAGCCGCCCAGTGATTCCTGGTAAGCGCCGGTATGGAAGAAACCAATGTACAGTTTTTCTTCCTTCGGTGGATCCGGAAGAAACACCATGTTGACGTGTGCTTCGGAGTTGTAGTAGTCTTGGCTGTCGCAGGTGATGCCGCCTACTTTTGCTTTTTGATAAGGCTTGTTCCACTGGTTTAGCGCCAGCAAAATATATTTCTGGTTCAGCCCCCACACGTCTGGTAAAGTAGTGATGAAAGAACTATCAATCATGAACCATTCTTCTTTATCGTTTTGCAATTTGGTACCCATCACAGAATAAAGTGAAGCGCCGCTTTCACCTACGGTGAAGCTTCCAAACTCAGAGAAAATATTTGGAGTATCCACGTTCATTTCTTCACAGATCTTTTTAATAGTTTTTACGATCTGATCAGACATATAAGCATAGTCGTAATCGAAGTGCACAGAAGTTTTGATCGGCCATCCGCCGCCAATATCGATGCTGTCGAGCGAAGGGCAGACTTTTTTCAGCTCACAATATTTGTAAACGAATCTTCTCAATTCACCCCAGTAATACGTAGTGTCTTTGATACCTGAGTTTACAAATACGTGAAGCATTTTAAGCTCAAACTTAGGATTGGATTCGATTTTAGTTTTATACAGATCCATCACATCGTTGTAACGCACGCCCAGGCGGGAAGTATAAAATTCAAACTTGGGATCTTCGTCTGCTGCGATTCGAATTCCTACTTTACATTTTCCTTTTACATTCTTATTGTATTCATCGATCTCTTCCAGGTTGTCGAGGATCGGAATACAGTTTTCAAAACCGTCGTTGATGAGATCAGAAATATAGTCGGTGTACAGTTGTTTTTTATAACCGTTGCAGATCACATAGGTTTGTTTGCTAAGTTTACCTTTCTCGTGAAGTTTGCGCACGATCGGAATATCAAAGGCGGAAGAGGTTTCGATGTTGATGTTGTTCTTCATCGCTTCTTCAAGCACAAAGCTGAAGTGAGAAGATTTGGTACAATAGCAGTAAATGTAATGTCCCTGGTAATTATTTCTCTGAATCGCTTCGTTGAAAAGTTTTTTTGCTTTCTGGATCTGGGAACTGATCTTCGGAAGGTAAGTGATCTTCACCGGAGTGCCATATTCGCGCACAATGTCCATAGTTGGTATTCCGTTGAAGTACAGTTCGTTATTTTCTACCTTAAATTCTTCTGTAGGAAAGAAAAAGGTCTGTTCGATCAGGTCTATGTATTTATCCATCTTAGTGTTAAATCAGTGTGCAATATTGCCATAAAATTACAATCTTTGCAACGCAAAAAAGAAAAGTTTAATATAATTTTATATTCGGTTCCGGCCTTGTAAAATTATGATAGTCACGCGTATACAAATACCATCCCGGGAGGTTCGCTGCGTTTCTTTTTTGATTGTGCCTGAATTATAAAAAATACCAACATGAATATTGAATCTATATTGAAAACCGGTTTGGCAGAAGGATTGAATTCGCTTTTCGGCGCTTCGGCAAAACCGGAAGATATTGTATTGCAATCAACCAAAAAAGAATTCGAAGGTACTTACACCTTCACTACTTTTGCTTTTACCAAAATCACCAAAGTATCGCCAGAGGAAACAGGCAAGAAATTAGGGGAGTACTTACAAGCCAATTCAGGTGTAGTTTCCGGTTTCAACGTAGTAAAAGGTTTCCTCAACCTTGTGATCGCACAATCTGCCTGGGCAAAATTATTTGAGCTTACACTTTCCAAAGATACCTTCGGGAAATATCCTTCCAATGGTAAAAAAGTGATGGTAGAATATTCTTCTCCTAATACCAACAAGCCGCTTCACCTTGGTCACCTGCGGAATAATTTTCTCGGATATTCCATCGCTGAAATTTTGAAAGCACACGGCTACCAAGTAGTTAAAGCCAATCTTATCAACGACCGTGGGATCCATATTTGTAAATCAATGTTGGCCTACGAAAAATTCGGAAACGCTGAAACACCTGAATCATCCGGACTTAAAGGCGATCACCTGGTAGGAAAGTATTATGTGGAATTTGAGAAAAGATTAAAGGAAGATATTTCGGCTCAGCTTAATACATTCAAAGAATTTTTAGCAGAAGATCTTACCGAAGAAAATAAAGCTATCATCGTTTCTGCGATCTCTTCGGCTTCCCGTGGTGGAAAAGATCCATTTGAGAAGATCGAGAAAGATGCAAAGACATTTGTAAAGAAACCGCAGGACAAAGAACTCAAGCAATTTCTTGCGGAGCTTGCTAACAAGGTTACCGAAAGAACAATCCTATCCGAAGCCAAAGCCATGCTGCTTAAGTGGGAGCAAGGCGATCCACAAGTGGTGAACCTCTGGAAAAAAATGAACGGTTGGGTATACGATGGATTCAACGAAACCTATAATTTGATTGGAGTAAATTTCGATAAATTTTATTACGAATCGGATACCTACCTGCTTGGTAAGGATATTGTAGACGAAGGGTTGCAGAAAGAAGTTTTCTTTAAAAAAGAAAACGGCGCTGTATGGGTAGACCTTACAGCGGATGGCTTGGATGAAAAGCTGCTGCTACGCGCTGACGGCACTTCGGTTTACATTACACAAGATATTGGAACTGCAGAATTAAAATATATTGAATTTCGTTGCGATAAATCTATTTATGTAGTGGGCAACGAACAGGATTACCATTTTAAAGTTTTAAAACTAGTCCTGAAAAAACTAGACAAGCCTTATGCAGACGGCTTGTATCATATGTCGTACGGCATGGTGGACCTTCCTTCCGGGAAAATGAAATCACGCGAAGGTACGGTAGTAGATGCAGACGATCTTGTTCATTCGATGATTGAAGAAGCGAAAGCAGAAACCATGTCGCATGGAAAGTCCGACGGATTCAATGAAGAGGAAGCTGCCAAACTGTTTCGTCAACTTGGCTTGGGCGCGCTGAAATATTATTTGCTGCGTGTAGATCCTGCCAAACGAATGTTGTTCAATCCCGAAGAATCGATCCAGCTCAACGGCGATACAGGTCCGTACATCCAATACATGTATGCCCGCAGTCGTTCGGTGATGCGTAAGATCAAAGAACTTGGTATTGATCATTCAGAAAAAGAATATCAAGCGTATACTGCGCTGCAACCAACGGAAGTAGACCTGATCATTGCGCTGAACCGCTATCCTGCGGTGATTAAGGAGGCAGCCGATCAATATTCTCCTGCAGTGATTGCGCAATATTGTATTGATCTGGCAAGAGAGTTCAACCGTTTCTACAACGAGGTGCCGATCATGAAAGAAGAAAACGCGGCCGCCAAGGCCTTCCGCATTGCACTGACAGAAACTTCAGGGAAGATCATACAAAAAGCAATGAGTTTGCTGGGTGTGGAAGTGCCTGAAAAAATGTAAATTGAAATTTATAAAAAATCAAATTATGAGTTATGAATTATCTATATTTACTTAAAGCATTTTTTAAATTACCATGAAAAAATCATTAACTATTTTCTTGTTATCTATAGTTTCAATCTGTTTACTGTTTTATTGTACACAGCCCGTTAATAGAGAGGAGCAAAAGGATACTATTAAAAAGGATTTTTCTAAAGCTAAGGCTGATAGTACAGCAATAGCCGATTCATCGCCTATTTTACCTGAAGTTCTGCTAATAGATAAAAATAAAAACATTGTTGATACACTTGATAAAATCAATCTGCACGATGTCGTTTCATTGCTTAATAAGCCGGCGACTTTTCCCGCAGGATTTGCCTCACTTCAAGGATTGGGAAGCGAAGGAATTGTTTATTGCTCTACTTATACTTTCAAGTTACCTGAATTAGCTTCTCCAAAACCATCTTTATTCCAGTCAGGTAATGTTAAAGGCATTTTTGTTTTTCTGACGCAGGTCGATTCTAATAAATTAGTCTGTTCTGATTATGATTATTCGCTGTTACGTTTTCTGCGATACAAGACCGTTTTAGAAGCATTACCATTTTCGGTAAAAGATGGGAAAGAAGAAAATGTAAATGTAGTGGACTATAGAAAAATTATCTGGGGAAAACCTTTAAATATAAAATTATTTGATGAAACGGGTATTTTTAAATCCAGCTTTTCAGAATGGAAGGAGATATGGTCTTGTGCAGAAAAACATGATTATTCTATTCCATATCCTACTATCAATCTTTTTTCTACTTCTTTAATAAAAACATTTCCTAAAAAATACAGCAATGATTGGGGATACAAATGGTATAACAATCCTTTATTTGTTTTTTCAGTCATCAAGCTACAGGACAATAAACCACACGTTATTGACACTATTAAAGAATGTTCTGTATACGATACTCTATTAGTGACTCCAAAAATCAAAGCTAAATGCATTGATCTTAACAAAGACAAAATTCCAGATGCTATGTGGTATACTGATTATTATAATAATCGTAACTACTCCCTCACATATTTATATCTAAATATTGACGGCAGTTGGGAACTCATATGGTATAAACACTTTGACGTAAATAAATCTTATTTATATTATTAATGGAAGGTTTGGTTGGTTTCTTCTTTATTGCCCAACCATTCATAAGCAGACTTTGTAGGATCGTTGCTTTTTACCCAATCATTCTCAAAAGCTACATTCAGGAATCTTTCAACGATATTACTTAATGGCTGCACTAATGCATTTTGTACCGGAGAGTGTTCTTCATCTGTTAAGATTTTTGAATTGGCATCGGAAGCTTTATAATTACCCATCCACTTAGCTCCAAGCCTTGCCATATTTCCGATTCCTTTTACAGTTTGAATATTTTTAAGATCAAGCTTTTCACCCTTCATCCTTTGACTTAAATTTCCTTCGATAGTGTAAATAATGTAATTTTTATCATCAAATTTATCTACCATCGCCGCATGTTGAGGGCTTGTATTGTTAGTTGCAATTCTCAAAATAATATCGCCTGGCCTAGGACTAGGATAAGAGGTGAAGAATTTTTTAATCTCATTTCTGACTAATTCCGGTTTTCCTTCTTTTTTTTCTTTCAACTTTTGCTCTGCATCTTTTAAGGTTTTTTCTCCTGTTGCTTTTATTTTATTTAATTCCTCTTGAGCCTTTTTCTTTTCTCCTTCTGATTTCGCGGCTTTCAAAATTTTATCTACTTTTTCAAGATTGACTTTATTAGTTTCTTTTGTTTTAGCAATACCAGTAACAGCTTCTTTTACGTCTTTCTCAAATTTCGTATTTGTATCAGTAAGAGCTTTGGTGAGTTTAGCCCAATCCTTGTTTCCCATGTATTCACCTCCGGAAGCCTTGTCTTTCACTCTTTCTCCAGATGGCACGACTTCCTTGCCGCTAATATTTTGCCCTTCGCCAGCCCACTTCTCAAATTTATATGTAGACCAGAAAGCATCGAGTTGAGGAGTTTTTACAATCTTAGACGAAAGACCTATTTTCTTATACAAGTATCCTATAAAGATTAGGCACCAATAATAACCATCTGTATTGGTTACTTCTTTTTGATAATGACTTGGGAACTTGCCTTTGTCTGCTCCCTGTTCTTCCCAAGTTTCTTCTCCATAATACATGGTCCCGAGCAATAATTCCATTTTGCCTAGCTGGTGAACCATCTTTTCTATTGTTTCAACCTTTTGTTTATCGGAAATATCGGTTCTTGCCAAGTACCCATCAACCTTAGAGGTTACCAATAGAGCTGCAGTTTCTCTTGCGCGCTGCGAGAGCGCATCTGCTACCTTTTGTCTTTCTTTTTTAAATGTCGCTGCCTGAGTGTCTTTGTGTTTTTTCAAAAGACGATTATAGGAAGCCTCAACTAAAGTAATGATTTGCTTTTTATCCTTTGTTGTAGCCGTCTCATCTTTAAGTTCAACGAGTTTTCCTTCTTTGTCATTCCAGACAAAAAACTTCTTGTCATTCCCTTCTCCTTGTATAACAAATTTTTCTCTTAGCTCTTTTGCATGTTTGTCTTTAAGATCTTTAATATCTTCTACTTTCTTGAGGTATTTGTTAAGCACATATTCGGAAATATAATATTTTATATTATTGTCCTCTGTCTTATACTGTTTCTGGTATTCGACTGTTTGTTCAAGAGTAAGTTTTTTAAATTCTGCATCTACAGCCTGTCTTCTTACCAGATCTGAAAAGTCCTCTGTGGTTAATTTTTTATCTTTAAAATTTTTAGATGCTTCTTCCGCTTTCTTTTTGTCTTTTTCGTTGTTCTCCTTCTTCTTGATCGCTTCTGCTTTTCGCTTTTCTTCTTCGTCTTGTTGTTTTTTGTTTATATTTTCTTCTCTTTCCTTGAGCATATCACTGATATGCCCCTTTTCTTTTGGAGTAAACCCCGAGGCACTTATAAGATCACCAATCGTATTAATGCTTTCATCGCTCATATTGTTGATCTGTGCTTGCCCGATTTTTTTTAATATGATTGATGCTGTTTTCTTTTTTTCCTTTTCATTGAGAAGGTTTAATACATTTATAACCAATGATGGATTTGTTTCTAGTGAAGTTAGTAGCTCCTCCGCGAGGGTTCTTTCGTTTACTCCAAATGCATTAGAATGTTTTTTTACAATCTGTACAGGATCGTTATCGTTATCAGTATTCTTTTTGCCGAATTTTTCGCTGCGCCAATTGGTCTCTTCTTTTTCTATTACTTCAGAGTTTTTTGTTTCGAATAGTCCCATAAGATCATTGCAAGAGTTAGCTGGTTATGATTTATTTTTTTAAAGATAAAAAATAGGAAAGTGGTCCTTCTTGATTTAAACAACCTTTAATCTCCTCATATTGTATAGATACCTGTTCTCTTTCCATAAAACTGCCTTCTTTTTCCGGAAGATAAATCAAGAGGTTTGTTGCACTTATTCCAAAGCCTTCCATATATAATTTTCTATCAGGGAAATTTATTTGGGAAGAATCCATGTCGAGTGCATTGTATTTATAGTACATTTTTTTTGCTACGATATAAAGACTATCCAAACATTTTCCTTCCTTAATCAGATCATTCAATTTTATTTCTTTGGATCTTTTAAGATCATAATTGTAATAAGTATTAGTGAAAGAATAGTTTGACAGTCCTATCGCCCTGGTCATATCGATATATACAAACGAGAGAAGATTTTTATTGATTAGATTCACTTCATAATAAAGGTGTCTTTCGCTGCAATCATTAAAATCGTTTTCACTTTCATAATCATCATTTTTTATCATTTCATATTCTTTTGCCACACTTCGCTTAATACTGGCAGATATAGAATCTGCTGTATGACTTTTAAGATTTTTAAACGAAGGTGATTCTGCCAAAAAGCAATATTTTTTTTGGGGGAAGGAATCTTTTATATTCTCGGTCTTTACATAAAGTTTCATTAAAGAATCACTATTAAATACAGAGGAATCGATATAAATTATAGGATCCTGCGACATCGTTCTATTGACTACGGAAGAGTCGGATGTATTATTGGCTTGTTTGCTTTCCTTACAACTAATAAAAGCTGACAAAAAAATAAATAAGAACATAAAATTAGTTTTTTTCATATGTGTTGTTATTCTGTCGAACTTAATTTATCTGTATCAATAATATCCTGCACTCTGTGTGGTTTTTTAACTTCGTTTTTTATATATTCTAATTTTTCAAGTTCATCAAATTTTTTCACTTGGTCGGACGTAATTAGCTTCTTTTCTAAAATCAATTTATCTATTGCTCTCGTAACAGCTTTCGTATTTCCCTCATTAATTCGAATTCCGATCATTGCTGCTTGTGTCTTTTCAGATACAAGATATTCAGGAAGAGTCTCTGTAAGACTTACTGTTCCTTCTTCTACTAGCTTTTCTTTGAGGAGAGCTTTATATTCTTCTTTTGCTTTGTATACTATTACATCTCTATCGTAATAAGTAGCCAGTATTTTTTTCTTATCTTTGTCATACACTACAAGATATTTATGGGAGATATCTAATTTTGTACTGATAGCAAGATTCACATAATCTTTGATAGCCGCAATAACTTGCCCTTTCTGAATATCAGCATCTTCGGCAGCTTTTATAAATACGCCTAATAAAGATACATTTTTCTGGATATAACTTTCAGCATCTGATCCACGTAATGATTTTCCAGTAGAATCAATGATTACCAAATGAGCTTCTGTCACTTTTTGGTTAGCATTCATCCTATACTCCACATCAATTCCATATTTCTGGAATCTTGTTTTGAAGGCATCGGGTTTGTTATATTTAATATAAGCCATCATGGGAGGCAACCCTCTGCCTCCTCCTGCAAATTGAATAAATCCATAAGAAAAGACAGCTTGGTCATAAGTGTTAACGGCATCAAATTTTCCTTCGTGCGTGGAAACATACATAAGACATTTCGCCAACTTTGAAGAAAGGCCCATGTCTTCGAAATCTTTCAGATCTCCTAAGGAGGAATTTTGTTTCCCCAAAGATCCTACTCCTTCTATGTATTTTGTATCACCGGATTTTTGATAATTGCTCGTTGTAAAAGATTTGTTCGTTTTATCATCGATCGATTTATAGTTGATTGTATATTTTTTATATTCTTTTAATACTTCAAATGTTGCGTCATCTGGTTTTACAACCTGACTAGTATATTCCTTAGCGGTTAGCAATCCCTTCTTTTTGAAAAAATCTACATTAAGTTTTGTCTGTACCTTTTCAATCGCTTTGATGGTGATAGGAATATGTTCCTTTTTAATATTTATTTCTTCTGCCTTGTATTTATAAAATTCTTTTATTTTATCCGCAGTTTCTGCCGGTTTTGTAACCGTCGATTTTTTATCTTTTTTCTCTTTCAGATCATCAGCACTTAGATACCCCAATTTTATAAGAGCACTCTGTATCTTTTTAAGATCATCTGGGGCATTGCCAATGGTAGCTCCAACAGGCCCTGCCAATCCTTTAATTTCTGCCTCTACGTTTAGAGTCGTTACTTGAAATTCGGCTCTCATTTTATCAATCTCATCCGATTCGGCCTCTGTAGGAATTTTTACGGCAGTGTTCAGATATTCTTCTGTATTCCCACCAGGACTAATATTGCCATTAGGTTTTTTTTGACTTAGTACTGTTGTTTGAAATAATTTGATAGCGACAATCGTAGCCTTAAGATTTTCTTGTTTGATGAGCTCATCAGGTTTTACAGTATCTGCTTTTTCTTTGGTATAGTTTTCCTGAGAAAGATACCCCAAATACAATAACTGATCCTGTACTTGTTTAACATCCGACCTACGGTTTTTTGCTTTACTTTTATTTAGATCTTCACCTACACTTTCTTTAATATCTACAGATACCTTTTTTGCTGTCAGCGTTACTGTTTTTGTCGTTGCCGTTGGTGTCTGCGGTTTTATGACATTGAGAAAGCCGTTAAATTGCTCTGCTTTTTTCTGTTCGTCTGAGTCTAATTCTTCTTTGTATGTGGTAATAATATTTCGAAGTTTTTGTTTTAATTCATCTGCCAGACCTTTTATATCCGCCTCCTTCATTTTATCCAACATATAGACAGCGGTTTGTGCCTGATCTTCATGATTAAGCTTATCAAAAACTTTTATAATTACTTTATATTTCTTTTGTTTTGCCAACTCTACACATTGGGTAGCAATACCGTCTTCATCAGTACCAAATAAGAAACTTGTATATTTATCCACGATATCTTCAGCTTCTTTTTCGGGATCATCCTCAACCATCAGAAAATCTAAATTATCACGTTTCAGGCCTCTTCTGTTTTTTCTCCAATAAGATTTCACTTCCTTTTCTTCTAGAAGGGTTTCATCAATATTCCGATTAATTAGATCAGCGTATTCTGTTCCTAGTTTCGCCATAGTCTCTATTTTAAAGGTTGTTTTCTTTTTTCGTCTTTGAAACATGAAGAAAGTATTTCAGAAGTAATGGTGGATTTCCCTACTCCCATACAAATAAGAGCTGCGCGAATCAAACTATTAATAATATTGGCAGCAGAAACAGGTGTGTTTTCTGTGATAATCTTGTCGAGATTAATAGCCGGGTCCAGAGGACAGATTTCAGGGTTGTTATTTTGAAATAGTTTAATACAATTTTCAGTCGAAGGATAATCAAAATGAATTGCCATTTGAAATCTTCTAGCAAATGCTTTATCCAAATTATCTCTTAGATTACTCGCTACAATAACGACTCCATTGTAATCCTCTATCCGTTGCAAAAGGTAAGCAATGTCCTGGTTAGCATAATGAGTACTTTTATTGTCAGCTTGATTTGTATCTGTTCTTTTTCCAAATAAGGCATCTCCTTCGTCAAAGAATAGTATCCAATCCTTATCTTCTGCCATATTGAAAAGTTTTTCAAGATTCTTAGAAGTTTCTCCTACATATTTACTCACAACACTACTAATATCAACTCTGAAAACATCCTTATTAAATTCTTTACCGATGAGAGTAGCAGTAAGAGTTTTTCCCGTACCACTTTCACCATAAAAAATTACGCGATATCCTTTTTTTACATGTTTGCCAAGATTCCTGTCCTGTTTCAGCAAGTAAAGGTTTTTAATTGCCTTTTTTATCTCTTCCAACTTTAATTCTTCATTAGTGTTAAGCACTAAGTCATTCCAGGATAAATCCGTACTCAAATATTTTGCTGGAAAATCCGAGCCAAATCTTGGTTTTCTGTACTTGTTGTAAATAAACAAATCTATGTAAGTATGATTCAGGTAAAGTACCTTTTCAAATACAGAACCACCTTCTTCGGATTCTCCCAATGATAAAATACTTCTGGTATAAAAAAGATGGTCTGTTTCAAAGAGATATAAATACTTTAATTTTTTAGATAAATCGTTGGAAGATAAGAGTAGAAGAGCTGTTTCAGCAGTCGGTACAAGGCTTTCTGTTTTTTTGGACAAGATAAGTTTATAAGGATTATTTTTTATATGTAAAGGCTCAAGAAGACCAGAGGCTATATGTGGTACTAAAGCGAGCATTAAGACAAATCGTTCTTCTGCTGAAAATTGATTATCATCTATAAATTTTCCATAATGCGAATTTTCAGAAATAAGATCAGGAAGAGTAATTTCATCCAGTGAATCAAAAGATCGATCTTCTTGCACAATTTCTTTTATACAGCTTTTAAACCAATCCAATTCGAGTTGAAGGTTTAGAGTGCTGACCTCAGCAGATATTGAATCTGTTAAATATTGATTTTCAATAGTGTTCATACAATCAAAATTTATTTTTATGTATTATTTATTCCGGTTGAAAGAATATGTATTTTAAAACAATATACAATAAAAATAACACTATTTACAATTAAAATTGTTAATTAATTAATTCATAATAAAATACTTGTATTTTATTATGAAAGTTTACTTATTATTTAAGGCTTCTTATACTACAATACTTATTTCCTTATGGCTTTGATTAAGATCCCGTTTATTGAGCGGATAAAATTCACTGACTACTTCTTTCTGCCAATATTCAATACTCCTTCTACAATTTAGGAATGCTTATGTCTTACAATATCGCTTATTCGAAGTCACGGATGAAATTTTCTGTAGGACTTGTCAAATCCTAAACGGTTGTTAGCAAATTTATTTCCTTTCTAGTTTTAGCTGTTCAGGAGTTTGCATCTTTTTATCTTCTGCTTTTTTATCTTTGGATAAAGAGTTTTTCCTGTTTCATCGGGTTTAATTTTCTCCTATCGATCTTGAGGGCTTGAGAATAGAAAAAACTCCTGTTGGCCTTTGTAATAGATGTCCAGGTAAGTGCCATACAACCTATTTGAGGTTTTGCGCTAGCGAATATTTATGCTCATATTTGTTACATCAAAGAGTATGTTAAGTGCAACGATATAAACTTATTCAAATAGCAAAAATTACGAATTATAATTCAATAATATCGTCGTTGTTTGTGTCCCCACAGACAACCATTCCTGCAGTTGCAAGTCAGGATTTTAGGCTATAACTATTTAAAACAATGGAAAAAACTGCTGCGCAAAAACGGATACAGGAACTTACAGATAAGATTAATCACTACAACCATGAGTATTATCAAAATAGTAACTCAGTGGTTCCTGATTTTGAGTTTGACCAATTGCTTGCCGAGCTGATCAAGTTGGAAAATGATTTCCCTGATTTAAAAAAAGAAGATTCTCCAACACAACGGGTAGGCGGCACGATCACCAAATCCTTTCCTACCGTCACCCACAAGCGCCCTATGCTTTCGCTGGGAAATACTTATTCCGAAGAAGACCTTACCGATTTTGATAACCGCGTGCGCAAAGAGATCGGCGATCAGTTTGAATATGTTTGTGAACTGAAATTCGACGGTGTTGCGTTGAGCCTTATTTATGAAAAAGGAATTCTCAAAACTGCCGTCACCCGCGGCGATGGCGTCCGCGGCGATGATATTACGGTAAATGCCAAAACCATTCGCACTATTCCACTCAAGATTAATGCAAAAGATCTCCCGGATGAATTTGAAGTGCGAGGCGAAGTATTTTTACCGCTCGAAGTTTTCGAAGCGATCAACAAAGAAAAAGAAGATGTAGGCGAGCCTCTGCTGGCAAACCCTAGAAACGCGGCTTCTGGCACCATCAAGATGCAAGACTCTTCGGTAGTGGCAAAACGAAAACTGGATTGCTATTTATATTCATTGCTTGCCGATACACCACTTGCAGCTACACATTCAGATTCTATTCATCTTTTGGAAAAATGGGGTTTCCATGTCTCCAAAACTTATAAAGTTTGTAAAAGTATTGCAGAGGTGATGCAGTACATTCACCACTGGGATAAGCACCGCTGGGATCTTCCGTTGGGCATTGATGGAATTGTGTTGAAAGTAAATAATATACGCCAACAGGAAGCGCTTGGGTTCACAGCCAAAAGTCCGAAATGGGCGATTTCTTATAAGTTCAAAGCGGAAAGCGCTGCTACTGTGTTAGAATCTGTTTCCTATCAGGTAGGAAGAACCGGCGCGGTAACGCCGGTAGCAAATCTAAAACCAGTGCTCCTCGCAGGCACGCGTGTGAAGCGGGCTTCGCTGCATAATGCTAACGAGATCGAGCGACTGGACCTTCGTATTGGAGATACCGTGTTTGTAGAAAAAGGAGGGGAGATCATTCCAAAAGTTACGGCTATCGATCTCAGTAAACGTCCGGCACATTCTGAACGTCTTGTCTATATTGACCGTTGCCCTGAGTGTGGTACACCTCTTGTGAGAAAGGAAGGAGAGGCAAACCATTATTGCCCGAACGAAAAAGGTTGCCCCACCCAGATCAAAGGAAAGATCGAACATTTCATTCAACGCAAAGCGATGAATATAGAAGGGCTCGGCCCGGAGACGATCGAGTCGCTCTTCAACGCAGGACTGGTGCGCAACGCCGCCGATCTCTATGATCTTACACTGGAGCAATTGATGAGTCTCGAACGTTTCGGAGAAAAATCGGCAACGAATGTTTTGAAAGGATTGGAGAAATCAAAATCGGTTCCTTTCGATGCCGTGCTTTTTGCCATCGGGATCCGATTTGTGGGAAACACCGTAGCAGACAAACTAGCCGCGCATTTTAAAAATATCGATGCATTGATGAATGCAAGTTTTGAAGAGCTTACTTCGGTAAATGAGATCGGCGAACGTATCGCGCAAAGCGTATTGGATTTTTTCAAAGACAACGATCACGTACAACTCGTACATCGCTTGCGTGCTGCAGGATTGCAGTTTGTGGCAGAAGAAAAAATAGTAGTAAAAGAAAGTGATGTATTGAATGGTAAAACGTTCGTGATCTCCGGAGTGTTTTCAAAATTCAGCCGTGAAGAGTTAAAAGAAAAGATCGAAGCCAACGGAGGTAAAATTATCTCTTCCATTTCTGCCAAACTAGATTACCTCTTAGCAGGTGAAAACATGGGCCCTGCCAAGTTAGAGAAGGCTACGAAGCTGGGAGTGAAGATGATCTCGGAGGATGAATTTTTGGAGATGCTTGAGTAATTGTCTGAACTGTAATTATGCTGATTAAATCTGATGAGGTGTTCTGTGTGCCACAGAACATGCGAGGAAGGTTAGTTGAATAACTCGTCATTGCGAGGAAGACAAGCGTAGCGCAGGCTGACGAAGCAATCTGTTCGCTACGAAGCCTGAGTTATTTATAACTACCTGGTTCAAATTGACAAGGCTCCGTAGCGAACAGATTGCTTCGTCAACGTCCGCCAGTTGGCGTACATTTCCTCGCAATGACGATTAATATTAAAAACTTTTTTTATGGATTCCTTCTATCATCATATATTCTCCCTCTATTTCCAAAAAGAAATAACGATCAAGGAAGTTCGATCGCTTTCTGGCGGCTGTATTAATAATGCGGTGAAAGTGGTTTTGCCGGAAGGTATTTTTTGTGTGAAAACAAACCAGGCTTCCCGCTTTCCTGGCATGTTTGAGAAGGAGGCGAAAGGTTTGCTGGAATTAAAAAAAGCCAACGCTTTGCAAGTGACGGAACCATTGCAGGTAGGAGAGATAAACGGCACTCAATTTATTATCCTGAGTTATGTAGAATCGAACCCTCGCAGAAGAGATTTCTGGGAAGATTTTGCTCACTCACTTGCGCAACAACATGCACATAGCAGTGAAAATTTTGGGTTGGATCATGATAATTATATCGGTTCGCTCCCGCAAAAAAATAAGTGGGACAACAATTGGATCCGCTTCTGGATCGAAAACCGTTTGCAACCGCAACTGGCGCTTGCTTCGGAGAAAGGACTGGTGGACTCAAAATTGCAAAGTGGTTTTGAAAAATTGTATCAAAAATTACCTGAACTATTGCCAGAGGTGAAGCCAGGTTTATTGCATGGAGATCTTTGGACTGGAAATTTCATGACAGGTCCGGAAGGGAAAGCAGTGCTGATCGATCCAGCGGTGTACTATGGGGCGCCGGAAACCGAGCTCGCTTATACCCAACTTTTCGGTGGGTTTGACGAAGAATTTTATGAAGCATACAACAATGTAGCTAAGCTGGAAAAAGGATATGAAAAACGTTTTGATCTTTATAACTTATATCCATTGCTGGTGCATGTGAATTTATTTGGAGAAAGTTATTTGACAGGGATTCGAAATATTTTGTTGGCATATTCTTAAAGTTTTATAAATTTGCGTTCCACAAAAGCGGAAGTGGCGGAATTGGTAGACGCGCACGTTTCAGAGGCGTGTGTCGCAAGATGTGCGGGTTCGAGTCCCGCCTTCCGCACAGACAGTTAAGAGTTATGAGTGCTATACTCACTACTCTTGCTGTTGCTCAATACTTTAGGACAGTATTGAGCAACAGCATACAGCATACAAAGGCTGATTTTTAATTTTTATTTTTAAACTCATATTTTTATGTTCGATTTCGAAAGACTTACTGTTTATACAAAAGCTAAATCTTTTAATAAAGAAGTTAGCAATTATTAAAACAAGTAAAGGTCGATGCTGCTACAAAAAATCAATTGCGAAGTCTTCTTTAAGTATTGTGCTAAATATAGCAGAAGGTACAGGAAGGGAACTAATGCTGATAAGACTAATTTTCTTATAATTTCCAGAGGTTCTGTTTTTGAATACGTTGCTATTGTTTATTTATTGAAGGAAGAAGAAATAATAAGCATAGAGCTTTTTCAATTTATGTATTTTCTATTGAAAGAACTCTCTAAAATGTTATTTGTAATGATGCAAAGGTTGAAATAATTATTTTGTGTGTATCCGTAATGCTCATTTTTTATCTGAACCTTGATTCACAACATTAGAGTATTATGAGATTGTTATGACTAGGATTTAAAAAAGGAATGTCATTCAAAAAAAATGTAAATTCCGTTATGAAACAACCTTCCTCACACCCCGACATAGTGCTCATAGGAGCGGGCATCATGAGCGCCACACTTGGCATTTTGCTCAAAGAATTGCAACCGGATTTAACTATTGAGATCTACGAAAAACTAGACATCGTAGCAGGCGAAAGCTCAGATGCATGGAATAACGCGGGTACGGGACATTCGGCGTTTTGCGAACTTAATTATACTCCACAAAAGGAAGATGGAAGCATTGATGTTTCCAAAGCGATCAAGATAGCGGAGCAGTTTGAAGTGACTAAGCAATTTTGGGCCTATCTGGTGGAAAAAGGAATTATTTCTAATCCTTCCACCTTTCTCAATACAGTGCCGCATATGAGTTTTGTATGGGAGGAAGAAAATGTTTCGTATTTGAAAAAACGTTATGAACTCCTTACACAACATCCGCTTTTCCAGGGAATGCTTTATTCCGAAGACCACGAACAGCTTCGCCGTTGGATGCCATTGGTTATGCAGGAAAGAGCACCTTCTCAAAAGATTGCCGCTACGCGTATGGAGATTGGCACCGATGTGGATTTTGGTGATTTAACAAGAATTTTAATTAAGCATTTGCAATCCTTACCAGGCATAAAAGTTTACCTGGAGCATGAAGTAGAAGACTTGGAAAAAAATGAAGCCGGACGTTGGGAAATAGAAGTAAAAGATCGGAAGGCAAAAGAAAAACGTGTTACGGAAGCAAAATTTGTTTTTATCGGAGCGGGTGGTGGCGCTTTGCTTTTGCTTGAGAAATCGGACATTCCGGAGAGCAAAGGCTATGGAGGTTTTCCGGTAGGAGGAAAATGGTTGATCTGTAGAAATGAATCAATCATCGAACAACACTCGGCGAAGGTATATGGAAAAGCAGAATCCGGCGCTCCTCCTATGTCGGTACCGCATTTGGATACTCGTTTGATCGATGATAAAAAAGCATTGCTTTTCGGACCCTTTGCAGGATTTTCTACCAAATTTTTAAAACAGGGATCTTACCTCGATCTTCCTGCTTCCTTACAGATGGATAATATACTTCCCATCATTTCCGCAGGAGTACATAACCTCACGCTCACCAAATATTTGATCCAGCAGGTAATGCTTTCGCGGGAACAAAGAATGGAAGAATTGAGAAAATACTTACCCAACGCAGCGCTGGATGACTGGATCTTACAAGAAGCCGGACAGCGCGTACAGGTGATCAAAAAAGACGAAGAAGAAGGCGGCGTATTGGAATTCGGAACTGAGATAGTACATGCCGAAGATGGCTCGATCGTAGCGCTACTAGGTGCATCTCCCGGGGCTTCTACGTCGGTGAGCATTATGTTGGATTTGCTGAAACAATGTTTTGGTAAAAAAATGGAATCGAAAATGTGGATCGATAAATTAACCGAGATGATCCCTTCGTATGGACATTCCTTAGCGAAGGATGAACGGTTGATGAAGGAAGTGAGAGAGAGGAGTCACCGCGTGTTGAAGATTGTCTGAACAGTGATGCTGCTGATTAAATAATGAAGATGATATGATGGGAGTATAATTTTTTGTCATTCGGGACAGCTTTTTAATTCATGCCTCATCAGAGCTCAGACAAAATAAGCGAAGTATTATTTCCTCCAAACCCAAAAGAATTGCTCAACACATGGCGAACCTTCTTATGTTGTAGCTCCGTTACCGGCTGGCTTTTCAGATCTTTTATTTTTTCTTTGAAACGTAAGTTTGGATAAACCACTCCATGATTGATCGCATAAATGGAATAGATCGCTTCAATAGCGCCGCAGGCTGCCAGGGTATGGCCGGTGTAGGCTTTGGTAGAACTGTAGGCGGGAATATTTCCGTCAAATAATTTTTCAATTGCTGTACCTTCGGTGATATCGTTGTTAGGGGTACCAGTGCCGTGTACATTAATGTAATCAATCTCTTCGGCCGACAAGCCTGCAGTGGCGAGGGCTCCAGACATAGCGAGCAGCGCCCCTTTGCCGTCGGGAGAAGAAGCTGTTTGGTGGAAAGCATCGTTGGCATTGGCATAGCCGCTTACTAAGGCATATATTTTTTTTCCTGCTGCGGCACGTTCTGATTCCAGTACCAGGTAAGCAGCGCCTTCTCCGAGGTTAAGACCATGGCGGTTTTCGTCGAAAGGTGTACACAGTTCTTTATCAAGGATCATCAATGTATTAAATCCATTCACTGTAAATCGTGTGAGCGCATCGCTGCCGCCTACAATTACTCTGTCGAGCTGCCCCTGGCGGATAAGGCGGGCACCGAGCATGATGGCGTTGGCAGCGGAAGAACAAGCGGTACTAATAGTAGTAACGTATTCATGAATTCCGAAATATTGGGCAAGTTTGTTGGTGCTGTCGCCGCAGTCGTGTGTGAGAATATCGGAAAGATGGTGAGGTTTGTGATCTAACCATGGGCCGAAAAAGTTTTCACTTTTATCCATTCCGCCCACGGTGGTAGCGGAGATGAGTCCTGTGCGCGGAGCAGGCAACGTAGAAGCACCCGCTTGTTGAATTGCTTCCTTAGCCGCGATCAGCGCCAGGAGCGTAGTGCGGGAGTAATACTTGCTGTTTTGAACACCAGCGCGCTGCGCTAGTTCTTCGTTGGTAAAAGAAATTTCGCCCGCAGGCATAATGCCGCGGTGTTGTGTTTGCAGGATACTGATATTGCCAATCCCGGATTGCCCGGCGAGCAGGTGCTGGAAATTCTCTTCTGCATTCATTCCAATGCAGGAGACCACGCCCATTCCTGTGACCAATACCCGCGAAGTGTTCATGATTATTGTTTATTAGCCTGAATATAGTCGGCCATAGATTTTACAGATTGAAAGATTGTTTTACCATCTTCCGCTGATTTTACTTTTACACCGTATTTTTTTTCCATTAATACGATCAGTTCAAGAGCATCAATGGAGTCTAGTCCTAAGCCGGTACCGAAAAGGGGAGCATCGGTTTCTATTTGTTCGGCTTCAATATGTTCCAGGTTGAGTGCGCTTTTGATATTCTTCTTCAGATCGAGTACTAAGTCTTCCATTGCTATTAATAAATTGTAAATCAGCTGTAAAATTAACGTTTTATAACGAGAAATTAAAATTCCCAAAATCCAATAAAATAAACCCCTGACAGAGTCTTCTTTGGAATTTGTTTTACTTTATTTTGGAATTTGTATACAGTTGATCTACCAAGGCTTGTGTATGTGCAAGAGAAAGGCCTGTTTTTTCTTTTCCGGCAAGATACAAGAATGCCTCATAGCCATTAGTATTCCATTCTACCCATCCGGAAATTACCTTTTCTGCCCGTTCATGATTGAGGATAGAATTCGTATAATAGCTCATGAATCGGATATCGTATTGTTCGGCTATGAAAAAGGTATTTTCTCCTTTCAGTTTATGGCGAATAGCGATTTCTCCGATCGTAATATTCGGCAAGGTATAGACAAATACCGCCGGACTGGGAAAGTAGGCTTCTTCGTTTTGGATGCTTTGCTGATGCTTGCGGTCTGTCTCTAGTGTAGAGGAGGCATTGGCAAGTACAATTGCTATTTGGTTCTCTGTATAATTTTGAAGCGATTCTTCTTTCAGTAAAAGCTCTGCCGCCATGAACGCGAGTTTGCAGAGCTCATCCATTTTGAAGAATTTTGGATAATCGAGTGAAAGATGTTGATAAAGTGCTTTCAGAAGATCATTATGGTCGGGCAAGGAAAGAGACTGGCCATTTACTTGTGCCTGGCCGTTGCTAAGAGAAACGTAGGATTGTATGTAAAACTGATCAGGCATTTTTCTCCAGTATAATTGCTCCATTGCATCCGCCGAAGCCGGAGGCGGTTTTTAATAAATAATGAATTTCCTTTTTTATAAGTGCATTATGCACGTTGACTTTCTCAGGTGTACCCGGCGAAGCGAAGCCTAGCGTGGGGAGCAGCTCGTTGCGCTGCATTGAAAAGATCGAAATGATCGTTTCGATCAATCCTGCTGCGCCAAGTGTATGACCGAAGTAGCCTTTCAGTCCGTTCATCGGTGTATCGCTTAGGCCTGCGAGCGCAAAGGCTTTGGATTCCATTTCATCGTTGTACAGAGTAGCCGTACCGTGTGCATTCAGTGCATCGATCTCAGGAGCGGTCAGCGCTGATTCTTTGAGTGCATTGGAAATAGCATAATACAAACCATCGCCTGTACGTGACGGGCCGGAGATATGGTTGGCATCGTTGCTTACGGCGCCTCCCAGGATTTTTATTGTATTTTTATCGGTTGGATTTTCTGTTGTTAACAATATAGAGGCACAGCCTTCCCCAAGATTAATACCGTCGCGGTCTTTGTCGAAAGGTTTGCAGCGATTCGGCGAAACAGCTTTGAATGATTGAAACCCCGCTACTACAAAGCGACTAGCGAGGTCTACGCCTGTCACCAATATATTTTTATAAAGCCCATCGCGCATAAGGCGCGCGGCTACGATAAGTGCGTTCACGCCGGAAATGCAGGCGTTGGAAATGATCAGTGGTTTGTGTGCGGTGTGAAAATAAGCTTGCATTGTATCGGCAAGACTATACAACTGTACGCGGTCTTCCGGAAATTTTGCTTTCTCTTTTTCATCCAGCAGATCAATATTTCCTTTGGTAGTGCTGATGATCAATAAAAAGTCTTTGGCGGTAACATCAACCGATGATTGGGAAAGAGTATCGTTGACAGACAGAAGCAATAGTTTTTCTGCCTTCGTATAATTTCCGGAAATAGATAACTCAGAGAATTTCTTAGTTAGCAATTGCTCCTCAATCGTAGCAATCCAAAGCGGCTCGTGGGGTGGGACAGGAGCTGTGATTTGCCGGATGCCGCTGTTCCCGTTAAGACAATTAGTATAATTTTCCTCCGAAGTAAATCCAAGAGGAGAAATAATATTATGCGCCTTTACTACTATTGCCTGCATACTTATGCGATTCCCTTTTTTTTTTTCCATTCGGTAACAAAACCCGGAATGATCAATTGAAGTTCACCTGTGCTGTTTAAAAACACTTGAGTGGATTTTCCGGTGGCTGCTAGTTGTCCGTCGGAACTGCGGAAGATCTTGTATTCAAATTCTATTTTCGCGGCATTGCAATCCTGGTAAGTAGTTTCGACGATCGCTTTTTCGCCGTACTTAAGCGATCGTTTGTATTCGCAGGAAATATTCACGATCGGAATAGTAAAACCATGTTCATGCACCTGGCTGTAACTGATCCCATGTTCTTTCCCAAAAGCCTCTCTTCCGTCTTCGAAATATTGAATATAATGACCATGCCACACAATTCCCATAGGATCTGCTTCATTGAAACGAATGGTCACTTCACAGGTAGAACGGAGGGTAGAGGTCATTGAATGTTGTTTGGAGAGTAAAGATAAGAAAATTGTCTGAACCTTGATTTACAGAATTAGAAGATTTACAGGATTGTTATGTCCACGATTAGTTAAGCCAAAAATGTTCTCAGGAAGTAATCCACCGCCAGATGCAAATCTGATATTCTCGTTAGAAATAAGTCTTTTCAATTCTCTTTTATTTTGAAATATTATCTGAATTCTAATCAAAAGGAATCTCTCATGAATGACAACTACTATATAATCTTGCTAATCAAAATCATGTAAATCTTCTAATTCTGTAAATCAAGGTTCAGACAATTATTCCTGCACAGCAACCACAAGTTCGCATTCAGCTGCTACTTGTCCTTCGGAAATTATTTTGCCCGAAACAGAAGTAAAATTTAAAACCTGGCTTAGGATCTCAATAGTAGTGGTGATCTCGGTATTTAGTTTTGGGAAAAAATGGATCTTCAAAAATTTCACAGATCCTATGAATCCGATCTGTGGCGCTTTTTGTGCTTTGACACCTTCATAGCCTCTTCCGGCGGCTACTGTTTGTGCTATGTTCTCGATCATTCCTGGCTCGCGGAAGGATCCGTTTTCGCAAAAAATATTTTCTTCTCTGATCAGAAAAGTACTGGTCGTCTTAGTTTCATCCGAAAAAATGATCTTGTCGACCATCACAAAAGGTGGCTTTTGTGGGATGAGTGAGGTGATATCGGTGATTTCAAAAGACATCTATGCCGTTTTTTTCCAGAAGTCAAAATAGTTGAACCATTGCTCCGGATATTTTTTTGTCATCTGTTCAAGATTCGCTACGTAATCGTTGACCATTTCCTCTTGCTTATTGCGGTAGATCTTAGGTGGTGTGCAGAATAGATGGTAATGCGTTTTACTCTCTTTTACTGCGTAAACAAATACTACAGGTACTTCAAACTTGGATGCAATAGCAAAAGGCCCGGCGGGGAACAATGCTTCTTCTCCCAGAAAATTTCTTTTCACAGTTTTAGTTCCTTCTACATAGCGGTCTGCATGTATACAGATCAGACCTTTGTTTCCGAGTGCCTGGTGGATACCAAAGATATGCGACATATCATCTTTGATTGGAATGACATTGATCTGTTTGTTCTTATGAATTGCTTCAAAATATTTTTTGATCTGCTGGTGCTCCTGGTCATACATCACTACGTTGATCTGAATGCCATGGCGGCTGTTCATGAAATTGCCTGCGATATCCCAGTTGCCCATATGTGCACTTACAAGGATCCCACCGGTTTGATCGGCGATTATTTTTTCCAAATGATATTCTCCTTCAAATTCGAACGTAAATTTATTTTTGATCCCTGAAAAAAGAATGGTTTTATCTACAAGCGTCTGACCAAAGATGTAGTGGTTGTCCCAGGTTTTGAAAAAAGATTTTAATCTGGAGTAATGAAATTTTGTACGGAAGTAATCGTAAATAAAGTGATAAGTTTTCCGGTAAAAGATCACGTAGTATAAAGAAGCGATCTTCAACAAGGCATAAGCAGCTGGGATCCCAAACAACCGGATTGTATAGACAAACATTTTATACCCTGCCAAACTTCCCTTCGATTTGCCATTCCAGGACGACATTGTGTTGTTAGTTATTAGTAGTTAAATCTTAATTTCAAATAAGTCTGCTAGTACGAAGTGATAATTACTCTATACTGTTGCTGTTGCTCTTGCTGACAGAATGCAGGACAGCAAGAGCAACAGCAACAGTATGGAGTTTAATATAATCCCCCCGTCACCGCTATCACTTCACCTGTAATGTACGAAGCTTTTGCAGAAGCTAAAAATCCAACTACATCGGCTACTTCTTTGGCTTCACCAAATCGTCCTGCCGGGATGATGGATTTATAGTCAGCTTCTTTGATGTCTTGGGTCATATCGGTTTTGATAAACCCGGGAGCTACGGCATTTACCGTGATGCCTCTTCTTCCTACTTCTTGCGACAGCGCTTTGGTAGCGCCAATGACTGCCGCTTTGGAAGCGGAATAGTTGGTTTGCCCCGGAAGTCCTTTCAATCCTGAAAGTGATACGATATTGATGATCCTTCCGTACTTGTTAAAGATCATTCCTTTTAATATTAATCTTGTAACGTTGTAAAATCCGTCCACACTGGTATTCATCACGGTTTTCCAATCTTCCGGAGGCATGAGCATCATCAGGTTGTCTTTGCGTATGCCAGCGTTGTTGACCAATACTTCAATAATGTCTTCGGAGTGGTTTTCAATCCATTGGCCAAGCACTTCGTCGGTTTCGGATTGATTGCCTATGTCAAAGGGGAGGAGTTCTCCATCGCTTCCATGGCTACGTACAGAGGCAAGGGTAGTTTCAGCTTCTTCTTTGTTGGAGCGGTAGTTGATCAGAATCTTATACCCCATCGAGGCAAGTTCTTCGCATATGGCTTTACCAATTCCTCTGGACCCTCCGGTAACGAGTGCGTATTTTGCCATGATGAAAAAATTATTTATTTACCTTGACGCTGTTGTAGTGAGCACTTACCGTCAGCGCTTCGTGCTGAAGCAGGTAATTTTTTATTTCTTTGATCTCTTTGTAGTGTGCGCCGTCCTGCTCAAATTTAGGGAAGAGAGTTCTCAGTTCCTGGTAGATTGTAAGCGCGTGTGAAGAAAGCTTTTCCTGTACACCAAGATAATCTACTGCTTGCAGCAAGGTCATAAATTCAATGGCCAATACTTCAAAAGAGTTATCGATTACTTTCCTGGTCATTGTAGCGGCGTTGGTACCCATGCTTACGATGTCCTGGTTGTCGTTGTTATTTGGAATGCTGTGCACATACATTGGAAATGACATCGTTTGATTTTCTGCTACGGTAGAGGTTGCCGTAAATTGTACGCCTTGCATTCCAAAGTTCAACCCCAGGATACCAAGGTTTACAAAAGGAGGAAGTTTTTCGTTGAGCTTGCTGTTCATTAAATAGTTGAGCTGTCTTTCTGCCAGCATCGACATTTTAGTAACGGCAATTTTAAGTTTATCCATTTCCAGCGATACATAGTCGCCGTGGAAGTTACCTCCGTGGAATACGTTGTTGTTCTGGCTATCGATGACAGGATTATCGTTCACAGAATTCAGTTCGTTGACGATCACAGATTCCGCGTAAGCGATCGTATCGGCAATTGGCCCCAGTACTTGTGGCACGCAGCGCAGAGAGTAATATTCCTGTACTTTGTCGGTGATCACGCCTGGTTTTACTTTTTTATCGTAAAGATGTTCTTCTCTTTTGCGTACGAGATTACTATCAGAAGTAAGCCTGCGTAAGATCTCGGCTACATCGTTCTGGCCTTTGTGGTGTTTTACGATGTTCAGTTCGTAGGAAAAATGATCGTCGTAAGATTCTACCACTTCGTTGATCATGGAAGAAGCGGAGAGACACCAGTTGAGCAATCGTTTTGCGTAGATAAGGTTGACAAGGGCAATGCCTGTCATGGCGCTGGTTCCGTTCATCACGGCGAGTCCTTCGCGCACATATACTTTGGCGGGTTTAATGCCGGTTTCTTTTAATACTTTTTCGGTGGGTTGAACTTCACCTTTATAGATCACTTCGCCTTCGCCGATCAGGTTGAGCGCCAAATGTGCAAGTTGTACCAGGTCGCCGCTGGCGCCTACACTGCCGTGTTCGTAGATGGTAGGATAAATATCCTGGTTGATATATTCTGTAAGAGTTTCTACCAGGCTTTGATGTATGCCGGAGTAGCCTAGCATTAGCGTATTCAGCCTGGCCACCATGATGGCTTTTAGATAGACAGGTGGAAACAGGTTGTTGCAACCGGAAGCATGACTTCGGATGAGGTTATATTGTAAAGTTATCCTGTCTTCGTCCTTGATCTTATACTGTGCCATAGGACCGAAGCCGGTATTGATACCGTAAATTACTTTGTCTTTGGAAAAATTTTGAAGGAAGGAATAGCTGTCTTGTACTTTTTCAATCCCTGCCTGCTCGAGCTTAATCTTCTCGTTTCCAAACAGGATTTTTTCTATTTCTTCTAAATTTAGCTGATTATTGCCTATCCCAACCATCTCAGAATTGTTATCTTCTTAGTTTTTTATATTTTGAAAGGCTACAAAAATAAGAAATATTTTTGTCTTACAAAGTAGAAAGTCTGGCTTTTTATCTTTTTATTATGAACAACTTAAGGCTTTTCTTTGTTTTGGAGAACCGATCTGCCAATAATTCTTACATATTTGTATATTCGTAGAATAATTCAATAATTAACACAACATAATAATATGAAATCCATTACGGTAAAAGAATTGAAAGAAATGATCGATAAAGGAGAAGACTTTCAATTGATTGATGTACGTGAACCTTCAGAATACAATGCCGGAAACCTGAAAGGTGTTTTTATTCCCCTTAATACTGTTCCTCAAAATATAGACAAGATCTCTAAAGATAAAAAAGTGGTGATCCATTGCAGAAGCGGCAAGAGAAGCGCAAATGCAATTGCATTCCTTGAAAATAATCATGGCTACACAAATCTATACAACCTGGAAGGTGGTATCATAGCCTGGAAGCAGGAGATCGATCCTTCGGTGAATGTGCAGTAAAATACCTTCTCAAATCAAATTCATATAAATACTTAACACCAATTGGTAAACTCCTATTCAGATTCTTAATCATCTGAATGGGAGTTATATTTTTATAGTGATATTGAATTTTTAAGACCGATATTTTATCCCGCAAAGATATTTAATACAAATAATCTGATAAACACTATACATTATAATATATAATGTATATCAGTCTGGCTTCTTCATACAAAAAAAATGAATGGAATTGATAAATTCATATAAAACCTGTATACTTAACCTATTAAATCTTAAACCAAAACAATTAAAAATTATGAAAAAAATATTTCTTCTCCCTTTAATGGTTGTGATAATTGCCTTTTCAGCAGCAGGACAAAAAATTACAACAGTAACAGGTAATCTGGCCAGTATGAAAGGTGAAACTAAATTCAATCTTATTTATAACTATGATAATCTTGCCGTGGGCAAATATCCTACTGAGCAGGAATATTTAGATTACAAAAAAGGTGAGTATGCAAAGAAAGATCCCGCTAAGGCAGAAGAGTTTGAAGCAGGATGGAAAGCTGCCCGTGCAAAATATTATCAACCAAAATTTGAGGAGCTAATCAATAAACATGCAGGTAGAAGTGTGCTTCCTTCTAATACGGATGCGAAATATACGCTGATCTTAAAAACTACTTTTATTGAACCAGGATTCAACGTAGGAGTAATGAAGCAACCTGCTTATATCAATGTAGAATATATTTTTGTAGAAACAGCAAATCCTTCTAATGTAGTAGCAAAACTAACACAAAATAAAATTCCAGGCAGCCAATATGGAGGGTATGATTTTGATGCGAGTGCAAGGATTGCAGAATCTTATGCGAAAGCTGGCAAAATGCTTGGTGGATTGATGGCAAAGACTTTAAAATAAAAGACAAAGTATTCATAAAAGAAAAGGGGATCACAAAATCCCCTTTTCTTTTATGCTGTTATTTTTACTAGGAAATAATTTTTCTTTCCCTTCTGCACCAATAAATATTTTTTCAGCAAAAGCTCAAATTCAATTTTCTGTTCCGGCCCGGAAAGCTTGTCTTTGTTAATGCTCACCCCACCGGCGGCGATCATTTTACGCGCTTCTCCTTTGGAAGGAAAGATCTGCAATTGAGTAACCACCGATAATAGATCGGTCACATTCCCTGTAGCTTGAAAATCGGAAATGCTGATCTCTACTTGTGGTACACCTTCAAAGACTGACAAGAGTGTGTCTTCGTTTAGACTTTTCAAATCTTCGGTAGTAGATTTTCCAAATAAAATTTCAGAAGCTTTGATCGCAGTATTGTAATCTTCTTCCGAATGTACACGAATTGTAATGTCCTTGGCAAGCGCCTTCTGTAGCGCACGTTCGTGCGGCGCCGTTTTGTGCTGCTCTTCGATGGCTTCTATTTCTTCTTTGGAGAAAAGCGTGAAGATCCGGATGTAGTTGGCTGCATCTTCGTCGGAAGAGTTGAGCCAGAATTGATAAAATTTATAAGGAGAAGTTTTGGCAGGATCAAGCCAGACATTTCCGCCTTCTGTTTTTCCAAATTTAGTACCGTCTGCTTTCTTGATCAGCGGCGTAGTGAGCGCAAATGCTTTTCCATTTCCTTTACGGCTGATAAGCTCTGTACCTGCTACGATATTCCCCCACTGATCGGAACCTCCCATTTGAAGCATTACTTTTTTATTTTGCCATAAATGAAAGAAATCATAGCCTTGTACGAGTTGGTAAGAAAATTCTGTGAACGACATTCCTGTTTCCAGTCTCTTTTGCACAGAGTCTTTAGCAAGCATGTAGTTTACCGTAAGGTACTTTCCAACGTCGCGAATGAAATCGAGGAAGGTGAAATTTTTAAACCAATCATAGTTGTTGACGATCTCGGCAGAGTTGACGCCAGAATTGAAGTTTAGAAATTTTTCCAGTTGCTTTTTCTGGCAGGCAAGATTGTATTGGAGGATATCTTCGGAGAGAAGATTGCGTTCAGCGCTTTTCCCGGAAGGATCGCCCACCATACCGGTGGCGCCGCCAATAAGCGCTATAGGTTTGTGGCCTGCCTGTTGAAAATGAAGTAAGGTCATTATTTGCACAAGATTTCCAATCCCAAGTGAGTCTGCTGTAGGATCAAAACCAATGTAGCCGATGGTCATTTCTTTGCTTAGTTGCTCTTCCGTACCAGGAATTATATCCTGGATCATGCCGCGCCATTTTAGCTCTTCAACAAAATTTTTCATGTACTTAAAATTCGAAATTATATTTTTTGACTCT
>DATLOZ010000004.1:0-6577 GCA_035535995.1 Cytophagaceae bacterium
CCCACCACTACACACAAATGACAAGGCTCGGAGATCATCGCTCGTAGTTCGTCCTTCGCACTACAAATGTTCTCTTAACACGTTTTGATAAACCGAAATATAAAATCCAAATGACTGCCCGGATGATTACATTTATTAATGACTGTAACCATTTTTCATCTGTTGTTTCCACTTGCAATAGAAATACTACCAAGGCATTTAGAGCAAGGATCGCAATGTTGTATCCAAAGAAAATAACTACAATCGCCGGAGCATTTGACCGGCGCTGAAAAAACACGATCAGCATTAAGACAGAAAGTGAAATAAGCAAAATATTAGTGACCAGCACAGATAGATTGAAAATCATTGTAACCATATCCACCGATTGCCCATTATTCTCAAGCCAGGTCAACAGGTCGCGGTTTGCAAAAAGATCATCGGTGATGAAGGTATTGTAAAGAAGCATCACAGGAGAAATAACAAGGCCAATTGCAAACACGATCAGCCATCCTCCAATGTTGCGCTCAGGAATTACATCCATAGCAGGAATGGGGTCGTATTCATACAATTTGCGGCAGATAAAAAATGAACCCACAAATGCAGCCAGGATCACCAGCATCATCGGCCAGTTGTTGTTTCCGCTGGATACGCTGGTTCCTTTTTCATGCTGAATGGTATAGGCCAGCTGCTCCCTGATCTTCGTCATCTTGCGGTTGTATTCTTTTGCATCAGAGGCTTCGATATGATCCTTGAGCGTTACAAGCCGGTGTTTGATCGTAACAGTATTGTCATAGTAACGCACTAAGCGGCGGTAGACAAAGCCCGGCCCTTTTATATCTTCGGTCTCCGGGTTGATGTCCCATCGTTCAGGTGCATGCAGTTCGATAATATGTTCGTACTCTAAGGGGAATTCAAGCGATAATGGACTTGTCCTGTTCTTAGCGTCAGACGCGCGGATCTTGTCGTACAGGCCTTCCGGGTAAAAGCTGGCTTCTATATGTATAGGCTTGGAAGCATCAGGAACAGTCCAAAGGGAATCGATAAAATATTTTTCATAAGTGATAAAAATATTGGCCATCTCTTCATCCTTATAATTAGGAAGCGCGAGCGATCGAATGGAAGGAAAAGTTTTAGAATAATAATTCAAATAATTTGTTTCGACCTCTTTCAGACTGCTGTTATGAAAATAGCTCCGGTTAGCGTCGGCATCGTATCCTTCGTATTCGGTAGTCACTTCCATACGGGCGCCTCCGCCAGTGCTGTCGAGAAAAAATTGCTCGGTAACGGTGGTGCGCGAAACGGTATGCACATCCATCCTGGTAAGCCCGTCGTTGCCTGGTTTCAGCACGAGCGCCGTTTTATAGTTGGCGATATAGATTTGGTTATAAGTGCCGCGCTGCAGGGTTTGCGTGGCGTCGTACCAATATTGTTTGCCTCCGATCGTGGTAGTGATAATACAATGATCAAAATCAAAAGGTGCTGGCAGTACCTCGTTTACTTTTTGTCGCAGACTGGTGTTGACTAATGCAGGATAAGCTATGATGTCCAACTGTTTCAGGATCCAACAAAGCAGTAAAGATTTTCCTTTGCAGTCGCCGTATCGAAGTTTGAATACCTGGTTGGGAGAAAATGGTTTCACGCCCCACACGCCGTCTTCCATGCCGGTATAGCGGATGGAGTCCTGTACAAAGCGAAGCGCTTCTACGAGTTTTTCTTCCTTGCTTACTGGCATAGCCTGGATCTGGTTGATCTTGGCGAGCAAGGCAGGACTAGGCTTTTCGTTGGAAAAGGAATAAAGTTTTGTAGCCCAGTCTACCACTTCTTTCCATGATTCATATTCCGATACCCAGATGGAAGGGTAAGGATCGTACCAGGAAGGACTGTCGTTGTCTGCGTGTTTGCCAGGCACGTTGGAAAGATCCCATTTGTATTTTCTTTCGGTATTCGTTTCGCTTACAAAAGGTTTTTCAGAATTATTGAAAGATCTTAAGGTGAGCTTTCTTTCTTTAGGAACTGTAATGCTCCGGTAAAGTCTTACAGATGGATCGTAATATTGAATGTAAAACGAATCAAAATATTTTCCTTCAAAAATGGGATTTACCCCTTCAAGAGAAAAAGAATATTCGATGATGTCTTGTGGTCTTATATCATCCAGGATTAACAAGGCAGAGAGAAGGCCGTCGTATATATGACTTGCTCTTTGTTCTTCGCGGTTGAGGATCTTTATTTTTTTTACATCCAGTTTATTAATCTCTTCATGGTTGCGAATGATCTTAATTTCGTGAAAATATAATTTCTCAAAAGCAGGATCGAAATCTACTTTTATTTCAGAATGATTTTCCACGCCTTTCTGGCTGATCACCTTTCTTACAAAATGATGAAAAGTGGTTTTCTTCGCTACATGAACCTGGTAATCGCGGAGCGGATAATAGTAGCCATCTTCCACGCTGTCTTTATAAATATCAGGAGCATAATGATCATAGGAGATCTTGTCGACCCAGCTTGGAATGGGTTTCACGCCTGCTTTGTGTTGAGCAGAGATAAAGGATATAATTGAGAAAAAGCAAAAAAGGGAAAGACTAAACTTTTTCAATGAATCAGAATTTAATAGTAATGGTTGATATTAGTTAAACCGTCATTGCGAGGAATGATATCGTAGATGGAATGACGAAGCAATCCTTTAGCTACAAAGCCCGAGCCTGTTTATAGTTGCTTCGGGGACTCAAATCAACAAGACTGCGTAGCTGACAGATTGCTTCGTTGTGGCGCACTTCTCGCAATGACGAAGTTGCTTTACCTGCTCATCGCCTGTAGCAAATCCGCACGTGTAATGATATGCGTACGCTCTTGCTCGTCATGCACGAGCAGTGCCGAATTCTCTTTGGTGATCTGCGAAGAAAGTACGTCGATCGTATTATCGAGTCCGACGAAGATGAACGGCGCATCCATGACCTCGCTTACTTTTTTATCTTTTACAGAAGTGTCTTCGATCAGGAGCTTTAGCACGTTGCTATCGGTAAGACTGCCGGCTACCTGGTTTCCTTTCATTACAGGTACTTGAGAAATCCCTTCTTTCGTCATCTTGCCGATCGCATCGCCTACTTTTTCGTCCACAGAAACGGCGATCACTTTTCGATTTTGATTTGCGATAATATCGCGGGCAGTAGCGAAGTTCTTACTTTCAAGGTATCCGCGTTGTTTCATCCAGTCGTCGTTGTATACCTTGCCGAGGTAGCGCGTTCCGTGATCGGGAAGAATGATCACCATTACGTCTCCTTCTTTTAGATGTTCTTTGGCATATTCCAATCCTCCGTGTACGGCGGCGCCACATGACCAACCTACGAAAAGTCCTTCTTCACGTGCAAGCCTGCGTGTCATCACAGCGGCATCTTTATCGGTTACTTTGATAAAAAGATCGATCAGATTGAAGTCTACATTTTTCGGAAGAATATCTTCGCCGATTCCTTCGGTACCATATGGGTAGATTTCGTTTTCGTCAAAAATTCCTGTTTCCTTATATTTTTTAAATACCGATCCGTAAGTATCCACACCAACGGCTTTAACGGAAGGATTTTTTTCTTTAAGATATTTTGCCACGCCACACATCGTGCCGCCTGTACCCACACCGGCTACATAGTGTGTGACTTTTCCTTCGGTATCTTTCCAGATCTCAGGGCCGGTGGTTTCGTAATGCGCTACGGTGTTGGAAATATTGTCGTATTGGTTTGGGTAAAAAGAATTCGGAATTTCTTTATTCAACCGGGCAGCCGTGGAGTAGTATGACTGTGGATCGGAAGGAGCTACGTTGGTGGGGCATACCACCACTTCCGCACCAAGCGCGCGGAGTACGTCTATTTTTTCTTTTGATTGTTTGTCGCTAACAGTAAAGATACATTTATAACCCTTTGCTATTGCGGTAAGCGCGAGTCCCATACCTGTATTGCCCGAAGTGCCTTCTATGATGGTGCCACCGGGTTTGAGCAGTCCGGCCTTTTCTGCATCTTCTACCATTTTCACTGCCATCCGGTCTTTTACAGAGTTGCCGGGATTGAAGTATTCCACTTTTACCAGGACCGTTCCTTTGATCCCTTTGTTCAACTTGTTGAGACGAAGCAACGGCGTATCGCCGATGGTTTCTATGATGGAATTGTAGATCATAATAGTATGCTATTGTTTCTTTAAATATAGATTTAAATTATGAATTAATACGTAAATAACCAGGTGGCAGTTTGCCAAAAACGTCATTGCGAGGAAATGTTGCGAAGCAATGTTGACGAAGCAATCCGTTAGCTACGCAGCCTTGTTGGTCTGAACCCGGTCATGATTATATACGGACTCAGGCTTCGTAGTAACGGATTGCTTCGTCACTCCCGACTATCGTCGGGAATTCCTCGCAATGACGGTAAGTTTTTATATCTTATGTCAAAATCTCCTGTATGAAAAATTTCTTAATCCTTTCAATACTGTCTTTCTTTTGCCTCACAAACTGCACCAGCCAGGCCGGTACAGAACGTCAGATGGGAAGCAGTTCTAAGACAGAAAAAGATACTTCTGAAAACAACCGTTACAGTTGGCTTCAATCATATGAACCGGACAACATGTTAGTCAATCGCATTCCAGTCCCCAAGGGATTCGTACGCATGAAAGTTACTAAAAGTTCTTTTGCAGACTGGCTTCGTCATATTCCGCTCAAACCGGGTAACCCGGAGGTGATGCTGTACAATGGTTCTCCCAAATCCAATCAAACGGCACAAGCAGCGGTGTTAAATATCGACGTAGGCAACGAAGACCTGCAGCAATGTGCCGATGCGGTAATGAGGCTTAAAGCAGAATATCATTTTTCGAAAAATGAACCCGCACGCATTCACTTCCGCTTCACCAGCGGTGATCCGGCAGAGTACAGCCAATGGATAGAAGGATACAGGCCTGTGGTGAAAGACAATAAAGTAAGCTGGGTAAAGAAAGCTTCCAAAGACCGCACCTATAAAGGGTTTCGTTCATATATGAATGCGGTGTTCAGATATGCAGGCACCAGTTCGCTGACCAAAGAAATGAATTACAAATCACCTTCGAAGATGCAGCCCGGCGATGTTTTCATCAAAGGAGGATTTCCCGGTCATGCGGTGATCGTGATGGATATGGCGGTGGATACAGTGAGCGGAGACAAGCTCTTTATGCTCGCGCAAAGCTATATGCCGGCCCAAGATATTCATATCCTCCGCAATCCCGACGAGGAGAATACTCCCTGGTACAGGATTCCCGAAGGAGAATGGTTGCATACGCCCGAATGGACGTTTAAAGTTTCTGATTTAAAGTCTTTTACTGTCGAATAGGAAGAAAAAGGAAAACGCTGTTCTGTCCCATGATTTCAACCATGGGACAACATAAAGAATTATTTCAGAATTGAAATTTCTCCGGGGTTGAGAATCAGTAAACTTTTTTATATTTGTACTAGCTAAAAATCAATATAAAATCAATGAGAGAATCTCTTAAGTTTTTATATGCCGTGGTATTCGATGTCTTTTCCCTGGCATCTTTGCAAAAGACGGCCATCCGGACAATCATCGCGGGCCTTTACTTCTTTGCACTTGAATACGCCGAAGACCATTGGATCGAAATAGATTTTCAAATTCCTCAATACATATTTTATCTTCTTGGATATATCCTGGTAACATTGTTTTACTATAAAATAGGAACTTCCTATTACCGTTGGTACGACGGACGTAAGTACTGGAGCTACCTGGGTACAAGAGGCAAAAACCTTTCGCAACAACTGAGCGCAGTGATCGACAAAGAAGATAAGGCGAGCAGAAAATGGTTTGCCAAAATGATCACCAATCATGCCTATTCTTTAAAAGCAAGCCTTAGAAAATCCGATCCGCTCGAAGAGATCTACGAAGTAGAGCCTGGCTTTAAAGATTCTTTGAAAGAAATTAAAGACAAACCGAATTACATCGTTTCGCTGGTAGCTGATAAGATCAACCAGCTGTACAAAGCCGGAACGATCAAACAATATCATTTCCTCAGCCTGAATCGCTACATGAACGATCTGATCGAGATCGACGAGCAGTGTAAAGGGATCCGGAAAGTACCTTCTCCTTCTTCTTATGCTTTTCACCTGAGAGTATTTCTTTTGTTGTTTACCATCTGTCTTCCTTTCGGTTTCATCCACGAACATAATTTTGTAATGATCTTTATCATGATGATCATCTATGGAGCATACGAAGGTTGTATGGTAGTAACAGAAGAAATGGAAGAGCCTTTTGGCCTAGACAAATACGACATTCCACTAGATGATATTTGCTACTCACTTAAAAAACATACACACCAGCTTTTAGGAGTGGAGTTGAAATCTTCTGCGCATCATTAGTAGTAGAGCGTATTGAAAAATAAAAAAAAGGTACCAATGATTTTTCACGGTACCTTTTTCATTTTACTTACTATTTTAAGAAAAGACATAACGTCATTGCGAACAATGGGAGCGATAGCGACCTTTGTGAAGCAATCCGTTAGCTACGAAGCCCATGACACTGTTGCTGCGTAGCTAACGGATTGCTTCGTCATATCGCCTGTCGGCGACATTCCTCGCAATGACGGT
>DATLOZ010000005.1:0-436187 GCA_035535995.1 Cytophagaceae bacterium
TAAAATAAAAAAGGAAAGGTTAAATAGAAAAATCTTTCCTTTTTTATGTCAAATGGATTTTATGATTGATAGCATGCTTCACAAGACCGCCCAGAGGGCTACAATATAGTTGACACAAGTCACAGACTTGCGCCAGCAGGAGAATATTTTGAAGGAACGCCAGTTATAGATATTATTCAAAAATTAGTTTTTAAGGAAGAAATTATTAATAGAGATATATTTAGAATACAAGCCAGCGCACGAACGCAACGGATTTTTATTAGTGAAAAACTAAAGATATTATTAGAACAGGAAAAAATAAGCGGTTATGAATTAACTCCTTTGCCCGAATACAAAGAAACATGATAGCTTTATATAAGTTAATTTCAATAAAATAAAAAAGGAAAGGTTAAATACAAAAATCTTTCCTTTTTTATGTCAAATGGATTTTATGATTGATAGCATGCTTCACAAGACCGCCCAGAGGGCTACAATATAGTTGGCACAAGTCACAGACTTGCCAGCAGGGGGCACAGACGAAGAAGTTTAGAGTAGCGGAAGGAGTGGAAGCAGATGATTTAATGGCAGCTCAAAAGAAAATATCAGGTAAGAAACCTAATGTGGGAGAAAAATTTGATATTGGAAATAAAGGGTCGACGGGAACAATATTAGATGAGTCAGGTAATGAATTCACAAGGAATTTAGATCAAATAAAAAAACACAACCCGAAGGAGTTGGATGAAATTTATGAAAATTTAGATAACTTAGACAAAGAAGCTCTGGAGAAAAAAATCTTATCAGGAAATCCCAAAACAGCTTCAAGAGATGATTGGTTTGAACATCAGACTAAAACAAGTGATTACATTAGCAATAAATATCCTGGAGATAAAGTAGTACAACAGGTTACAATGGATATATACGATTTAAAAGGAAATAAAATAACTACAATACCTGATAACCTTAGACTTGATGGTAGTGGTAAATTTCATATTGGGGATGCTAAACATCAGATAAATGCTAATATTGCAAATAGTGGAACTGTTCCTGTGAGCTCATTTACTGACAATCAAAAAGAGGCTTGGAAGCTTATTCAGAATGGTAATTTTGATAGAATAGAGATGAGAGGTGAAGGTGTTACAAAATTTGGACTTAAAAACAATATCCTAAAACCAAATCAAATGGGTAATCAAATTACTACTTATACAAACGATGTAAATGGAAACATCGTTGAGATAATTGCTAAGTTGTAAAATAAATATGGAAAAAAAGGAAATAATTAAAAAGCAGGAAGTATTTAATATAATATTTAAAGAGCTTGAAAAGTACATGAATGAGTATGGTTTTCAAGGAATAAAAAAAGAATATAAATTTTTTAAAAAAACTTCTAAATATTACTATGAAGTTTATGTTTCAACCGCATCTTATGGACCTTTAGGTCATCATTTGGATTTTCATTTTCAATCTAAGAGTTTGGATTTGATAGAATATGGAGAAAAGTTTGAAGAGTTTTTTGGTAATGCAATATTAATGAATAATGGCGCAGGTTATAGTCAAAATAAATATAATAAGCAGTTCGATAAATATATTATTAAATCTGATGATGATCTATCAAGCGCATTAGAGGATTTTAAGCCAATATTTATTACTATTGG
The DNA here is from genome assembly GCA_035535995.1 of Cytophagaceae bacterium. Lineage (GTDB taxonomy): Bacteria > Bacteroidota > Bacteroidia > Cytophagales > Cytophagaceae > JANYCO01. Next base: position 1,632 of record DATLOZ010000005.1, read on the forward strand.
GTTACCTTTTTTTGAACAATTTTCTACTCTTGAAGCATTAGAAAAAGAATGTAATAAAGATTTTAAATTAACAGGACTTCATTTTACTGAATGTAAAAATACAGGAGTAATGTTGTCAAAAATGACTGGAGGAAATGCAAAGGCTGTAGCTGAAGGATATAAAAATACCCTAAGAGAAATGAATCTCATTGAATCTGAACTTTTGGATAGTTTTAAAGTACTAGATGCCTTGGTAGCTTATCAGAAATAATATTTAAATGTATGAGCTATATTCTTTCCATTACAAAAAATAATATTCCTATCTTAGATAAAGATGCCTGGAAATTTCTTGACGAACTTTCAGCTTCAAATACTAAAGAGCCGGCAAAAGAATTTATTAATCTACTTAATACTATAACACAAGAATATCCGGATATAACAACTCTATCTGAAGATAAAGCAGATGAAGGAGTATGGTCCGATGGCCCACTTATTAATAATGCTCGTAGCAATGTGATGACTCTAGGTATATTGCCACATTATGCAGGTGAGGTGGCTGATTTTATAATTAAAGCAGCTAACAAACAAGGGTTAATTGTTTTTGATTTTCAATTGGGACAAATATATCGTCCATAATAAAAAACTTCAGATTAAAATATAAAAAGGAAAGATCAATCACATCTTTCCTTTTTTATGTCAAATGAGTTTAAGAGGTAAAAAATTGTTTGTGTTTTAACAGGAGTCTTCGCAAGGCCGGCCAGAGGGCTACAAAATATTGGTCACTCGCAAGACGCGAGTGAGATTATCAAGAAAAACAAGTCGTTTTAGCTGCAGTCTAGTCATGCTGGAAGCCACACTTGGACTGTATTTCTGGAAAGGTACTTCAAAAAATATTTTATACTAATACACAAAAAAGCGCCAGCAAACAAAGTCTGCCAGCGCTGAAAATAAATAGTCAACAAAAAAATTAGTAGGCTCCGCCGTAGTTAGCGTTTACTGGATCAAAGTTGGTCCAGCCGGAAGTCCAAGTATCGCCTGACGTGAATGCACCCACATATCTTACTTGTGTTGCACCAGTCAATTTAGAATCAGAGAAAGAAGGCACAAATCCAGGAGCGTTGAAGTTCGCAAATTTGTTGGTTGTGTCTGTATTAATTGCTTTCGTAGGATCGAAAGGCCACTTCTTACCGTTGCTGAATGGATCGCCTGTCATATATGCAGGAAGGTTGTTGTTGTTATATACAACATAAGAAGTACTGGATGGAAGGAAGCTTGGGTTCGTTCCGTTGAATGCATTCAACAATCTTGAAGAAATACCTTCAGAAGCTCCTACGCTGTTTGCACTAGACATAAACCATTTGTATGGAGTTTTTGGAGTTGTAGTCCATGCAGAAGTATCCTGCGTAAGCGCGTTTACAGAGTTAGGAGAAGAGTGTGGATCGTTCAATCTTGCAATTGCTGATGCAAATACAACAGGGCCTGGAGGGCTTGTTACACTTGGGCATCCGATCACAGCGTTGTTTGCGAATGACAAAGTACCGCCAGTGATGTTTGCATAAGTAGAACCGTAAGTAGGATCTTCGTCGATGATCAATCCAAGTGGATAACCGATCAGCAAGCTGTTGAAGATCGACATAGAGCTTGATCTTCTTGCGATAGCAGCACAAACAAAGTTTGGATTGTATCCGTTGAAGTTAGGGTTTGACAAAGGACCTACTGCAGTGATGTTAGAGAAAACTACTTTCGTCAATGGAAGAGCAGTTGAGTTCTCATTTCTACTGTCAGACTCGAAGCTGTGTGAACCTGATTGGTCAGCAGAATATGGATCACGGTAGATCATACCAAACTGAACCATTCCAGAAAAACCGTTGTCAGTGTCGAAGTCATCATCCCATCCTTTGTGGCAAACAAGGTGATTACAGTTTACATTACCGCCGAACCACTCGTAAGAGTCGTCACCGCTGTAAGAAACCTGGATGTGGTCAATTTGTGTACCGCTTCCAACAGAACACAAAGTCAATCCATTGATCTCGTTGTTTGGAGAAAATGCTACACCACCGAATTCAATACGTACGTAAGAAAGCGTACCTGAATTGTCAGTAGCGTCGCTACCACCATATAGGGATCTTGGACCACCTTCTACCTGGCCGGTTCCTAGTGGCAGGTTTCCAGTAGTACCGTCTGTCTTAGGAGCAGCGATCCAGTTGTTAGGAGCTTTACCGCAAAGGATCACTCCACCCCAGTCACCATATGTTCTGGTTCCTGCAGGTTGGTTAGAAGTAAAGATAATTGGGTTTGTAGAAGTACCAATAGCGATCAGCTTAGCGCCACGCTCAACGATCAGAGACCCTTTGGAAGATTTGTCTCCTTTAATAATAGTACCTGGATCAATAGTCAGTGTAACGCCATCAGTTACGTAGACATATCCTTGCAACAAAATATGTTGATCGGCAGTCCAGTGTTGGTTAGAAGTGATTTCCCCTGACACTACGGTTGTACCTGCATTACTGCTTGTACCGGCATCATCATGATGTTTCTTTTTACATGAAAATAAACCTGTAGTTGCTAGCACAGCAAACACAGTTGTTCTCATCAAATACTGTTTGAACATTCTAGACATAGAAATTGTGGTTTTAATTTAATTGTTACTTATTTAGTTTATTAAAGATTTATTTTTACTCCCAGCGTGAAATAGCTTCCGCGTTTGTACTTGGAAATAATTCTATCCGCACCCTGGTCTTCTTGCGAAGCTTTTGCCGAAGGCCGTTCATACTTGCCATCGCCATTCGTATCCTGGATGATCAGCGCTGCCTGGTTCAACAGGTCTTGCACTCCACCGTTTACAGAAACTCTTTTGGAAATTCTTTTGCCTACAGTTAAGTCTAAACTGTTCTTCGGCATTTCGATATAGCTTGGATAATTTTTTGTTCCGAAAATAAAGATGCGTGGTCCGAACACATTGTACAGCAACGATCCCTGCCATCCTGCTTCTTCGTTTTGGTAGTACAGTCCGGCATTGATCACATAAGGAGATTGACCTTGTAGTGGTGTGCTTACATTTTGATTGATTACATTGGTATTCGTCACCTTGCTCTTGATGAGCGATGCATTCGATACGAGGTTCAGGTCTTTCAGCAATTTTGAATTGCCCAGGAAGCCAAGGTTTTTTCTCAGATCGAGTTCTACTCCTGCGATGTATGCCCATTGCGCGTTGGCAAAGGAGAAGTTTCTACTGTCGTCCGTTCCATTCAATACCACTTGTTGGATCGGGTTTTCCAGGTGTTTGTAGAATACTCCAATGTTGATCAATTCATCGGCGCTTGGATAAAATTCGTAACGCAGATCAAAGTTGTTGATCTTACATACTTGCAATACTTGTCCTCTCGGGCTTAATACTGTTGGGAACAACGAACCATAAGTACCGGCACTGTATTCGAAGTTGTAGAAATAGAATGGTGACCATTCGCGGAACTCAGGTCTGTTGAGTGTTCGGCCATACGCTACGCGGAGCAAAGATTTTTTGGTGAAATTATAGCTCAGGTTTACAGAAGGTAAAAAGAAGTTGGTCGTTACACTTGTATCGAGCTTGCTTGAGTTCAGATAGCTTTGCAGCGATTGTTTGTTGTGCTCAAAACGAACTCCTGTCAAAATATTTACTTTCTCTATGATACGTGAACTGAAGGAAATATATGGAGCGATCAACCCGTTTTGTGCAGTGTAGGCATCGGAGAGACTGGTGATCTCGTCTACTCTGAATCCATTTGGCACACCTACATACTGAGAAGAAAAGATCTGATCGATCGGCAGCCTGGTAAGCGCGCCGGATGTAGCGCTTGGCGTGATCACATAACCGAAGGTACGCGCAGAGAACGATCTGGATTTGTATTCCAGGTAAGCGCCATAGTTCATATTGATAGTAAGATCTTCTCTCTTACTGATCATATGCTTCAGATTTTGATTCAGTGAGAACACATTTTCATTGAGTGTTGAGTAGAATCTACCACCACCATTCACAGGGTCTGCTGTACCCGGAGGTACTTGCGCCGTATAAGCAGAGTCAGGACTTCCGTATGGTTTGGTATATTTAATACGTCTTAAATCAGGAGTACTTCTGTTGATATGAGAGAAACCACCGGACCAATCGTATTTCACTTTGCCACTCTTGGATTCTACATCGCCCGTCAACTGTGAGGAGTAGACCGAACGGCTTTGATAGCTCAGTGCATAAGCACGTTGCTCTTGTTGATTCGAAAGATTGCTGGTACGAAGTGTATTTTGCTGTACACCGATCTGATTGAAAAGTTGTCGCACTTCTATTTTAAAGCGATCGTTGAAGCGGAAATACATATTTTCAACAATCCCCAAACGGGCTGTATTAGTACTTTGCACGTCAGAATAGTCTTTGGTCTTCGAGGTTGAATCCCAGTCTTCACGATGGATCTTGAAAATGGTGTGAAGGTTTGCGTAGTTAATATTCAACGTATTTCCCACTTCTGTACGTCCCATTTTAAAACGGTCGGTATAGAAAATATTAAGACGCCCGTCTGGTGCGGCTTTGTTGCTTTTTACATTCCAGGCAGAGGCATCAAAACTTTGTGAAATAGAATTTCTTTGATCCAGCGAGCTTACGGTATTTAAATTACCGGGTACATCTGTAGGGATCTGTCTGTAATGTGAGCCAAATCCCAACAAGTCCAGAGGGCCGCCGCCGCCGGTAGAACTGAAGTTGCCAAACGTAGAACCTGGTCTGAATGAGCCTTGCAGCGTTACCTGTAGGTTTTTTTCGGAAGCAGAAGCACGCGTATATACTTTTACCATTCCTCCCGCAAAGTCTCCCGGAAGATCCGGAGCAGAAGTTTTATATACTTGTATCTTATCAATCAACTGGCTTGGAATAATGTCAAATGAAAAAGCTTTGGAATCTGTTTCAGAGCTGGGAGCTCCTGCATCGTTGAGCCAAACGGAGTTGTAGCGTTCTGCCAATCCACGGATCATAATAAAACGTGAATCAACTAACGTAACTCCCGGAATTCTTCGGATCGCTTCTGCCGCATCGCGGTCTTGCCCTTTCTGGATCTGCTCGGTAGAGAGTACGGAAATGATCTTTTCGCTTTTCTTCGTATCCTGCACAGCAGTCATTTCAGAGCCTTCGTTCTTTTTACCAACTACAATGATCTCTTGGTGTTCTGTAGTTACTTCAGTGAGGATAACAGAACCTACCTTAGTAGATTTACCTGCTTCTACTTTTATGTCCTTAATAGTATAGGGTGTATAACCGAAATAGGTAACGATGATATTATAATTGCCAGGAGGAACATTTTTTAGTACAAAGTTACCTTCGATATCAGTGATCCCACTCAATTTATTGTTTCCTTCTACTACTACCACTGCTCCTGCAAGTGCTTCCGTGGAGTCGACAATGACTCCTTCGATACCCCCTGTATCCTGCGCCGATAGGCGTTGTGAGACGAATAACAAGAACAGACACATCAAACAAAATAGCTTGGCAACAGACTTAGAGGTAATCACTTTCTTCTTCAGTATTAATTCGGCACAAAAGTAATTCTGCCTCATTAGCTACTGATTATGTAAAAATTAAACGCTTATGATGATAGGTTTAAAATAGAATTAAAAAAAAATTAAAAATTACTTAAAAGCTATTTTGTGATGCGTAAAAGAGGATGTTAATTAAAACTATTTAATAGGGAAATTAAAATGAACAGAAGTACCGTATCCCGGAACTGATTTTATATCCACAAAGGCGTTGTGAATATTCATGATCTGCTTCACCAGGGAGAGCCCAATGCCATGGCCCAGGATATGTTTTACGCTCTCTGCTCTGAAAAAAGGTTGTCCTATATTAGAAAGATCTTCCTGTTTCATGCCTACACCATGATCGTTGATCTCAATGGTATTTCCTTTGTTTTTGTTCAAACGTAGAATAACTTCTATCAATGCATTGGATGAAGAATACTTAGCCGCATTGTCCAACACATTGCCAATTGCGACTAGCAACAATTCCTTATTGCCGTGTATAACGTAAAAAGAATCGGGAATGTTGTGATCTTCTACTTGAATATCCACCGAAACTTCCCTACCTGGAATTCTTTTTTTCATTTCAGCCACCGCGAGCCATACCAGTTCGTCCAATCGTAAGGGGATAAGTGAGATTCTCGAGACGTCAAAATTTAATTCCATTAGTTTCAGAATATCATTGGACATTCGGTTGAACGATTGAAGTCGTTCCTGGAACGATACCAACATTTGTTTGTATTCCTGCGGACTGTGATCTTTCAATAGTGCCTGTTCTACTTCGCTCATCAATCCTGTGAGCGGCCCTTTCAATTCATGCGTTACATTAGCGGCAAATGTTTTCTGCAAACGAATCGATTCTTCCAGGTTGCCCAGCATTTTATTGAGCGCAGCACTCAGTTGATAAATTTCATCGTTCTTTTTTCCGGCCTTAATTCTCTTGTGCAGATTGCCTACGTTGATCTCGCCGAGTTGATAAGTAATATAGGATAGAGGAGACAGTGCCTGTTTCAAAAAAATAACACTAATAATAGCTACCAGCAGAACAGCACTAAAGTAAAGACTTGTCAGAACCTTTTGTATAAAAAAAATTTCATTGATCCCTGTTTTACCGTTTATGAAATATTCATAAGCAATCACGCAACAGGTTAAAAAAAGAAAAGCAAATACCGAGAAAATCTGAAAAACGGATCGATCTCTAATTTTCATCGTTCAATGGTGCTCTTAAGATATAACCCATACCAACAATGGTGTGGATCAATCTTTGTCCAGATTCCTGTTCTAGTTTCTTTCTTAAAAAATTAATGTATACGTCGATGACGTTAGTATTTTTTACATTTCCGTCCCACACATGCTCTGCAATCTCTGCCCTGGTGACGATCCGTTCTTTGTTGATCAAAAGAAATTCAAGTAACGAAAATTCTTTAGAGGTCATTTCCTTTACTACATTGTTGGATTTTACAACACGTGTATTTACGTTCATTTCGAGCGTACCTATTTTCAGCACTACGGCGGTTTGTTCGTTGGTAGAAGAGCTGCGTCTGCTTAAAGCATTTACTTTGGCTACAAGTTCACGAAATTCAAATGGTTTTACAAGGTAATCATCGCCTCCTGCATCAAGCCCGTAGACCCTGTCTTCCGTGCTTGCCAGCGCAGAGAGCAATAGGATAGGAGATTTGATATTCTCTCCGCGAATTTGGGTGCAGAGATCAAATCCATTAATCACCGGTAAAACTATATCGAGAATGATCAGATCATACAAATTAGAAATGGCAAGTCTCTTGCCTATAAATCCATCGTATGCGATCGTTACTTTTGAACCGTACTCTTCTAATCCCTTCTTTATATACGAGCTGATCTTTACATCATCTTCAATCAACAGGATATTCATGGCCTACGTATTAATGTGGGTTTATTATTATCTGTGGCAATATTAAATTTTAATTCTGAATGAAATCTAAACTGTTTCTGAAGGATCACAGCGTAGCACAATATCTATTCTGAAATTGCGCTGAAAAAAAGCATAGTATTATAACTGAAAAAAAATCACAGGGAATAAAATTGTTCGATGAATGAATAATTATGTTCGAATACCGCGTGGAAAGCAGGAATTACACAGTGTATGCGTTTTAATTTAATGATTAAAAAATTTTAATATCAGTAATGAAATAAAAAACAATGCATGGTAAAAATTAAAAGCGTACAATTTTATAGTCATTAAAAAATTATTAAAAATAAGTTCGATGTAAAAAGAGAAATAAAATTTTTTAATGTCATATAATTTTATTTTCGAATATGAAATAAAATTTGTTTGGAGTATCCAGTATACGTTTACTTAAGAATTTTTATTGAATACAAAATGCGAAAATGATTAGAGTAAGAAATTTCTAACAGTTTCCTATACAAATACAAAAGTTATAAAAGATTATAAACAATAATGGTTAATGCATTTTATTTGTAATAAGATGCATGTCAAATGATTATAAATTTTATATTAATTTTTGTTAAATTTAATTATATTTTTAGTAAGTTTAATTGTTTTAAGCAAGTAAAATTGTTTTAGCACAAAACCAGCTTTTAGATTGTCCCAGCCGCCTATGATTACTGTTGCTTGTGTATTCAACGCTACTGTTCCGGGAGGAACTACGGCTGCGTGCTACGATCCAAGCTGGGTGCAGAAACTGAAAAAAAATGTAGCAAAGTATTTATCAGCACCACATCGTTTTGTTTGTCTTACTAATAGTACGGTACCAGGAGTAGATTGTATTCCGCTCCAGGAGCCAGGCTGGAAAGGGTGGTGGTGCAAGATCGAGCTACTGAATCCTCAACATTTCAAGGGCCCCGTTTTATACCTCGATCTGGATGTATTTGCAACCGGCCCTTTAGACGAATTTGCAAAGCCTCGTCTTAATCCGGTGATGTTGCGCGATCATTTCCCGCATCTTAAAAATAACAGCATAATGTACTGGGATGGTAACGATGAGCGGATGCATGCGATCTATCATGCTTTTAAAGCCAATACAGAAGAAGCAATGATGCGACACCAAGGAATCAATTCACTCGGTGATCAGGGGTATATGATTGCAATCTTGCAAAGAAATGGACATACCATTGATGTCTGGCAAGACCTAATGGGAGAGAAAGGATTTGTGCCTTTTTCTTTTTCCAGTAAGCTCAATCCGGCGTTGAGCGAAGGAGTATTGCCGGAAGCTACACGTATGGTGTATTGTTTGGGTTATCCGAAATTTCATCAGTACCGGGAGCTGTCCTTTGTAAAACAATATTGGCCGGATCTTTAGAAGTATCTAAAAAGAAATTCTCAAATCAATCTTATAAAGTTTTATGAAAAATTTCATCATCAAATATATAATCAGCAAGATCCAAATAAACGGATAGACAAATACTCAAAAATAATTACTAATAATTCATTCACTTTTAAAACAAGAAAAACAATGGCAGATTTCAGCATTTATTACCCAAAGTTATTAAGATATGAAGGCGGATACGCCAGTCCGGCCTATGCAGCAAAGATGGGCGATACAGGAGGAGAGACGTACTGTGGCATTGCGCGCAACTACAACAAAGATTGGGCGGGATGGAAAATTATTGATGACTACAAAAAACAAAAAGGAGAACCTGCCTACAATTCAAGGATCAACGACCCACAGTTGTATGAACTAGCTTTAGAACTTACTAAAAAACAATATTGGGATAAGATCAGAATGGATGAAGTGAATAGCCAATCGCTTGCTGAAATGATCATGGATTTTGGATTCAATTCTGGTATTGGTACTTCTATCAAGGCCGTACAGAATATTCTGAAAATGCCGATCACTGCTGTTGTAAACAATGGCGACATCATCGCCATCAATAAAGCAGACGCACACACGCTGTTTACTCAACTGCAAAACTATCGCATTACAATGATCCAGAACAGCGGTAAGATCAATCCTAAATTTAAAGATGGACTGATTGCACGCGCTAAAAGTTTTACGTTTCAATCGTAAAACGGATACCAGATACCGGATGCCAGATAAAAGAAGATTATAGATCATTTTTATCCGGTATCCGGTATCCGGCATCAATTAAAAGTTTCAAACTATTTCCAACAAACAGCAATGTCCCAGCAACATGTCATCAAAAAATTAGTAATGGATCTTTTTGTACAAAAACAAAAAGAGGCTATGAAAATACAAGACAATATGATCTCTGTAGCTCAACATGAGCTGGTAGACATAGTAGAAAAAGTGTTTTCTCATTATTCCATTCCAGACAGGATGATCGAGATCGACCGGTTGGAGCTTAACCTGGGAGAGATCCGTGCCGACAATCTGATCAAAGAGCTATCGGAAAAGCTTTCCGAAAAATTGGCTAATGAATTTTATAAAAAGGGATTTTTTACGGATAATTTTTCTGAAAACGTTGTGCCGGAGAAACTTTTCAGAAGTGAGCAAACACTGTTTGTTTATTTCCTGAAGAATGGAATTCTTCCCTGGTGGAATGAAGAAAAAGTTTCCATGGTAGCTCTTTTTGACAAACTCATGGAAGAGCGAAGAAAAGAATTTGTGAAAGCAATCCTAACCGAACTTCTCCATGAGAAAAGTCTTGTACGATTTATTTTACAATTTTCTGACGATAAAATTATTTTATTTTTCGCAAGCGCAGTATCCTACCGCTTTCAATCCATCCGCAATTTTCTGACAGCACAAATTCCTCCTGCTGTTCATAAATTAAGCCAGGAAAAGCCCGTCCAGGCAAGACTGATCATTTGGAAAAGCGTGGTCGGGTATTTGAAAGCGAATAATTTTTCCGGCTTCATTGAAGAAGAGCTGGAATCAGTAATTCATCAAACGATTGAATCGAAAGCACCGGTGAATGATTTTTCTGCTGAGGCTATAAAACTAAAAAGACAAGCACAGGAAAAAAGATCCAGGGAAGAAAAAAATAAAGAACAAAAAGATAACCATACAGGAGAGGATTATCGGACAAACAACACAGATGAACAAGGAACTCCGGAAGATGATTTTTCTATCGTTCGCAAAAAAAACGAAGAAAAAAATGCAGCTCAGGAAAAAGAATTTGATAATGCATACTATTCAAAAGAATCTTCGGAAGCGCCTTCATACATGGATGAAGAGATTTATATCGGAAATGCAGGATTGGTTTTGTATTGGCCTTACCTGACTGCATTCTTCAGAGCCTTGGATCTGTTAGAACAAAATGATTTTAAAGATCTTCTTTGCCGCAATAAAGCAATTTGTGTGTTGCATTACCTCGCCAATTCACAAGAGCCTGCGGAAGAACATCTATTGTTTTTTAATAAAGTTCTCTGCGGCTGGCAACCGGAAGAGTCGCTGCAGCTATTAGAACTGACTGCAACAGAAAAAGAAGAAGCCGATCACCTGACTGCTGCGGTGATCGAACACTGGAAGGCATTGAAAAATACTTCTCCGGATGGATTGAAGGAAACATTCATACAACGCCCGGGAATACTTATTTTTAAGGAAGGATCCGGATGGAAACTCAGAGTGGAGAAAAAAGGTGTAGATGTATTGATGGGAGCGCTGCCCTGGGGATTTTCGATGGTAAAGCTACCCTGGATGGAGCATACCCTTCACGTGGAATGGTAAGCTCCATCAGGGCTTGCCTTTTATGCAGTCATTCGTTTTCTGTGTTCGAAATTTTTATATACTTCTCCTTGTCCAATAGGATTTTTATTTACTGCGATTGCTTTTGAATGAGCATTTTTCTTCAACTTATGCAGGTTCATTATTTTTGACAGTCCGAGAATAAAATTTTCTACAAAGATCTCATGTGTAATGTGCACGAATTTCTTCGATTTCTTTTCAGAAGAGAAAAAGGGAAGATTAATTTTAGAAGAAGAAACTTCAGTACTATACGACACTTCATCTTGTAAATTTTGGAAAATAAGTTTTTCTGTTTTCCCATTTGAATGCGTAAGAACAATATCCTGTCCTTCATTGCGCCATTGCCCGGTACTGGAAGAGGAATCGTCGAGCGTGGCAATAGTATGGAAGAAGCTTGGTTTGGTAGGCATCTTGATATTGATGATCTCAAAGTTGAAATCTTTGTTTAGCATCAATACTTCTGTTTTATTTTTATCGATGTACCAGATCAGAAATTTTTCAAGGCGTCTTAGCAAAGGTTCATTACTATTTCGTTCTTTATTCCCATGGCGAATATAATTCAAGAATAGTTCGTCGATTGCTACTTTTTTTCTGCCAAGCAATTCTAGCCTGTTGCATAGATCAACATCTTCGTAGCCATAATTTTCCATACTTTCATCGTATCCGGTCACTTTTATAAAATCTTCTCTCCAGGCGCAAATCCTGCCGTGAGCCTGCGAATGGTGTGCCTGCTTAGTCACATGCAGGCCCATGATGATATAAGGATTCTGATGAAAATGTTGGTTGATATAGGAAGCAAAAAATTTCTCCAGATAATTGTCAGCGTCCACGTTACAGATAATATCACCCGTAGCTTTTTGCATGATCATATTTCTTGAATGGCTTCGGTGGAAGTATTCAGGCTCGGTAGTTTTATAATAATGAAGAATTCCTTTGTCAATGTATTCTTTCATTTCTGTTTCTATCCATTCTTCCAGGCCATCGGTAGAATTGTAATCCAGAACAAGAAATTCCAGATTTCCATAGTGAAGATTTTCACGGATATTTCTCGGAAGAGTGAGTTTCAGATGTTCTGTACGGTTCATACAAACCGTACAGAAAGAAATCTTATATTTTTTTAAAGTAGGATCAAATTGTTTGATCGGTTCTGTCAGGAATTGGTTGTAGGAAAGCTCAAGGCTTTCTGGTGTCATAGTCATGGTTGTGAGAATTTGTCAGAAGTAAAGATATATAAAAAATAGTTTTTCGTACATAATTGCAAAGTAATATTTTAATTATTTTTGCTTGTTTTTAAGTAATTAAACAATAACATAAGAAATGTTGTAAAAATAATTTGAAATATATTTGACAGAATGAAAAAATATTCTAAATTTACTCTTGTTATCTGATTTAACAGCGCAGATACGATTCTTGAACCAGTAATAATAATTGTAAGTTAACTTGTGTATTAAAAGAGCTTATGGCCACTTTTAGGTGTTTTAACCACTTTTTAAAGGTTTTAAGCTATGCACAACCAGCGTTAATGAAAGAAATATTTAAGCTTGTTTATACGAAAAATTAAAGTGCAGGACTTGTAGTAAAATACTCTAAAAGCAGTATTTCCAATACGAATTTCAACTATGATAAAAGACGTTCTTGATACTCTAAAAGATCAGTTAGATAACTATCTGAAATCAATGCTTGGTTCGACTAGCAGCTATGTACAGGTAGCACATTTAGTAGACGCTGACGGAGGTATTACTCATTTTACAGATAAAGTGATCATCACCTTGTTTGCAGTAGACGAAGAAAAAGTGATGAAATCACAAACATTCACCAAGCAGGTAAATGGAGTGACTACGATTGTGAATCCGGAGTTGAGATTGAATTTAAATATTTTGGTCTCAGCAATTTTTTCAGAATACGAATCGGGATTGAATGCGCTTTCTCAGACCATTACATTCTTCCAGGGAAAAAATGTTTTTAATCATCAGAATACTCCTGAACTGCCCGATGGCATTGAGGCTGTGTATCTGGATTTTATTAACCAAAGCGAAAGCGAGCAATACGATGTATGGACGAAAATAGGAGCGAAGTACCAGCCTTCTGTGATTTACAGAGTAAGAATGCTGACAATCCAGGCAGATTTTGCACAGGAAAGCAGAGTAGATATAGAGTCCACCAATGTTGATCTTCATCAGAATTAATAACGCATGAGCCAGTTTAAAAAAGTATTCAGCATTCAGCTTAAGCATTTGTACTATGGCATCGATCAGACGAAGTTTATCAATGATTTCGATATCGTGCCTACGGAAGATACAGAAATAGCTCTGAAGAATCAGGGAATGATTTGGAAGCAAACCACGGATAGCCTGGTGGTACTGGGCAATAGCGTTCCTGATGGCGACGACTTCCAATTGTTCAAACCTGTAGGCGCAAATACTAGATTCCGTTTTTACTTAAAGCTCAAGACCAAGACCTTTCATAATTTCACCGATATTCCTTTCTCAGGGAATGAAGGTACTATCTATTATTTCAATAATCGTTCAACATTCATCCCTGATTCGGGAGACCTTGCTGATAATCTTTTGTTATTTGACGATGGTCATGATGGCAATTATGTAAATGGAAACGAAAGAATGGCAGTACTTCCAGAACTGTTTACTATAACACTTCCCACTAGCGCACCGCATGTGAAGCTTGAAGATGTATACGATTCTTCCAATGTGCCTTTTGATTCCGGTACTACTTCTCTTTCCGGCAGCATCCAGTTTGATCTGAGAGGAAAAGTAAAAGCAGGAAGATATCAGCTCACACAGGACGGAACACCTGTAGGAGATAATTTTTACATTGATCCACAGACCAGAGATGTTTTTGGCGTGATCGAACTCTTTGAAGTAAGCACCGAAAATGAAGATTATGAATATGTAGACGTCGATGGTGTGATCAAAAATCCGGTGTATGTGATTCCTTTTAAAAACAGGTCTACCACCTGGAAGTATTACCTTCATATCAACGATACTACACTGATCCCAACTCCACCCGATCCGTCTTTGTTGAGGATCGACGCCACTGATGTAGGTTCTCCGATCGTCTTTACTGGCGCACCTTCAGGTAGTGGAGCAGACGTAGTGTTCACATCCGATGATCCAATTCCTCTACAGTATAATACTTACAAAAATATAGTGCTTTACAAACTGGTTTCTACCGACGATGGAACCTACACTTCAGGCACGGATATTCCGGTACTTCTCAACATGCCGAATCCTTCTATAGAAATAGTAAAGCCTATAGGCAGCGATGTATTTTCTGAAATATTTGTATATGTATAAACTTTAAACTTTAAATAATATTCTATGGCACAATTAATGAAAACGCCCGGTGTATCTGTTGAAGAAATAACCAGTTTCGGTTCTTCGGTAGCACCTGTTGCAACAGCGATCCCGGCATTCCTGGGGTTTACGAACAATCATAGCAATCTGACTTCTGGCAGTGCCGGAGGTACAGCAAAACTTCCGGTAAGAATTACTTCGTTCAAGGAGTACGAGGATACTTTTGGAAAAGTAAGCAATGCAAATGTAAGCGAAACAATTACTGTTACTGCTGCCGATATAGTTACCTCGGGTGCTTTGACTTCAAGAACAGTGACTACCTCTACGCCTCCTTCCAAGATAAATCTTTTGTCTTACAACCTTCAGCTTTATTTTGCCAACGGTGGAGGACCTTGCTACATTGTTTCGATCGGTCTGCCAAGTGATTTTGACCATACGAGTAATACTCGCTTTGTCGCAGGTCTTAATGAAATTAAATTGGTAGACGAACCTACATTATTGGTTTTTCCTGAAGCTTATAATCTTGATCACGATAAGCACGGAAATCTTATACAGCTCGCTACGGCGCAGGCTGCAACCCTGCAAGATCGTTTTGTGATCGCTGATGTGAATTCTGGAAAACAAGCTATTGGTGATGTCGCTGGTTTTCGCGCTGATGTAAATTCTCTAAATAATAAATACGGTGCGTTGTATTATCCTGCACTGGATACTACTATTCCGAGCTATTTTGAAGACGACCATATTACTGTAACTCAAACAGTAGATATAGATGGCGCTGGCGCTGCTCCTGGACCTTATACCGGTAGAAGTTTAAAGGAAATCTTACAAGGTTTTACTACAACTGGTCCTTCACCTGTTACTTTTCCACCTAACACTGGTCTATACAGCGCGGTATTAGGCTATGTAAACAGCCTTACACTTACACTTCCTGCGAGTGCAGCGATTGCAGGTGTATACGCTCAAGTAGACGATCAGAGAGGTGTATGGAAAGCGCCGGCAAACGTGCCACTTATCTTGGTAACCAATCCATCTGTTAAGATCACGGATGCACAACAGGGAGATCTAAACATTGACGCAACTGCAGGCGTTTCTATCAACGCGATCAGAGCCTTTACCGGTAAAGGAACGATCATCTGGGGCGCAAGAACAATGGATGGCAACAGCGCTGAATGGAAATACATCAACGTAAGAAGATTGTTCATCTTCATCGAAGAGTCTATACAGAAAGCAATGCAGAGCTATGTATTCGAGCCAAACACCGCTCAGACCTGGCTTAGACTAAAAGGTACGATTGATAACTTCCTCACAGGACTTTGGAGACAAGGTGCATTGGCAGGTGCAAAACCAGACGATGCATTCTTTGTAAAAGTCGGGATCGGTACTACAATGACTGCCGACGATATCCTGAACGGGATCCTGAACATTGAGATCGGCCTGGCTGCCGCAAGACCAGCAGAGTTTATCTCCTTGAAGTTCTCTCAACTGCAACAGGTAAGCTAATTCTAATAAGTATTATTTCTAAAAACATTTATAAAACGATCTAAAGAAAAACAAATATGCCACAGCAATATCCATTAGTAAAGTTCCATTTCCAGGTTGAATGGGGCGGTACCAAACTCGGGTTCACAGAAGTAACCGGACTGGAAGTAGAAACACAAGCCATTGAATACAGAGAAGGCAGCATGCTTGAATACAATACTATCAAAATGCCAGGTATGCAGAAGTATGGAAACCTCACGCTGAAGAGAGGACATTTCCGCGGCGACAACGAATACTTTGCATGGTGGAATACTGTAAAGCTTAACACTATTGAGCGCAGAGATATTACCATCAGTCTTCTCAACGAGGAGCACAGCCCGGTAATGGTTTGGAAAATAAAAAATGCCTGGCCTTCTAAAGTCCAGTCTACAGACCTGAAAGGCGATGGCAACGAAGTAGCGATCGAAAGCATCGAGATCGTTCACGAAGGCATCGTAATGGAAGCATTAAGTTAATAGTAAAAGATCTAAAACATTTAAAATAAAAAAATATGGCTAATCTAACAGTCCCTGGAGTAAAGATACAGGAGATCTCTACCTTACCACCTTCGGTAGCTCCTGTAGATACAGCAGTTCCGGTATTTGTAGGGTATACAGAAATTGCACCTACACCTGCGATCAGGAAAATATCATCCATGCTGGAATACCAACAATATTTTGGCGGTCCTGATCTGATTTCGGTAAATGTTGCTTTGTCAATATCTAATCAACTTACTGCTTCAAGTGTAACAATCAGTGCTCCTGCTCCGAATTACCTGATGTATTACAGCGTAAAATCTTTTTACGACAACGGAGGAGGAGAGTGTTATATCGCTTCCGCCGGTACTTATCAGTCAAGTGCTCCATTTGCAGACGACAGTGACATGACTACTGCATTGGATAATCTTGTAAGCATAGAAGATGAACCTACCCTGATTGTACTACCAGACGCGATCAATCTTTCTGATACGCTCTATGGTGCAGTGTACGAACACGCACTTCTGCAATGTGGAACGTTGAAAGATCGTTTTACAATTATTGATGCATATCCTTCAGGAGAAAAAGAAACCACGGTGATAGTTTTCAATACTTCCGATTTTGGAACTGCTTTAGCATCACATAACGGAGAGTTTGCAGTATTTCAGAATACGGCAGGAACAAAATTCGCTATCTGGCTACAAGTAGGTTCTGGCGCTCAACCAACAAGTACAATATACACAGCCGTGCCCTCGGCTAACAGAATGGCAGTTGCTATCGGAGCAACAGACACCAATGCTACGATCAGAGATTATATAATCGCTAATATTGGAACGCTGACGGATTGGTCTACTTCTGGAATGACTTTCTCCTCAAACGGTACTAATCTCGTACTGAAACAAAGTAATTTTGGTACAGCCGTAGATATGGCAGCTTACAAAGAGGATGGTACTTCAGGAAGTATTATTGCCCCAACTGTCAGCCACCAAGGTATAGATGGAGACGATATTACAGCTATTCGCAATGTACTGGGGGATAATAACCTTAAGTACGGAGCTGCTTATTATCCAAGACTTCAAACAGTTTACAGCCCGTCTACTTCCAATACTAAAATCACGGTTACAGGGGGAGATAGTAGTTTTACATCTGGTGCTACTCTTGCAGCACTGATTGTAAGCAACGATGATATTTTCAAAGATACTTTTGTAAGTCAAATTTTAGCTGCGGTATCGCTTGCTACTGCAGATGTCCCAGTTGTAGTAGGTCCTGCAGGCGCAGTGGCGGGTATTTATGCCAGCGTAGATTTCAACACAGGAGTATGGAAAGCTCCAGCGAACGTAAGCATTAATTCAATCTCTGGTACTACACTCAATGTAGGCGATGATTTGCAAAGCTTGCTTAACGTGGATCCTGTAAGCGGCAAATCGATCAACGCGATCCGTTTCTTCTCTGGCAAAGGAAACCTTGTATGGGGAGCCCGCACACTTGCTGGTAATGATAATGACTGGAGATATATCAATGTAAGAAGATTGTTGATCTTCATCGAAGAGTCATGCAGCAAAGCCAGCGGACAATTTGTGTTCGAACCAAACACTGCTCAGACCTGGCAGCGTATGAAAGGCATGCTCGACAACTTCCTGACCAATCTTTGGAGACAAGGAGCGCTTGCAGGAGCAAAGCCGGATGACGCTTTCTTCGTACGCGTAGGGCTTGGTACTACTATGAGTGCAGACGATATTCTGAACGGTGTGATGAACGTGGAAATCGGCGTTTGTCCATCCAGACCAGCGGAATTCATTGTGCTGAAATTTAGCCACAAACTACAAGTCTCTTAATCCATCGTAATGCGGGTTGCAATTGCAACATTGTAACCCGCTTATAAAAATAAAACTGTATCGATGTAGTCGAACGGGTTTTATACAAAGAAGAAAAAATTAACCATTAATTCACTTTAATTATGCCACAGCAATATCCATTAGTAAAGTTTCATTTCCAGGTACAATGGGGAGGAACAAAAATAGGGTTTACCGAAGCAACTGGTCTTATGGTGGAAACACAAGCGATCGAATACCGCGAGGGAAACATGCTTGAATACAACACCGTCAAAATGCCAGGAATGCAAAAGTATGGCAACATCACGCTGAAGAGAGGACATTTCCGCGGCGACAACGAATTCTTTGCATGGTGGAATACCGTGAAGCTAAATACGATCGAAAGAAGAGACATCACAATCTCTCTTTTGAACGAAGAACACAATCCGGTAATGACCTGGAAAATAAAAAATGCCTGGCCAGCCAAAGTGCAGTCTACTGATCTTAAATCAGACGGCAACGAAGTGGCGATCGAAACACTGGAGATCGTGCACGAAGGAATCACAATGGAAGCAAACGGATAATTTTTCAACTACAATAGCTCATGGCACAATACAAATATCCACCCGTAGGATTTCACTTCAAGGTACAGTTTGAAGGGCTCTCCGGACTTACCGACAACGATACACGTTTCATGGAAGTCGGCGGACTGAATGTGAGTATCAAAACAGATCCTTATCAGGAAGGGGGAGAAAATCGTTTTTCCTGGGCATTGCCTACAGGGGTACAATATGAAACGCTCAAGTTGAGACGTGGACTAATCGTCGATTCGGGTATTAACAATTGGGTACGCGATGCTGTTTCTAATTTCTCTTTCAAACCAGTAAATCTGATGGTCACTCTTTTGAACCCCGATCATCAGCCTTTGCAAAGCTGGCATGTGGTAGGAGCATATCCAGTTAACTGGAAAACTTCAGAGTTTAAAGCAATGGCCAGCGAGATCGTAACGGAAGAATTGGAACTGTATTATCAATATTTTAAAAATATTTAAACAATGCCAGTTACAGTAAAAGAATTAATCGTGCGTGCCACGGTGGTAGATACTACTACGCTCGGCGGTAAGATTGAAGGCCCGGCCAGAGAGATCAGGCAGGAAGAAAGAGATCAATTGATCACTGATTGTGTAGATCAGGTATTACAAATATTAAAAGATCAAAAAGAAAGATAGTTATGGCAATTCCAATTCTTGGCAACCTGGAAAAAATTAAGATCCTCTCTTTTCTGGATAATACTTATAAGGTTCCTACTTCAGTTTATGTGGCAATGTTTAATCCTACTAATTTTAAGGAGTCATTACAATTGATCTATAGCGAAAAATCAGCTTCAGGGCCATCACAAACAGCTATTAAGTTTGATAAAATTAAAGCAGATGATTTTACTGTCACTTTGAAAGTTGATGGTACCGGTGCCACCAAAGTAGGAGGTGTTCTCTCTCCAGAATTGCTTGTACAAAAGAACATCAGCTTATTTAAAAATACTGTAACAGGAGGCTTGGTAGAAGCAGCTTCCTCCGCATTAAAAATTTTCTCGAAAGCTAGCCATGAGGCACCTTACCTTATTCTTCAATGGGGAAAGTTTGTAATCAAATGTAGATGTACAAACTATACGATTACCTATACGCTTTTCGATTCTATGGGACTTCCCATACGTGCAGATATTGAAGCAGGCTTCGTACGTCAGGCAGCTGAAGGTAAGCTTAGTGCATTGTCTATATTGCAATCGCCAGATCTTACAAAAACGATTGTCTTTAAAGAAGGTGATACACTGCCCTTGCTGGCAAATCAGGAATACGGTGATCCAAGCTTGTACCTGGAAGTAGCGAGAGCTAATAACCTTACCAATTTCAGAGATATTAAACCGGGAACTGTATTAGCATTCCCACCGATCGATAAGAGTCAACAATAAAATCAAAATGGGATTGTCATTAGTCATACCGGGTACAGATAAAGGAGGAGTGGTAACATATACGATTCTTTCAGACGGGAAAACCATGCCTGCCACAATCAGCGTGTCGAGCATTGTGACTGGCAAGGAGGCCAATAAAATTCCTTATGCAAGACTTGTACTGTTTGATGGAGAGGTTGCCCATGCAAGCTCAAAACCAAATTTTGAACTTTCAAGCGGTAATGATTTTAAACCCGGCAAAAAGATTACCATTAAAGCAGGGTACAGCTCTAAGGAGAAAACCATCTTCGAAGGCGTTGTAGTAAAGCAATCGGTGAAACACCGCAGTGGTAAAACTTCTCTATTGGAAGTAGAGATCCGCGACGAAGCAGTAAAGCTTACTGTAGGAAGAAAAAATAAATTCTTCAACAACAAACTGGACAGCGCGATCATTAGCTCCTTACTTTCCGGCGTGAAAGGTGTGATTGAACCTACTTTGTTACTTCATAAACAAGTGATCCAATATTTCTCTACCGATTGGGATTTCATTCTCTCCAGAGCTGAAATGAACAGCAAGGTTGTATTGGTCAATGATGGAAAGGTTTCGGTAAAAAGTCCTTCGCTACTAGGTCTGCCTGTATTATCACTTCAATACGGAGTCAACGTACTGGAGTTCGATGCCGAAATGGATGCCAGAACTCAATTCAAATCTATCGTAGCGCAAGCATACGATGGTGCAAAGAATGATTCTGTAAAAGACAAAGGAAAAGTAATTCCTCCTTTAGTTGGAGGTCAAGGAAATATCAGCAGTGACGAACTTTCCAAAGTGATCGGACTGGATCAATATCTTATCCAGCACGGTGGAAACCGCACCAAACCAGAGCTTAAAGCGGCGGCAGATGGTAAAGCAATAAAAGCAGCTTTCTCCAAAGTGAGAGGTTCTGTGAAAATAGAAGGTACTGCTTCTGTAAAACCGGGTGATATTGTATCATTCACCGGCATTGGTACCCGCTTCAGCGGAAACGCTTATGTTTCCGGTGTAATGCATGATATCTCCAGAGGATACTGGAGTACAACGATCCAATTTGGTTTGTCATTCGATTGGTTTGGCGAAGAAAATAAGATCAACGACGTGCCGGCAGCCGCGATGGTACCAGCTGTAAGAGGTTTATTGATTGGTATTGTAGCGCCGTTTGAACAAGATCCTGAAAGCAATCAAAGAATAAAAGTAACGATTCCTGTAGTAGATAGGAATGAAACGGTATGGGCCAGGGTAGGCGTGTTTGAAGCAGGTACTGACCACGGATTTGTCTTCAATCCTTACGAAGGCGACGAAGTCATCATCGGATTCCTCAACGACGATCCGCGCGACCCGATCATTCTTGGATCTTTATACAGCAAAAAAAATAAACCTTTTATTCCTGCTTCCAGCACTAATACTAAGAAGGGAATTACCACCAAAAAGAAATTGCAACTCACTTTCGACGATGAAAAGAAAGTGATCGAAATAAAAACTCCAGGTGGAAACATGATCACGATCAGTGACGATAAAAAAGGAATAACGATTGTAGACCAAAATAAAAATACAATTGCGACCAGCGACAAAGGCATCACCATCGATTGTGCCAAAGATATCAAGATCTCAGCCAAAGGAGATATCAGTCTGGAAGGAAAGAATGTTTCGCTCAAAGCACAATCTTCTTTCTCTGCAGATGGACAATCGGAAGCCAAGGTCAATTCAGGTTCGCAAACAGTTATCAAAGGTGGAATTGTAAAAATAAATTAAGATATGCCAGCAGCAGCAGTAGTAGGAGATACCACCAATCATGGTGGAACCATTGTAGGGCCGGGAGTTGCCACCGTGATGATCGGAGGTAAACCGGCAGCAGTAGCGGGCGATAACCATGTTTGTTCTTTGCCACCCAATTCACATCAGCCTACCAGTAGTCCATTTCCAAAAGGGAGCGGTACCGTAATGATAGGAGGTAAGCCAGCAGTGCGCGTAGGAGACAGCTGTGCCTGCGGAGCTTCATCAGCAGTGGGGATTGTTACAGTAATGATCGGCGGATAATTTTAACGAATTTAAAAAACTAACTATGAGTGACGGAAAAGAATTTTTGGGAACCGGATGGAGTTTCCCACCCACTTTTGAGAAAGGAGGGACCGGTTCCGTAACAATGATCTCGGGAGAAGAAGATATACGTCAAAGCCTGCAGATCATTGCAACCACAAGTGTAGGCGAGCGTGTTATGCAACCTGATTTCGGAGCACAACTCTCAGACCTCCTGTTTGAATCTATTACACAATCAACGGCAAGTTTGATTGAAGACAGGATCCGGACAGCTATTTTCCAATTCGAGCCAAGAGTAGAGCTCAACAACGTGGACGTCAATATTGACGATCAAACGGATGGGTTGATCTTAATAGATGTAGACTATACTGTCTCTTCTACTAACACCCGCAAGAACATTGTATTTCCATTTTATTTGAACGAAGGAACTGATATATAACCGTGAGCACTAACTGCACTACCGACGATCTGGGATGCAAGGTAAGAAATCCCTTGTTTCATACAGGCACAAGCCAGCGTGAACGCTTCCTAGCAGCGCTGGATCCTGGCTATATAAAGGCGGACGAACATACGCTGGAAGATTTTTTGATCTTCGCTTCTCAGTATGCCGCACAATTAAATTATTATTCTACTGACAATACGATCAGCGGCGACTGGCAGGATCTTATTAATTCGGATCCTACCATCATCCTGGCACGTATGACGGTAACGCAGACAACCCAGATAAAAAATTCCTTTGAAGATAAGGTTAAAAATCTACTGGATAATTATGGATCGTTTCTGAACGGAAATAATGATGCTGCTGATTTCGGTTTAGTAATTAAAGAGATCGTTAACGCAGCATCGCTGATCGATTATTGGTATACTGTACAATTCGGCACGAATCCTACGCGTCAGGCTATTGAAGAGTTTATCACAAAAAGACTCTCGGCCCAGATCGTCAAATTGATCAGTTATGACAAAGGCGCATCCGGCCCTGATGGAGGAATAAATTTACCCAGAACATATGTCTCCGATCCATCCATCTATGCTTCTCTGAGCAGTGTTTGGAATATTGATTATTTATCGATCAATCCGGATTCTTCTATTTATACAGGAGTGAACGACAAAAACAAGATCAGCAATGGTATTGATGAAATTCGTTTGATCTTTAATGTCATTTACCAAGCCATCGTACAGCTGGTTTCGGTTGCGGAATCTTTACTGACGGATTCCTTGTCAAGCCCTGAACACAAGCCACACATAGCGCTTTTCATTTCCTTCCTGCGCTTGTTCCGCTACGCACAGGATGATCTCAATAAGTTTACACAAAAACATATTGATTACTATTACGAGGAAGTATTGAGACTTTCCGAAACGCAAGCTCAGCCCGATCGTGTTTTCTTGATCTTTGAACTGGCGCAAAATGTATCACAACATTTGCTTACTACCGGTACACAATTCGAAGCGGGTACCGATTCACAAGGCAACGATGTAACGTTTGCTGCTGTTCGCGATGTAGTATTGAACAAAGGTTCAATCGGGGCCTTGAATACTGTCTTCACAGAAATATCAGGAGACGATGTGATCAATGTCTACGCTGCAACCGGAGCCAATACTAAGAATGGTCTTGGACAGGAACCACTGGCGGAAGGCAAGTACTGGCCATTGTTGGGTGAAAACCAGGATGGCAAAGCAGATGCAGACAAAACTATGCAAAATGCTGTCATCGGATTTGCGATGTCTTCGCCTGTATTCTTTTTGAGTAGCGGTACACGTACGATCAGCATTCAGATCTATCCGTCCAATGATGTTGAATTTCCAGTAGATGATATCTCTGCCATCGAAGCAGATATTCTGAATAGCCTTAGAATTTCTTTAAGCGCTGGTGAAAGTTATCTTGTAAAGAAACCTAGTCATGTGATGTTGGTTACAGGTACTGGTTCGGAATTAGCAAAGGTAAGTCTTTCTTATATGCGCATTGATGTGGTCCTTGATACACCAGATCCTGCGATCACTGCATATGATGCTACCGTACTAGGTGATACCTTCGATACTATCTGGCCACTGTTGAAAGGCGTATTCGACAGTCAGGAGCTTTCTGTAGTTTCTTACAAGTTGCAGGAATACCAAGATACAACTCCCTATTCTAATTTTTACAGTGTAGGAGATCCAAAACCAAACAATCGATACGTACTATTAAATGGTGTGATCTACAAACTGATCGCCAGTGTTGAAACCACCGGACAAAATCCGGAACTACATCCTGAATCCTGGGAGCGTATTGAAAATGTGCAGGACCTTGTGGCAGACCTCGACGCTACTGCTCTTCCATTCAGTGTTGGCAGGCGTTATGAGATGGGAGATTTTGCCAAGATCAATGGTCAGTATAATGTAGTTATTGAAAAAAAGCATGATGGTACAGTAACCTGGGAACCTGTTAGTGCAGAAAATTCTTATGCCTACAAATATTTCAAAAACATCCGCATCAAAACACTGGCGGCGGGTGTGAATGTACAAGGAGTAACAGACCTTATCCTGCATAGCGAAGACGCTGCGTTGGATCATAACAAACCTTTTACACCTTTTGGAAGCAGCCCGGATGCTGGAGCAGTTTTCTATCTCGGAAATACAGAGATCTTCCAAAAGCAGATTACTTATCTTAACATCAATATTGTTTGGGATAAATTGCCCGACATTAATTTTGGAACTTACTACACCAGTTACGAACCAGGTGTAAGTGGTTCGCTGACCACCGGCGCTAACCCAACCTCTTCTGCGGTAACAAACGATAGTTTCCGTATGCATATGGACGTGCTTGATAAAGGAAAATGGGTTTCAATCACCGGCAATGATCCACTGCATTTGTTTGATACACAGTTTGGACTTCCAGGTAATCCTAATCCTCCGATGGAAAACCGTACGATCTTGATTGACGGTGCCAACCTTAACCGATTATCGAATATCAAACGGGATCCTTACATGAAGTCGTTCACCAGCTTTGATCATGGACTGGCAAAAGGATTCGCGCGTTTTACACTACAAAGAACAACAGGAACGAGTGCATTCAAAGCATTCGGACATAAAGAAAGACCGCTTCTTTTTACAGAGCGAGTGATCAACAAGAGTACAGGCAATTTGCCAAACCTCTTGCCCAACGAGGCTTACACGCCGCTAATGAAAGAGCTTACGGTGGATTACCAATCCTTCGCTATTTTCAACGTAGCAGCTACTAATCCACTAGATTTTAAAAACCGTGTAGATCAATTGTTCCACATAGAGGCATTCGGACAAAATGAAGTACATCGCCAATTGCTTGGAGCAACCGATGAATTGTTCGTGGTACCTCAGTACAACGATGAGGGAACACTCTACATTGGCTTGAACAATATTGCACCTTTGGAAAACATTACGCTGTTATTCCAATTCAAAGAAGGAACGGAAGATACAAGTGTTAATGCGGCAGATATTGTCTGGAGCTACATGAGCAAAGACCGTTGGTTCGAATTGCCTAGCGGAAATATTGTATACGATACTACCAATAAATTTGTCCAGTCCGGAATTATGGAAATTGCATTACCAGAGGAAATGACAAATAACAACACAGTACTTCCTACAGGTATGTTATGGCTGAAAGCAAGCGCGCAGATAAATACTACTGCTTTGAACAAAGTACTTTTGGTAGCGGCACAATCTGCCGAAGTTGATTTTGTAAACAACAACAATGACCTCAATCGCCTGCGTACAGGGCTTCCTGCCAATATTATACAGGATCTTGTTTCCAGGGATGTGGAGGTAGATAAAATTATTCAACCGTTTGCTTCCTTCGATGGAAAAGTACAGGAAGAGTCAGGCGATTTTTACAACAGGGTTAGTGAAAGGCTTCGTCATAAATCCCGGGCTATTGAGATCTGGGATTATGAACGCCTTGTACTGGAAAATTTCCCGAGTGTGTACAGAACAAAATGTCTGAACCATACTTCCACGATCAAGAATATTACGGATTTCAACCTGGAGCAAATTCTTGCTACCGAAACCAATCCAGGTTTCGTGACCATGGTAGTAATTCCGCAGTTGAGAGATTTTGTGACACAGGAAATATTCGAACCAAAAGTAGGAATTGCTACCATGGAGAATATCAAAACATACTTGTCGCAGTACATCAGTCCTTTCGTACAGTTGGAAGTAGAGAATCCTCTTTATGAAAGAGTGCAGGCACAATTTGAAGTAGTCTTCATGCCGGGTTTAAACAAAGCTTTCTACACTGCGAAGCTCAACGAGGATATCAATCAATTCCTTGCTCCATGGGCTTTTGATTCTTCCAGGGATATAACATTCGGTGGAAGATTGCAAAGAAGCGTATTGATCAATTTTATTGAAGAAAGACCTTATGTAGATTTTGTACTGCACTTCCATTTGCTGCAGCAATCCTGCATAGGTTCCGAAACTTACAAAGAAGTAGATGAGGCGAGAGCAAGAACATCGAGATCCGTGTTGAGCTCAGGAGGTATACACCTGATCACAGCGCTCGACAAAGATGAAGTAATATGCGATGATGGTATCGGATACATGATTGAGCAAAGAAGCTTCATCGTAAGATAAAAGACATTACAAACAGAAACTGTTTAAAATATTAAAAGAACATGGCAGAGGTATTGCTTATATCAAATGCAAAGCCAGATCAGCAAAGTCTGGATTTCGATTCCTTAAGGGAACAAGGGATAACTAATATTCAGAATCTAGCCAGCAAAGTATGGACGGATTATAATGCGCACGATCCCGGTGTTACCATTCTGGAACAACTTATCTATGCTATTACAGAGCTTGGATATAAGACTAACTTTGACATAAAAGACATTCTAGCGCAAAATCCCGACGATCCTAAGCAACTCAACACAGGACTTTTCACAGCACCGGAAATTCTAAGCAATACTCCTGTTCACATCGATGATTTCAGAAAATTACTAATCGATGTAGAAGGCGTGAGAAATGCTTTCCTGAAACTTGCCAACCGCACAGAGATCCCTGTATTCATTGATCACAAACAGAATATTGCCGCATACTCAGGAGATGAACCTGTAAATATCCGCGGGCTATATTCCGTGATCCTGGAGCTTGACCGCAACGATGAATTCGGCGATCTCAACAGCAATATCATGGACTGGAGTTTCACTACCATACAAGGATCACAACCTATCTTACTGGATGTAGAAGTAAGTTTCCCGGATTGGATGACTGCGGCACATGTGATGAAATCAACGATCTATAGACACGATGATCTTCTTCATCTTCCAAGGATCGTTTACATCGAAATGGTTAGCCATAGCTTTGTCACTGTAGACAGAAGAACCTATGCGGCAACGCTGGAAGTACACGTGGCAGAAGTGGATTCCGATCCAACACCAAAAGTTGTTTTCCTTCCGATTACAATCATTATTCTCGACGATATTTCCAAATACGATAGCAACAAACTTGAGAGCGATCTGCAACATTCGTTTCATCTGGTAACTACTGGCGGCGATCCTTATATCGAGCTTGCCAGCACTGTTGAAGCGCTTATCCTGAACTATAACAGGAAAATGATCACTACCTGGGAAATTGCCGACACTGCGCAAGGACGATTAAATTCTTACCGCAACCTGTGCGAAGACTTTATCGAGATGCGTAATATGCAAGTAGAGGAAGTAGGCCTTTGCCTCCAGATCGAAGTAGGACCAGGGGCAGACGTGGAAATGATCGAAGCGGAAATTTATTTCAGAGTAAGTAATTTTCTTTCTCCAAGAATTCCGTTCCACACCGCTACAGAGCTTTTAGATAGAGGTATGACCATAGATCAGATCTTTGAAGGGCCTGTACTTGACCATGGTTTCCTGGACTTAAAAGAAGCGCTTACGATTGACGAGCGAAAAGTATTATATGTTTCAGATCTTATCCAGATTATCATGGATATTCCAGGAGTAATCAGTGTAGCCGATATTCACCTATCGAGCTATATTGACAATATCCTGATGAACGACGAGGTAGACGACTGTCTGGCTCCAACACTTGAAGAAACACACCGCTTACGCCTGAGCGTAGACAAATCATCCACCATCTTTTTCAGAGACGATGATCCAACTGATTTGGAAAAAGTATTCCTGATCGCAAGTAGAAAAAGAGTAAAAGAAAAACTTAGAGAATTGGAGATCCTTGAAAATGATCTTCTCCTTGGAAACGATCCGAATGAATTCGATGCGCCGCAAGGTACTTACCGTCCGCTTGGAGAATATTATTCTATACAGAATGGTTTTCCTGTAAATTACGGAATAGGGGCTGCAGGCTTGGCTGCCAATGCTACGCCGCTTCGCAATGCACAGGCAAAACAATTGAAATCATTCCTGTTGTTCAGCGAACAATTGCTGGCAAACCTCCTTGGCCAACTCACACATATCAAAGAATTGTTCTCGATCGATCCTGCATTGAAGCAAACATATTTCGCTCAACTGATCGATATTCCAAACCCATTCCCGGAGAGCAATCCATACAATCCTTATACGGATCCTACAAAGTTCCAGTATTACCTGCAAGATATTATCGAAGGAAAAGAACTTTACATCGATCGTAGAAACAGAGTGCTGGATCACTTGCTGGCAAGATTTGCAGAGGACTTTACCAATTACTCACTAAAACTTTACGAAGTATTTGGTTCCGGAATTGAACAAAGATTGATCAAGGATAAATTAAATTTCCTGAACAACCTACCGGTAGTAAGTGGTGAAAGACTTCGATCATACAATTATAAAGCTTTTGGGAATACATGGAATACAGACAATGTACCAGGTTATCAAAAACGAGTATCCCTAAAACTTGGAATAGAAAACTTTAAAAGAAAAAGTCTTTCGTTTGCATACGATGAAAGAATAGACGATGTAAACAGAGCATTCAGACTGTATGAAGAGTTGGATGGAAATGCTCCGGCTCCGGCTGGTGCGGCAACCAATGGAGGTGCTGGCGGCATAGTTTGGACAAACTTGTCAGGGATCGCTCAGGAAGGAGAGTCTGATACGCCGAATGAAGTCCATACAGGACTTTTAAATGAAGGACAGATCTCGGATTACCTTGTAGTTACTGGTTTTGACTTCTCTTTCATTCCTTCAGGAGCTACTATCCAGGGCGTGAAGGCAGAGATTGTAAAACGAATTGATTCTGCGGTGGGCGTAAATATTGACGGAGATATCCAGGATTATGAAATTAAATTAGTAAAAGGCGGTGTTGTGAGTGGCAGCAACCACGCAAACACTGATGATGTATGGCCTGCAGCACGCATCTATACGTCTTATGGCGGTCCGTTGGATCTATGGGACGTTTCGCTTACAGATACTGATGTTAAAGATGCCAACTTTGGTGTAGCGATCCGTGTGATCAAATCAGGGCCGCGTCAGCGCCAGGCCAATGTGGATCATGTGAAGATGACGGTCTATTATTCAGGTGGAGTGGTAACGTATTTTTTCGAAACCCAGCCGGAATATAGAAGCTTTGGGATCTCCAGTATTCCTGGTGGCTACAGCACGGAACAAATAAGAAAAGATATTATAACAGAAGTAGTAGAATACGGTTATAACTTCTGCAACTACTGCAAAGGATTGGGCGATTACAGTATTAAAAAATCACTGACGACGGAAGACCGCGATGATATGTGTACTCCGATCGAGCTTATAATTGACAGCTTCGATATTCCTACGAATAAGGTTGTGATCCTGAATACAGATCTGCGTATCCCCTTGCATGCAGGTAAAAAGGTAGTACTGGTCGATAATACCTCAACTAATTATAATCATGTAGTGCAAAGCGTAACCTTTGTACCGGCCGCTACACCAACGCCTGCTTATTCAGAGGTGTTCCTGGCAGAAACGATCCAAGACAATCTGACCAAGTTGGAATATGATAAGATCGACAGCATCGATGTAGTGTTCAGTGGTCTTTCTTCTGTAGGAGGAGCACAGGCAGCAGCCGACTTCTCCGATCTGATCTTTGATATCTTCTGGGATTTTGAAGGGATGCACGTGATCGAACATTTGCTGCTTCGTCCGAAAGTGAACGAAAGTCTTTTCGATACAATTCCTTCTAATAAGATTAAAGCTCCGGATACAGGGAAAGTAAGTTACACTATTAAAAATGCATTGGTCGTACTCGATTATGGTAACAATAAGATCATTTTACCAAACGATATGCGCGCTGCGTTCCCTATCTTCTCTACGATCCAGCTGATCGATAAATACGATAACTATACTCCTTACACGGTGCAGACAGTGACGTATCTATCCGGTACCAACCAGACTATCATTCAACCTCAGGAGACACTGGAACAAGACGATGAGATTGCGCTGTTGGCTTATACAAGAACATTTCCGATAGGAGAGTTTAACAATAGCAACAATTCGATCCTGATCAAAAACCAAAACCTGCACGACGAGATCACAAATTATCTGGCAAGTGATGCGGGACTGGCCGAGGGATTTGTATTCGAAATTTCTAACAGTGTTTATAATAATGCAATCTACCAGATCGTAGATGCAAGTAATGTGGTAGTGGAAAGTCCGCATACACGATTGATCATTCAGAAAATTAAGAAAACGTTCGCAGATAAGCTGCTTCCGATCGTACTAAGCGAAGACGATTGTACTTGTCCTGAATTAAAAGATAATTATTCGTTCCGCGTTTCTGTGATAATGCCTGAATGGCCGACACGCTTCACTAATAGCAATTTCCGTAAGCTTGCTGAGAGAATTCTTCGCTACGAAGCGCCCGGACATGTGTATGTACGACTGATTTGGGCAGACCGGGCACAGATGAAAACTTTTGAACAAGCATACAAAACATGGCTCAATCAAACAGCCTCTACATTGACAGATCCTGACGATCCGGCATCCGTTACTACTTACAAAGAAACACTGAATATTGCACACGATGCACTGGTTACTGAGCTCTTCTCGCTCAGAAACAGATTTACAGGCTCTGTAATCTCAGACATCACCGACGACAGCGGTTCTACAGGAGAACTTTCATTACTAGGTCAGATTTATTTAGGATAACAAAAAAAGAACAACAAGATATAAAGTATAATACTATGGTAGAAAACATAATCAACGCATATCCCGTTTTCGAGTCAGGCCAGCTACTGACGAGTTCTCAACTAAACGATACACGGACTTATCTAGACGAAAACCTACGGGTAAACCGCACTCTCAATGGGATAGGAGTGGTATCAGGGTTGGAAGTAAGTTTTACCGGAAGCAGCATCACTATCACAAAAGGGATCGGGATCACTACCGATGGTTACCTTATTCCTTTTCCGAAAGATGTGACCTATACAAGAGCGGATACTTATAGCGAAATAGACGGAGATCCTACGATGCCTATTTACCCGGATTGGTTTCGCCCGGTAGATAGCACACCTTTCGATATGCTGGAACTTTTCGAAACATCGGGTTCCATTACACTTTCTCCAGATGCTATTCCAGACATCAATACCCGCGTGGTAGTGCTGTTCCTGAAAGAGATCGTAGACGAACAATCTACATTCTGCGTGAGCACGGATACCGATTCTTCAGGAAGTGTAAGACGTTATGATCTGAAAGTATTGCTGCTTACACAAAGCGATTTCGATACACTTACACCATACAACAACGAAGCACAGGTAGCAAGCAATGATCCGGTGACTGTAATAAGAATGAAACGTTTCGTAGCTGCTTCCGCAGTTGCATTGAACACTTATACCGATCCTACCCCGATCACCGATACTTACACTACGTTGATCGAAGATTATAAAGTACAGGTAGGAACCAAGATTAAATCTGCCTACGAAACGTACAAAGCATACTTCGGATTGAACTTCCACGAATTCACCTTCGATACCTTTGAAGATTTCGTAGACGCATCACTCAATGAAAACGATGCCCTGGTGCCTAGTAACCTTGATTATATTCAATACGTGTATGCCTATCTGAAAGACCTCAACGATGCTTGCGATGAGTTTTCCGAAGCTGCTTACAATACCTTTAAAGATACGTTACCTGTCAATTATTATACATCGCAGCCGTCTTACAAAGAACCTGTTTTCTCAAGACATATCGCTCTTGGTATTCTGACCGACGTAGACTCAGGCACTTCGCTCACCTACAAAGAAAAATACCGCTACTATTTCACCGAGCAATTCCGTATGGACGCGAAGGAAAATGAAATTGTAAAAACGCAATTGCTATTTGAAAAACTGGTGTTGATGATCCGTACATTCACAATTCCTTCTGCAGGCCTGTCGTTCCCTGTATTGGTGACGCCGTCGATGAAGGAAGAAGCGCCGTTGAGCAAGAGAGCTATTCCATATTACTATTCGCTTACATTGGACGGAGTAGACACAAGGATCTACGATATCTGGGATCCGGAAGTATATCTGCGCAGCAAAGCGGGTGGATATGTATATTCTGCTACAGTACAAACTGCCAACACATCCAGCACCAATCCACATATGTCGGTAGCCGATCATATCTTGGCGCCGCTGGATTACAATATCAACAGTAATAATTTCTACCGTGTTGAAGGCCATATCAAACGCAGCCTAAGCGATGTGGTGACTGCTTTGACCACGATCCGTCAAACGAACAATATCGACTTCAACGTTGTCACCTTGGAGCTCACTACTGATTCACCGTTGCCGATACCGGCCACTGATAATTACGACATGAGCCTGTTCCACCACTTCGTAAATGTCAATTTCGGAATGGAACCTAAAGAAGGCGTGGAAGCAGGAGGAACCTTCATCCTGGTGCATTCTGGAGGAGAAGTGATCGCAGATTTCTCACTGCCGTCTCAATCGCCTTACAATGCGCTGTTATATTAATTTGTCTAAAAAATTTACCAAATAAATCGTTACCAAAATGAGAGATTTTAAAAGCTTTTTTCTTAAACGTGTACCTCAGAAAGACCGCTTCTTACAAGGCGACAAGCCCACGCAAGATGTATTCACCAGGCTTTTTGACAGTGTAGGTTTTATCAGCGAAAAAACAGATGCCGCAAAAACAACCGAGCAAGGTTTTGTAAAACTTGCCGACAACAATAGTGCAAAATATTTTACAACTCCTGGAGACGGCTTCAGCTATGCCGTACAGCCAGACCAGCTTCCGGAAACAAAAGAGCTTCTCCTTGGAGGTACAGTAGGCGATCCATACATGCCGCTTTCTACCATTGAGGTGTTGAGAGATTTCAGTAACCCTAGAAGAGTTACGTTCTTTCTTCGTCTCAAAAAAGAATTTGTACAATGGTTGGTATCCCGCCTGTTGCCAGGAGGAGGTACACCTTCGCAGATCCTGAGAAGAGGTACAGGTGCCAACTTCACTGCTATCTGGGACGATAAAGATAAGCTGCTCTACAAAGTGATCACCGGTATGGGGATTGACTATGCCTACTATACAGCGCCTTATTACGCTGGTGGAAGAAAAACACTGGTAAGCGGAGCAGGTATCCTGACGCTGGATGTAAATGTGAACGCTTATTTGCTTCAAGGAAATCCGGATCCATACTTGAGTCACTTCAATGCTTATGGAGAATATAACCGTATTGAAATGGCGGGTGTGACACAAGGTTACCGACTAAGACTTAAATACACCGGAGGTGGTAGCGATAACTTCCCGATGGCTTTCTTCGAAGCAGGTGTGTTTGCCGGAAATATTGATCTTGGAACGCATGCGAGTATTATCGGTGGAAGAAGAGGTATCCTGGTAAACAAAGGAGATGCTCTTACCTTCATCTATGGCCCTGCAGGCAAGTGGATCCTATGGGAAATAAATACGCCTACACTACAGGATACCACAGCGCTTCCAACGTCTTTTTCTTATGATTTCTTAACTCACAATGTAACTGGTATTTCGGAAGAGTCCGGAACTTTCAGATATATCAAAGAAGGTAGAAATATGACTATCTATTTTGATCTAAGGGGAAAAACCACAAATGTGACGGGAACCAATCATTGGGTAGACATGCTACTAGTAATCCCTGTTGGGTATAAACCGCAACCAAGCTCTATTGTAGCCGGTTCTTACCAGGCCAGAATGAATGAAACAGATGCATATACTCCTATGGTAGCAGCTACGGTAGATGCTAATGGAAATATTAATCAAGCTTTTGATGGTACGGTGATGCACGCTATCGTAGGGCAGAAATTCAACTTCGTAGGATTTATTAGTTATAAGATCTATTAGTCTCTCAGTTTAAAAATCTTATATTTCTATCATAACAATATTTGCCATTCTTCGGGATGGCAATATTGTTATAAGACGATGTCGTCATTCAATCAATTTATTTTTAATACCAATATAAATACATTGTTGAGCTCCGAATCGTACTATGAAAATATACTTTTAAATAAGATAAGTATTTGTTTATTAGTTTACGTGAAATAAAACATGCTTAAAATCAGCATGTTTTATTTTTTTATAAAATAAATTCAAGTTTAATTATTTTATAACACGTTTGCTTGCTATCTTAGAGAACTGAATTCAGCTCTATGGAAAAAGCTAAAAAACGTGAAAAACTCTCTCTAGACCTTCAACACAATGGAATCCGCTTATCGGAAGAGATGCAGTGGTTGGAAAACGTGATTAATACCCGCCTACAACACAGATCCGCCAGTTTTGAAGAAATCGTACAAAGTTGTCCCTGCCCGATAGGCAAGGAAGAAACCTTCTACGAAAATTTTGTCAACGCCAACCTGCTCAATCCTGAAGAACGTCTTCTTCTTATTCTCTCACTTATGCCTTCTCATAGGCCTGAAATGCTGGATGCTTTTATCAAAAAGGAAGGCGCCGGAATAACGCTGCAAGGTTCAGGTATAGGCGGCGAAATCGATAAAAAACTTGGCTATTTTACACCTTCGGTAAAAACTTATATGTTCCTGGTAGCAGGTGATAACGAAGGAAACTATATTGAGCAATGGTATAAACTTACTGAAGAAAATATCTTGCTCAAAAGACATATCGTTTACTTCACTGAAATAGGTAGCGGGGAAGATCGGTTGCTCACCTCGAGATTAAAACTGAGTTCTGAGTTTCAAAATCATATCGTATTCGGCAAAGAGCCGTTGCTGGAATTCAGCACCGATTTTCCTGTAAAACTTCTTCGCACAGACCAGGAATGGAAAGAGCTGGTGGTAGAGCCACACGTACTT
This sequence comes from Cytophagaceae bacterium, assembly GCA_035535995.1. Lineage (GTDB taxonomy): Bacteria > Bacteroidota > Bacteroidia > Cytophagales > Cytophagaceae > JANYCO01. The sequence continues at coordinate 37,099 of DATLOZ010000005.1, forward strand.
GATCAGCTCGAAGATTTCGTGGACTGGCACCAACAAAAATTAATTATCAACGACCTGGATTCTTCTGTGAAACAAGGATACCTAGCCTTGTTCTACGGCCCTCCAGGCACCGGTAAAACAATGGCAGCTTCCTTATTAGGCAAACGCTGCAACCTGCCTGTTTACCGGATTGATGTCTCTATGATCGTCAGCAAGTGGGTAGGGGAAACCGGAAAAAATATCAAAAGACTTTTCGACAAAGTAAAACAGCGCGATTGTATCTTGTTCTTCGACGAAGCCGACTCTCTTTTCGGCGCGCGTACGGGAGTAGAAGATGCGCAGGACAAATATTCCAATCAGGAGATCGCTACCTTACTCATGGAGATAGAGGAATATAAAGGCATGTCGATCCTTGCTACTAACCTGGATCGCAATATTGATAGGGCTTTCCGCCGTCGTCTGCAAAGCCAGGTATTATTCGAACGTCCCGGAGCAGCCTTGCGTCGTAAACTTTGGGAGCAGTACCTTCCTGAAGGGTTTTCCTTGCATGAAAATATTGATCTTGAAAAAGTGGCCAGACGTATGGATGTCACCGGAGCCAATATTCGCAATATCTATAAGATGTGCGCTGCCAAAGCAGTCAAGAGAAGAGACTTTGTTATCAATGGCAACAGGGATCTTGTGCATTATACGAGGTTAGAATTGTGGAAAGAGGGAAGGTTGTTGTAACGATGCCAGATAAAAATATTTTACTAAGTACCAGCTATTATTCACTAAAAACGCACTGTTCAAAATGCTTACCGTCGCTTGTGTATACCAGGTTGCACACCAATCTGATCAAATGGGAAATTATTATGATATTTCATGGGTCGCTAAACTGAAGCGCAATGTTGCGCGGCATCTTAACGAACCGCATAAGTTTGTATGCCTTACCAATACACTTATTCCGGATGTAGATTGCATTCCGCTCAAACATCCTAGTTGGACAGGATGGTGGTCTAAGATCGAGCTCTTTGAACCGGGGCTTTTCGATGGTCCTGTATTATATCTCGATCTTGATGTGTTTGCTACCCGCTCCCTCGAAGATTTTATACAGCCTCGCGAAAACCTGGTAATGCTGCGCGATTATATCAAGTATGTAAACAATTCCACGATCATGTACTGGAATGGCAGCGATGAGCGTTTGCATTCGATCTATACCGATTTTGTAGCCGATGAAGAAGAGATCAAAGCCCGTCACTGGCATACCTGCTCGCTGGGCGACCAGGGATATATTACCGATGTACTGGAACGCAAAAATTACCACATCGATCTATGGCAAGATCTTTTAGGAACGGAAGGTTTTATTCCATTCTCCTGGTCAATGAAGCTGAATCCAAAATTGCATAGCGGAATATTACCGGAGGATACTCGATTGGTTTATTGCCTGGGCCGTCCTAAGTTTCATCAGTTCCGTCAATTGAAATTTGTGCAGGAGCACTGGTTGTGAGATTGTCTAAACCTTGATTTACAGGATTAGAAGATTTACTTGATTTTTATTTTCATGATGTCATTCAGAAGGAAACTTGTGCGGAGTCTGCACTGTTGTTTATATTTTTCTTCTGAATTTCTACTAGCAACATTGCAAAGTCAATGTTTGGATTTCTAATCATCCTGAATGACAACCAAAAATAAATTCCAGCTAATCAAAATCAAGGTTCAGGTATTTTTATGAAAATGCTCTGATCAATAAAATTGTAAATCCTGTAATTGCTATCAATCCGTGTCCTACGGCGAACCATTTTGGAAGTGGTTTATCCATAAAATCTCTTATCAGGAATGTAACTCCTCCAAAGGCAGCTACACAGAAAATGATCACTACATCTGTCCAGCCCGGCGTATCTGCTGCATAGCAGAAGAGAAGGATAAGCCCTGTGCCTACAAAAGCTCCATGAATATAGGCCACGTATTTAGGAGTCTCTTCATTTTTCATTATAATAGAAAGCAAGTACATCCCGATAAGTGCGCCAATTCCAAAAATAGCGGCGATAAAATAGATCGTATTAAAAAATTCCATGTGTATGTTTTTAGGTTTTATATGTAGACCGCATTGTTTGCAGTTGTATAAAAATGAAAAATTAATATTGCTAAACCTTTACACTTTTTAAGCTTACTCTTATATCTTATCAAGAGTAAGTTTTAGTTTTTAGTAATGAGTATACTCATTACTAAAAACTATCTACTAAATAGTTTCCCTGTCACCCAGCTCCCTTGTGAGTTTGGTGAAACCGATCACTTGTCCATTGTCATCGTGAAGTGCCGTGATGTGGATACTACCCCAGAAAGTAGTGCCGTCTTTGCGTACGCGCTTGCCAATATGACGCGCGCGACCCTCTTTAATTGCCTGGTTAATGAGCTGCTCCGGAAGCATCGCCTGCCGGTCCTGCGGAAGGTAAAAGATCCTGAAATTTTGTCCAATGATCTCATGTTCTTTATATCCTTTTATTTTTTCTACACCTATATTCCAGGATAAAATTGTACCATCAAAGTCAAGTAGGATAATGGCATAATCCTGAATTTCGGAGATCATTTTTTTGTGTAGCTGCGATAATTTATCTATTTTATCCACTTGCACTATTTTTTCTGTTTCCATCTTAAGATATTTTATCAATTATAAGCTCATAAAACTGCATAGTCGTAACTATCATCAAATTCTGAATTTGACCCTGCAAAATAATACAGTATAAACTCAACTCTCTTATATAAAAGGCGAAAAAGCTTACAATATTTACTATCTGTGGATAAAAATATAAAAAGCAGGGTCCGATATTTAAACTTTTTTAAACTGCTGCCATTCGCTGCAAAATTCTTTGCGTCCGCATGCGCGGCAGTTTTCACCGATCCAAAGTGTATCAAATTGTGTCATGAGTTTCTGTATGAAAACAGGATCAGTAGTAAGAATGCCGGCTTCGAAATTTCGGTTGTTCTTACTTTTCGCACCCACACCCGCACCTGTAAGGTTGGCGCTCCCGGTAAATGCTTTCTTGCCGTCGCTGATGATCGTTTTAAAATGAACACGCGGACAGTGCATCTGCTCCAGTCCCTGGATTAGATTAGGATATTTATCAAAATCTTTTCTGAAGGCCGGCCCGGGTTCCTTGGCATATACCAGGCGAATCTCCACACCTTTGCGAAGCAGGTCTGACAAGACTTCCAGGAAGGGTACCATTTTTTTCCCTTTCCCCACATAAAGGTCTTTGATATCTGCTGTACCGATCCAGAGAAAATGTTTGGTAGCTGGTACCATTTCCTGGATCACCTTTTGGTATATCTCTTCGTCTACAATCAGTTCTGTACTCATTGGAGCTACTAAGATAACGAAAAATGGTGATTTGATAATTTGGTGATTTGAAGATTTGATGAGGTTAGGCTGTAGCTGCAGTGCGTTTTACCATATTCCACCGGTGTACGCTCCAATAGCAATGGATACGATCAGCAGGCCAAATAGAACCCAGGTGAGCATGCTTTCGGCTATCATGGTTGCGGTTTCCTGGTCTGCTTCGTCGGCTCTTTTTTTCCGGGCAGGAAGAGAAGCCAGCGCTGCTACTACCAGCACAGTGATCAGCATAGCAAGCCAAGCGACACCATAGTAGCTCGGTCCGAAAGGCAGCCAGAGCTGGGAAGAAACGGCAGCCATAAACAAAAGAATAAAAAACACGATCAGAGAAGAAACCGATCCTTGGCGATAGGGAAGAAATACCAGGGAGATCACAAATGCTACCAGGAATGCTGCCAGAAGTGCCATGTTATTTTTGCGTTTAATAATTTGAAAAAATAATTGTTTCTTCAGATAAGAACAGACAAAGGATTGATGTCCAATCTCAGTTCCAGTGATTATAGGGCGAAGCCCATTCATAGCAACGCACGATCTTGTTACTTTTGTAATCCTGGATCAAAATATCAGGATTGAAATTGAGCAGATCGAAGGCTGAATCTGATTTTGAAAAAAAACTAATAGTGTAATTTTTCTCTTTCAGTTCTTCGGCGATTTTTTGTTGCATACCTTTATCATCTTCCTGGATAAAAACTTTATAGGGTGATTTTCTCATGACGGTTAGATTAAAGATTAAAAATTTCTTTTCACAAAGATGTGCAAAGCATTCCTTAATTAATTACATCTATTTATATAAGACTTATATGATTCACATTTTCAAATAAAACAATGAAGTAGGAATTGCACAAACCTCTGTAGGCATTGGACTTCCTTAGCAATCGGGTATGAATAATATAATTTTTTTTAAAATCAGTGTAATAAAAAAACAGTAAATTCAGACCAGTTTTGTTCCCTCATGTTTTTTAAATTGGAGAGTAGTCCAAGAGTAGAATAAAGTGAGAATTTTTAATTTTTTAAATTATGAAACATCAGGATCAACAAATCAATTTTTTTGTGGGGACCCACAAAAAATCCTTCTATATAGTAGAATGCTACAATGATCATTATAATCTCAGAGAAAATGACCTTGATGAGGAAGAAGATGAAGAGGACGAACACGATGAGGAGGATGATCTATAAATATGTCGTGTTTGGCCTTCCAGTTTGTCGTTTTTGGCACGTATAAGTACAGAATTCATTCTTCATCTTTGTATTGTAAAAACTAAAAAATATATGTCTATGAAATCATCAATCATTCCTTGTCTCTGGTTCGACCATCAGGCCGAAGAGGCCGCTAAGTTTTATACTTCCATTTTTAAAAATTCTTCGATCGAGCAGATCAGCCGTTATGGAAAAGAAGGACATGATGTCCATGGCCAGGAAGCAGGCACTGTGCTTACCGTGGAGTTTAAACTCGACGGACAAACTTTTACTGCGCTCAACGGTGGTCCAATATTCAAATTCAACGAAGCCGTTTCTTTCCAGATTATGTGTGAAAATCAACAAGAGATAGATTACTATTGGAATAATCTTACAAAAGATGGAGGAAGCGAAAGTCAATGCGGATGGTTGAAAGATAAATACGGTGTATCCTGGCAAGTAGTACCTACAGAGCTTGCAGCGCTTATGAAAGATCCATCCAGGTCAGAAAGAGTGATGAAGGTTTTAATGAAAATGAAAAAGCTGGATATTGAGCAATTGAAGAAAGCTTAAAAATAGTTAAAGGATACGATACCGGATAGAAGATAAAGGCATTTCATTTTATCATCTGGCATCTTGCATCCTGGATCTTTTTATAAGTTAACTTAACCCTAAATCCAAACAACATGAAACGAACCAAAATCATTTTCTGGATCTCTACTTCGCTTATTGCTGCTATGATGCTGTTTTCCGGCGCAAGCAATGCACTGGTTACAGAATCTTCTATTGAAGTGATTCACAAAGGCCTTGGATATCCACTCTATTTCATTGCTTTCATTGGGGTAGCCAAAGTATTGGGCGCTATTGCACTGCTGATTCCTGGCGTATACCAAATTAAGGAATGGGCTTATGCAGGCATCTGTTTTGATCTGATCGGAGCAGCTTATTCGATTATTTCTATCGGCGGTTCATTTCCCGAATGGGCTTTCATTGCATTGCCGCTGCTCTTGTTATTCCTGTCGTATGGCAGCTATCATAAAATGGCAAAAGAAAAAGTTACACCATAGATTAACCAATTTCTAATCTGCGTGTATACAGAAAATTTCTGTATACACGCTTTTTTAATTTCTATATTTTTATTAATTTAGTAATGTTCTATGCAGAACATTTTTATATAGAATTTTGTAATTATAAAATTTTTTAGCGCATGCAGAATTCATTTGAGAAAATAGTGGTAGCGGTCTTGCTTGTGTTGATGGGCTTTGCCTTCCTGGCATTCAAGCAATCGCAAAAAAGATCGACGGCTGGAAATTATATCATGATCAAAGTGATCGAGGCCAACAACATGACCGGTTTTAAAAGCAGGATCGTAGTTTCGGATCATACTGGAATTTTGAAAACGGTACCACTCGAAGATTTTACTTCTAAATCGATGGATGCTAATATGCCAAAGGTCACTACCGTGCTGGAAGAATGGAAGGCACAGGGATACAAAATGGTGGGATGCAGCGCAACCGGTGAAACAGTAAATATTACTACATATATTTTTGATAAATAAGAATTATAAATTTTAGTTTAGGAATTTTTTAGAAGATGAAGAAGTATCCGAATAGATCAGGAGTATCGGGAGTCAGAGGATATGAGACCGGGAAAGATTATATCCGCGTATGGTTTCAGTATGCGTTAAAACCTTACGTATACAACTATGAAAAGCCAGGAAAAGAAAAAGTAGAAAGAATGAAAAAGCTAGCTGCCTCTGGCGAAGGGCTAAGTACTTTTATCAGCAGGTATGTGAAGGATGAGTACTATGAATAAAATTATGGAGTTATAAATGTGAAATTATTAACTGATAATTCATAACTCATGATTAAATAAGGCGAACAATTCCTCTGATCAAAACAGGCTGCCTGTTTTCGGTCAGGATAAATCCTTTTGACCAGATTTTCTTTTCTTCGCTTTTCTTATAGCGATAAGTTACCTCGTATTTTCCTCCGTTCATATAAGCATTGTTAATACTGGCAACCAGCAACGACCTGTCTTCCGGATGTACATTGTTCATAAAATCATCGAAGTCTGCATGTCCTTCGATCTCCAGGATTTTTTGATATTCAGGAGTAAAAACGCTTTTGGAATGATCTTTAAAATTGAGTACAAAAGAACCAATGCCTCCTAATTCCTGGGCTTCGAGCAGGAGCTCTTTGTGAAAATTAAGATCTTTGTTGGCCAGCGCCAGTTTTTCCTGTTGAGTTTTAATGTAAATATTATACGCAATTAGTTCTTCTTGTGTGGTGTAAATATCAATCTCATTGATGATAAATTTTTGTTCTACCACATTTTTAGTGTAACTGTCGAGGAAATAGGCAAATATTTTTCGGCGAAGAAAAAATCCCAGTGTAAGGTCTTCGGCTACTACGTCTTCTTTATCAATGGCCGTAATAGTGTTGGATTCCCATTTGTGGATATTGTCTTCAATAAGTTGTGATACCTGGTTTTTGGAAATTGCCAAAAGCAATTCACGGTTCGAACCAAGACTAATTGCTACTAGTTCTTCTTCTGAAAAACGACTAAGAGGTTTTAGCAAAGGAAGATCGACTTCGCGACAAAAACGTATGCCTATGGTTACAAATTCTGTAAGCTTGTTTTTAAGAATATAATCAGCATAGTCCGGCAAATATTTGAACTTAAAAACATCCTTATTTACCAACAACTTTATCATTATAAAAAATACAATTAGTTATTCCAAATGTATTGAATTTGCCAGAATATAAAAAGAAATATTCAAAAACTGAATGTTGTTATAACGCTTAAATTGTAATGATCTAGAGGAATTTGTAAAGATACCGGATGCCCGGATACCAGATGCCAGTTAAAAAATAATTAATGGACTGTAATCACAAAATTATCCGGGATCTGGTATCCGGGCATCCGGTATCTCATATCGGCATCTGAATAATTTTATATATCTTCGGCTCAAATCTTTCTCATTCCGAATGCCTGAATTAAAAACCTACGATCTCTTTATTTCTCACGCCTGGAGTTATAACGACGACTATAACCGTTTGGAAGGAATGCTAAAAGAAGTTCCTTATTTTAAATGGAGAAATTACAGTCTTACCGAAGACAATGCCCCGGTAGATGATACCGAGCACAACCGTACACAACTAAAGGAGTTGCTGAACAATCAAATCAAACCAGTGAACATAGTACTTATCCTCGGTGGGATGTATGCCGCTTACAGCGAATGGATCATGGAAGAAATTAAAATTGCCCAACAATTTCGAAAACCGATCATTGGGATCTATCCCTGGGGGCATGAAAAAATGCCGCTGGTCATACAGGAATCAGCAGCAGAACTTGTTGGCTGGAACAGCAGCTCAATTATAGGGGCTATCCGCAAGTATGCTATTTGATAGTGGAGCAACAGTGAATTTTGAATAGAAAAAATATGTTGAAAGTTCAGGGTCTCGAATGTTAGAGGTACATGGTGACAATTATAATGACGGTTTCAGTTTTTGAAATTTTATAATAAAATATTTCAATGAAAATATGTTTAGTGCTGATAGGATACGGTAGAAAAACAGATCCTTCTACCGGCAATAGTTTTGACCTTGATAATACTTACCACCATATTATTCTTCCAGCGGTAGAGCAAGCAGACTATTGCTGTGTACGGTCAGGTGAACTACAGCAGGCTGAGACGATTTTCCCTCTGCTCATGCAGGCTGATCTATTGATTGTAGATGTCTCCACCGGTGAGCTGGATATTTTGTATAAATTGGGCGTTCGCAATGCAGTCCGTCCTTTTTCTACAATAGTGATCAAAGAAAAGGGCATCGGCAGGATGCCTTTTGAATTGGATCATATGGGGATGTTTACTTATACCCACGTAGGAGAGAAGCCCGATAAAGAAATACTCCAACGATCGATCAACGGTCTCTGTGGTATGATCCGTAAGACCGCACAAAAACAACTTCCCGATGATTCGTTACATCGTTTTTTTAACCATGAGTCAGAATTGTTTTCAGAAGAAGCTTACCGGCAACTTTTGGAAAATAGTATAAAAAAAGAAAAACATATAGCAACGGCAACCCATGAAGCATTGCGCTCTATGCAGAATGATAATTTCGGATTAGCAGCGCAATGGTGGGAAGAAGCAAGACAGGAAGCGCCGCAGGAATCTTATTTTATTCAACAGATGGCGTTGGCAAAATATAAATCCGGTGGTCCGGACGCTTTTTCTTTTGCGCTTAAAATTCTTGAACCGCTTCGTCCTACAAATGACCCGGAAACACTAGGCATTGCAGGAGCCATTTATAAAAATAACTACCTTGTTAGCAATGATCCTAACGATCTTCAGGAAGCCATAGAACATTATGGAAAAGCGTATCGACTAAGCAATAGTTATTACAACGGAGAAAATTATGCGCTCTGCTTGGATCTGAAAGCAAAAGGAGAGCAGGATGAAACTGAAAAAAATAATTGCTTTGCGGAAGCTCAGCGGGTACGAAAAAGATTGACAGAAAAATTGGAAATGATGCTCCGCTCAGAAGGATTTGATCAGCGGATCGACAGAAGCTGGATGTATGCTACGCTGGCGCACTTTTATTTTTTATCAAACCAGGATCAGGCTACTTATTTTGAAAATAAATTCCTCACTTCCGCACCTCCATGGCAGCAAGAGAGCTATCGAAGGAATAAGAAACTGATGTTGAAGTTATGAATTATGAGTTATGAATTTGTAGTTTGCGGAGTAAGTAACCAATAACCAATAATTGATAAACGAATCGTTATCCTTTCATTCATAACTCATAATTCATAACTTCATAGCTTCAACATGGACAAGGCATAACAGATTCAAAAACTTATGTAATGCGATAATTCTATAAACTCTTCATTTTAGAGAAAAAATAAAAACGAATACGAAATGAAGAGAATTTATAAAATCCTGATCGGCATTGTGGTGCTGCTGATTGTGATCCGGCTTATTTTACCTTATGTTGTATTGCGTATCGCCAACGATCGCCTCACTAAAGTGAAAGGTTACTACGGGCATATCGAAGACATCGATATCGCATTGATTCGTGGAGCTTATGTCATCAACAATTTTTATCTCAATAAATTAGATTCGACAAATGGCAGGCAAACAGATTTTATGAAAGCCAAAGACATCGATCTCTCCGTAGAATGGAGCGCCCTGTTTCATGGAAGGATCACCGGCGAGCTTGTTTTCGATTCGCCTGTACTGATCTTCACAAAAGACAAGGCAGAGATCGGACAAGTGGCAAAGGATACCACAGACTTCAGAAAATTGCTGAAAGATTTTATGCCGCTTAAAATAAACCGTTTTGAGATCAACAACGGCGAAATTCACTATATCGATCATACTTCCAATCCTAAGATAGATGTGTCGATGAAAGATACGTACATCCTTGCCCTGAACTTATCAAACGTGATCAAAAAAGGAGAGTTGCTTCCTTCTACGGTCAATGCTTCTGCCTCGGTATATGATGGGCATCTTACGTTCGATATGAAATTAAACGCGCTTGCCGAACAACCAACCTTCGATCTCAATGCAGAGCTCAAAAATACCAATCTTGTGTTGCTCAATGATTTTTTGAAAGCCTACGGAAATTTTGATGTAAATAAAGGCAACTTCGGTTTGTATACCGAAATGAGCGCGAAAGATGGAAAGTTTAAAGGCTACGTAAAGCCAATTATTAAAGACCTGGATGTAGTAGGAGTTGAAGACGCACACGATAGTTTCCTGCATAAACTATGGGAAGATTTAGTAGGCACTGCTGCCGCCATTTTCAAAAACCACCGGAAAGACCAGCTTGCAACCAAAGTACCATTGGAAGGAAATTTCAAAGACCCAAAGATCGGTACGATCGAAGCGATCTGGCAAGTGATTCGCAATGCCTTTATCCAGGCGCTTATCCCAAGCATAGACAATGAGATCAACATCAATTCGGTAACAGTAAAAGACCCGGACGACAAGCGAAACCTGCTGCAAAAAGTTTTCTCAGAAAATAAACCCAAAAAGGAAGACAAGAAAGAAGAACGAAAAGAACGGAGAGAGGAGCGTAAGGAGAAGAGGAAACATAAAGAATAATTTTGAATTATGAGTTATGAATTATGAATGATTTATTGTTTTAATTCATAACTCATAACTCAACAATCATAACTTACTAACTTACTTTCCCGACTTCAACCCTATATACACCAGGATCACCGGCAGCGTAACGGATACAAAGGTGATCACTTTTTCAAAATCAACCCGGCTGGTAGTTACGAGATTGTCGTTACAATCTCCACAGGATTCTATGTTGATCACTTTGTTTGTTTTTTTAGAATAAGCTACATAAAGCTGTACGTATCTACCAATAGCTTTTCTACCGTTTTTCTTTTTGGTATAAAATGAAAGTGTGCGACGGTCTATGGTCCGGTACACATAAATAAAAACATCGCTGCTATCGGTATAAGCTTTCACATCATAGGGCGCGAGGTCGAGTGTTTTTTCTACTTGTTCTTTCGTCATTCCAACATGCAAAGACATTACTTGTTCCAGCGAAGTGTATTGAGGAGATTGTACAATGCAGGAAGTAAAAAAGAAAAAAACAATAATAAAATACTTTCTGAACATGCGTCTGTCGGTTTATCCGATAAATTTCCAAACCTTTTGTCAGTCACTCGTTATATGTTTTTTTTGAAAACTTGCAACTATCCCATAAGAGGATAGTCTGAACCTTGATTCACAGGATTTAAAGATTCACAGGATTTTTATTTTCATGACAACAAGATTTGATAATGATTAAAAAATGAAATGATACATATACTTCAAAAGAATAATTATTAACCGGATAAGACAAAATCTTGCTAATCAAAATCAAGTAAATCTTTAAATCCTGTGAATCAAGGTTCAGAAAAAAAAATAATCAGCATACAATATTTTTGGTAGCTTTACGACTCTACGGATACATACCTTTTATTTATTATGGCCGATAAACAAGATCTTACTAAGAAACACAAAGTCTCCCTATCACAAGTTTTCAAAACCATCATTTGGCCCCGCCGCAAGCTGGTTGGCATCGGGTTGGTACTCATTGTTATCAGCAGGTTGGCAGGCCTGGTATTGCCCTGGGCCAGTAAAAGCCTGGTCGACGATGTGATCGTGAACAAAGACCTTATAAAGCTTTACGATCTACTCTGGAAAGTAGGACTTTCTATCCTTATCAATGCAGTTACTTCTTTCTTGCTTACAAAGATCCTCAGCGTAGAGGCGCAACACCTCATTTCTAAATTGAGAGTACAGGTACAGAAAAAAATCCTTTCATTACCAATCCGTTTTTATGATAATAATAAATCAGGTGCTCTGGTATCCCGCATTATGACCGACGTAGAAGGCGTGCGAAACCTGATCGGCACAGGATTGGTCCAGTTGATCGGAGGAGCGCTTACCTCAATCATTGCACTTGTTTTAATGATCAAAATAAGTTTCTGGCTTACTATATACGTACTCGTACCAGTCACTATTTTCGCAGCAATCGCGCTGAGGGCTTTCGGATATATTCGCCCGATTTTTAAAACAAGAGGAATGATCAATGCGGATGTTACCGGCAGGCTAACCGAAACGCTTAATGGAATTCGCATCGTAAAAGCATTCAATGCAGAAGAACAGGAAACCAAAACATTTGAAAATGGAGTAGATCGTTTGTTTAAAAACATCAAACAAAGTCTTACTTCCACTGCATTGGTCACCAGCTCGGCTACCTTTCTTCTGGGAATGGCTTCACTAGGCATCATGGGCATCGGCGGTTATATGATTATCAATGGACAATTGACACCAGGTAATTTTCTTTCATTCACGTTATTCTTAGGCTTTATGATCGCGCCGATCATCCAGATGAGCAATATCGGAAGCCAGCTTACAGAGGCCTTTGCAGGACTTGATCGCACGGAAGAGATCATGAATATGCCTGCAGAAGAAGATACTGCGATTCGTACTATTGAATTGAAAGAATTGAAAGGCAATATCCGTTTTGAAAATGTTTCATTTGCCTATGAAGAAGGAAAAGAAGTATTAAATGAAATCAGCTTCCATGCACCGGCAGGCTCGGTGACTGCGTTGGTAGGAACTTCCGGCTCTGGAAAAACTACGATCTCCGGATTGGTTGCTACTTTTCTCAATCCTGATTCCGGAAAAGTTACGATTGATGGTACTGATCTTTCTAAGGTAACATTGGGAAGTTACCGTAAACATTTAGGAGTAGTGCTGCAAGATGATTTTTTGTTTGAAGGTACGATCCGTGAGAATATTTTATTCCCAAGACCAGACGCCACTGAAGCCGAAGTGATCAGCGCAGCGAAGGCAGCTTATGTAACAGAATTCACCGACCGCTTTGAAGCCGGTCTGGATACTACGATTGGAGAACGTGGCGTAAAATTATCGGGAGGACAAAAACAACGGATAGCCATAGCCCGTGCCATTCTTGCCAATCCGAAGATCATTATCTTAGATGAAGCTACCTCGAACCTTGATACACAAAGTGAATCTATGATCCAGGAAAGTTTGGCAGAGCTTATGAAAGGCCGTACTACCTTTGTGATCGCTCACCGTCTAAGCACAATCCGCAAAGCTAACCAGATCCTTGTAGTAGAAAACGGCCAAATAGCCGAACAAGGCACACACGAGGAATTGCTCGAAAAGAAAGGAAGATATTTTGAATTGCATACTTACCAAGCCAGGATTTAATCTGAGTTTGATGTGATAATTGATAAAAAATGAAATAGTAAGTTGTCAACCTTGAGACGCAAAGGGTTTAAAAAGATAAAACTAACCAGAGAGCATATATTAGTCCGCTCAGAGTCTCCCACACCCGGAACGTTGTTTTAACACAGGTGTTGAATGGGGACTCTGAGCTGCTACCAGCAGAGCAGGATCATCAAACAGCTCAGAGTCCCCTTGCAAAGGGCCGTATAAACTTTACTCTCCGGATTCGGGAGACTCTGAGCGGACTAAAAATATGTAAATCTTCTAATCCAGAAAATCAAGGTTCAGACAAAATTTTTCCACTGCAGATACACTGCATTCTCCTTCCATAATTTAGTACAAACAAAAAAATTATGGAAAACCTTTCTCCGCAGCCCGCACGCATTCAGAAGTATTATACCAGCCAGTTGGCAAAATTGTACGATGTGGATCCCGAAACCATGTACAAAAGGCTTCGCAAGCTTGTACCGATATTAGGCGAAAAACATAAAGGAAAACCCTGGTTTGCAAAAGAAGTTAGATACATCTTTTATAAATTAGGAACACCATTGTCGAAGCCCCTTTCGAGAAGAGGAAGAAAATAAATGTTAGACAATTATTCCCATCCTCCACCCAGCGCCCGGTAAATATTGATCACAGAATTGTATTGTCTTTTCTTGATCTCAATCAGTTCAAGTCTTGATTGCAGAGCATTCTTACGCGTTACCACAATTTCCAGGTATGTGGCGCGGCCGGTGAGGTAGAGTTCGGAGGCAGTTTCAATAGAGTTATTCAAAACCGCCACTTCATTGTTTTTTAACGTGTAGATCCTTTCGAGGTTATTGATGTTCGTCATTTGGTTATACACTTCCACATAACCATTCAGAATTGTTTTTTGATAAGTATAAAGCGCTTCCAATTGTGAAGCTTTTGCAGTACGAAAATTTGCTTTCACTGCACTTTGATTGATCAGGGGGGCCGCTAAACTTCCCATTACACCATAAGCCAGCGATTGAGGATTAAGCAGGTATTGCATCTGAAATGCCTGCAACCCGACTCCTGCGGTAATGTTGAGCGAAGGATAGAATGCTGCGCGTGCCGCTTGTACATTGGCCTTGGAAGCAATCAGCTCGTATTCGGCTTTCCGTATATCCGGCCGGTGACTCAGGAGATCCGACGGCATGCCGATGAATACTTGTACAGGAATTGATTGGCTAAAGGTCAGTTTATCACGCGGGATTGGCTGAGGATAACGGCCGAGAAGAAAATTGAGTTTGTTTTCCGTCTCTGTGATCTGTTGCAAAATTTCTATTTCCAAACTTTGGGAATTGTACAGCTGTCCTTCAAATTGTTTTACCGCCAATTCATTCGCTCGTCCAGCTTCTTTTTCCACGCGTATGATCGAGAGCTGATTGTTTTGTAGTACGATCGTTTCCTGGATAATTTCCAATTCAATATCCAAAGCAAGTAATTCATAATACGTAGTAGCAACTTCTGCAATAAGATTTGTGATCACCCAGTTTTTCCCTTCTACGCTAGCCAGGTAATGAGCGATGGCTGCTTTCTTTTTATTTCTCAGTTTGCCCCATATGTCTACTTCCCAGGAAGATTGCAATCCATAATAATGATCGGGAAGATTGGTAGGCACGATCTGCCCGGGCGTGATATAGGTAGAACTGTTCCCGGCTCCATCCATTGTGTATCTCCCGTACCTGCGCTGTGCCAGGGAAATATTGCCTGTCACGTAAGGGAGCAAAACTCCTTTCGTAAATTTCACATGCGCTCTTGCCGCTTCAATTCGTTGAAATGCTACCAGCAGATCCAAATTGTTTTTCATCGCTGTATCGAGTAGCTCTACTAAGGTAGTATTGGTAAAATATTTTTTCCAATTTAGATTGGAAGAGTTTACAGAATCTATTCTACTGTTATATGCATTTGGTACAGGATGCATAGGCTTCTGCGTGCCGAGCTGTGGTGGCTTGCAGTTGGCCAGTAGGAGTGTTATGGTGAGGAAAATAATGGCGGTGTAAAATTTCATTTTCTGTTAAGGTTAGTGTATTGGAAGAGCAACAGTACTGAGTTATTAAACTTCATCCTCCATTTCAGAAGTAAACCGTTGCGACAACGAAGCAAAGATCACGTACAACCCGGGAATGATCATCAATCCGAAGATTGTACCGAATAGCATTCCGCCTGCTGCTGCAGTACCGATCGTGCGGTTTCCAATTGCACCCGCGCCGGAAGCGATCATCAGCGGGATCAATCCTGCTACAAAAGCAAAAGAGGTCATCAAGATCGGTCGAAGTCTCGATACGGCTCCTGCGATGGCGGCTTGTACAGGATTGCGCCCTTCTTTCTGTTTAAGGATCGCAAATTCAATGATCAGGATCGCATTTTTTCCAAGCAGCCCGATCAGCATGACTAGTGCTACTTGCGCGTAAATATTATTTTGTAAACCTAAAACAAGAAGCAGGAAATAAGCGCCAAATACGCCCGTAGGCAGCGAAAGGATCACGGGAAGCGGAAGGAGAAAACTTTCATATTGCGCAGCGAGCAATAAGTATACAAAGAGTAAACAAACCAGGAAAATAATGATCACTTGGTTTCCCGAGATCACCTCATCGCGCGTCATGCCTGACCATTCGAAACTATAGCCTCTTGGCAAATTCTCTGCGGCCACTTCCTGGATCGCTTGTATAGCGCTGCCGCTGCTATAGCCATGAGCAGGCTCACCGTTGATCATGGCGGAAGTATACATGTTGTAGCGGGTAAGCTGTTCTGGTCCGTATACTCTTGTTACAGTAATAAAAGCAGAATACGGAACCATTTCACCATCTTCATTTTTTACATAAAGATTTAAAATATCTTCCGGCTGGGCGCGGTACTTGGGCAATGCTTGTACCATCACTTTGTACATTAGTCCAAAGCGAATAAAGTTAGTAGCATAATAACTGCCGATCAGCGCTTGCAGATTGCTCATCGCATTTTCTACCGAAACGCCTTTCTGCGCGGCCTTGTCGTTGTCTACTTTGATCAGGTATTGCGGATAGCTGGCGTCAAAGCTGGTAAAGGCTTCCTTGATCTCTTTACGTTTGTTGAGTGCAGTAAGAAAATTGTTGGTTACCGTTTGCAGTTTCTGGAAATCTCCACTTCCGCTTTTATCTTGTATTCTTAGTTCGAAGCCACTCGCGTTTCCATACCCAGGCACCGCAGGAGGAGGGAAGAACTGGATATTGGCATCCTTGATATGTTTTGTTTTTTCGGTCAATAGTTCGATCACTTTATCAGCCGATTCTTTTCGTTGGTCCCATGGTTTAAGATTGATCATGCCCATTCCGAAAGAAGCGCCGGCGCCCTCGGTCATAAGGCTGTAGCCCGCGAGAGTAGAAACAGATTCTATGGCAGGAATGTCTTTGGTAGCTTTCTGTATTTCATCCATTACATTTTCAGTACGCTCAAGCGTAGCGCTTGCCGGCGTAGTGATATTGGCGTATACGGTCCCCTGGTCTTCGCTGGGAATAAAACCGGAGGGCAGAAAAAAGCCGGTACCAAAGGTCGCTAAGATGAAAAAGCCAAGCATGAGGTAAGTGACCATGCTTCTGTTGGCAATTGCGCGAATCAAAATTTTGTAGCGATTGGAGATCCGGTTGTACCACTCGTTGAATTGATGAAAGAAGTTGTTGACCCAATTTTTCTTTTTTACCATACCATGCGTATTGCGCAGCATCATCGCGCACAAAGCCGGTGTAAGCGTAAGCGCGTTGATGCCGGAAATAATAATGGAAATGGCCATTGTAATGGAAAACTGCCGGTAGAAAACACCCACTGGTCCGGTCATAAAAGCCACAGGTATAAACACGGCCGACATCACCAGTGTGATCGCAACGATCGCTCCGCTGATCTCATTCATAGAAGCCATGGTAGCGGCTCGTGGACTTAAATGAAATTCTTCCATTTTGGCGTGTACGGCTTCTACTACTACGATGGCATTGTCTACCACAATTCCGATCGAAAGCACCAGCGCAAACAGTGTTAGCAGGTTGATCGAAAATCCAAAAAGCTGCATGAAGAAGAATGTACCTATCAGTGAAACCGGCACAGCCAGTACTGGTATGAGCGTAGAACGAAAGTCCTGTAAGAAAATAAAAACAACCAAAGCCACCAGGATGAACGCTTCGATCAAGGTCTTCAGCACTTCGTGAATGGATGCATCGAGAAACTTAGAGACATCGTAGCTGATCGTATAGTTCATTCCCGGAGGGAAACCAGTAGTTTTCAATTCTGCCATCCGCTCTTTTACATGTTCGATCACTTCGCTTGCATTGGAGCCAGGACGCTGCTTCATGATGATAGCCGCGGAAGGGCGACCGTTTTCTTTTGATAAAATATCAAACCCTTGCGAACCGAATTCTATCTCGGCTATATCTTTCAGACGGAGCATTTTCCCGTTCACATTGGCCTTGATCACTACGTTTTCATATTGTTCTTTAGAAGTGTATTTTCCCGTATACTTCAATACATATTGCAACGATTGCGCTTTTCTGCCGGAGCTTTCGCCCACTTTGCCTGGCGCGGCTTCTACGTTTTGTCCGCGCAAAGCTTCGATCACATCCTGCGCTGAAATTTTGTAAATGGCCATTCGATCCGGGCGCAGCCATACGCGCATGGAATATTTTCGCTGTCCCATGATTTCCGCGAATCCTACCCCGTCGATCCTTTTCAGTTCGGAGATCACGTTGATGTCGGCAAAGTTGTAAATGAATTTTTCATCGGTCGAAGAATCTTCGCTCGTGATGTTGAGATACATGAGCATGCTGTTCACTTCTTTCTCCGTCTGCACGCCTGCTTTGAGTACTTCCTGCGGTAGTTCGTCAAGTGCAGTAGACACCCGGTTCTGCACGTTCACCGCTGCGATGTCGGGATCAATTCCTACCTGGAAATATATTTGGATAATACTGGTGCCGTCGTTGCTCGACATAGACGTCATGTAGGTCATGCCCGGTACACCATTGATAGCGCGCTCCAGCGGAGTTACTACCGATTTGGAACATACCTCGGCGTTGGCGCCTGTATATTTGGTTGTCACCAAAACAGAAGGAGGAGCAATATTGGGAAATTGTGTCACCGGCAACTGTACCATCGCCAGCAAACCCAGCAGCGTGATGAACAGCGAAATGACAATAGAGAGAACAGGTCTTTTGATGAAAATGCTAAACATGATCTTGGCTCTTTAAAAGCGTGAAAGAAGATTGTACAATGGAAAACGAATACTTTCTATTCGTTGGCCAGCTCAACAATAATGTCTTTCATCGGAACCACTTCAGCGTTTACGATCATACCATCTTTTACATCCTGGATACCTTCGTAGATGATCTTATCAGTAGTGCTAAGACCTGATTCCAGAATATATAAATGAGGGATCCTCATTTTCGGAACGAAGTTTTTCATCTTCACTTTCCCCTGGTTGTCTACCACGAATACATATACCTTGTCTTGGATTTCCAAGGTAGATTTTTGAGGAATCACGATGGCATTGTGCAAGGTATGTCTCAGGCGGATCTTACCACTGGAGCCGTGTTTTAAAATTTTATCGGGATTAGGAAAACGTGCGCGGAAGGCGATGCTTCCGGTCTCATTGTCAATTTCGCCTTCTACTGTTTCTACATTTCCTTTGTAGGCATGCTCTTTGTTGTTGGCTAAGATGAGCGATACTTCATCGTGGCTGGACGAGGCACGTTTATTTTCATCGTGTTGAAATTCCAGATACTCTTTTTCTGATACGTTGAAGTAGGCATACACTTCGTGGTTGTCGGAAAGCGTGGTGAGCAGTGTGCCTTCGTCCACAAGGCTTCCCACTTTATTCGGAATTCGGTCGATCACGCCGTCGAAAGGAGCGCGGATCTCGGTGAAGGAAAGTTTAAGTTGTGCGCTCACGGCGTGCGATTTGGCCTCTTCGATCTTGGCATTGAATGCATCGAGCCTGGCCTGGGCCATTTCCATTTCGGTTTTGGAAACTACATTTTTGGCTACCAGGAGTTTTACGTTTTGTAATTCAAGTTCAGCCGCTTTGGCTTCGGCGATGGCGTTCTTAAGATTGGCATTGGCCTTCAGCACTTCCTCCTGGTATTCCTGCTTGCTGATGGAAAAGATTACCTGACCTTTTTTTACCGGTTTCCCTTCGTCTACATGAATGGCTTCAATGTAGCCTTTCACACGGGCCCTGATCTCAATATTTTTTATTGAATGGATATCGGATACATAGTCGATGTTGTAAGAAGTATCGACTGTAATAGGATAGGTGACCTGGTATTTGTCACGCACCTTGGTTTCATTTTTATTGGAGAAAGAACAACCGGTGATCAAAACCGAGAAGATTACTCCAATATAAGTCAACATCAACTTCTTCCTGCATCCTCCTGCTTTGTTGATTAATCCATAAATACTCATAATTTTTTTCCCCCTTCTAATTTTTATTTCTTCTTTGATCTATTCAAAGAAGATGATTATTTTACTTAAATTATTGATATACATATTAATTTCATTTGTTTTTGTGGGTTATTACTAGCCATGAACGACTGCTGATTCCTAAATATAGTGCAATTTTATAAAAATGCAAAATTTGGATCGTTAAAATTATCTATTTTTTAAAAATCAGTCTATTTTTTGACATAAAAATTCAATTTTATGTAATTTTATCTAAAATATAATTACAATTTCTGCCAAATAGTTTAAAATATATGCCATATTTATAATATATGATGTTTATTTAAAGTTATCAAAACAGTATAATCTTTAAAAATTTATTTTCTGAAAATTTTCTGAAATACAGCGCTAATCTACGTTAAAATCCAACTCAATAGATTAATCCCTAATTAGAAATTTTGATTAGTAAAACGTCACTAAACCTCCGATGATTTCTTTTCATAATGAGGCGAGTTAATAGTAGCTGCAGGTTTAACAACCAAATCGGACTGGAGTTATTATAGTCAGTAATTTAATTAAGAAAAATGGGAGAGGAGGGAAAGGATTTTATCTTTTGACCAGAAGTGTTCGGAAGCTTTCGGGTTTAAATTTGTCGGCTCAGAGTCTCCCGCTACCTGAAGAAGTAAGCTTGCATTGACTTTGGCAGGGGACTCTGAGCTGTTTGAGTCAACAAGTTATTAGAGAAAAGCTCCAACAACGCTACAGTGCAGGGCTGATTAAAAAAATCTCACTGAGATCAACAACACCTCAACAATTGTACTCACCAATACATAAGTAAGGATCTTCTTTTCTGAAAGATTGTATTTGTCCCAAAGGTTTTCGTTATACATCACTGTACCCAGCACAAAGGCCAAGGCAAACTGGTCTACCATTAAGTAATCAAAATTGTCGGGGAAATAAAAGAATTGGATGATCGGAAAGATCAGACCGAGGGTGAGTAAAGTACCGAACAGCTCCAGGTCTTTATTTTGAATACTTTCCCGGATGGTTTTATATCCCAGGAATATTCCAAGCAAAAATAAATTGACTAATCCTGCAATGATCAATACATCGCTGAAAGGCTGGCCAAGGATAAGATAGCCAACGTTGAGCACGATGAAACCTGCCAGGAATAAAGAATATACATTTCTTACGAGGTATATATAATAAGCCGCCAGCGCTATTTCCAGCACCAGCACGCAGGTATAGCCTGCTGTTTTTTTCAATTCAGAATTTCCGGTAAGAAAGTAGAATACTACAAGAGAAAAGATGATCAGGGTAATCAATATTCTTTCTACATAGCCCGATAGATTTCGTGTTGCCATAGGTTAATTAGCTTCGAGGATGCTTGCCAGTTTTTTTTCAAGATCTGCGCCACGGAGATCTTTTGCTATTATGACTCCTTTTTTGTCGAGTAAAAAAGTCATCGGGATGGAGTTGATATTATAGACAGGTGCTACCGCCGATTCCCATTTCTTCAGATCTGATACATGGGTCCACTCCATTCCGTCGGCTTCAATAGCGCGCATCCAGGATTTTTTATTTTGATCGAGTGAAACACTGAATACTTCAAATCCTTTTGCATGATACTTCTGATAAAGTCTCACCACATTTGGATTTTCATATCTACATGGTCCGCACCAGGAAGCCCAGAAATCTACCAGCACGTAGTTGCCACGAAGGGAAGAAAGTGTTTTAACATTTCCTGAAGTATCCGGCAGGCTGATATCAGGAGCCTGCTGACCGATCTTAAGGCCAACTCCATCTTCCTGGCTTACCATTACTACAGGAGTATCGGTAGCTTGTGAATTGCCTTGATTGCCGTTACAATTTGTGAGCAGTACAAGAAGGAGTAAAAAATTAACTAAGTGAATGAAACGCATGTAGGGGAATGAATAATTTTGACTATCCGTTTGCCAGTAAAACTTGTGAGGTTTCTGCTAACAATTATTGAAAATGTATTGAACAATTTTAAAGGTAAAGTAGTGCAGTTTATTTTGCCTGCCATACTACTTCTCTTTTACCATCTACCTGGAGCATAAAACGGAGTGGATTTGGGATCAACACCAGGCGTTTTACTTTTCCGGCATATTTATCGGTATCAATATGAATTCCTTCGGTAGGACGAACATCGTAGGTATTGGTACCATCTGGTGATTGTCCTTTTAGAATATACTGGGAAGCAAGGTAAGCAATAGGAAGTAGTACATCACTATCAGCTTCCAGGTCATCATGGATGTCTTCCAGGATCTCTGAAAAGTCATCACCGTATTTATCTATAAACTCATCTTCCAGATCGTGCAGCTCATCTTCGATTTTGTCGTATCCTTTGTCATCGTAAGTAAGTGCATTGAGCTCTGCTTTTTTTTCAATGATCTCGATCAGAGATTTGTCAATTGCTTTAGAATCCATTTTATTATGTATAGTTGCTTTAAACAGAGATAAAAATAAGGCAAATATTAGAATAAAAAAAATTATGAATTATGAGTAATGAATTATGAGTTGGAAAAGGTAGTTTATGATAATCACTATCAATAACTTTTTCATTCAACATTCATTACTCATAATTCATAATTTAGTTTTACTTTTCCAGAAAATATAGTAACATTAGGAGTTTTATCGCCTAACCAAAACTTTATTATTAAAGTAGTACAAATTTATGAACGCAACTATTCAGCAATCTACAAGGCTAGACGCCTCTGCGAAAGAAAGAATCCAAAAATGGCTTGATGGAGCCTACGATGAAGATACTAAAAATACGATACGCCAATGGATCCAGGACAATAAAGAAGACGAGCTGGTAGACGCTTTCTACAAAGAGCTTGAATTCGGTACCGGCGGTCTGCGTGGCACGATGGGGGTGGGGTCCAACAGGATGAATAAATACACTATAGGAATGGCTACACAAGGTCTTTGCAATTACCTGAAAGTAAACTTTCCTAACCAACAGATCAAAGTAGCGATCGCACATGACAGCCGAAACAACAGCCCTTACTTTGCGCAGGTAACCGCAGATGTATTTTCTGCCAACGGCATCAAAGTATATCTTTTCAAAGCGCTTCGTCCTACGCCTGAACTATCTTTCACTATCCGCCATTTCGGATGCCAGTCGGGAGTAGTGGTAACGGCTTCCCACAATCCTAAAGAATACAACGGTTACAAAGCTTATTGGAACGACGGCGCACAGGTGACCCCACCGCACGATAAAAACATTATCAAAGAAGTACAGAAGATCTCCGATATCAGTGAAGTGAAATTCACTCGCAACGAAAGCCTGATCGAAATGATCGGCGAAGAGATCGATGAATTGTATATGCATAAAATCCTTTCGCTATCTCTTTCCAAAGAAGCGATCCAACGCCAGAAGGATATGAAGATCGTCTATACCTCGATCCACGGAACAGGCATCGTACTGGTGCCGGAACTGCTGAAACGATTTGGTTTCCAGAATGTAACTGTCGTACAGGAACAAGCAGAACCAAACGGAAATTTTCCAACCGTAGTGTATCCTAACCCTGAAGAGACAGAGGCAATGACGCTTGCGCTCAACAAAGCGAAAGAAATAGATGCTGATCTGATCCTTGCTACCGACCCTGACGCCGACCGTGTAGGAATCGGTGTCAAAAATAATAAAGGAGAATTCCAGCTTCTAAACGGAAATCAGACAGGAAGCTTGCTCATTAACTATATGCTTGAAGCATGGAAAGCAAAAGGAAAACTTACTGGTAAAGAATTCATCGTAAAAACGATCGTAACCTCCGATATCATCGAGAAGATCGCAGCTTCTTATGGAGTGAAATATTACAACACACTCACCGGGTTCAAATACATTGCAAGCCTGATAAGACAATTGGAAGGCAAAGAACAATTCATAGTAGGAGGAGAGGAAAGCTACGGCTATCTCGTAGGCGATGAAGTACGTGATAAAGATGCGATCGCGTCCTGCGCGTTTATTGCAGAAATGGTGGCGTATTACAAAGACAAAGGTGTAAGTCCTTTCGACATGATGCTGGATATGTATGTGAAAAATGGTTTCTATAAAGAAAAACTTATTTCACTTACGAAAAAAGGACAATCAGGCGCCGCAGAAATTCAGCAGATGATGAAAGACATGCGCGACAATGCTCCGAAAACGCTTGCCGGTTCTAAGCTGCTTTATGTAAAAGATTACGATGCATCTGTGCAGACGGAAATAGCTACAGGCAAACAAACCAAGCTCGATTTCCCAAGAGAAAATGCGCTTCAGTTGCTTACCGAAGACGGTTCGCTGATCTCTGCACGTCCTTCCGGCACAGAGCCGAAGATCAAATTTTATTTCAGCGTAAACGAGCCACTGGCTTCCCGCGCCGATTACGAGAAAGTAAGCGCCAAGCTGGATGAGAAGATCAATACGATCATTAAAGAATTAAAATTAGCCTGATATGCTACAGGAAGAATTTGATATTAATCCAGGTTTTAAAACCATAAATATTATATATATGGCGTTAGGTATTGGAATGATCCTTACGTTGAGCGTATTTTATTTCCTGGTGGAAAGCGGTAATGGTCCAGGACAAGATGCAACACTTTCATCGGTGTTTTCCATCGTTGTGCCTGTATTAGGTGTGATGAGTTTTGTAGTAGGAAAATACCTATACAAACAAGGAGGTACAAAGTCTAAAGCAGTAGAAGATATTTCTAAGAAATTTGTCTTGTACCAAACCCATTGCCTCATTGTATGGGCATTGTTGGAAGGGGCAGCGCTGTTTGCGGCAATAGTATACCTGATCACCGCCGATCCGCTGTTCTTGGTCTTCTTCGCCATGATCTTTGCCGGCTATGTGCTGAGCAAACCTTCGGTGGCTAAATTTCAACAGGATTTTTAATTTCGAATGACAAAAGAACAACAAAAGAGAGCGCTAGGATTTATTGGATTTGGAGGGTTTGGACGATTCATTATACCACATTTAAAACCGTATTTTGATATCACAGTTTACGATCGCAACGATCTGTCGGCGCAAGCCAAAAAAATCGGCGTGCGCTGGGGTACATTAGAAGAAGCGGCTTCGCAGGATATGGTAGCGCTGGCTGTGCCGGTGCAGTTTCTCGAAGAGTTGCTGATCGATATCAAAGATTTTCTAAAACCAAAGACGCTCGTTTTTGACCTTTCTTCAGTAAAAATAAAACCGGTAGCGCTGATGTTAAAACACCTGCCGGAAAATGTAGACATCATCGGAACCCACCCGTTGTTTGGTCCGCAAAGCGGTAAAGATGGAATTGAAGGATTGAATATTGTTGTATGCCCGGTGCGTACGAAAAAAAATCACAACCTGATCCGTTTTTTTTCTAAAGAGTTAAAGCTAAACGTGCTGGAGCGTACACCAATCGTGCACGACAAGCAAATGGCCTATGTACAGGCGCTCACACACTTTGTGGGAAGAGCTGTAAACGCCATGGATATCCCCGACGTAGAGCAAAAAACCCCTGCTTATCAATATCTTCTCTACATCAAACGAAACCTCGGACAAGATTCACTAGATCTTTTCCTAACTATTGAAAAAGAAAATCCGTATGCAAAAGAAGTACGCGATCAGTTTATCGAAGAATTGAAGGTGTTGAACAAATTATTGGAAGAGTAACAGGTCTTCTTGAATGGGAAAAAAAATCAGAATACTAAGTATTGACGGAGGGGGCATCAGAGGAGTAATTCCCGGAGTGATCCTGATGCAAGTGGAAAAAACTATCCAGCAAAAAACCGGCAACAGTCAGGCAAAACTCGCCGACTATTTCGACTTCTTTGCCGGCACCAGCACAGGCGGGATCTTGGCAGGGATCTATCTTTGTCCGGATGATCAGCATCCCGATAAACCAAGATTTACGGCCGAGCAAGCAGTAGAGCTCTACCTACGCCGTGGTCCGCTTATCTTTAACAGCACCGCCTGGAAACGCTTCACTTCTTTCGGCGGATTGAACGAAGAAAAATATTCAGAGATCGTACTCGAAAAATACCTGCGCGCTTATTTCAGAGATATCAAACTCAGCGAACTTGTAAAACCTTGTCTGATCGCAGCCTATGAAATTGAAAGACGGCATGCTTTCTTCTTCTCACGCGACGATGCGAGAGAATTCACTGACAAAGATTTCTTCATTCGCGACGTAGCCCGCGCTACCTCGGCCGCTCCAATTTATTTCAAAGCCTCGCAGATCGCAGCCATGTCGGGTAGCCTGTTCTCCTTTGTAGATGGAGGCCTGGTAGCCAATAATCCTGCCATGTGTGCACTTACAGAAGTATTGAAGTGCGATGGCAAACAAAAAAATCCCTTCCCGGTAGAAGATGTAGTACTGCTCTCGATGGGAACAGGGATCAAGAAAAATCCAATCGAATATAAAACTGCACGCGAGTTTGGCGCGCTGGGATGGATCAAACCAATCTTGCATATTGTTTCTTCCGGCAACAACGAAATTGTAGATTACCAGGCGGCACATATTTTCAGGAATGCAGGGGTGGAAGATCAATACTTACGGCTTTCCCCGCAACTGCTCACCGCAAGCATCGATATGGACGATGCTTCTCCGGAAAACATGAAAGCCTTGCAGGAAGCAGGCATCCATTGCGCCGAAGAAAACATGGCCAAGATCGAGGCACTCGTGGATAAGCTTTTGATGGAAGAATAGTGTTAACAAGGGCGAAGTTCTTATTAATCGTCTACTAACAACATTACTAATGCAGTTTTTAAATATTGGATCTAATCCTTATTTTAACCAAGCCATTTAACCTAAACAAGTAACTAAACTATGGAATTGAATATTCCCCTTTTATCTAAGATCTGTGAAACCCCTGGCACTTCAGGCTTCGAGCAATTGATCCGCAGTCTGGTGATCGAGCAGGTACGTCCGTTGGTGGATTCTGTTGAGATTGATAATATGGGCAACGTGATCACGTTGAAAAAAGCAAAAAATAATCCTTCCGGAAAAAAAGTGATGATCGCCGCACACATGGACGAGATCGGTTTTATCATCACACATATCGATGAGCAAGGCTTCCTTCGTTTTCACACCATCGGTGGCTTTGATCCGAAGACCCTTACAGCGCAGCGTGTGATCGTGCATGGGAAAAAAGATCTGATCGGAGTGATGGGTAGCAAACCTATTCATGTGATGAGTTCGGAAGAGAAAAATAGACCAGCCAAGACCGAAGAATTTTTCATCGACCTTGGTATGAATAAAGAAGAAGTAGAAAAATATGTATATATAGGAGCGCCGGTCACCCGTGAACGCTCGCTGATCGAGATGGGTGATTGCATTAACTGCAAATCAATCGACAACAGGATCTCTGTATTTATTCTTTTGGAAACGTTGAAATTGCTTTCCGATTTTCCATACGATGTGTACGGCGTATTTACCGTGCAGGAAGAAGTAGGCCTGCGGGGCGCGAATGTAGCGGCACACAGATTGAATCCTGATTTCGGTTTCGGACTTGATACTACCATTGCTTATGATGTGCCAGGAGCAAGGGGATATGAAAAGATCACTGAGCTAGGCAAAGGTACAGCTATCAAGATCATGGATTCGTCTGCCATCTCGGATTATAGGATGGTAGCATATTTAAAAAAGACCGCCGACGATCACCAGATCAAATGGCAGCCTGAGATCCTTACGGCAGGAGGTACTGATACAGCCTCGGTGCAGCGCAACGGTAAAAATGGTTCGATAGCCGGGGCAATTTCCATTCCTACCAGACATATTCATCAGGTTATAGAAATGGCGCATAAAGAAGATATCAAAGCGAGCATTCAATTGTTGAAAGCCGCTATTGAGAATCTTGATAAATATGATTGGGCATTTTAGTTTAAAGTTGAAAGTTCAAAACACAAGGTTAATGCTTTGAACTTTCAACTTTTATACCTCCTTAATTTAAAAAAAAAGAAACCTGATTTCTTTTTTCCTGTTGTCCGGTTAAATTTTTTTACTTTAAATTTTCGACTTTAAACCTCCCACTAAATCCGTATTAATACAGGTAATTAAACTAGTATTAATACGTATTTTCAAAACTATTCGACGAGATTTTTCGGGGATATTTTTTTATTTTTTATCTTTTAAGGTAAACCATATTATAAGAATGAAATTTTCTCCTGAGAGAAAAAGATTCATCGGTTTTTCGCTGATTATTCCGTTTTACAAAGCACCGGAAATTTTTTCTTTCCGGAATCATCAGCGGCCTGCCGATACCTTTAAAACAATTTTAAATACCACAAAAAACCTGGATCCTTCCAGGTATGTAGGTAGGAGGAGTGGTATAAAAAATCTGGCGAAACCTTTTTTTAATTCAGAGCTACTCTGGGGTGAAAAACCTATGTTCCTTCGTTAGAGCAGCATTGATAAGTACAATTAAAACTAAAAATGAAACCAAATTCGATCCATAACACGTAATATACTTCATGAAAACAGGAAAAGGAATCCTTAAAAATGTAGTAATCTTACGCAGATCCTATGCGATGTTAAAGAGAAAATGATGAATAGTAGCAATATAGTAGAGATCCTGTTGGTAGAAGATAATCCCAATGATGCTGAACTAACCATACGTGCGTTGAAAAAAAATAATATGGCAAATAACCTGCTACATCTTAAAGATGGCCAGGAAGCACTTGATTATTTGTATGCGCCCGAAACAAAGAGAATGCCTCGCCTTATTTTACTTGATCTGAAAATGCCAAAAGTAGATGGCATTGAAGTTTTGCTAAAATTAAAAAGCGACGAACATAAAAAAACTATACCAGTAGTAATTCTGACTTCTTCTAAAGAAGAACAGGATATCATGCGGTCGTATCAATATGGAGTCAATGCCTTTGTGGTAAAGCCCGTGGAATTCGACCAGTTTATGAAAACAGTATCAGAACTGGCACTGTTCTGGATGCTACTCAATCAAGGGCCTGGGTCGCCTTCGATTTAAAAAACTATTATTTAACTACAGAAAAATGGAAGATAACTTTCTTAAAATATTGCTTCTGGAAGATTCCGTACACGACGCAGAATTGATATTAAGGGTTATTAAAAAGTCAGGATTAAATTTCGTACACGAGCGAATCGACACGCGTGATGAATTTATTAGGGCGATGAAAACATTCAAACCCGATATTGTTTTGTCTGATCATTCCTTGCCGCAGTTCAATTCTATAGAGGCTTTGAAGATCAGTCGCAAAGAATCGTTGCTCATTCCATTCGTATTAGTGACCGGAACTGTATCCGAAGAATTTGCCGTGGAATGTTTGATCGAAGGAGCCGATGATTATATCCTGAAAGGAAATATGACACGCCTTCCTTCCGCCATCCTGAGCGCGATCAAGAAGAAGCAGGTAGAGGTGGAGAAAAATATGGCGCTGGAAATTCTGAAGAAAAGCGAAGAACATTTTAGAGGATTGATCGAAAACTCATCCGATATTTTTGCCATCATCGATCTTCAAAACAGGATCGAATACCTGAGTCCTTCGGTAAGAAAAATCCTGGGTTACTCCGTTGAAGAACTGAAGAAAAAAAATCTCGACGATTTTGTGCACCCTGAAGACAAGGTTTATACTCGTAAGATCATTGAGAACTTCAACAATAATAAGGACCTCCTTGTAAATGAATTCCGGTTCCTGCACAAAAATGGCAACTGGCGCTACCTCGAGTGTATTAGTAAGCCGGATACTACAAAAGAATTTTTGATCTTAAATATCCGTGACATCACCGAACGCAAGCTGAATGAGCAGGAGCTTCGTTCTAAAAATACTGAATTGGAAAAGATCAACAAAGAGCTGGATAGCTTTGTGTACAGCGCTTCCCACGATCTGAGAGCACCTTTGAAATCGGTGCTGGGATTGGTGAATCTCACTAAGATGGATTATGAGCTTAGCAACTATGAATCCATTTATGAATATTCTACCCTCATAGAAAAAAGCATTATCAAGCTCGACGATACGCTGCAGAAGATCATTAATTATTCGGCCAATGCGCGCTCGGAAATAGTGTACGAATCTATTGATTTCGAATCCATGATCAACGATATTTATGATACGTTGATGTACATTCCCCGCTTTACTAAGATCAATAAAAAGATCACGGTGCATAAAGAGACTGATCGCTTTATGTGCGATACGGGAAGGATCACAATCATTTTCAATAACCTTATTTCAAATGCGATCAAGTACAGCAATTCCTATATTGACAATTCCTACATGCATGTAGACGTGACCATCACTGAAAAGGAAGCGGTCATTATTTTTGAAGATAATGGAATAGGGATCAACGAAGCTTACCTGGATAAAATTTTTAATATGTTTTACCGCGCCACCGAAAAAAGCGACGGCTCCGGGCTCGGGTTATATATCGTAAAAGAAGTGATCGATAAGCTACATGGCACGATCTCCGTGACTTCCAAGATCAATGAAGGAACGAAGTTTACAATTCATATTCCTAATCATTTGAATGCATAGAATTAGAATTATTTAGGGTATACAAACTACAACCAATCCTGCTATTCATATTGTATAGAATTAAAAAAGCCTGGTGTTTTCTAACGCCAGGCTTTTTTAATTCTATTAATTATAAGATCGATCAAGCAGCAGAAAAAATGTTCTTCGGTTTGCGTTGAGCGTCAAATCCAAATTGCTTAAGCATGATATAATGAGACTTTAACGCTGTGAAGAAAGATTTATTCTCAATATAAGGAACACCAAATTCGTGCGCGGTATCTCTTACAATATGAGCGATGGCCGGATAATGTACATGACATACTTTAGGAAATAAATGGTGCTCTACCTGTTGATTCAATCCACCGCAAAGGAAGCTGGTGATAAAATCACCGGTGCCAAAGTTAGCCGTAGTTCTCATCTGATGAATAGCCCAGGCTTCTTCGATATTTCCTTCTACGTTTGTGGTGGGGAAATCAGTACCTTCTACCACATGAGCCAGTTGGAATACTAACCCAAGGACAAGTCCCATAAAGATATGCATCGTTAAAAATCCGATGATGAATTGCCACCAGGTGATATTCATTACTACCAATGGGAGAATGATAAAAAGGATATAATAAAGTCCTTTAAAGAAGTATAAATTAAAGATATCGGTAGAGGTGTGTTTGTTTATAAAAGCACCAATTTGTTTTTGGTAAAATTTTTTATAATCCTTTCGAAGTACCCAGTTTACACTTGCTAAGCCATAAAGCAAAAAGCCATAAATATGCTGGTATTTCTGGATTTTGGTGATCTTGTCTTCCGGAGAAAGACGGATCAGGCCCGGAGCAATTTCGATGTCTTCGTCATGCTCTGGGATATTTGTATAAGTATGGTGGATTTGATTGTGCGTGATATTCCAGATATAAGGACTTCCTCCGATAAAATAGAAGGAATAGTTTCCCATGATCTTATTGAAGGTTGGATTGGACGAATACGCCCCATGGATGGCATCGTGGGAGACATTGAAACCGATAAAAGCTTTTAATGCTCCAAGTACAGCTGCCAGGAGCCATAATTGATAGACAGAGAAGTTCCCTAAAAGGATAAGAAAATACAAAGCAATACTTCCCCCAAGAAATAGGAAAGTCTTAAAATACATCAGGCCGTTAGCGTTCTTAGATAAGTTATTTTGCGTGAAATATTCGTCTACACGCACTTTTACTGTGGCGAAAAATTCAGATTTATCTTTGTCAATAAATCTTAATTTGGTGTTTTTGGATGACATTTATTCTTTGGTTAACATGGTAAATATACAAAAAAAGAACGGGATTCTATAACAAATGTTGTCTATCGTTTGCCTTTTTTACCACAAATTTGCCCTCGCCGTTCTCTATAGCGTATTCCAATAAGTATAATCCGAGGTTTTCATGTTGAAAAGTATCCATCAGCCTCAGATCTTGGTGTAAAATAGTAGAAAGCAAGATCCGGATAGCTCTGCCATGCATGCATATTAAGATCATATCCTCTTCTGTGCGTGCAAGAATGAGATCAAGCGCTTTTTGCTGTTTGGCCTGGAGATCGAGAGGACTTTCGCCGCCTTCAGGTTTGAAATCGAGTGCTCCTTCCTTCCATTTTTTTACCATATTCCAGTAATAAGTATTATCGGCAAAACTTACTTCCTGGCCGTCTTTATTCCCCCAGTTGATCTCGTTCAATTCCGAATATGCTTCGTGCGGAATGCCCATCTCAATGAAGGATTGTACCGATTGAATGCTGCGTTTCAGCGTAGAGGTGTATACTTTTTTGAAGGGAATATTTTTATAAAAGTCAAAAAATTTTTCCGCCTGGTTCTTTCCTGTTTCGTTCAGATCGGAATCTACTCCGCTGCCCTGTACATATCCTTTTAAATTGTAGTCTGTTTGTCCGTGACGGATCAGGTATATTTTTTTGGTTTCCAAATTTTCCTACTTTTGTTACAAGCCGATCACAAAAATAATGATAAATACAGATATACAAATTAGTGAGCTCAATAAACTTTCGTCCAACACGATTGCGCAGCAATTGGGTATTGAATTCACGGCTACCGGCAAAGATTTTATTTCCGGAAAAATGCCGGTCGATCACCGCACCCATCAACCCATGGGCTTGCTGCACGGAGGCGCTTCCGTAGTGCTGGCCGAAACTCTGGGAAGTGTAGGTTCGTTCTTATGTGTAGATCAGGAAAAACAATATTGTGTAGGATTAGAAATAAATGCCAACCACGTGAAAGCAGTGAGAGGCGGTTATGTATACGGGAAAGCGCTGTTATTGCATGCTGGTAAAAAGACGCATATCTGGGATATTCGGATCACCAATGAAAGAGAAGAGTTGGTATGCATCAGCCGCCTTACAGTGGCAGTGATCGATAAAAAATAAAATAACTGTGATTAGTAAATTCCAAAACCAAAATAACAAATTCCAAAATGTACAATGTTTATCCTTGATAGCTGGAAATTGTCCTTTGGAATTTTAACCATATAATATGGGAGAGAAAGTGTTGTTGAAAGATCCAGAGTTGCTTCGTCATTCCGGCGAAGAGATTGCCTTTGCTGTGCTGGCAGCTGCTTCAGAAAAAAATATTTCCTATGCTTGCTGGCGCCTACCGCAAAGCACAGAACTATTTGTGCTGCTCGATTTTTCAGAGTCAGTGGTACACAGGAAACCACAATTGGAAAAAGCGGAGCAAGGTTTTATTATCCAGCCTTTTCTCCAGGAAAATAAAGAAGACACGATCTTCCTTCATGCCGATCTCCTTTTTTCTTCTGTTCATAAAGAATTTTCTTTTCATCCCAACTTTAATGATCCGTTGCAGAAAGATTCTTTTTTGAAATCAGTTTCGGAAAAATTGAAAGAAGGAAATCACCCTATTCAACTTCCTGAAAACCGACAAGGAGAAGCAATGCAAACTACTGAAGCGCACTATCTTGCGCTGGTAGACAAGGCCAAAGAAGCGATCCTGGAAAATAGATTTAAGAAAGTAGTACTAGCCAGAAGCAAAGCTATAGAAACAACAGCATCGCTGGATGTCACAAAAGTTTTCCAAGATCTAAGCGTTGCGTATCCTAATGCTTTTATTTCCCTGATCAATACAAAAGAAACAGGAACCTGGCTCACCGCTTCACCGGAAATTTTGGCGAGCATGGATGCTCAAGGAGTATTCAAGACTATCGCGCTCGCGGGTACGCAGCTGTTGCGGGAAGGCGATAAGATCCAGAAAGCAGTGTGGACGCAAAAAGAAATTGAAGAGCAAGCATTGGTAGGAAGGTATATTATCAATTGTTTCAAAAAAATACGCTTGCGCGAATACGAAGAAGAAGGACCGCGCACGGTACAATCTGGCAATTTGCTGCATCTGCGAACAGATTATACTTTTCAAACCAATGAACAAAATTTTCCTGAACTAGGCACTATCATGTTGGAATTGCTGCATCCTACTTCAGCAGTATGCGGAATGCCCAAAGAGGTTACACTTGAGTTTATTAAAGAGCATGAAAGTTTGGAACGTAAATTATTTTCAGGTTATTTAGGACCGGTAAACATAAATTCAGCCTCGCATATTTTTGTAAATCTACGCTGCGCAAACTTATATGAAGGGAAAGCGGTACTCTACGCTGGCGCAGGAGTGACGCAGGATTCCGAAGCCGAAAAAGAATTCAAAGAGACGGAGGTGAAGATGGAAGCTGTGGGAAGATTCTTTAAAATATAAGTTATGAATGCTAAGTTATGAGTTATAAATTTTAAAAAATAACTCGACAGCCATAACTCATAATTCATAACTTAGCATTCATAACTTCTTTATATGGAAAAGAACAACAAAAAAGTGATCAACGCCTGGTGCATGTATGACTGGGCCAATTCGGTTTTCTCACTTACCATCACTACGGCAATCTTCCCGGAATATTTCCTGGCAGTCACTCCCAACAATGTTGATTTTTTGTCTTTTCATTTATATAACGATGTTTTGATGAGTTACATCGTGTCGGCATCTTTCTTATTTGCTGCTTTACTAAGCCCTTTTCTGACTTCGATCGCAGATTATTCAGGAAGGAAAAAATTATTCATGCAAGCGTTCTGTTATCTTGGATCTTTGGCATGTTTGAGTTTGTACTTTTTTAAACCGGAATCTATAAATGGTGAAGATGTTCTGACCGAACAAGCCTTGTTAATTGGCGTATTCGGGTTCTTCTTAGGATTAGTAGGCTACAGCGGAAGTATTGTATTTTATAATTCTTTTCTTCCGGAAGTTGCCGATGAGACCAATTATGATCGCGTAAGCGCCAAAGGATTTTCGTTGGGTTATATTGGAAGTGTTTTGTTGTTGATCATCAATTTGGCTACCGTATTGGGAGCAGAACAGTTGGGAATCACTACCGGCGAGGCTTCTAGAATTTCATTCCTTACCGTAGGGTTGTGGTGGTTAGGTTTTTCACAATACACGTTCCGCTATCTTCCAAAATACTCTTCGGCTTCGCGTGGACAAGGCAATTGGATTTTCAATGGATTAAAAGAGTTGAAAAAGGTATTTCACGAAGTGCAGAAACGCCGCTTACTGAAGATCTTCCTACTGTCGTTCTTCTTCTACAATATGGGCGTGCAGACAGTGATGTACCTTGCTCCATTGTTTGCCAAAAAAGAGATTGAGCTTGAATCTGCAAACCTGATCATGACAATCCTGATCATTCAGCTCGTGGCGATCGTAGGTGCAACGTTCTTCAATTATACTTCTTCAAAACTAGGTAATACAAGAGCATTGCTGATTGGTATAGCCATCTGGATCCTGGTTTGCGCCGCCGCTTATTTTGTACAAAAAGGTATCGGCTTCTATATATTAGCAGCAATGATCGGATTTGTAATGGGAGGAATTCAATCCTTGTCAAGATCAACGTATTCAAAACTGATCCCCGATGAAACGACCGATCATGCCTCATACTTCAGTTTTTATGATGTAGCAGATAAGATCTCTACTGTGTTAGGTACGTTTATGTTTGGATTTGTAAAGCAAGTGACCGGTAGCATGCGCAACAGCGTGTTGGTGATCGCTGTGTTGTTTGTGATAGGAGGGATCATCCTATCATACATTCCATCTAAGAAAGTGTATTCGGATAAATAATTAAATATCAAATTCCACTAAAACAAATCCCAAACAAAGAAGACTCTGTTTGGGATTTGTTTTAGTAGATTAATATTTTTCGAATTAATAGAATTTGAAAACTCTGGTGTTTAGTTGGCCTTTTGCGGCTTTGTTTCTATTGTTCAAAGCATTGAGCTGATCGTTCTGTTGTTTCTTAGCTTTTTCAGCAGCTTTTTTATTGAGCGCTCTGTTCTTCTCGTTTTTATCAATAATTTCATTTGCCTGGTTGGCATGGAATCCTTTTTGTGCACCTTTTTCATAATCCGTTAATTGATATGGTTTGGCGCACCCGGCTAAAATTCCTGCACAAATTGTAAAAATGATCAATTTTTTCATTGCAACACGTAGCTTTTCTTAGTTTTACGAAGATAGGAGTGGTTTTGTTACAAATTTTTTACCAGCTCAGCCAATCAATCTTATGCACTTTGCGTTCCTTGCGTTAAAAAACCGGGTGTAAAAAGAAGTGGTTTTGCAAGGTGCGCAAAATTATTTTCTCAATCTCAAACTGTTCATTACCACCGACACAGAACTCAATGCCATTGCGGCGCCGGCAAACATTGGGCTGAGAAGAAAGCCATTCACAGGATACAAAATTCCGGCAGCGATGGGAATGCCAATCAGGTTGTAAATAAAAGCCCAGAATAGATTTTCCTTTATGGTCCGTACCGTTGCTTTCGACAATCGAAATGCCTCTGCAAGATGACGTAGATCAGAATGCATCAATGTGATCTGCGCGATCTCCATGGCGATGTCGGTTCCCTTGCCCATGGCGATGCTTACGTCTGCTTTCGCCAATGCTTCGCTGTCGTTGATGCCGTCTCCGGCCATGGCTACTACTTTTCCTTTGGTTTGTAGTTGTTGTATAAAATCAGCTTTCTCCGTTGGAAGCATTTCACTCTGAAAATTTTCAATGCCTACCGCTTTCGCCACTGCTGCTGCACTGGCGGCATTATCACCTGTAAGCATTACAACTTCGATACGATCGTCCTTTAGTTGCTTGATCACCTGGGCTGCTTCATTTCGTATCGTATCACTAATGGCTATTAAGGCTAATAGTTTTTGTTGATTGGAAAAGAAAATAACTGTTTTAGCTTCTTCTTTGAATCGATCCAGCAAAGGTTCAAGTTTCGCAGCAATTTCGATGGAATGCAGCTGCATCAAACGAAGATTTCCTGTAAAATAATTTACCCCTTCAATGGCAGCGCTAATGCCCATACCTGGAAGGCTTAAAAAGCTGGAAACTATAGGGGCGGTATCATTTTTAGGAAAATGATTGACAATAGCTTCCGAAAGCGGATGCTCGGATCTTTTTTCCATTGCCAGTAAAATATTGGAAAAAACATTGCCGTTATTTTCTTCTTCTACCCAAATAAGATCCGTTACTTTAGGTTTGCCATAGGTGATGGTACCGGTTTTATCCAACACCAATACTTCTACAGCTTTAGCCTTTTCCAGGCTTGCAGCGTCTTTGATCAAAATTCCTTTTTCTGCTCCTTTGCCGATTCCTGCCATAAGCGCAGTAGGGGTAGCGAGGCCGAGCGCGCAAGGACAAGCGATCACCAACACAGAGATCGAGGTTGTAAGGGCATGGGCAAGCGCATTGCTGCCACCTAATAAAATCCAGGCTAAAAAAGTAAGAAGAGAAATGCTGATTACCACAGGCACAAAAACCGCCGCAATTTTATCGGCTAGTTTTTGTACAGCTGCTTTACTGCCTTGTGCTTCTTCTACGCGGCGCACGATCTGCGCGAGCAGTGTATCTGCTCCTACACGTTCGGCGCGAATAGTGAGCGTTCCTTTTTGGTTTACAGTACCGGCCAGCACTTTGGCGCCTGTTGTTTTTTCTACTGCCAAAGGTTCTCCACTGATCATACTTTCATCGAGAAAAGATTTTCCAAACAGTACTACGCCGTCTACCGGAATTTTTTCTCCCGGGCGGATCATTACCATGTCGTCGATCACAACTTCCGATATTTTTATTTCCAATTCTTTACGATCACGAATGACACGAAGTGTGCGGGGTTGGAGCATCATAAGCTGCTTGATAGCGCCAGAGGTTTTGGCTTTGGCTTTTTCTTCCAAAAATTTTCCTAACAATACAAATGCGATCACCAGCGCGGAACTTTCAAAGTATACTTCGGGAGAAATTCCATTTTCCATCAAAACAGTTGGAAACAAAGTATTGAAAGCGCTGAAAAGAAATGCAATCCCAGTGCTCAGTGCTACCAGCGTATCCATACTCATTTGCTGATGACGAGCTTGCTTCCAGGCGTTTTTATAAAAAATTTGTCCCGCCCAGGCCAGCACGGGTATGGTGAGAAACATGGAAAGCAGATTTTCATATTCAAAAGAATGATGAAAAAACATTCCAAGTATAAATACGGGAGTAGAAAAGACAAAAGCTACAATTGTTTTGAGTCGCAGTTCAAGGAAAGCTTGGCGCTGATATTTTTCCAGCTCATCCTGTGTCGTTTCCGAAGGTAAGATCATATCATACCCGATCGACTGTAAGGCTTTTTTAAAAGAAGGGAAATCAGCTGTTTTGGGATCATATTCTACCAAAGCGGTGGAAGAAGCAAAATTTACCTTTGCATCTTTTACACCCGGTTGAGTTTTCAACATAGACTCGGCACTTATAGCACAGGAAGCACAGCTAAGTCCGGTGAGGGGGAAACTTTTTTTCTGAAGAATAGATTCGTTGCTCATAATTTTATACTACAAAGATAGAGCAGTACAAGGACGATGTTGTTATAGGAGAGGAACGGAAGATTATAAAATTTTGCTTCTAACCCAGTGCGTCAAGGTTCAGACAACTATTCTATACCTAAATTTTTTTAGGATATGTAAATGTTATACTTCTTTAAAACAGGCTTTTTTTAAATCAGGGAAAAGTTTTCATGTACTTCTAAGCGTAATTACGAATAGACAGACGAGTCTAAAAAGCCCTTTTTTTAATCTTTCAGGCAGGATTTTACGTTTACTTTTATGAAAATACGGGTAAAAACTATAAATAGTTTGACTGCGAGGAATACTGAGGCTTAGATTACAATTGGTATAAACCTGCTAAATGTATGAAAAACATTATAGTTACTTTTTGTTTCATTTTTATCTGTCAATTGACCTCGCTAGGCCAATTTCAGGTTAATAATAATGCTGTAGACCTTGGCGGAGGATATTACCGTCTTACAGACGCAATAAACAACGAAGCGGGGTCCGTTTGGTACAAACTTCAGCACGATCTGAATACTCCGATAAATATACAAGGGCAAATGTATTTTGGAACTGACGATGCCGGCGCAGATGGAATCGCTTTTGTACTTCAGAATAATTGTCTGGCGGCTGGTACTTATGGAGGTGGAATCGGTTATGCAGGGATGCCTGGGCAATCGATTGCAGTGGAGTTTGATACTTATCAGAACATCACAGGTTCCGGTGACCAGGACAATGCCGACCCACCCTACGATCATATAGCTATTGAAAAATCTGGGAATGTAAACCATGCTGATCCCATCAATAATCTTTTTGGCCCGATCCAGATGGATGCTACTAAAGTGAACGTGGAAGACGGTTTATGGTATGATTTTCAAATTTCATACGATCCGGTCGCAAAGGTGCTAAATGTTTATTTTGACGGTGCTTTAAGAGCTTCCTTTAACTATGATATCCTGAATAATATCTTCGCAGGAAATCCTTATGTATACTGGGGCTTTACAGCTTCTACCGGAGGTTTTAACAACGAGCAGAAAGTATATATTAATGCAAATCTCTCCACGTTCTCGCTCACGGACCTTACTACTTGTACCGATCCTGTTTCAGTAAGTCTTCCTCCACTTACCAAATATATTGGTACCAATGTGGCGCTCAACAAAACAGCTGTTTCTTCCAGTGTAGAAAATGCCGGAGCTCCTCCGGGCAATGCAGTGGATGGTAATATGAGCACCCGCTGGTCGAGCGCTTTCACCGATAATGAATGGATCTACGTAGACCTTGGTTCTGTATATGATATTGACAGCGTAGTACTCTATTGGGAAAGCGCCTACGGAAAACAATATAATATTCAGACTTCGGCTGATGCTTCTTCCTGGACGGATCAATACGTAGAGACCAATAGCGATGGAGGAAAAGATAAAATTGTTTTTTCAGCAACCAACGTGCGTTATGTGCGTATGCTTGGGGTTTTGAGAGCGCTCGGATACGGTTATTCGATCTGGGAATTTCAGGTCTATGGAAAACCAAAATATGTCTGGTCACCCAACGATGGGTCTATCAGTGACATCTACAGCGCTACTCCTACGTTCACACCTTCTGTTACTACCACTTACACTGTTACAATTCCCGATCCATGTAGCGGAGCAGTGTATTACAATATGACCGTTCACGTAGATTGTTCTTCGCTACCGATCACCTTGCTGTTATTCGACGCAACATTGACAGCCGACAAGGCGCACCTGACCTGGAGTACAGCGCAAGAAACCAATACC
Organism: Cytophagaceae bacterium; assembly: GCA_035535995.1. Classification (GTDB taxonomy): domain Bacteria; phylum Bacteroidota; class Bacteroidia; order Cytophagales; family Cytophagaceae; genus JANYCO01. Next base: position 76,904 of record DATLOZ010000005.1, read on the forward strand.
GATCATTTCACGCTCATGAGCTCTACCGATGGAATTCATTTTGTGCCGGTAGGTATTATAAAAGCGGCAGGTAATAGCAGTACAGTGAATCAATACAGCTTTACAGATCCTACACCGGTTTCAGGAATTGTCTATTACAAAATTGTGACCACTGATACAGATGGCGCTACACAGGAAAGCCAGATTAAAGAAGTATCGCCACATACCCAGGAAATCGGTATCGGGAATTCTGCATTTGAAGAAGAGTTGTCTGTATTGCTGCCGGGAAAGACAAGCTGGATCAGGCTTACCATTATGGATATGCTGGGACGTGAGTTATTGGAAGTGTATAAGGAAAATATTTCCCAAGATATTTTACTGGGAAAAGAATTAGCGCCGGCTTGTTATCTTTTAAGGGTGGAAACAGCATCACAAGTACAAAGCTTTAAAGTTGTCAAAACGAAATAGCGAAAGGTTAAAGTGAAAATAGATAAATTTTGAATCTTTAAATTTCACGCCATTAATCAGTATTTTGCGTAGATCTACGTATTTTCCGCTTCATAATCATATTAAAAAGTTTTAAAATGACTCATTTGCGTCATTGTGCAAGGATTTTTGCTTGACTAGTTTTGCACTGTTATAAATGTAATTTTTATAATAGACCCTTTACTAACCAAGCCTTGCCAATAGAGTAGGACCCTCCCTGAAGTCCTACTCGGGCAAGCACCATCTGAACAGTATTGAGTGAAGAGCACGAGTAGGGAGGAAAATTCCTTATTACGTGCATTTAATTCAACACTTTTCCTTATTCGTAATTGATTTCTCTACCTATTCGCGCTCCTTACTCCATACTATTTTTGTGGCATGATTTTTATTATTATTTAGTCAAAACCTAGTTGCACTATATGAAAAAGATAAACCTAGCCTTTTTAGGAGCGACCATGATCGCTTTCTTGACCCTCACTACGGGGTGTAAAAAAGATAAAAAAGACACAGCCGTTACCACTACTGCCAACGCTAAACCCAACGATCAGCAAGGATCTACGGAGGCAGATGCTGTTATTTCGGATGTAAACGACTTCATCAGCAACAAAATGGGGGGCGGTTCCAATATGAAAGTAGGAGCCTATAACCTTCCATGCGGTGTAGTTTCCGTCGACTCCAGCACGAACGATGGATCAGGACATAAGATCTATAAATTCCAATATGGAAATCAAACGGCTTGCGGATACAAAAAGAAAAGTGGACAAGTATCTTTTGCACTTACCAACGCTACTGCTTTCAATACTGCCGGAGCTACCTTTACTCTTACCTTTACCGATTATGTGGTAGAAGTAGTTGCTACAGGAAGTATCGTTACACTTAACGGAACGATCACGATCGTGAACCAAACGGGTTACTACATCTGGGAGCCGGTATCCGATAATACAAAAACAGTAACGCATAAAGTAAGAGGAGCCTTTACGGTGAAATATTCTGACAACACTGAAAGAACACGCAATTACTATCAACTACGCACTTGGGCAAATAGCAAAGCCAATAACGATTGGACTGGTATTTCACTTACTATCGCAGGGGATAGTATCAACGGAAGTCATACCTATTACGAGATCGGCAAAACCTATGAAGGGAACTATGATTACCAGTCTGAAATGCTTACCAACTTTGTATGGTCAAACTGTGGTACTACCTGGGCTGGTCCTTACTTGCTGAAACAAGGACATGCAAGAATGAACGTTACTGTTCCTTTGATTAGTCCTGCATACATAGACGTAGAAGGTGGATACCACTGGGATTATAGCAATGCTACTGCTACGCCTACATTAGTGAATGATTGTAGTACTAATGCATATAAGATCACTACCGTAATTACTACTGCTACTACAACACAGTATCAGCTGTATTAACCGATAAAATTATTTCAAATAAGAGCGGAACATATGCAACATATGTTCCGCTTTTTGCGTTATTACAATAACCTCATTATTATTTATTTCCATTTAGTGTAAAAGCCTTTCCCCTTGGCATAGAATAATGGGATTCCCCATGAGACCAAAAAAATATTTTATTGCTTGTACTTGTATATTCTGTGCATTGGCATTTCTGATGTCAGCTACTACTAATACACAGCAGCCATCGGCTTTCCAGATCGTGAAAGAAATGTATGCCAAATCGAGGCTGATTTCCACGATGAAATACACGATGAAAAAACAAGAAAGAATTGAAGGTAAAATGATACTTCAGCAAACTGCTGTAAAGCTTGTCACAAATCCTTTGAAAGTATATTTAAGACAAGATCTTCCCAAAGCAGGACTGGAAGTACTATACGTACAAGGAGCGAATAACAATAACGCGATCGTAAACACCAATGGCTTTCCATGGGTAAATCTCAACCTCGATCCGATGGGAAGCGTAATGCGAGCAAACCAGCATCATACTTTAATGGATTCCGGATACCCGCATCTGATGTCGATCCTGGAACATCTTACTACTAAATACAACAACAATGTAGAAGAAATGGTGATCAACGCAGGACTTGTAAACTGGAATGGTCATACTTGCTGGAACATTGTATTTTCCAATCCTTATTTTAAAATAGAAAAATATACGATCAAACAAGGTGATAACCTGCTTACGCTGGCTGCTCAATCGAAGCTAAGCGAACACATGATCTTAGAACTCAACAAAGAGATCGACGATTACAACGATGTAAAGCCAGGACAAGTGATCAACCTTCCCAACGATTATTCACCCAAGCTCGAACTTTTAGTAGATAAAAATGAATTGATCCCAATGGTGATGAAAGTATACGACCAGAAAGGTTTGTACGAACACTACGAATACTACAACGTAGTAACCAACCCTGTATTCAAAGCCAACGAATTTCAGAAGGATTACCCGGAATATAATTTTTAACTAAGCTGTCATTCCAAGGAGTGTTGCTTCGTATATTTATAATTTTATCAGAGTATATCCGGAATTTTTTATCTTTAGCATTCAAAAGCTACGATTCATATGTACTTACGATATGCTCTCCGTTTGTTTCCCATTTTCTTATTTGCTTGTAGTGCTAATGTGAGTGAACAAAAGATCACCGATTCTACTACACAGAAAAAATCTATTACAGAAGTAATGCTGCAAGGCAAGCCATTATTGCTTATTAACGATAGCACTACAAATTCTGGCGCTACATCAGCTTCTGCTTCTTTTGTGCGCAGTTGTGTCAAAACTCTATCCGGCGAACAAGGTCCAGATTGGAAACTTTTAAAATTCATAGAGATCGATTCTTTGAAAACAGCCAAGGCATATGAAAAATACGTACAAGATCTTGATATAGGACAGATCAAGAATGCTTATGCTGATATTTACGATACGCTGTTGTATCCCAATGGGAAAATAATAGTATGGGGATTGAAAATAAGTAGCTATGAAGCTTGTCCTTATTTTGAAGGAAAAACAATTTACCTCACTACTATTTCCAACGAAGGAATATTCAAAGCTACTGCCGCAATCCTCGAAATATCCAGTGGAGGCGATGCTCCTGCTTTCGGCTACGATTGGGGGCAATGCACCATTGGAAATGATCTTCGCATTGCCTGTATCGATAGTTCGCTGATAGGAGAGTCGGAAGATCAATATGAATCGGTAGAAATCACACCTGGAAAAACTAGCTACGAAATTACTTCAGACGGTGTCATTAAAAAACTGGAACACCAAGAAGGATCTGTGATCAAGCAAAGAAGAAAAATATCTGTTGAAAATTAATAAGAACATATACTATTTATTTTTTGTCGCGTGGTTTTTTTTCTCCGCTGAAAATGTATTTGCTCAAACAATCTCTCTGCCCTCTTTTTTTTCGGACAATATGGTGCTTCAGCAAAAGACCATAGTCACCTTATGGGGCAAGGCTCCTGGAAGTACTTCTATAACTGTAAAAGCAGATTGGCAGCAAGCATGTACTACTCAAACAGATTCTTCCGGAAATTGGAACGTAGCGTTGAACACACCTTCCGCTGGTGGTCCATACCATCTCAGTATAAAAGCCGGAAATGAAATCCTTCTTCTTAAAAATATTCTGATCGGTGAAGTATGGCTTTGTTCAGGACAATCCAATATGGAAATGCCTTTGAAAGGATATTCTTTCAGAGATACTGTTTTCAATGCTTCCGCAGAAATAAAGAGCGCACATTATCCGGAGATCAGGATGTTTACAGTAAAGAAAACTATTTCGCTTACACCCACCAACGATTGCAATGGAAGTTGGAAAGAAGCGATTAGTCCACAAGTGGAAGAGTTTAGCGCTACAGCTTATTTCTTTGGAGAAAAATTATACGAAACATTAAAAGTTCCCATTGGCCTTATCCATACCAGTTGGGAAGGCACGCCCATAGAAGCCTGGATGAGCGCAGAAGCGCTCCAGATGTACCCGGAGTACAAGTCACTGCAGGAAGATTATGCTTTGTTGTCAGGCAAAAAAATAATTCCCTGGTTGAAAAAGCACGACCAGATCGATGTTAAAAAAAAGGAATATGGCCTTACACCATGGAGCGATTTAAATTTTGCAGATTCATCTTTTTCGCAATCAAGCCTGGAAGATTTCGAATGGCCAAGGACGATGCAGCCTTTGGGAGAAGCGCCTAAGCTCGATGGTTTTAACGGCGCAGTATGGTTTCGCAAAACCGTCGATCTGCCTGAATCATGGAATGCCCAGGAGTTGATTTTAAGATTACCTGTGGCAAGAGAAATAAATCAACTTTGGATAAATGGAGTTGAACTGGAGCAGCCGTATGCTGTTTCAAAGGAGGAGCGGAGTTATAAGATCCCTGGCTCATTAGTAAAGGCAGGGAAATTATTAGTTGCTATACGCATTATTGATCGTTACACAACAACAGGAAAATCAAAAACAGAAGATCCTGTATTGATATTGAAAAAGGAATCTGCACAAAAAATTACTCTTTCAGGTTACTGGCGTTTTCTTCCTGTAGCGGTGCTGGAAGGAAGTGTATTTCATATATTCAACCACTACACACGAGACTATCTGATGCCTACAGCTATGACGAGTCCAAAGCCAGTGTTGCCTTCTTTACTGTACAACACAATGATCCATCCGCTTGCTTCGTATAAAATCAAAGGATTTATCTGGTACCAAGGAGAATCGAATATTACGCAAGCAGATAGATATGATCAATATTTGAAATCGATGGTTGATTCCTGGCGTAAGCTTTGGCAGGAGGAATTACCTTTTTATTTTGTACAGATCGCTCCTTACCAATACAGCGGTGCGCAGCGCACAGAAGCAGCAGCCTTGCGTGGAGCGCAATGGAAAGCACAAAGAGCAATGGAACATACTGGAATGGCTGTCACGTTAGACATCGGAGATCTTCGCCAGATTCATCCTTGTCGGAAAAAAGAAGTAGGAGAGAGGCTCGCGCTTTGGGCGCTGGTAAAGGACTATCATCAATCCAATGTTTATTCAGGACCGTCTTACCGTTTACAAACTATTGAAGGAAATAAAATCCGTCTTGAATTTGATTGCGCAGAAAAAGGATTAATTGTAAAAGACGACTCGCTCTCAGGCTTTGAAATAGCGGGCGCTGACAAACAATTTATTTCCGCTTATGCAACAATAGAAGGGCAAACAGTAGTAGTGTATCATAATTCGTTGTCTTCACCGCTCTACGTGCGGTACGCATGGAGAAACGGATCGAAAGCGACCTTGTTTAATAAAAACGGATTACCAGCCGGAACATTTACTACGGAAGAAAAATAAAAATACCTGATACAATGCATCAGGTATTTATTGCTGCGTTAACAAGGTCTGCTTAATTCACCACCAAATCTTTCGGATTTCTCATTACTGTACCGAAAGCAGTGAGGTATTCAAATAATTTTCTGCTATACACATCATCTACCGCTTGGCCGGTGAAGATCCTGGTCAGGTGTTTCTGCACGTGTGGAGCGATGGCGTTTCCGATCGGATTGTTTTTTTGTTTTTGACCTGCTCTGTACAAGCTGAATAACCTTCCGTTGTACCAGCTGTTGATCACGCCTTGCCACATCTTCAGTTCCCAATGTCTACCGTCTTCATATTTCTGCATAGCATTGTTCTCATCGTTTTCAATTGCTTTGAAAAGTTCGAAAGCGCCTTTCAAACTTAAGTATAGACCTGTAGAGAAGATCGGATCGATGAAGCCGGCAGCGTCGCCTACCATAGCCCATCCTGGTCCGTACATTTTTTCGGTGATCAATTGGTAATTGGTATATTTTACCACAGGAGTAAGGCGAGTAGCGCCTTCGGTAAAGTCGCGCAAAGCTGGTTCGTCTTTGATGAATGCATCGTATTGCGCTTCCGGGTTGTCGCCGTATTTTTCAAGATGTTTTGGGTTCACTACAATTCCGCAAGAAAATTTTCCTGGCAAAGGAATTCTCCATCCCCAGCCGCGTGTATGTCTGTCTACGTGAATATTTCCCGGGTCTGTCATAAAACATTTATCCAGGTGGGCAAACAATGCTACGTCCATGCGACCTCCTTTTTTGGAAGGGGAATCCAGCAACCTTGCTAAGATCCTGGCTCTGCCGCTGGCATCCACGATCAGGTCTGGTTTTTCTCCGAAGAAGCCTTCTGTTTTATCGAGTGTTTCTTTAGAAAGACGAACGGTGTTGGGAGCATCGTCTTTTTCAAGTTTTGCGGGCATGTGAAATATTTTGCAGCCGGCTCTCTCGGCGGCTTTCAGCACAGCGAGGTCAAATAAATTTCGCTGAGTGTTGTAGGCATAGTCTGGAAGTTTCCCATCTGCCCAGCTAAAAAAGGAAGTGATCACTTCGTCGTGACCAAGCCAAACAGTAGCGCCAGGTTTGTATACGCTAAACGATTTAACTTCTTCTTCGATACCCAGCTTTCTAAGCATTGGTATTACTGCCGGAAGCAGCGATTCTCCTACGATCAAAGGAGGTCTTTTATCGGTATGGAAGATTCCAACTTTATATCCTTTTTGCGCAAGCAGGGTTCCTAAGGCACCGCCCGCAGGTCCGCCGCCAATGATCGCAACAGATTTAATATTTTTTGCCATAAATGTTTTTTAGAATGAATGGTTAGTTCGGGTGCAATTTTACAAATAAATAAGGTAATTATGAATTATGAGTTATGAATGTTGAATTAATAATGATAACTAATTGCTTGTTTAATAACGAATAACTGGTAGCGAATGTCTTCATTTATAATTCATAGCTCATCATTGATAACTTGAAAAAGTAGCTGAATACGTTGTTTCTCAAAAAGGTAACCAGAAAAAAACTATGATTTATTTTGGTTACTTTTTTATTTTCTTGAGTATTCAGGGTAACTAATAAAAATACTTTTGATTTTAAAACTTATGGAAACAGCTCTACTGATCTTACAGTTTTTGCTATGTTTGTATCTTATCCTTCGCACATCTGCCGTGCGTTTAATGAGTAATGCTCACTTTCTGAATCACCTAGCTTATGTTCTCAACAGATCAGGTTTTTTACCTGATCGCAGCATATCAAAAATAATATTTAGGCACCGCTATGCCTACGTTTAAATAAGGTCTTCTATAAGGGCCGTCTGGTAAGGCTTTGACGATGTTCTATGATGGGGTGGTTAGAATGAAATTGTTGTTATTACTTCTACCCAAAAAACCCGTAAGGCCTAAAAATCTTACGGGTTTAACCAAACCGCTAATCACCCCATGATAGAGCGATGTCATCTCTTTGTGTAAATGGTGTCTCTCCACCAGCTACCCGTAAGGTTCCTATGCCTTGCGGGTTCTTTTTTTTATAAATCATAAATTGATTTCCATTTCTAATTCATCACTCAAAAAAATTATCCGTGATGAATAATCTCTGCCTTCCCATTATCGGCGCCATAGTAGAGCTCAACAAAATTAATAGGAGAGGAGGTATGTGTTTGATTGTATTCGATAAGGTATTCGATTATTTTTTTTCGAAGGATATCACCGTCGTCGGAGGTTTCATGTCCTTCTTTGCTTCCGTCGGGATACAGAACCAGGCTATAGAAATTATTGATCAGGCTCTCGCTAATTTCTCCAATCATACGCGCGCCGTTGGAAGCTTCTATATTATTTTTAATCAGCTCAGCCATTTTAGCACGAATTTCCTGAGCCTGTTTTAGTTCGTGGGTAGTAAGAATAATGCAATGATGTTTTATATTTCTCATGATCGTTGCAAAGGTAAAAAATTGTAATTAAATAAATAATTAATTAAAATATGAAAAGTCTATATATTGAAATAATAATATTTTATAGTATATGATATTATATGCTAATGCATTTTATTTTTAATTGTATTTTTAATTTTTAGGATATATGGTTAAAATAATAGATTAAAATACATTCATTATTTATATATTTTATATCATTTTAATATAAATTAGTTAAAAATATAACGTTTTTTTTGCAAATAGATAATCATATGAATATATTGATATCTGTCTTAAGTATAATAATTAAGATTGTTTATTATTTTGTATTTATTTTATATATGATAGGAATTAAAGCAGTAATCAGAATTACAAAGTTCGACGATGTAAAGGATGCTTTATTGAAAATTGGGGTTGAGTTTTTCACCTATTACGATGTTCGTGGTGTCACCTTTCAGGCAGAACAAAAGGGAACATACCGTGGAAATTCTATTATGGATTCTTCTTCAATTCAAAAACGAGTATTGGAGATAGTTATTCCTAAAGAAGAAGCGGAAGAAGTAGTAGAGTGTATCAAAACCGCTGCCTCTACTGGCGTGGTAGGCGACGGAAAGATCTATACTTACGAGATCCAAAGCTCTACCCGCATCAGCAGTTAAACCAAACTAAACGACAGATATATGGATATTGTTGATTCAACAGCTCAGTTAACAGAGCCTTACATGATGGAAAATATGTACGTGACCAGGCACGTGCTGATGGACTCGCTGGCCTCGGCCTATAAAACAATAGGAGCACTCGAGCAGATGCAAAAACTGAATCAACAGCAGATCGCCGAAACTTCTTTTCGTACAGATAACTTATGGATGATGATTGCTTCTGCGCTTGTATTTATCATGCACCTTGGTTTTGCTACACTTGAATCAGGACTCACTACTGCAAAAAATACAATCAACGTACTTTTTAAAAATACATTTGTGCCTTGCGCGAGCTTACTTTCTTTCGCCGCCTGCGGTTACAGCCTCATGTTCCCAGGTTTCGAAGCGGGCGTCTCCACTGATTTTATTGGCTTCAAAGGATTCGGGATCCCACTCCCGGAAGGAGGGGATACCATCGCTTATAATGGGCACTTTACTTTCTGGACTGATTTTCTTTTTCAGGGAATGTTTGCCGCTACGTGCGTGACCATTGTTTCAGGAGCGGTAGCAGAAAGAATCAAGCTTGTGAGTTTCTTACTTTTTGCGGCGATGTATTCTGGTCTTGTATATCCAATCATCGGGAGTTGGAAGTGGGGATTGGGATGGTTGAACACATTGGGCTTCCATGATTTTGCAGGTTCTACATTGGTGCATGCGGTAGGAGGTTGTGGCGCTTTGGCAGGCGTGATCCTGATCGGAGCAAGACTTGGGAAATATCATAAAGACCGCATCAATCCTATTCCGGGCCATAGTACTACTTCGGTGGTGATCGGTACTTTTATGTTATGGTTAGGATGGTTCGGATTCAACGGAGGTTCCGTCATGTCGGCCGATCCTGCGAAGGTATCCAGTGTATTGGTGATGACTTCTCTTTCGGCATGTGCAGGGGGAATTACCTCAATCATCACGATTTATTCATTGAGCAAAAATTTTGATATCACTATGTTTCTAAATGGGATCCTAGCTGGCCTGGTAGGAATCACGGCCGGAGCAGATCAGATGGGAGTATTTGATTCTGTTTTCATCGGAGGAATAGCAGGAATGTTGGTAGTATGTTCTGTACTGGTGATCGACCGCTTAAAGCTGGACGACCCGGTAGGAGCGATCTCTGTGCATATGGTCTGCGGGATATGGGGAACACTGGCAGTAGGGCTATTCGGAGACCTGGCGGGTTTCCAACAATTCGGACGCCAGTTGATAGGTGTATTGGTATGTGGCTCTACTGCGTTTATTTGTTCATTCATCATCTTTCTTGCTTTGAAATACACTGTGGGTATTCGGGTAGATGAAGATGAAGAAATCAATGGATTGGATTTGAGGGAACATGGAATCGAAGCATATCCGAATTTTTCTACAAAATAAAAAGACTTTGTAAGCCTTCAAGGATTCAAAAATCCTTGAAGGCTTAATAGAATAAAAAATTACTTACTACTTACTTAATTATCGTGACAGAAAATGGAAACAGATTTTAACAAAAGAGTCAGAAAAGTGCTGATAAATACTTCCCTGATCGCTTCGGTCAGTATTATTACATACTTGCTGTATAGCACGATCGAAAAAAATAAAATGATCTCCGAAAAGGACAAAAGAATCCTGATCGACAGCATGACCATTATTGCAAAAGTGAAAGAATTAAAAGTCCTGAAAACTGCTTACGAACAACTCGAACACGAACGTGATTCCATGGGACTTACCAACGATTCTCTTGTAGCGGTTGTCTCCACGCTAAATGAATATATTGCACAAGCCGAACAAAGAGATTCGGTCAATTTGACAAAACTTGCTTTGTTTAACGTTGCGATCAAGCAAGCAAAAGAAAAATTGAGTGTAGAAAAAAAAGAGCTCAAACATATAGAAGAAGAATTTGCTGCCCAGATGCAGGCAGATCCCACTGCTACGGCTTCTGTGGCACCAGAGAAAAAATCGTATATGTATCTTCAGCGCCATCCGGATGAAAGCGTGGATATACATATCGATCAAATGGAATTAGAACCGATCAGCCGGACGGGGAAGATATTAGAAAAAAACCAATATACCGTAAAGCAGATCAAACATGTGCGGGTGAAATTTGTGATCATGAAAAGCTCGCTCACGCGTACGGTTCAAAAGATCTTCAGCGTACAACTAATCCAGCCCAATGGCAATGCTTATAAATTCAACCCCGATTACGATTATACTTTTGTAGACCGCAACAAAATTCATATGAGCAATAAGACCAAGGTAGATGTGAATGGGAATGAAAGACACGTTGCTTTCTTATATCCCAAAGCCACCCCTTTTATGCCCGGACAGAATATCGTACAACTTTTTTGCGATAATAAATTTTTGGCGGAGAAGGAGATTTATATAACGAAGTGAAATTAAAGCCTGATAATAAAATGTTCTGTGTGCCACAGAACAGGGGATATATATATCCGTGGTCGATGAATGCACCAACTACGGATATATCTTATGTGATTTTTATTTGCCAATTTTGTTAGAGTTATCCCATTGCTGTTGCATTGAAGTGATTTCATTCTTTAATCTCTTCACCAAGTCTTCATCCGTTTTTATGTCTTCGGCACTCATCAGGCTTCTACAATTTTTCAGCATCATTTCAACTAGTATTAACTTTGCTTGTTCACAATGAAGCATTGTAGGAGGAACACCATTATTACATTTTTTACATTCAGGAGTCTCTTTCCATTGCTCTTCAGTTTCCTTGGTACATTGTTGTTGCGAAGCTGCATTTCCATTTGTTGAGTTGGCTTTAGTACCTGTTGTAGCCAATTGTTCAGGAGATGCCGTGTTAGTTGTGCCTGTATTAGGCTGGCTTACTCCCTGATTAAAACTTTGTACGGCGCCTACCGCCAGATTAGCATAAAAAGGATCGAAGCTGCGATGTGCTCCTGCATATTTTTTCAAAAAAGCCCGTTCTGGTTTATTCGCTTCGTTTAAACAAGAGGTATGAAAAGTAGTTGTCACTAAGTTAGGATTTGCTCCATACGCTACAAATAGCCTCAACGTTGGGATCAGTGTTGTATCTGCATCGTTCTTGTATTCATAATTGTGCCATTTGATTATTTCTAAAAGAGGATATTCTCCATAGTCCTTTTGTATATTGGGATTTGCTCTGTATTCCAAAAGAAGTTTAAAAAGGTTAAATAAACTTTTATATTCTTCATTTTTTGTGCAATCATGCTCTTTTTCAAATATTACAGATAATCCATCCGTGAGCGACATTAAGGGCGTATAGCCAAACTTACTTTGCAGATTAGGGTTTGCGCCATAGTCGAGCAAAAGTTTCATTACAGCATAACCTTTTGAAGTGCCGGAAATAAAAGATAAAGGATAAAAACCATTAACTTCTAATGCGTTTGGGTTTGCGCCGCGCTCCAGCAATAATTTACATATTGCAAGGTAACTGTCACCACCATATTGGGCTGAAGACATTGCATGGTACAAAACGCTTTGTTGAAGCCCACCTGCACTTTTTCTATTGGGGTCTGCACCATGTTCGAGCAAATATTTTGCTTTATTGTAATTGCTACAGATCATTAAGGGTGTGTCTCCGCCAAGAGTAAAGGTAGAGCCATCATAAGAATTTATGCGTGTTTCTATTTGACTTATTGTGTTTGGATCTGCTCCGTGCTCAAGCAAATATTTTAGTGTGTCTATGTTGTTGGTTCGGTGCAATAAGGTAAGTCCGTCTTTATCATATGCCATTGCCTTTTGCATATCGATTTGTATTTGTGCCTGTGATGCAATCGCAATAAGCAGGAGGAAACAAAAAGTAAAAATTGTTTTCATAACTAGAAAATTGAAATTTTTAATGAATAACCAATTTATAAATATATGAAATTCTTCAGATATGAATACGGAATAGGAATCCTGTAAATACTTAAAAAAGCTTGTTTTCCCCGAATAATTTATCAAACTTTAGCGCGTACATTAAAAAATAATATCATGCAAATTAAGAAAGATTCAGTAGTAACACTTAGTTACGAATTATATACCAATAATGCTGAAGGAAAAAGAGTGCACGTTGAGACTGCAGGTCCGGATCAGCCGCTTGTTTTCCTGTACGGAGTAGGGAGTATGATCCCAAAATTTGAAGAAGAACTGGATGGATTGAAAAAAGGAGATAATTTCGATATTGAAATTGAAGCAGAAGAAGCATACGGCGAATTTGATGAAACCGCTATCGTGCGTCTTCCAGCAGAGGTTTTCAAAGTAGAAGGAGTATATGAAAAAGATCGTTTCCAGGTAGGCATGGTGCTTCCGATGAGAGATCAACACGGACATATGCTGCAAGGAAAAATTCTGGAAGTGACCGACAACGATATCGAACTTGATTTTAATCACCCAATGGCGGGGCAGGATCTATTCTTCAAAGGCACGATCCTCGAGGTCCGCGAAGCAACTGCTGAAGAGTTGGATCATGGCCATGTACACGGCCCTGGTGGACATCATCACTAAGAGTTTTAAAGTAAAAAGTTCAAAGTTTACAAAACTTTGAACTTTTTACTTTAACTTTTTTTAATTTTTACTTTTTCTTCTCTATCGAACAATCTGTTTTCGTCACGGTAGTTTGTACATAAGCTGCCTCCAGATAGTCGCTGTCGTGATCACGGTCACCACTGTCTTGCGTAGTATGTTTGGTAGTTTCTTCCGAGCTCGTACAAGCAAGATTTGCTTTTCCTTTTGAAGTCTTATCGATCGTTGTCACGGTCTGATCAGAATCAGGAATATTATCGGCCTGGTTGGCATTGTAAGTATCAACATCGGTTTGATATTGGCTCATTACTGCAGTTTCAGAAGATGTGCGGGTTTGTGTGCAGGTACATTCGTATGTTTTTTTGCAAGCGCTGGTAGCCAGGGCAACCAATAGGGTAGAGGACAAGATTAGTTTTTTCATGGTTTTTCAGTTAATGTTTTACTGTTTTCTAAAAATAAAGACAAGTTTTTGATTCCCAAATGAATTATAAGGATTTTTAGCCAAAAAGCAGGGCTGCTTAACCATAGCTTTTTCTTTTCCACAGCTCTGATTTTATGCTGAAAATCCTTAAAAAATGACTAACTTGCTTTGCTTTCAGGGCTATCAAATATCCTTGAATAACTATTTCATAAACAAATAATTACTAGATAAAATGGCGGAAGAAGGAAGCTCAAAGAACATGGGCAATATTATCCCTATCAATATTGAAGATGAAATGAGAGGGGCTTACATCGATTATTCGATGTCGGTGATCATTTCCCGTGCTCTTCCCGACGTGCGTGATGGATTAAAACCTGTACACAGAAGGGTGCTTTTCGGAATGTCTGAACTTGGCGTAAACTGGAATAAAGCCCATAAAAAATCAGCACGTATCGTAGGAGAGGTGCTTGGTAAATATCACCCGCACGGCGATGCCTCTGTATATGATACGATGGTTCGTATGGCCCAGGAATGGTCGCTGCGCTATCCGCTTGTAGACGGTCAGGGGAACTTCGGTTCTATAGACGGTGACTCCCCGGCGGCAATGCGTTACACAGAAGCCCGTCTGAAAAGAATTGCAGAAGAGCTGCTGGCAGATATCAATAAGAATACCGTAGATTTTCAACCCAACTACGACGACTCACAGGAAGAACCGACTGTACTTCCTTCTAAATTTCCAAACCTTCTTGTCAACGGTACTACCGGTATCGCAGTAGGGATGGCCACCAACATGGCCCCACACAACCTGCGCGAAGTGATCGACGGTACAGTAGCGTATATCGACAACCATGAAATTACTATTCATGAATTGATGAATTTCATCAAAGGTCCTGACTTTCCTACTGGTTCTACTATTTATGGAACTTCTGGTATCAAGTCTGCAATGGAGACAGGAAGAGGAAGGATTGTACAAAGAGCGGTAGCCCGTTTTGAAACTACGCCATCCGGCAAAGAACAGATCATTGTAACAGAGATTCCATACATGGTAAATAAAGCCAGTATGATCGAGCGAACTGCCGAGTTGGTAAATGAGAAGAAAATCGAAGGCATCACAGCCATCCGTGACGAATCGGATCGTGATGGGATGCGAATCGTATATGACCTGCGCAAAGATGCAATGCCTGCCATTGTATTGAACAACCTATACAAATATACCGCTCTTCAAACTTCTTTCGGCGTAAATAACGTAGCGCTGGTTAAGGGAAGACCTGAAACACTCAATGTAAAAGACCTGATCGTACATTTCGTAGACCATCGTCACGAAGTGGTGACCCGAAGAACCCAATTTGAACTGGAGGAAGCTGAAAAACGCGCTCATATCCTGCAAGGCTATCTGATCGCGCTGGATAACCTGGATGAAGTGATCAAGCTCATCCGCGAATCGAGAGATCCGGAAGTAGCGAAGGATGGATTGATAAGAGAATTTGGCATGAGCGAGATCCAGGCCAAAGCAGTGCTTGAACTGAGACTTCAACGTCTTACAGGCATGGAGCGTGAGAAGATCGTAAAAGAATTCGAAGAGATCATGGCCCTGATCACTGATCTGAAAGATATTCTTGCCAACAGAGAGAGAAGAATGCAGATCATCAAAGACGAGCTGACCGATATCCGTGAGCGTTACGGCGATGACCGCAGAACACAGATTGTTCACTCCAGCGATGATATTGACATCGAAGATATCATTGCCGATGATGAAATGCTTATCACTATTTCACACACAGGCTATATCAAACGAACTGCTCTTTCTGAATACAAAACACAAAACAGAGGAGGAGTAGGGTCGAAAGGAGTGGCTTCAAAAGACGATGATTTTACTGAACACTTGTTTGTAGCTACAGCGCACAACTCTTTACTCATCTTTACCGAATCAGGAAAAGTATTCTGGTTGAAAGTATACGAAATTCCGGAAGGAGGAAAAGTATCCAAAGGTCGGGCATTGCAAAACCTGATCCAGATCGATCCGAGCGATAAAGTAAGAGCGGTGATCAATGTGAAGTCGCTCAACGACGCTGATTATATCAACAACAATTACCTGATCATGTGTACCGAACAAGGTACGATCAAGAAAACAACTTTGGAAGCATATTCCCGTCCTCGTACCAATGGTATTACTGCTATCACGATCCACGACGGCGACCGATTACTGGATGTGCGCCTCACTTCAGGAAGCGATGAAATAATTATCGCTCTAAAGAGTGGCCGTGCGATCCGTTTCAACGAAAGCAAAGTAAGACCGATGGGACGAACTGCTGCCGGTGTGAAAGGAGTGACCCTTGCCAATGAATCGGATAAAGTAGTAGGATTGGCTTCTGTAAAAGATAAGGAAACATCTTTGCTGGTAGTTTCTGAAAAAGGTTATGGAAAACGTACCTATCTGGTAGACCCGGAAGATGGTAGCGATGTATACCGCGTCACCAACCGTGGAGGAAAAGGAGTAACCACACTGAAGGTAACCGAAAAAACCGGAAGCATGGTAACCATTCATGATGTGACGGATAAAAACGAGATCATGATCATTACTAAATCAGGTTTGACGATCCGCATGGCCGTAGCCGACCTGAGAGTGATCGGTCGTGTAAGTCAAGGTGTACGCCTGATCCGTTTGAATGAAGGAGACGAAATCACTTCGGTAGCTAAGATCGATAAGATCGAAGGAGACGAAGAAGAAGCGGTAGAGTTGTCTAAACCATTGGAAGAAATACCGGAAGATCTGGGTGAAACAGAACCTGAGATAGACGAAGAAGAAGAGGCCGGAGAGGAAGAAAACGGCGAAGAAGAAACCCCGGAAGAATAATAAAAACGAAAACCCACGTTTAATAAAGAGTCCTGAGTAATGAGTAATAGAAATTTTTTCGCTCAATACTCAGGACTTACTACTAAGAACTGATGAGGGTATATAAATGAAACTGCTGGAAAAAATATTTATTATCCTGGCTGTGATCGGACTCTTTCTCAGAGTCATGATGTGGTCCTGGGGCGAACTTTTTCTAACAGTTTCGCTGCCATCGCTCGCAGTGATCTACTTATTGATGAGCTGGGCGGTATTTCGCCACCACGAACATGGGCACCATGTTTTCCTTTCTTTCTTATCCGGAGTATCCTTTTGTATCATTTTCATCGGAATCTTATTTAAGTTGATGATCTGGAGAGGCGGAAATGTGATCTTGGTGACGGGACTTTCGGCCATGGTTTTATTCAAGCTTTTAGGGATGATCCTGGAAAGAAGAAATGCAGTGGTAATGGGGAAGTACTTCAAAACCCTCTTTCTTCGCTATTATATTAAGTTTTCGGTGGCATTTATTATCCTGTTTGTACCTTATGAAAAGATCGTAGCCATCTATCATCGTGATGATCCTGAGTACGTCCGTTTGTATGTGCGCTGGTTTCACGAACCCGATAATTTGAAATACAGGGAAGAGTTTTTTGCTCATCGCAGGGAAATATTTAAAAAGGAAAAAGGGATCAAAGAATATCAAGAGCACAAACATGCTCCGGGAGACGAAAACGAATACCATTAGAATTAAATACCAAAAACAATTTTCAAATTCCAATGAAAACAAAACTATTACTTTTAGCAATGCTGGTAATTGCAACCAGTCTTAAAGCACAAAATTCTGCCGTTACCAATGCCATTCTTTATCAAAGAGACGGTAATCTTTTAAAAGCCAAACAAAGTATTGACTTGGCTGTAGAGAACGAAAAAACCAAAACACAGGCCAAGGCATGGTGTTATAAAGGGTTAATTTATAGTGATATATATAAATCAGATAAAGTAGAAGTTAAAGAGTTGGCACCAGATGCATTGAAGACTTCTACAGAGTCTCTTTTTAAGGCCAAAGAACTGGAAAACAATCCTAATGGAGAATTTACCAAACTAGCCAATGATCAATTGCAGGAAAACTGGGTAAGCCTGGTAAACAGAGGGATCGCTTATTACCAAACTCAGAGATACCAGGATGCCTTAGATATGTATGGACTGGCGCAGAAGATCAATCCTTCTGATACGACTGCATACGTTTATGGAGCTTTTGCTGCAGAGGGAACAAAAGATAGTAATCTGGTTTATAAATATTCGGATAAGTTGCTGTCTATGAACTATAAAAGCCTGTATGTTTATAGTAATGTTATAAATCATGCCCTGGGTAAAAAAGATTATAATTCAGCCATTAATTTGTCACAAAAAGCCTTAAAAGACTTCCCTCTGGATAAAACCCTGTTACAAATGCGTACGATCGCTTATGCGGATGCAGGAAAATTGGATGAGATCCAGGAGATCTTAAAAAACGAACTCAAAACCAATCCTTATAACGTAGAGCTGCTGACGAACTTGGCCGTGGTTTACAATTATAAAAAAGACAACGATAAAGCCATGGAGGCTTACAATAAGATCATCGCCATAGAGCCGCATAACTTTTTTGCCAACTTTAATGCCGCTGTGATCAATTTTGAAAAAGGCAAAGAATTGTCCCGCAAAAACGATTCCGCCGGAGCCCAGGCTTTGTACAAGAAGTCACTTGACAACGCCAAACGTGCCAAAGCTTTGGCCACTGAAGATTCAGACGTAGATAGTTTGAATCGGTTAATTAACGAGTTGAATACAATTCTTGGAAAATAACTAGCGGAAGAGTAGTATTGGAAGAAGAGGCATAAATAGCCTGAAAATCAAACAATAGTTATTTAACATAATATAAATTATATAACAAATATGGATTAGTCAAAACAGGGAATCAGTGTGTTTCCAAAAGCTAGATTTTAAATAAAATCTGTTTTGGTTCTTACCTGAAACATGTAAATTCACCAACTAAAATATTGATTTATGAGCGGAAGATTTTTTCAATTATTATTTATTTCATTTATCATTTTTATCCTGGATTCCTGTCAACAATCGACAAACGTTCAGGACGGTCCAGCGGTGATAAACCTGAATGATTCATCAAGCAATTTTAAAGACAGCATTGGAATCGCCGACAAAGACTTAAGAAGCCTTTGGAGTCCGCTGGCTACAAAACTTCCAGCGCTTAAAATTCCGGCCAGGATCGATTGTAGTACCAGCAAAGATTCAGTTCAGATTGAGCTTTCCGAGGCTCAGCGCCGGCAATTGATCCCGCAGGAAGTATTGAAACAAAAAGGCCCGGTCGTTTCGGCTTTGTATAACCTGGTGTTAAACGGTGATACGGCAGGTATTTTTTACCAGATCTACTACCCGGTGGTATATGATAAGCTCAACGATATCAGTTGCCAGGTGCTTTTGGTCCTATACAATAAAAAAGCACAATATTCGGATTATAAAATGTTGTCAGTCAATGACTATGGTACTGGTTATTCAAGAATAAAATCACCAGAAGAAATACTATTTTTGTATACCACGGAAAAAGAAACTACTGAGACAGATATCACTGTCTACGATGTTTCCGACAAAGTTTCGATCAGGCAGGTCAACGATATGCATTTTTCCTCTACAGGAAACCAGGAAGAATATGATAAGAACAATGCGATGATCGAGAAGCTTATGAAATAATAAATGTTTAAAAATTTAGTTCAAAACTAAATTTATTAGCCAAAATCGCTAATTTAGCGCCCGATTCATGTACGCTATTGTAGACATCGAGACCACGGGCGGCAGCGCTGCTTACCATAAGATCACCGAGATCTGTATCTTGCTGCACGATGGAAACGAAGTGATCCGCAAGTTTCATACACTGATTAACCCTGAGCAAAACATACCTTTTAACATTACCATGCTCACCGGGATCACCAACGAAATGGTAGCCGATGCTCCCAAATTTTATGAAGTAGCCCGTGAAATTTACGAGATCACCGATCAGGCAATTTTTGTTGCGCACAATGTCAACTTTGACTTTTCATTTCTCAAAAAAGAATTTGAAGAACTGGGCGGAGAATTTAAACGCCAAAAACTTTGTACCGTACGACTCAGCCGGAAACTTCTCCCGGGATTGCGTTCTTACAGTTTGGGAAATCTCTGCGAAAGCATCGGTATTGTGATCGAAGACCGGCACCGTGCACATGGAGATGCCGAAGCTACGGCCAGGTTGTTTTCCATCTTGCTTGATCTTGATAAGGAACATGCCTTTATCAAATATTCGCTCAAAAAAAATTCCAAGGAAACTACCCTCCCTCCTAATATTTCCAAAGAACTTTACGACAAGCTGCCGGAAAAAACAGGCGTCTATTATTTTCATGACGAGCATGGCAAAGTGATCTACGTGGGAAAAGCGCTCAACATTAAAGACCGGGTCTGCGCGCATTTTGGAGGAAATACGCATACCAAAACGAGAACTTTATTCCTCAATAATATTTTTGACGTGAGCTATGAAATAACTGGTAGTGAACTCATCGCTCTATTGCTGGAAAATGAGGCGATTAAAAAACATTATCCGCGCTACAACCGCACCAATAAAACGTTTGTACTTAATGTGGGCTACTATATTTACGAAGATCAAAACGGCTATCTCCGATTGGCGATCAATCGTACTGGCAAACGTGATAAGCCCTTGCTTACTTTTAAAAACCAGACCGAAGCAATGACGCATGCGCTCACGCGGGTGAAAAAATTCGGGCTTTGCCTCCGGCTATGCAATATTATTCCTTCTTCTCAAAAATGTAGTTTTAATGAGCACGAAGAATATGGACATTACTGTGCCGTGTGCCACGATCAGCAGCAGGCAGACGATTATAACCGCCAGTTTGCAGAAGCATTTTTGAATACACATGACGAACGCTCTTACGTGATCCAGACCAATGGCCGCTCACGCGAAGAGAAAGGATTTGTATGGGTAGAAAAGGGACGCTTCCTTGGTTTTGGCTACATACCAGATTCAGACCAGATCGGTCATGTAGAAGACATGCGCGATTACCTCCGCTCCTGCTACGATACTCAGGATTCACAGACGATCATCGAATCGCATTTAAAGAAAGCAAAATTGTTGGTGAAGGAGCCGGTGGCGGTGTATTATTGTAAGTGATTTGTCGGAACCTTGATTTTCAGAATTGTTAAACTGGAACTGTGATAGTACTCAACCGCTGGAAATATTGTTTTAGATTTCTAGCAATCCAAATCGGTTAACAATATATTTAAATAATCTTGTCATAACAATCCTGCAAATTTTTTAATCCTGAGAATCAAGGTTCAGACTATTTATCCCTCCACTTCCACAAATACAAACAAGCATACGTCCTATATGGACTCCATTTTTCAGACAAAGCAAGCATTTGCTTTTTTAGATCTTTGGCGTTTTCATCTAGTTGGTAAAGTTGGCACATGGCTTTGCGAATGCCCAGGTCGTCAGGAGAAAAAATGTCTTCGCGGCCGAGCGAGAACATGAGGAGCATTTGTACCGTCCATTTGCCTACGCCTTTGATCTGTGTAAGTAGCGCAATGATCTCGTCGTCGGAGAGTTTGGAAAAATGTTTGTCGCTCAATTGGTGCTGCTGCCAAAAGAGTGCAATATTTTTGAGGTAACTGGCCTTAGAATAACTTAGTCCAGCCTTGCGTAACAGTTCTACAGGCGTGCGGATCAGTTCTTCTTCTGTGGGTGCTTGTCCGTCATAAATCAAAAGAAATTTTTGATAAATACTTTCTGCCGCTTTGGTACTCAGTTGTTGACCTACGATACTTCTGACAAGATTAATAAATACATTTTTGCGTTTGGTGATCTTCAGCTTTTCCTGGTTCTTTAATACCTTGGCAAATTTTTTATCTTTTGATAAATGAGCGATGTGTGGCATGAAAGAGAAGTTCCGTTATGTTAGTGGTGATTAAAGGTACAGATACCGGAGATGAAAATTATCCGGTATCTGGCTTTTATGGCTGACTAAGACTAAGCACATGAATATCTGAATAATTATTCGATTGTCTTTTGGGTGTTACCATCGGGATCGCTTCACTATTCTTATGATCCTGGATAGTGATCAGCTTGATGCGTATATCATTTGCGGTTTCGTTGACGGCATTTACAAAATAATTGAGCCCTAAGTTTTCATCATACTGCGTACTGAGTTTATGTTCGAGTGAAATGATCATGGCGTTGAGATCATTCAAGTCGATCTTTGTATTGCTCTGCACCAGGCCGTGGATCTCCAGCACTACATCATTTTTCTGAACTATATTTTTTAGAAATTCATATTTCTCCAACACATCGTTCATGATTTTTTCGGGGAATACCATTTTAGTGAAGGAAGTATTTCTATTTCCTCCTGGTACGGTGAGAATAGAACAAGGCGCTTGTTTGATAATATAGTAGATGTCAGAATCTAGAAAGAAATTTCCATACTCCGTCATTGTAGTACCGATCACGATAAGGTCACAACCAATTGATTGTGCCATCACCACGATTGTATTGGAGGCTATTCCTGTCTCCGCCTTCACTCCTACTTCTATCTGATGTGTTTCCTGTATCTTATTTTTAAGTTTTTCTAAAAGGCCGATGTAAGTCGATTCTGATAAATGCAGCTCATCGGGCATCATATAAGCTTTCTTTGGATTTTCTTCTGCGGTATATAAAATCGTAATTCGAGCTTGGTTCTTCTTGCTAATTTGCACAGCCGTTTCCAAAGCATACGCGGCATACTTCGAAAAGTCGACCGGTACGAGGATATGTCTAATTTTTTTATTCATTGAATTATAATTTTAATCGAATTCAAAATCAATTGTTATGAGCTAATAACAACCATAAATAAAATTTACCATCCCTAGAAGTTGTTTACAGGTACAGACTTCTCAAGGGGCAAAAAGAATAATAAATTATAACTTCAACGTACAATACAGAAACCTCAAAGGGATATCTGAAAAAACGGAAACTATATAAAGATGAACTGTGGGTACTAAAAAAGAAAGATCAGGCAATACAGAAGCAATGCTGGGCAATGCTTCAAAGGTCATGCAAACCTTTGGCAACATCGTTTGGCTGTCTTTGATGACAATGATTTTCTTACTTAACCTGGTTTTAGTTACCTGTTGTAGCTGTACAAAATTATCTACATGGTCAGGATAAAAGAGATAATAACACAAAGCTCTGGAAGGGCCTAGTGTGATATAAAACAAAAAAAGTAGATTCAGGAAATAACTTTTTAGCCTGCGTTGCATCAATGCTAAGGTTAAATCTAAGGTTAGATTTTATAAATATAAATCATAAAAAATATAAATCAAAGTAAATTTTTCTTAAACACTAATTTCTAATCTTTGTAATCAAACAAATCGGTCTTAAAAATCTACTTGTAAGAATGAAATCACAATTCACTATCTTGTCATTATTATGGTATTTGATTTCCGGTTAAAAGTTTTTCGAACCGTAGCGCTAAAACTAAGCTACACGAAAGCGGCTAATGAGCTTTTTATTTCGCAGCCTGCGGTGACCAAGCATATTCATGAATTGGAGCAACAACTGAATACAAGGCTTTTCAATAGAAAAGGAAGTTCTATTTCGCTCACTCCTTCCGGGGAACTGCTACTGCGCTATTCGGAACAGATCTTTAAATTGTATGCGCTGCTGGAAAATGAATTGGCCGCCTTAAGCGATGTGAAACAGGGCCAGCTTCGCATTGGCGCCAGTACTACTTTGGCTTTATACGTGTTGCCGCGGATCCTGGCTTTGTTCAAAAAGTCGTACCCACTCATAGAAGTAAGACTGATCAATGGCAACAGCGAGTTTATAGAGCAACAAGTGATCGCGGAGAAAATTGATCTGGCCATCGTAGAAGGGATCTCGCATTACCCCCAGATCAATTATGAATCTTTTGTGAAAGATGAGATCGTACTGGTAGCCCGCACTAATAATAAATTTCTTCCCAAGAACGAGCTCAAGCCTGCACAATTGCAGACCTTGCCATTGGTGCTGAGAGAACAAGGTTCCGGCACCCTGGATGTAATTCAGAAAGCGCTCTCTGAAGCAGGCATTAGCTTCCGCGATCTGAATGTCCAGATCTACCTCGACAATACAGAAAGCATTAAAGAATACCTGCTCTACGCCGATTGTGTAGCTTTTCTCTCGGTGCATTCGATTACCAAAGAGCTGCAGCAAAACCAATTGAGCATAGTAGAGATTGAGGGAATTGAAATTTACCGCGACTTTCAGTTCATACAGTTGCACGGACAGACACAAAAGCTTTCGGAGCTTTTTAAAAGGTTCTGTTTGAGTCATTATAACATAAAGTAATCCCGGATTACCTTTTTTGATTGGCGGTACAAGTATTTTCTTCTTTGCTTTGCATAAAATCAATGACAAAGTATTATGGCTATTATTATCACAGACGATTGTATCAATTGCGGAGCTTGTGAGCCGGAGTGTCCAAACAATGCTATTTATGAAAACGGCGCAAGCTGGAATTGGGCAAAAGGTACGAGCTTAACAGAAATTGAATTGGAAGACGGTACCTTGATGGATGCCAATACATTCAACGATCCTATCTCAAACGATTATTTCTATATCGTTCCAAATAAATGCACCGAATGCATGGGCTTCCATGAAGAACCACAGTGCGCCGCTGTATGCCCCGTAGATTGCTGTGTTTCCGATCCCGATAATGTGGAATCAAAAGAAACATTACTTGCTAAAAAAGCTTGGCTGCATGCGGAGCTGGTTTAATAAAAATGATGAATGTTGAGTTATGAATTGCTGGTACAGGCTTATAACTCATTATTCATCGCTTAAATTGTCCCATAAATTCCCGGATCTTCTCCTCCTCTACTCCTTCGGAAATTGTTTTGATAAAAGCTGTACCCACGATCGCTCCTTGTGTGTATTGGCAGGCGGTTTGAAAATCTTTACCGTTGTTGATGTTGAATCCAGTGAGCACTGGATTTCGTAACTTCATTTGTTGAATGCGTTTGAAATACGTTTCATCGGGAGCTCCATTCTTATTGTTGCCTGTAGTGCTGTTGGAAGAAATCATATAAATAAATGCTGCGGAATTTTCATCGATTGAGCGGATACATGTATCGCCGGTTTGTGGTGTGATCATGAAAATGGAAGAAAGACCGTGCTGCGCATAGAGTTCTTCGTAGTTCTTCCTGTATTCGGTCAGCGTCATTTCCGGTATAATACTTCCTTTGATGCCTGTCTCAGCACATTGCCTACAAAATTTTTCAAATCCATATTGATAAATAGGATTCATGGAACCCATCAGAAGAAGAGGAATGCGTACTTCGTCTTTTATTTCTTTCAGTTGACTGAAAAGTTTTTCCAGTGTCATTCCATTTTCTAAAGCAGTCTCGTTGGCCTTTTGTATCACAGGTCCGTCCATTAAGGAATCTGAAAAAGGAATTCCAATCTCGATCATATCGGCTCCATGTTTTTGTAGAAGAAGAATTATTTTCCCCGTTTCCTCCAGGCCAGGATAGCCGGCAGTGAAGTAGATGTTTAGTGTTTTTTTCATGTTTTTGATTTTAAGAAAAATGATAATGTATATGCTAGATGTCATTTATTTTACTCAGTACTATTGCTGTTGCTCTTGCTCTTGCTGTCCTGCTGTTGGTCAGCAAGAGCAACAGCAACAGTATTGAGATATTTTGTGTTAGGACTGACTCAGTACTCTTCACTTATAGTTGCTCATATAAGTTTCCAGGTCCTTATCTCCCCTACCCGACAAGCAGATCACAACAGTGTCTTTTTTAGAAAGTGAAAGATGTTCCAATGCTGCAAGAGCATGTGCAGATTCCAAGGCTGGAATGATTCCTTCCTTTCGCGTAAGCAAAAAAGCAGCTTGCAAGGCTTCGTCATCGGTGATGGCTACGAACTCCGCTCTGCCTGTGGTTTTCAACAATGCATGCAGCGGCCCAATGCCTGGATAATCCAGTCCGGCGGAAATAGAATGTGCTTCCAATATCTGGCCTTCGTCCGACTGCATTACCAATGACTTGAATCCATGTAGTATACCAGGTTTCCCGAGAAAACTTGTAGCCGCTGAAAAACCTGAGTCGAGTCCTTTACCTGCTGCTTCTGCTGCAACCAGTTTTACTTCCGGAAGATCCAGGTAGTGATAAAATGTGCCTGCAGCGTTGCTCCCGCCACCTACACATGCGATGAGGTAGTCAGGACTGGCCTTGCCAGCCAGTTGTGGTAGTTGGGAAATGATCTCTGAACTGATAATGGATTGAAAGCGTGCAACCATATCGGGGTAAGGATGAGGCCCGCAGGCAGTACCCATTACATAGAAAGTATCTTCCGGGTGATTGATCCAATCGCGCAAGGCCTCGTTGATCGCGTCTTTTAGCGTCTTGCTGCCGGAAGTGACGGGAATCACGGTAGCGCCAAGCATGCGCATCCGCTCTACATTGGGCTTTTGCCTTTTTACATCCGTTTCTCCCATATAAATAAAACAAGGAAGCTCTAGCAGCGCACAAATAGTAGCAGTAGCCACACCATGCTGGCCTGCGCCGGTCTCAGCGATGATTCGCTTTTTACCCAGGCGTCTTGCCAGTAAAATTTGTCCAAGCGAATTGTTGAGTTTATGCGAGCCTGTATGACAGAGGTCTTCTCGTTTCAAATAAATATTGGTTTGATAATGTTCGGAAAGCCGCTTTGCATGCGTGATAGCGGTGGGTCGCCCCACATAGTGGCGAAGCAGGTAGCGGTATTCTTCCTGAAATTCTTTGCTCTCTATCACCGGCAGATAGCGGCTTGCAAGCTCTTCTATATTGGGTAATAAAATTTCCGGTACGAAGATCCCGCCGAAGGCTCCGTAGTATCCTTCCTGGTCTACAGTGTACTTTGTCATTGTTTGTGTCATCATGGTTTTTGGATTTATAAATTGAATAAAATAAAAAAGGCTCACTGCGAAGTGAGCCTTTGTATATGCTTTGATTTAAGAATAAGCTTAAGAAATTACATAATACGGCCGTTCACAGTGTCCTGAGTCGATACTGTGCCACCAAAAATTATTATGTAGTGAGGAATTCATGTATGCAACTTATAAAGTTTTTTCCAAAAAACAAATTAGTAGTAAATATTGGGTCTTTAGTTCTTGAGAATATTTTATTCAAGACCAAGGACCCAATGCTCGATACTAATAGATCATTAATGGCTTACTATCATTGCCTTTCGCATTTTGAATTTGCAACAAATACACCCCTGATTTCAAATTGTCAGGCAAAGTAATCGTTACTAATCCTGCTTCCGCAAAAGAACTTTCTTGTTGGAAAACAACGGTGCCTGTTTGAGGATCAAGAAGCATGATAGATGATGAAGTGCTGGTACTGGCCTGGATTGTAACTGTTTTGTTTGTGACAGGGTTTGGAAACATAGTCCATTCGTTGTCATCGTTTGCTGTAGCAGTAGACAAACTGATCACAGGAGAATAAGTAAAGTCCCCGTTTACATCAGTTTGTTTTAAACGGAAGTATAAAATTCCTTTTCCTTTTGGTGTAACGATCGCGTTGTATTCATGAATAGTTGTTCCATTTCCTTGTGTGGGAATTTGTGCTATTTCATAAAATTCTTTTCCATCCGTAGATTCTTCAATCGTAAAATATTGATTCTTCTGTTCTGCAGAAGTACTCCAGTTTGTAGCCACTTCTCCTTTTGAGAAAGAAGCATTCCAGCTTATTAGTTCTACAGGAAGAGGATCATTTACGCTGGAAGGCCAATAGATCGTGCCCGTACCTGCGTTTTGTGTTCCGTCACTACCATCCCACACTTGTGTTCCATTGATCGCTATATCAGAATTTGTTTTCCCATTTACATCTTCCACAACACTTCCTCCGGGGCTAATGATAATACCGGAACCAGTTCCTGAAATGTTAATAGTAGGATAAAACCAAATAAGGAACCATACCCTGCTCATAGTGAGCTTTCCGCGCACATATATTACTACATTACTTAAATTAACATTATAACCAGATATACTAATATCATCTCCAGCCTTAATGATGATGACGTTTTTGTTTGAAGAACTGCTCCCACTAGTTGGTGGACCCGAAGGATTCCAAGAGCTTGCAGATGACCATTCCCCATTTCCGGAAGAAGTATAAGTGACTGCTTCTGCTGAAAAAGAAAGCAAAATCAAAAGCAAGCACACCAGATTCGTAGTAATAAATTTCATAAGCAATACGATATCAGCGAAGGCCAAGTGGGTCGTTGGCATTCGATTTTGTTAGACAAAATTGATTTATTGAAAGGTTTCTAAAACAGGTACATTTACGTACGTTGTACCTGGGGAATTATACGGGAAGGTACTATCGTTGTTATACGCATGTAAGTAAAATTGAATTTTGAAGTAGTTAACTTATTCATTTAAAAATATATACTTTTTATAAAAAATATTTTTTTATAAAATACATGTAGGAAAACATTTCGAATTTTTAATTTCTAATGTTATTTTAATGGAAAAAGAACTTTCATCATACAAATTTACGTTCTTAAAATTCCCAATTGAGTGCAGGAAAATACCATTTTCTCTTGCCATATTTACGGATACTTAGATCACTAAAATTCTGAAAAGGATTTTGATTTGAATTTTAAAACTTCATATAAGTTTTTGCCAAAGAAGTTTTTTAAAATGAACCACCCATTCTATATACCATACCATGTACGAATCCAAATACCAGGCAGCGCGATTAGTATCTGCTCAGATAAAAGAACACTTCGCTCATCACCTCTCTGCAGCCCGCGAGCGTGGCGATGAAAACCTCGCTCCTGAGCCTGATACCGAAGCCATCGAAGCCATTCTCGACGCTGCCTTTTGGGCGAGCTTACGCAAGGAAGAAGGACATGCTACACGCATTTCGATCGCTTATCTTTCTCCCGAACAGGCCGAACAGCCGCTTATCTTCACTCATAAATTAGAGCTCACGCCGGAGATCCTTACCAAACTTTCTCCTGGAGTAGAACGTCCGGGTGTTTACCT
Organism: Cytophagaceae bacterium; assembly: GCA_035535995.1. Lineage (GTDB taxonomy): Bacteria > Bacteroidota > Bacteroidia > Cytophagales > Cytophagaceae > JANYCO01. The sequence goes on from DATLOZ010000005.1 coordinate 105,576, forward strand.
CGGTGTATGGCAGGAAGGAGATAGATTGTATATCTGGGGTACTACTACTAAGATTCCTTATCTCTGTTTTATTCTTGATGTATCGGAGCCTGGCCTTCTAGTGATCAAACATCGCAGGGCTAATGGGTTCGGTAAGTTTACGAATGTAGCTGTACTCAGTGGCGATCAGATCAAAATGGTGAATGAGCAGAATACAGATCTGGATGGTTGCCCTATTGCTCTACGTTCGCTCTTAGGATTGAATAGTCCCGGTGATCCTGTGATCATGGTCAATCCGTTAATTCAACTGGCCGTCTCTATGCGTGCGCACCAGCGCGGAGGTACTTTGTTGGTGGTTCCTTCCACCAGCGATCGCTGGTGGAGTTCACTGATCCATCCTGTGAAATATTCTATAACTCCGCCATATACGGGACTTGCAGAACTAATGCGCCTCGATATTTCAGAAAGAACCGATAGCCATTGGCAAGCTTTGCTGCGTACAGAATTGGAAAGCCTCGCCGGTCTTACTGCTGTAGACGGAGCTACTGTGATCAACGACCGGTATGAGTTGATGGCATTCGGAGCAAAGATTGGTAGAACGGATGGAAATGCACGCGTAGAAAAAATGTATTACCATGAGCCTGTGATGGGAGCTCCCGCCAGTACGATCAGTCCGGCTCAGAGCGGAGGCACAAGGCATTTGTCGGCTGCACAGTTTGTACATGATCAGCGTGACAGTCTTGCCTTGGTAGCTTCACAAGATGGGCATTTTACTGTTTTTGCCTGGTTGCCAGGCAAAGAAATGGTTCAGGCCTACCGGATTGATAGCTTATTGTTGTAAAAGTCCTTGCGCCATTGTTAGAGTTTTTCCAACAACATATTTCTCCGAATGCCTTTTAATCCTTCTAAAACTATTTAATTTCCTCACCTCAACTACTTTCAAGATAAGCTTTATCTTGAAAGTGTTATTTTATTGATTATAAACAATTTGTATTTTTTGAAAAATCAATAAAATTTATAAAATCTTACATCCCTGTTTTACCCTTCGATTTAAAAAATACAATTTTGATTTTGAAATTAAGTAAAAATAAGCTTTGTTTACAAAGGTAGATATTTTTTAAACTAGATAGATATGAGGGAAAACAGTCAAAAATCATTCCATGAAAATGAAAATAAAGTAGTTTTTTTGGAAAACAAGTTAAATTTTGTGCTTAAAACTATAGAGTATGTTTCTGAAAATAATATAAAGGAAGCAAAGCAATCTTTAAATAATTATAAAGAAAGCACAGCCAATATTGTTTTAGGTAATCTTATTGAAAAAGCAGAACAAAGCAATGCTCCGAAAGTGCGTCCGGATGATAAAAGTTATGTTTTCCTGAAGATTATTTTGGAAAGCATGCCTTTTCCTGTTTTTATCAAGGACGAGCATTCTAATTATTTGCTCGTAAATTCATTGGAAGCGGAGTTGTTTGGCGTACCTGAAGCGGAGATCATCGGGAAACATGACAAAGATTTTGTACATGTAGAACAAGAGATGGACATTATTCAAAGATCAGACGATGAAGTTTTACATGAGCAAAAAAGTGTAGAGCTACCGAATCAGAATTTCACTTTACCAAATGGCAGATCGTTTGTTTTTAAAACTCATAAAATACCTTTTACCAATCCACTTACCGGGAAGCCTAATATTCTCGGTTTCTCGGTAGATATTACCGATACGGTGAACCTGGACAAGCTTAAAAAGATCTTGATCATGAATGGCCCTTATTTATAAGTGCTAAAAAACTTACAGGTTGATTAATGAATGAAGGGTGGGCCATCTTAAATGGTGGCCTTTTTTTAGTGATAAAGATATTCACAGAATAGCGTTATCCACTTTGCTTTTTTGCATAATATAGTTTAAATAAGTCATGTTGGTATTTTTATAATAATAAATACAAGCTGTATATTATAAAAATTAAATAAAAAATTGCATTATTTATATTTTAATTTGTTTAAAAATAACATTTTAAAATTTTGCATAAGTATTAATTTCGGCTACTGATAAAAAAAACCTGGCATAACCAGGTTTGAGAATTTAGTCCATTCCAGGAAATCGAAACATGATCCCTTTTGTTTCATTCCATCGGAGATAAGCATCGTAGTATTTTCCTTTTTTCTTACTTTCAATGCCTACGATGAGTTTGGTTTCTTTTCCTGCTTTCAGATCTTCTATGTCTTCCGGATCGAGTTCTACTCCTCCTACTTTGGTAGGAACTGTATTTTTCTTTGGAGAAGAAGAAGAGGAAGATGTTTTCTTCGCCCCTTCCCTTTCCGGGAAACGGTATTTGAGTTGGCTACCATTCATTTTCAAAAAAGCATCAAAAGCTTTACCGGTACGCTGACTGATAAATCCTTTGATCAAATCTGTTTCCTTGCCTTCGCTCAAAGCTTTGATTGCATTCTCGTCGAGCGTTACGCCCAGGACTACTGTGGGGATTTTTATTTCTTCTGACATGTTTATTATGCGGAGTTTCTTTCTGCGTTGATGATTCCGAAGGAACAACGCATTACTAATTTTTCATATACACTTTTCTGTTCCGCCTCAGACTTACTCTCATCGATCTCACGGATGCGGGTAAGAGCATGCTGCTGTATTGTAACCAATGGCAATTCAATACGCTGGCGCATTTGGATCGATAGCTGGTCGATTGGTTTGTCACCCATCAGCGCTGATTCGCCGGTGAGCATTAATATATATTTTTTAGTGCGCTCAAATTCATCGTAGATCATATTCCACAAATCGCCATACACCGGATGTTTGGCTAGATAAGCAGTGAGTGGGAAGAACGATTTGTTCATCGCCATTTCGCAATTGCCTAATAATGTTTTAAAGAAAAGAGAACTATTATACAATTGTTTTACTTCATCCCATTTGCCTGCTTCGTATAGTGTTTCGAATGCAGTTCCTACTCCGTAGTATCCTGTAACATTTTGTTTCAGTTGACTCCAGGAGCCCACGAATGGTACGGCACGCAGATCGTTTAGCGTAAGCTTCCCTGCGCTTCTTTTGGAAGGACGGCTTCCGATATTTGTTTCGGCATAATACCGGAGTGGACTGGCAAAATTTAAATACTCAAGGAATTTCGGATCGTTTTTCAAAATGGCAAACGCCTGGTAGCTTTCATCGGCGAGGGTTTGCAGCAGTTTGTCTTCTTTCGCAGTGAGTGTTACTTCTCTTTGAGAGAACAAAGCATTGCTGATACCGGCGTGCACAAGCTGTTCCATGTTGAATTGCGCCGCATCGATCGTTCCGAAATTGGAGCTGATCGTTTGTCCCTGGATAGTAAGTTGTATTTCTTTGCTTGCAATGTTGTTGCCCATCGAAGCGTAGAATTGGTGCGTCTTTCCGCCTCCTCTTGCCGGCGGCCCGCCGCGACCGTCAAAGAATACGACGTCTACATCGTATTGCCTGGAAAGATAAGTAAGCTGTTCTTTCGCTTTATAAATACTCCAGTTTGCCATCAGGTAGCCTCCGTCCTTAGTGCCGTCGGAGAAACCGAGCATGATGGTTTGTACATTTTTTCTTCTGGTCAGATGTTTTCTATACACTTCATTTTCATAAAGCGCTTTCATTACATCTGGTGCGTTGCGCAGGTCTTCGATAGTTTCAAAAAGCGGAACGATACCAAGACTGATCTTTTCACGTTTCCATCCGCAAAGGTGGAATAATGCATATACTTCCATCACATCCAGCGCGCTGGTAGTATGACTGATGATGTAGCGGTGGCAACCCTCTTCCCCATTGAATTTCTGAATCGTCTGGATCGCGCCCATTGTGTAGATGGTATCGCGGTACAATTCATTTTCAATAGTATCAGGATCGAGCGCTTCTTTTACTTTCAGCAACGCAGTAATTTTGTCGTTGTCGGAAAGTGTTTTATAATTTTTAGGAAGCGCATCGGTATGTTCGGCTATGTATTCAATCGTCTGCTTGTGAATCGAGCTATCCTGGCGAATATCCAGTGATGCGAAGTACAAGCCAAACATTTCTATCTTACTGATGATACGGTCTATGAAGTTGATGAAAAGTCCGTTGTGCTCAGCGGCTACGACGTCACGTATTTGATTGAATACTTTGAGAAGTTCTCCTTTTGTGATATCAGCTTTGTGTCCGGGAATGAAGAGATTGTTATAAAGTTTATCTTCCAGTTTGCTTAGCTCGCTGTATACGTCTTTGAATGTAAGTCTTCTTTTCAAACGACGTACATCGATGTAATAGCTTTTGATAATGGCGCTGCGCAGAGACTCTGCTACTTTCAGCGTGGTGTCTGATTTTACAAATGGGTTTCCATCGCGGTCTCCGCCTGGCCAGAAGCCCATACGGATCAATGGATTGTTAGGATCAATGGAGCCGGGGAATTCATTTTTTAAATACGAAAGAATATTTCCTCCGGCTTGATAGAAAACGTTTTCCAAAAACCAGATTAGACTTATAGCTTCATCGTACGGAGTAGGTTTTTGTTTTTTGTAGAAAGGTGTTTTACCTAATTGTTGCAGGTAAGTATTGACTAAGGCTGTGTTATCATTTACCAATGCTTTGGCAAGATCGTGAATGATGCCGAGAACTTCGCTGGTGTAGAACTGAGTGGGGTGAGCTGTCAAGACCAGGCGTACCGAAAAGTCTTTCAGTTTTTCTACAAGCATTTCATGCGATTCGCTGGTCACTACTTCTGATTGAAGGTGTTTGAGCGTACCAGGGCCCGTCATATCGTTGATCTGGCTGAAGGCAGCATCTTCCAATGCATCGAAAAGTACTACTTGGCGTTCGGCATATTGCACAAAACGGAAAAGAAGTTCGATCTGCTCTTCTTCGTTTTTGTAGGTAGTGTATTGTTTCAGAAATCCGTTGATAATATCGGTCGGGCTATAGTTTTTTGAAAACCCTTCTTCGCAGTGAAGTAAAAAAAGCGAAAGTAAAACGCCTGTTTTTTCTACACGGTGAAAAGGAAGTGCTGTAAACAAACTATTGTAAAGTTGGAATTTAATTCCGACCAGATTTTTAAATACCTGGAGTTTAGCATTGTTGGTAGAAGTGCCCATCCGATAACGATATATTTTTAAACAAAAAAGCGTTGTTGCCTTTTGTATTCGAAGATTTTTACTTTTAAGGGCTGAAACTACATTAAAAAATACAAAAAAACCAGTTTATTTAAATCTTAAAAAAATTATAGCTAAAAATTTCACCTTTTCCTTCAGTTTTTGATACTTTTTCGCTCTTTTATTCAGTTTTTTATGCTTAAATGCAAATAATGTATAAAGATTAGAATACGATGTTAGATAATGTTTTAATTTTTTAGCAAAAAAAGATAATTAGAGAAGTTAGAATAAAATTAGAAAAAACTTAGAACAGTCTAATTTTAGAAAAATATAAAAAATCGTAATTGACTGAAATTGTTGATATTTGAATATAAAAAAACAGTGAACAAAGTTTCCTCTATTCACTGTTTGGGTGTTTATGTTTAAGTAAAATTATTTTACTGTGTTCATATGCACGATCAGGTCTACCAGTTTGTTTGAGTAGCCCCACTCGTTGTCATACCAAGATACAACTTTTACGAATGTATCGCTCAATTGAATACCTGCTTTTGCATCGAAGATAGAAGTTCTTGCGTCGCCCAGGAAGTCAGTAGAAACTACTTCGTCTTCAGTATAACCAAGAATACCTTTCATTTCACCTTCAGAAGCTTCTTTCATAGCTTTCTTGATGTCTTCGTATTTTGCTGGTTTCTCTAGTCTTGCAGTAAGGTCTACTACAGAAACGTCTGGAGTAGGCACTCTGAATGACATACCAGTAAGTTTACCTTTCAGGGAAGGGATTACAAGTCCTACGGCTTTAGCAGCACCTGTAGAAGAAGGGATGATATTTTGGTAAGCACCACGTCCGCCTCTCCAGTCTTTCATAGAAGGACCGTCTACGGTTTTCTGAGTAGCAGTAGCTGCGTGAATAGTAGACATCAGACCTTCAAGGATACCGAATTTATCGTGCAGTACTTTTGCGATTGGAGCAAGACAGTTGGTAGTACATGAAGCGTTGGAAACAACGGTCATGTCTTTTGTATAGCTTTTGTTGTTTACACCCATTACGAATGTAGGGGTATCGTCTTTAGCAGGGGCAGAAAGCACAACGCGTTTTGCACCGGCAGCAATGTGTTTAGCGGCAGATTCTTTATCAAGGAATAGACCAGTAGATTCTACTACGTACTCTGCTCCTATATCGCCCCATTTCAGGTTGGAAGGATCTTTCTCCGCTGTTACACGGATAGCGTTTCCGTCTACTACTAGTTTACCGTCTTTTACAGACACTTCACCGTTAAAACGTCCGTGTGTAGAATCGTATTTAAGCATATAAGCCATATATTCTACATCTATAAGATCGTTGATACCAACTACTTCAATATTAGGATTGTGAATAGCAGCGCGGAAAACTAATCTTCCAATTCTACCAAATCCATTGATTCCGACTTTGATTTTTGACATAACCTTTAGTTTATAAATTATAATTAGTTGTTGAAAAAGGAGCCCAAACATACGATATGTAATAACTAAAATCAAGAATTTTACCTGTTGGAAAAATATTTTAATTTTTTTTGAGGGAGATTTTGGCAAAAATAAAATTTCTCCTACCTTTGCGCCACCAAAAAACAAAAATGGTGCTATCGTCTAGGGGTTAGGACGTCAGGTTTTCATCCTGGTAACCGGGGTTCGATTCCCCGTAGCACTACAAAGCCCATGAGAAATCATGGGCTTTTATTTTTTTACTCAATACTGTTGCTGTTGCTCTTGCTGACAGTGTCAGCAAGAGCAACAGCAACAGTAGCCAAATTCACACTCTCACTCTAGACTTTTACCCATATAATTAATAAACTGTCAGAGTGAGTTGGATTGTGAGTGTTGGCTTCCATCGAAAATGTTGTAGGTAGTTTAATGGGCTCTGCGCCATTCAGACTTCAGTTTATCTTGAGTTCGTAATCATGAAGACTACGAACAACGGAGGTTAAAGATTAGACTTTAAATATTCCCTTTCTAAAAGGCTGCTAAATTTTTAGCAGCCTTTTAGTTCTCAATACTCACACTTTTGCCCCTAATCAATAAGCGGACATAATTCTTCGTGGAAACGTTGTGCTTTGGCCAAAGCACGATTAAGCAATTCACTAACTTTTGGTAGTTTATTATTTTTTTTATACATCTATTTATTAATAGAATATTATGTATATTATTTTAATTATTTATTATACAGATGTTTATATTTATTTTTATACTTATTTTTTCTTATTGTTATCAATGGTTTAAGTGGATTTTTATTTTTAAATTATTGATTTTAAGTATAATAAATATGTTTATAATGTGTTTATAATTTCTATTGTATAATAGATGTAATTATATTAATTTTGAAAAAAAAATATACTATGGACAATCAACAAGATTTAGAACTCAAAGCATTATTAAGTTGCACTCAAGCTCTTGATGTATTGACTCCTGAGGCTAGACAAAGAGTCTTAGATTATATATCAAGTAGGTTTAAAATAACGCCTTTAACGCAACCTAAAAAAAATAACCAAGAAGAGTTAAAAGAAGAAAAGACACCTGAAAAAGAGAATGAAAGTTCAAAAAAAACCATAAAAACAAAGCAAGCTGCAAGGAAAGTATCTAAAAATTTCAAGGTGGAAGAAATAAATTTCTATCCTGATGGAAAAGAAAAATTAAAGGATTTTTACAATAAATATTCACCTAAGAATTTTTTCGAGAAGAATTTACTTTTTGTGTATTATTTAAAAGAAATAATAAATGTAGAAACTATTACTCCTGATCATATATATTCTTGTTATAAACACACAGGACAAAAAGTACCAGGAAATTTATATCAAAGTCTAGTCGATACAGGAATACGTAAAGGTTGGATTGATACAAAAAATACAAGTAATATTGGTCTCTTGATCCATGGAGAAAATTATGTAGAACATGAAATGTTAAATGAACAAGAAAAAAAATAATGGCTAAAAGTAATATTATGGAAGTAGACAATGAATTAAAGGCCTTGACTGAATGCCATGCTCTTTTATCAGTTCTTGATGATGAAACGAAAAATCGAGTTCTCAATTGGTTGATTACAAAATTCAATTTAAAAATGGAATTATCAACCAAAATTGCTGATTCAAACAATACCTACAATGTTAATAAATTGAATCAACCAGCTATTGCTGATTCAAAATCTAATTCAAAAGCAAATAAAAAAGGGAAGCCTAAAGAACAAAAAAGCAAAGGTAAAGGAATTAATTATAAATTTTTAGCAGATTTAAATTTTAAACCCAAGGGAAAGGAATCGTTAGAAGAGTTTATTACTAAAAATAGATTTGAAAGTAATCCAGAAAAAATATTAGGCATAATTTATTATTGCAAAGAAATACTCAAAATAGATCAGGTAAACATGGATCATATTTTTACTGGATTAAAAGAGATTAAAACACCAATACCCACGTCATTTTATCAAGTTGTTGTGAATATAAAAAATAGAAATCATTGGATAGTATTTGATAAAACAGATGATATAAGCTTGTCTATACAAGGCTCTAATTATTTGGAGTATGACTTGCCAAAGAAAAAATAAAGAGATTAATTCGAAAAGAAATAAATCTAAGTATTAAACAAAACAGTAAACTTTCCCTACATAAATAATTAAGTATGAATTTGGATTATGATACTCTTATTGGTAAGGTTGAAAAATTTAAAGACTTATCACAAGTTGAACAGGTAAAACATATCGCATATTTCCATACTATAGTTGGGAAAAAAGAAGAATTTACATCTACTTCTGTTGGTGATATCTTTGATGATGAGAGTTTAAGTAGACCATCAAATGTCACACATTGCTTAAATATTCTTGCATCTAAAAAACAAGCAATACTTTTAAAGAAGGCTAATGTATATCGTTTTGAGAAAGGTGTAAAGAAAGAGCTAGATGCACTCTTTTTGGATAAGAAACATGTTCAAGCAATTTCTCAAGCATTAAGAGGGTTATTGCCTAAAGTTACAAGCACAGAACAACGTTCATTCTTAGAAGAAGCTATTCTCTGTTACGAAGTAAAAGCATATAGAGCAGCTATTGTGATGACATGGCTTCTTACTATGGATTTACTTTATGAATTTGTAATTAATAATAAGTTGGCAGAGTTTAATGCTGCTGCTGCTAAAAATAATTCATTCAAAAATACCGTTTTTAATAGTAAAGATGATTTTTCAAGTATGAAAGAAAATAACTTTATTATGCTATTAGGTTCCGCATCAATTATAACTGGGGATCAAAAGAAAATGTTAGAAGAAAAGTTAGGAATTAGAAATACTGCTGCTCATCCTAATACTATTGAAATAAGAGAATCTAAAGTCACTAATTTTATAGAAGACTTAATTCCTAATATTATTTCAAAATTCCAATAATTATTTTCTCCCCAAAATTAACTTAATTACACTCTTATTTAGAAGACTTTTTAAATAAGAAAAATTAAAATATTAACTATTTAATAGAGAGTAAGTTTACTACAAAAAAGTTCGATAATCTGACCCTCCAGTCTACAAAATCAGTATCGAGTGTGAGCGCGAGTATAGAGAAACTCAAAGTTCACACTCGATGTTTTTTTATACCAGGCTGATTTTGTCCTCCCTACTCGCGCTCGCACTGCATACTTGTCCTGAAGTTTTAATAAACAATAAAGTCTTTCTTAGTAAAAAGTTTTGGTGTTCTGTGTGCCACAGAACACGGTGGAGAGAAAAAAGATTTGTTCTAATAATTGCGTAACTTTGGATGTTCTCTTAATTATTTTGCTATGATAATCCGGTTAACAATTTATTTCTCTATTGGGCTGCTCAGTTTTATAAATAAAGTATACAGTCATAATCTGTCTGCTCCCTCTGCATTCATCGAAAACAAAGGTCAAATTACAGACCAACAACATCAAGGCTGTCCGCATGTTAAATTTTTGTACAACAATTATAATGGTTTCAAATTAATACTCGGCCAAAATAATTTCAGCTATGAGTGTTATCATATTGAAAAAGATTCTGTTCCTATCATGAAAGCAAAAAAGGAAGATAGAATAAATTATACATCAAAAAATCACCGGATAGATATTAGATTAATTGGCGCTAACCTCTCTCCTACAATCATAAAAGAAAATCCTTTGCCCGGATACGACAATTACTATACTGCAAGCGCTCCTGCGGAAGGTATTCTTAATGTTAAGCAATATAAAAAAATTACCTACCAGGAAATATATCCGCATATAAATCTGATTTTTTACCTACTGGAGAATAAACCTAAATATGAATTTGTATTACATCCTGGTGCTGTTCTTTCTGATATACGTCTCCAGTTTAGCGGCGCTCTGAGTATTCGGAAAAATGAAATTGAAAATATTGAGATCATGACTTCACTTGGAAAATTAGAAGAAGCCATCCCGGTAAGTTATATCATGGCAGGAAACACTGCTCAAAATAAGACAAATGTGGAATATTCACTGAATGGAAATATTGTTTCGTTTCGATGTGCAGACTGGAACACCCAAAAAACACTGATCATAGATCCTGTGCCAGTGCTGGATTGGGGTACGTACTACGGGCCATCCTATGGACAAGGGATTACGGTAGATCAGGAAAATAATGTCATTGTAGGCGGTATGACTCTCATGGATAATTCTATTATAGTTTCAACAGGCGCGCACCAGAGTATATATGGAGGAGGCTTTAGCGATTGTTATATCGCAAAATTTACAAACGATGGTGTACGACTCTGGGGAACTTATTATGGAGGCGAAGGAGATGATAGGATCTACAATGGTGTAGAAGTAGATAGTTACGATAATGTAATAGTTTCAGGTTGTACAAGTAGCACAGTTAATATTGCTACACCAGGCGCTTATCAAACTACACTGAATGGACCTAGTGATCATTTTATAGCAAAATTCACAAAAGACGGTGTACGACTCTGGGCAACTTATTGCGGTGGGAATGGTTACGAAGAATATTTTAGCGATGCGGCCATTGATCCTTATGATAATATTATTTTGTTCGGATCTACTTTCAGCAATTCAGGCATCGTTACTCCGGGAGCTTATCAGTCATACTTATCCGGGAGCAGGAATTGTTATCTTACTAAATTTACAACAAATGGAAATATTCTTTGGGCTACTTATTATGGAGGAGATCAATATGACATTAGTATTGCTGTAACTACCGATAAACAAAGTAATATTATTTTTACAGGAGAAACTAGCAGCACTATCAATATTGCAAGTCCAGGAGCACACCAGACTACTACCAGCAATGACCCTGGTGAGGGAGACGCTTTTCTTGTAAAAATGACTCCGGCAGGTACAAGAGTATGGGGAACCTATTATGGAGGATACGAATCGGATTTTGGGACAGAATTAGCCATTGATAGTAAAGATAATATTATCCTGACAGGACAAACTCTGAGTATAGAAAATATAAGTACCCCGGGAGCTTACCAGTTAACTAAAGAAGGAACAACAGGACCTGGGGGATCGTGGGATTCCTTTCTTACAAAATTTGATCCTTCAGGAAATGTACTCTGGGGGACTTATTTCGGAGGAGTCAACAATGATTTCTCTTACGATGTAACTATTGATACAGATGACAATATTTATATTACGGGAGAAACAGATTCATACAATAATATCGCCACATCAGGAGCGTACAAAGGAGCACTGAGTGGCCCAGAAGCAGATGTATTTCTGGCAAAGTTTGATTCTCTGGGATCTAAAAAATGGGGCACTTATTATGGCGGAAGCTCTTATGATGTTGGGTGGCATATGGCTACAGATTATGATAACAATATTTTCATAACCGGCTACACACAAAGCACCGATGGGATCAGTACGTCTGGCGCTTATCAGGAGGTTAGTACTCCAAGTTACCTGAACACTTTTGTCGCAAAATTTTCAGAGCCTTGTACCTTGGCGACTCCTACTGTTTCAATTAATGGCCCTCTGACATTTTGTTCTGGAAATGAAGTAGTGCTTACTACTCTCACTTCTTTTTCACACACTTGGTCTACTTTAGATACATCCAGATCCATTCATGTATCCCAATCGGGTTCTTATTTTGTGAGTATCGATTCTGCTGATTGTAAAGCTACTTCTAATGCCGTAACGGTTTCTGTTTATGATCCCATTCCAATAGAGTTGGGAGCTGATCAAACAATATGCGATGAGAAAGAAATAATAATCGGGAAAGAATTGCCGGATACAAGATTCATATGGTCTACAGAAGATACTACTGCTTTTATAAAAATAAACCAATCCGGATTGTATAAAGTAACTGCGAGGTACAAGGATTGTCCCGCCCAACAGGATTCTGTTTCCGTAAAATATATAAATTCAAATTATCGGATCGCTAATTTAATTACCAATAATGGAGATGGGAAAAACGATGCATTCCTGATTGAGCATAACGGACAGAATATACAGATTTATATCTATAATCGTTGGGGCGAAACAGTATACGAAAACAGCGATTATAAAAATGACTGGATTCCTGAAGAGCTTACAGATGGAGTTTACTATTACGAAGTAAAGATTGATTCAGATTGTGGCAATATGCGCAAAGGATGGCTACAGATAGTGAGCAAATAATCATATCGAGTGTGAGTAATGAGTATTGAGACTCAAAATTCACACTCGATGTTTTTTTATACTCAGACTGATTTTGTCCTCCCTACTCGCGCTCGCACTCCATACTGTCCTGAAGTTCTGATAAACAATAAAGTCTTTCTTAGTAAAAAGTTTTGGTGTTCTGTGTGCCACAGAACACGGTGAAGAATGTTTGTCACCAAGGTCTACGGAATCAGTATAGAGGGCGAGTATAGAGAAGCTCACGCGCGCACTTCATACTGTTACTGCCGCAATTGCCCTATTAACTTCGTTGTGTTTCGTAGTGAAGAGCAATTACTCCACAAGAAAATGTTTTTGATTCTATAAGTTTTAGTTTAGTCGTTTCGGTTATGCCTTTAAATAATGGAATTCCTTGTCCGAGTAATACTGGATTAACAAATAACCAAAACTCGTCAATCAGCCCTAGACTTAATAATGAATGAGAAGCACTTGGGCTTCCAAAAATTAGAATATTTTTTCCGTCCTGTTTTTTTATTTTATTTATGTTGTCTACAAGTTGGTCGCTAATCACTGTGGTGTTGTCAAGTCCTCTTGCGCTTATAGTCTTTGATAAAACAATTTTTGAAACCTTGTTGTACCAAGCCGAATGTTCTTTGTCGTGTTTGGATGCGTTTGGAGCTTCACCAGCCGTTGGCCAATAACTTTGCATCATTTCATAAGTTACTCGTCCATACAGTGCGGCATCGGCTTTGTCGGTCATCGTGGCAACGAAATCAAATATCTCATTGTCTACTTTTATCCAGTTCATTTCTCTGTTAGGCCCAGCTACAAAACCGTCAAGGGATGTATGCATAAAAAAAATTAAATTTCTCATTTTATTTTGTTTTAGTGTTTATATTATTTGTTCGCTCGTATTATTCATTACAGGGTTGCTGCTGACTCATAAGTAAACACAAATAAAGAAATTATATATTTATATTCGAATTTTTTGTCTTATAATAATCTGACCAATGATGGTTTCTTTTCCAGGGCTTTGTTCGGAAAAATACAGAGAAGCCTAAAAAAAATCACCCTTGATACTTCATTGTACCAAGGGTGATTTTTAAATTTAGTTTAGTTATTATTTTTTGATCACTCGGTAGTATTCTAAAAATTCGCCGGAGTTTATTTTCACTATGTACGCTCCACCGGCTAGTTCAGGATGAATCGTTAATTCACCATCTTTCACTTCCTGATTCGTTTCATATAACAATCTGCCTACTACATCATATATCGATACATTAATTTCTCCTTTGATGTTTGTTACAATCTTTAAGACATCATCAAAAGGATTTGGTGATACACTTACTTGCTGATTAGAAGTAAGCACAACTACTGGCCAGCTAATAGAGGAGCTACCATTTACATCGATCTGGCGAAGGTGATAATAAGAGATCCCATCCAACGGATCAAGATCTGTAAATGTATAGTTCGTAATTGAGCTTGTGTTGCCAATGCCTATCACCTCTCCTACCGCGACCCAATTGATGCCATCGCTTGAGCGTTCGATAATAAATTTATTATTGTTTTTTTCAGAAGCAGTGGCCCAGTTTAAAACTACTGTTCCGTTTTTCTTTGTTGCGGTAAAGCTTAGTAATTCTACAGGAAGAGGATCACAACCCGAGAAAGTTAACGTTCCCATCAAAGAAGGGTTAGCAAAGTCCTGAAACGTTCCATCGTTCCAATCTACTATATTAGTTCGTTGAGCGCCGTCTGCATCGTCTACAGATACGTCAAAACCTAATGATCCTCCCGGAGGTGGAGTGTAAGCACTTCCATTTAAAGTTGACCAAGGCATTTTAATTTCCATATAATATCCTTGCCCTACGGCCTTTTCAATTACACCATAAGATACGCCTGTTGTAGCGTGACCATTACCTTCCTGAAACGAAGATCCGCTACGGCTAAAAAGATAATGTTGATCACTGGCTCCGTAGCTAGTTGTTCCAGCATCTTTTCCAACATCGATAAAGAGCTCTACGGCATCGTTTTGCCAAATGGTTGGATCGTTCACGTCAGAGACATCATCAGTAACATTTACAAGTACATACAAATTAGTATTATCATACATAATTGTATATGTAGCTCCAAGGTTGGCATCGTTGACAGGACTACCTGTCTGACGGTGGTTCATCGCCGTTGCTGTATAACTACTCCATATCGCGTCTACAGATCCTCCAATAGTGGGAGCTGTAGATGTCACTCCCATTGAGGTGGAAGAACTTCCGACATTAACAGTGCTTCCACTTGAGGTAGTGGTTCCACCACCAGAGTAATATGCTTTGGCTGTATACGTATGGCTTCCTGAGCTAGGGTTAATAGTTAAATTGTAAGGAGCTGAAGTAACTGTTCCCAATAAGGTAGCGCCTTCATAAAATTCCACCTTTGTTACTGTATTTCCTGTTGGAGGATTCACAGTTGCAGCTAATTGATAGCTTCCGCCACAACCCAATGAGCTTGCCGACAGTGATACACTTGCCGGGCAAAGTGTAGTACCTGGAGGTAAATTTGCAGTGATCCCTACTGTATTGTCTGGACTTACTGTTGCCGGGTTGCTGGCATTTTGTTTACCGGAAGACCACATTACTGCAAGGTTTGCAGCATCAAATACGTTGTTATTAGTATAGCCTGGACCAGAAGATTGACCAGATGGAGGTGAAGGATCAAAGTAAGTTTCAAGACTATAAGTATTACCCAAGGCATATGTTAATTTTGTAACACCGTCAATTTTTACAGTTATGGTACCGTTATAGCTTCCATAGGTACCGCTTGTTGTATAGCTGATACATACATCATGTTCTAAACCATCTTCAAGGTTTCCTGGATTTGTACTGGTGAGTACCCAGGCACCGTCATTGGCTTTTCCATCCATATGAAGAGATAATTCATCTTGATTGCCCGTGGAGGGAGTAACTGTTCCTCCGTAGTTTGCATCATAACCGCCTGTACCCGCACTGCTATAGGTATCAAATTCTATTGTAAGCATTCTGGCACAAGGTGTAGCATTGTATCCAAGACCACCACCACATGATCCCAGCTTTAAAGTACCTGCATCACATCCAGGATAATTCGGATCATAGATTGACCAGGCCATACCGTCTCCCTGGTTGTCGCTTCCAATATTATCGGTTCCTGGACAACCAAAAAACGTTTTGTAACATTTGGTCCAGCTTGTACCAGTAGTAATTTCATTGGTTCTCTGTACTGAGGCGCCTTCGCAAGTAGTACCTGAATTCGATAATAATTGCACAACTCCGTTGGGATAAACAACTTGCCCTGCAGAACCTGAACTCACCCAGCCAGCAGTCCATGGACCACCAGGTGCGAAAGAAGTCTGTGCTTGAAGACTTGTCGTTATTAGAAGCAGCAGCAGTGGTACTGCATAATTCTTTAATTGTGATAATTTAAATTTAAGTAAGTAGTTGTTTTTCATATAATTATTAAATTCAATATCCTTTCTAATTATTTAACATGAAAAATTCAAAGTCCTATATATTTATTCATATTCAGTGATAAATTAAGGCATGAAATATCTTTCGAAATATCATAATTGATGCCTTATTTAGGAATTTGAGTATTATAAAATGTAAATATACATAAAAATAACATACTGAATATTGAAATTGTTAAATTTGAGCATTTTTTTCGTAACCTTATATTTTTATTTACGTTTAAGTACATTTGAAAAGTTCGAAAATTTAAAAATTAGCCATTTTTTAATATTAGTAGCACTTTTAAATACAATTTTTATTTTTTCAAGAAATAAATATTAAAAAGAACGATACACTGTATTTACCTCATTAATTAGATGCTTGTACTCAAAAAGAGAATCGCTTTCTCTATTCTTAAAAAAATCGTAATGCTGCTTCTTGCTATTTGATAAGTGAATGAAGGGAAAGCAATTCTGTATAAAAAATATTGAGTGTGAACATAGAGTTTTATACTCAAGTTCACACTCAATTATTACTTAATGAATGTAAAATATCTAAATAAAAAAGCGGGTTCGTCTTTCGATAAACCCGCTTAATTTTTATGTGTTTACTAAAACTTAATTAGTCTTTCAGCATTTTCTTCACGAGCGTTTCTCCATCAGTAATTATTTGTACATAATAGATTCCTGATGCAAGTGAAGAGATGTCTACATTTCGGACATTGGCTTCTGAATATGCTCCTTCGTATACAAGTTGGCCAAGAGTATTCAAGACGATTATTTTTGAAGTTAGGCCTGTAGTATTGAACAGTATCATAAACGATCCGTTGTTAGGATTTGGAATGATCTGTACATCATTCTCTCCTTCTTTGTTTACTGATTTCACATTACTGTATTGAGAAGCTCCGTCAACATCGTACTCTACCAATCTGTAATAAGTGATACCAGAAGAAATAGAAGGATCTATGAAAGAGTACAGTTGTAGTGCACTGCTGTTTCCTTTTGCCTGTACTTTTCCAACAGGAGTGAAATTAATTCCATCCGTAGATTTTTCAACGATATAGTAAGAGCTGTTTAGTTCAGTAGCTGTAGACCATGTAACAAGTGCTCCATTACCTTGTCTTACTGCGTTGAATTCCACAAGCTCTATCGGAGCAGACGTACAACCGATGATCACTTGCATGGAAGCAGTAACCGGACAAGTGGTAAGCAATTTTATTTCAAGGTTATCGATCAGGAAGTCGTTACCGTTTGTACTGGTTGTCGGGCTCGTGTTTTTTAGTGTGATCGTACCTCCACCGGCGGCGTTGGTAGTGATCGAGTAACTAGCCTGCGCCCAGGTGGTATTGCTTGCTACTGCAGTGCCAAGAGGTGTACCATTCCAATCAGTTTCTATCGGAGTAAACGGAGCGGAAACACTACCTCTCATGTACCAATATGAAAATGAATAAGTAGTATTTGCCGATAGACCAGATACAACTATATCGAATACTTTTCCAGGAGAAGTACCACCATCTGCAATGAAGTATTGGCTTCCTTCTTCAGCCGCACCAGGGTTTGAGAAGTTTGTACACAAGTTAGTGGCAAGATTCGAAACTTTATAGTAAGCACCACTTCCGGGAGTAGTAGCGTAAGCTCCGCCAACATAGTTAGTATAACCGCCTGTAGCAGAAAAACCTGCAGGCATACCTCCTTCAAAACCACCATTGGTAAGCAGGTTGCTTCCGGTAAATGTAACGGTGCTGGAAACAGTATAGGTCGTAGTACTCACAGGAGAAACAGTGATACTTGCTGTTGTCTGTCCTCCAGGAGACCATAAGTAGGTAGGATTTGAATTCTGGGCATTAGTAGCAGTAAGTGTTACCGACTGTGATGTACAGAAAGTAATATCTGCATTATCGCCATTAATCTGCAATGGGCCTAACACCTGCAAGGTTGCAGAGGCCACGGTAGCAGCAGCATCTTTTACGTATACCGTGTAACTGCCGACAGACAAACCTGTAAAGGTATAAGTACCGGTTGTAGGAGTTACCGGGTTCCAAGGGCCGGTGCTGCTCATACTAAATTGGTAAGGTCCTTTCCCTCCTACACCGTCTACGATCAATGTACCTCCACCAGTGGAAGGGGTACAATCACTATTCAAATTATTTACACCACCCACTCTTTCTACGCTTAGTGGAATAGGAAGTACAACCCCCATTACAATATATTCCGGAGTATTTGCAGCAAGTACTCCTATGTTTCCACCGGAGATTTCAGTACCGCTTGCTGTATTACCTCCCATAGAACTGTAAGTACCATTTGCACTACTACTTTTCCCCAATCCGGTGAAAGGTGATACGGGCGCAGGTCTTTCAACGTCAGCTCCGCCATTGGTAGGCCATGCCGCGGAAGAAGAAAATGACCAGTATTCGGTATGGCTCATAGCGGTAAGTGTTGAGTTATCCGGCGATCCCTGTGAATCCTTATTGTATCCCTGTATTGTAACAGTGGTAGCTGTTTGCGTACCAGGAGGAGTGAGTTTAAAGGGAAGATAAGCACCGCCATTATTGGTACGATCTCCTACTGGAAATTTATAAACGTTTGTAGTTGCCGCCGGAATATTCCATTGTAATGGACCGTCTACGTATGCTGTAGTGCTATTGCCATTTACGACAGCCGTATTGTTCGTGTTGGTAACATTGAGAAAGTTTGTAGCAGAGGTGGTTACATAACCTGAACCTGAAATAGTATTATCGCCAAGAGTGAGAACACCAGTAGCATCAAGTTTCAGAGGACTGTTTAAGTTTAAAACTGTTCCATTGGTCACAGTTAAATTATTCAGTGTTTCTGTATACCCAGCTTTGGTAGCAACAGTAAAATTAGAAGTACCTCCTCCTGAAAAAACAACTGAAGAAGTAGTATTCACAAATAAACCTACACTTGCACCTCCACAACCACCTTCAGCGTTACAACTTTGCGCTCCTGTGTTATCAGTAAAATCGCCTGAAATTGTAGTAGTAGCTTTCGGAAGGATGAGCCTTGAATTTTTATTTACTACCAGGTTTTTGACGTGCAAACTAGTTAAGTTACTTAAATCAACTTGTCCATTGGTAGCACCACCGCTCACTCCTATGGTAAAGGTACCTGCCATGGCAAGATCCATTCCACCCGGTACCCAACCGTTACCATTATTGTAACCACCCTGCGAAGTACCGATGTTAGTAATAGATACATCATTAGGATAACCGGGAGTTGTACCAATGGTACCAGAAGCCATTGGCAGCCATAAGTTGGTAAGCGCAGTAGTACCTCCGCTGGCTGTAAATAATTTAAAGGTATTACCATTTGTGGTATAATTTAATTTGGAAATAGGTCCCCAAATAAAAGCATTACCTGTGCTGGAATATGCGTTACCATCTTTCACATCATAAGTACCATTTACACGTGTATTGACACCTGCAGTAGTAGGAAAATTCATGGTAGTACCAGTATTTACAGTAACATTATAAAGAATTGGAGCAGCCCCTGTAAAGTTCATCGTAGCCGGAGGAGAGGTTGTTGTGATAAGTGTACCTCCATCTGCATCTGTATCTCCTAATCCATCTTGAGAGTTGGCAAAGTTCCCACTTACCAAATTTATAGTAATGTCTTTTATAGCAGTGAGCGAACTAGTTCCTAATTTGAAAATACCGCTTTGCAGTGTCAATAATCCGCCGTTGGCTATTGACATATTTGTATTGACCGAGACAATATTAGATGTTCCGGGATTGATCGAAAGATTATAAAAAGTAGAAGAACTCGTGCCTCCAATATAGCTTCCCGGGCCATTCATATTTACATTACAGCCTGTACCAGCAGCAGAGAAGGTAGCATTATTAACCCAGTGACCACTTAATCCGGATAAATTGATATTAAGAATATTGCCACCACCAAAAGTATTGGCATTAAAGGTACCGTTGTTGGTCATCGTGCCAGCTATATTAAGCGTAGCGGTATGATAAACATTAAACGTAGCTCCCGCATTGACAGTCAGTTTCGCACATGATCCTGTAGCACCATCTACATTTACGTTATTTCCACCTGTAGTGGCAATAACAACGGTGTCGTTAATACCAGGAACAACGCCTCCTACCCAGGTTCCGGTAGTATTCCAAGCACCACCACTGGTGGTTGAGGTGATTACAGTTGCGTAACTGCTAATGACTGTGATAGCCATCAAAATGACCAGCATTAATCCACTTTTACTTTTTTGTAAAAACGAAATGCAAATCGAGTATAGATTGTTCATAAAAAGATAATTATATATTGGTTTGAGCATATTTTACTTTTGTTGTAGCAATACTCCTGAGATTATTACTAAATGATCAGGCTTATTGTATCTTTTAGTACTAATTTTTAATACTCGTTAATCGACTATCCTTATACAGAAATAAGTCAATTTTTTCGTAATATTATATTATTGTCTTTTATACGTATAACTACAGATAAGTGATCGGCTTTATCACATATTTTTTTTGAGTAGGTGTAGTTTATTACGCATTAATACTTGGATTATTCAAATTAAGAATATTAAAAAAGTAAAAGCTATTTATATATGAAAAATATCAATATTAATTCAAGATTATTAAATTAATGCATTGATTTTTAATAATTTATGTATGATAATTAGACAAAAAATATAAACGAAATATGCTGTGTAATATATTGATTTATGACTAAAACCTTACACATTTTTATTGCTACATTTTATATAAAAAATAGTATTATTTTAGATACGATTACTATTTTTGACCGCGTAGAATTACTATAAGGGCTGTATGTGCGATTGTAAGTTGTACTATTTTGATTAAATGGAGAATGTGGATAAAATTGCGTTATAACGCCCTTATTTCCATCAACTTTTCTTCGAATATCTCATTGGAAAGGGTGGATTTGTTCTTGATCTTCGTTTTATAGGTATAAATCGTATTGACGGAATAATCAAGAATCCTCGCAATTTTCTCATTATCGTTGATCCCTAAACGAATAAGAGCAAAGATCCTTAGCTCGGGAGGTAGCCCTCCTTTTTCACCCACTACAAACTGATCTTCCTTTTTAAAATGAGCATTGAACTGCTCAATAAATGCCGGAAATATTTTTAGAAATATAGTATCGAAAGTAGCATACAAATGTTCCCTCTCCGATTTTACGTTAATGGAATTAACAATGTCGCGGATCTCGTCAATCTTTTTTTGCGAAAGCTTTCTGTCTACTGATGTTTTTATTTTTTCAATCTTATCTACCTGTTCGGAAATGAGCTTGAAGAAACTTCCAATATATTCTTCCTTGATCCTGTTGGAGTCTTGCAGCTTCAGGTTTAGCTCCTGAAGCGCGGTATGCGATTGCTTCAATCCTTCCTGTATACGTACGCGCTTACGATCTTGAATGAAGATAATGATCGCAAAGACTATGATCACTCCCATTAGGATTCCCATGATCAACAAGTAGAGATAGAGCGCTTTTTTCTGTTCTTCCACTACGGTCAACTGCGCGTCTTCAATGATTGGAAGGATGTTGGCTACTTGTATTTTTCGGTGTCTTGCTCCGTAAAAGGAAGCATCTTCCAACGCTATTTTGATGTAACGGTGCGCACGCTCTATGTCTCCCTGCATGTATAACATGGTCGCCAACTCGCGCGTAGCAATGGTTTCACGAATTGACGAACGGATGTCTGCAATCGCTGCCTGGATCAGAAAATTTTCAGCGAGTTCTGGCTGGTGATCCAGTTGATACATAAAACTCAAACTTGAGGTAGCTTTTGCATACTGATGCTGTGTAATATTTTTCTGTTTTAAAATTTCCTGGAAGAGTGCGATAGCATTGGGAATATCCCTGGATCGCATATATCCAATGGCTTTCAGTAATAAGTATTCAATAGAATCTTTTCCGTAATAAGGCAGGGCCTTTTGCAATAGTTCATGTCCTTTCGCTAAGTAAATAGGAGAATAATATTGATCGTCTACAAATTCAGACATGCCATAATAGGATCTTGCATAAGCGGCATAATATTGTGCTTTGATCGGATCGGTAAGCGTCTCCGGCTCAATAATAGAAAGGGTATCCAACGCTTCCTTATACATTCCAGCAGAAAATAAAGTGATGCTTATTTTGATTTTCGCTTGTTGAATTTTTTGCTTATCTCCTATCCGATAAGCCGTTTTTAATAATTCATTCGCATATACAAAAGCAGAATCGTATACATAAGGTTTGTATTCTTCGAAAATTTGTTCTCTTAGTTCGTATTGCGAAAGCAATTCGTTCTTCTTTACGTAAACGGCCAGAATACTTTTCAGCGAATCAAGGCGCGCTATTTTTTGGCTTTCATAATACTGTCTTTGGGCAATCTCTTTGTCGAGTTCATCTAACAAATCGCTGGTTTTTGAAAGAGGGTAAGAGGTAAAACTGTAAAGACAGCCTAACAAGAGTAAAAGACTGAATCTCATTTTTTTGTATTTTCATTAAAACTAATATATTTAAAATGTTTCGCAAAATAACCCTATTGATATTTTTACACTAAGTTCATTTTTGTTAGAAATTGAAGTTCTATACACTATTCCGATCATATTTTTTTTGACCACAACAAAAGGTAAAATGGCTATATATGTTTTTTACTCTTACTATTCTTTGTATTGTGAAAACAAAAAATCAAAGCTTTATCTCTTGCGCAAAGGATGCATTTAAAATTTATCTGCAATTAATTTTTTACTAATGAACATGCCTGTAGCAGTTCCCGAGTATACTGCGTGTGCTACTGTCCGCATGCCCGATGCATTGTCGCCACAGGCATAAACATTGGGTATGGTTGTTTCGAAAAGTTCTGTTTTTATAAATCCGTCTTCTGTCAAGGCACAGCCCAACGCTTCCGGTATTTTACAATGTTGTTCGAAAGGTGCCTTTACATACATTGCGTTCAAATGTGTAGTGGCAGCATTGTCTTTAAATACAATGTGCTGAAGCTGTCCGTGTTGATGCGCTAACCGGACGATCTCTTTTTCTACGATTGCGATATGATGTTGTTCCAGTTTCGCCTGTTGTTCTGCTTTTAAGGTAGAAGGTCCATTCGTAAAGAGCGTCAGATCTTTTGTCCAATTGGAGATCAGCTTTACTAATTCAAAAGCCACGTCTCCATTGGCTAAAATTCCGGTCTTCTGCTCTCTTATTTCATAGCCGTGGCAATAAGGACAATGAACGGCAGAAATCCCCCAGCATTCTGCCAGCCCTTCTATGGATGGCAAAATATCGCGTATGCCTGTAGCGAAGATCAGTTTACTGCCTTTAAACTCTTCGCCGGAGGTAGTGGAGATCGTAAAGCCATTGCTCGTCTGGAAGCCTTTGTCAGCAATGCCTTCGAAGAAAGAAATAGTTTTGTATTGTTGCACTTGTTCTTTGGCAATGGCTGAAATTTTTCCAGGCGTTTGTCCATCTTGTGTCAAAAAATTATGCGAGTGGGGAGTTTGCCGGTTACATGGTTTTTGGCTGTCGATGATGAGTACTTTTTTTAATGCTCTTCCAAGGGCCATCCCTGCGGCGAGCCCGGCATAACTTCCTCCTATGATAATTACATCATAATCATTTGTTTCCTGCATATTGATTTAATGGTTTGTTGTTTCGAGAAATATAGATCTGCCAGTGGCAAATACAATTCAGGCCACTAACATGTTGTTTAGTAGAAACGTTCTTTGGTACAGTAAAAGTTATACAGAAGATTTTCAGCAAAACTCTGTGATTAATTATTTATATTAGAGTGGAAATTTTTATGAGAATAGGGTTAGCGATTTTATTTTTTCTTTTTTCGTTTGCGACACGCGCGCAACATGATACTTCTTATTATGAATCTTATTTCAACAAGGTCACGGCACGATTTTATTCTTCAAATAAATCGACCACACTAGTCATGAAAAATATTGACAATATTTACCATTTGTCTTATCATCCTAATACTACTTATAACCTGGGAATCGGCGCTACTTACAAATCCATCACCGTGAATCTGGGTTTTGGATTGATAAACCCCGGTCAGGAACGTGGTAAAACGCGTTACCTGGATGCACAATTTCATAAATACGGAAGAAAACTAGTGTTCGATCTATTCGGACAGTTTTATCGAGGATATTTTCTTACTCCCAAAGGATTCGGAAACTACAACGGACAATACTATGTTCGTCCTGATATAGAAGTAAATGAGCTTGGGGGATCCATGCAATATGTATTTAATCACAAACATTTTTCATATGGTGCTTCTTTTCTTCAGGACGAGTGGCAAAAAAGATCTGCTGGTTCTTTTTTGTTAGGGTTGGAAATTTATACAGGTAATGCCGTTGCCGACAGTTCGCTTTTCCCAACAGCAATAGATAAAAATGTTGCAGCACGAAATTATAAACGTGTTAATTTTATTCAGCTGGGTCCAAGCGTTGGATATGCTTATACCTTCGTTTTTAAAAAGCATTTTTTTCTGACAGGAGCTGCTTCTGTAGGTTTTGATGTAGGACATATGATGATCAAAAAAAATACGCAGAGCCTGGATGTCTCAGGATTGACCAACACCACGCTTTTTCGCATCGCTACAGGATACAATTCCAGGGTTTGGTCAATTAGTCTTTATTATATTACAAACAATGTGCAACTAGCGCACCATCCTTCAGGCGAGCAGGTACAGCTCAATACAAATAATCTTCGCCTCAATTTTATTCGCCGCTTCTCGCCTGGGAAAAAAGTAAAAAAATATTTGAAGGTGATAGAACATTGATTTGATAATATGACTATCCGTTTGTCTGAACTAAACCAGCGCGAGTAGGCAGAATTTATTTGTTGTTGGTATTTTTTACTGCGCTGTTTTGCCAACATCAAAATTATTATTATTGTCGTGGCGGCTCATTGAATAGTGCCCAGTACATACCAAGATCTGTTACAGCTTTGTTGAAATTTTCAAACCCTACTGGTTTTACGATATAGCTATTGACGCCTAGTTCGTAGCATTCGCTGATGTCAGGATCTTCTTTGGAAGAAGTGAGTACAACGACAGGAATTTTCCGGGTGTTCTCAATCGATTTTATCTTGCGTAGTACTTCGATCCCTCCTACCTTGGGCATTTTCAGGTCGAGTAGAATTACTTTGGGTTTGATCTCTATATCCCGCTCTTTATAAGGGCCGGTGCCTAAAAGAAAATCCAGTGCCTCTGCCCCGTTTTTAAGATGGATGATACGGTTAGAAATATTATTCTTGGTCAATGCCCGGATGGTCATTTCTGCGTCGCTCATATTGTCTTCTACAAGAAGAATTTCTAGGATAGGGTTGTTGTTGGTCATAATTTTCGGAAAGGTTTATATAGGTAATGAAAAGTAAAACGTTGCGCCCTTGCCCACAGCTGCTTCGGCCCATACCCGGCCTCTATGTTTGTGAATGATACGTTGTACGATTGCGAGCCCCACGCCCGTGCCTTCAAACTCTTCGTTGGAATGAAGTCTTTGAAAGATTCCGAATAATTTGTGTACATACTGCATCTCAAATCCAACACCGTTGTCTTTTACAGAATAGATTGTTTCGTTGTCTTTTTGTTGAAAGGAGATCTCTATCTCGGGGTTAGAATTTTTGGAGGAATATTTGATCGCGTTTGAGATCAGGTTTACTAATACTTGTTTTAGCAGCGTATAATCAGCTTGTGCCGGAGGCAAATCATAAATATTAATTTTCGGAATTTCCTGGCCGGAGTGTGAGAGCTCCTGTAAAATTTCTTCTACCAGGTTGTTCATATTTACCGTAGATTTCTGGATGTCTTTTCTCCCTAATCGAGAAAAGACCAACAGATCGTCAATGAGTGTGCCCATGTGTTTGGCATTGTACTGGATCATCGACAACATGCGGAGTCCTTCCTGGTCGAGTGCCTGGTGATAGTCTTCTTCCATCATCCTGGCATAGCCGTCTACAGCTCTTAAGGGTGAGCGCAAGTCGTGTGATACGGTGTAGGTGAAGGCATTCAGCTCTTTGTTCACCATCAGCAACTGCTCGTTGGATTCCAATACAATTTTGTTTGCTTGCTTCAGCTCTTCGGTACGTTCGATCACTTTTTGTTCGAGACTTTCATTGAACTGCAGGATCTGGGCTTCTACATTTTTCCGTTCAGTGATATCGATGGAAAGAATAAGGATTCCTTCTGGTACGGGTTGCATGCTTAGCTGAAACCATCCGGATTCTTTAGATATACCCGGATAAGTAAATTGAGTTTCCAGATGGATTGGTTTCCGTTCTTTCATACACCATTCAAGTGTGTGAAAGAGTACGCTATCCTCTATACCTGGGTAGATCTCCATCATCGTATGGCCAAGCAGCTCTTCCTTAGTCAATGCTCCCTGAATTACTACTGCATCGTTGATATAGATATAACGCCAGTCAAATCCTATGATCTGAATTCCTTCCATCATTTGATCAAGCGTAGAGATATATTTGTTTTTGCTGGCTACCAGTTCGGCCTTTTGTTCGGCTACTCTCATTTCCAGTGCGGTGTTGGCTAGTCCTATTTTTTCAGACTGCATGTATACTTCCATTTCCATCTGCTGATTGCGAGAAAGCACTCCCTTTTTATAATTGTCGGAGCTTTTATGTTCTTTTTGCATCTGGATAAATTCGGTGATGTCTTCAACCCGATGAATGATGTATTTTATTTCACCGTCGGTTCCCAACACCGGCTTGTTTAATGGGCTCCAGTAGCGTTCTTCGAAAATTCCGTTTGGTGTTTGTACATCGTATTTTTGAACAGACATCCGGTGTTTCGTTTTGGTATTTAAAACTTGCTGAAGAGAAGCATGAAGATTAGAAACACCGTTCGCATCGTTATCACCGGGATTGTCGGGGAAAACGGTAAAAATATTTTTCCCAATGATATTTTCTCTTTGGGTCATGGTAGCTTCCAGATAAGCATTGTTGGCTCCGGCGATAGTGAGGTCGGGTAAAAGTATCAAGTATAACCCCGGAGATGCTTCAAATAAAAGCTGAAAATCGGCAACTGGTATCATAAACAGTGTTTTTCAGTACGAGAAAAATAGCAAGAACTTATAAGCCTGTCAATTAGTAGAAATACTTACGACTCAAAGCCAAAATAGAAACCACAACTTCCAAAAACACAAGCGTATTTTGAAAGTTAGAAATTGTTAGGTAGAATTTATATCCTGTAAGCTTATTTAAAAAGTAATTCCAAACTTAATCCCGGAGTTGATCTGAAGTTGATTGGATGCGTATCCTTTAGGGTCTGAAGTTTGCAGCATATAATAGATATATACCTTCGGAGATTGTTCAATCTGTTTGAATTTATTTTTATCCATATAAACGGAAAGTGTGGTCTGATTAAAATTGTTTCCGTCTGCAGCTTGCAATACTGCGTTGTTGTACGTAAACAAAGAATCGGTGATCGTACCGTTGTTATCTGCAAAGTAGATCTGCACAGCGCCGGTCACAGGAAAATTACTTTTAAGCACCATCTTAAATTCTACATAATCCACGTCGCCGCTATAATTGCTTATATAGGAACCCAGCTTAAAATCTGCTTTGACCGTGTCGGCCATAGTAAATACAGGAATTGTGTAGGGAAGAGAATCTTTTAACGTGAGTGTGGTTTCAAAAACGGGAAAGGCAAAAGAGCGCTCGGTGCTATAATTGATATTTTTAAAATCTTCAAGATCTTTTTTATAACAACCGGATAGGATTAAGAACATCAACCCTGCAACAACCACTGACCACCCTCTGTTCATATAGATTTTAACGTAAAAAAAAAATATTTAGTTTATGATAACTTAATTAAAAAATACAAGCTTGTACATTTTTGCCGGCGCACTCACAATTTTTTAGTGGAAAAAATGTTATGTGACTTTTACAAGTACAGATAAACGATTTTTTGTAGAATCCATGAGCATATAACGGCCTTTGACAATTCGTACAAGCTTGCTTATCAAAGTTAGATGTTTTATTGGAAGTATCTATTTTTTGAGATAATTTATTTGTGAAAAAATTGGAGCTGGTATACTGCCAGCTCTTGACTGTCATTCAGAAGTATTTTATACGAAATTTGCACAACTTTTAATGCTTTCTTTTCTGAGTTTCTGCTAAAATTCTTGTGATATCAGTAGTGGAATTTCTAATCACGAATGACAATCACATTTATCCAGTATCAGTTTTTCAACACTCTATCAAACATCCCTACCACCAATCCATAGCAATCCTTTGCCAGTGAAGGGTTGTAGCGGTCTCCCTCATCGCGCATAAAGGCATGTACAGCATTAAATTCGTGCCAGGTGAAATTTGTATTTTTCCTGGTAAGCTCTTGGTAAATTTTAGTTCTTCCTTCTGCAGGCACATGTGGATCTTGTCTTCCCCAAAGCATCATCATTTCTCCCTTGATCTCTCCAATGCGCTCGAATGTATCACATTCTCCATTTTTGCCCAGCGTACCGGAATGAATATCGGTTGCATAAAAACAAGCCGAAGCCTCGATCGCCGGATTTAATGCAGCGCGGAAGGCTAGATGTCCTCCCAAACAAAAACCAATACTGCCGAATCGTCCTGAGCAGTTTTCCTGTTCTTTCATATATTCCACGATTGCTGCCAGGCCTTGATCGTAGCTGGAAACTGGGGTATCTATTTTTAATTGATTTCCGACTTCCTTACCGGCATCATCATATCCTAGCACGGTGCCTGCTTTCAAATGTTGATGGTAAACTTCCGGAAGTGCTACAATAAATCCATGTCCGGCCATTACCGCTGCCGAGCGCAGGATCGGACCGGTGAGCTGAAAAATTTCAGAATACAGAACAAGACAAGGATATTTCCCTTTTTCCTTTGGTTGTAACAATACTACACGCATTTCTCCTGTAGGAGTAGAAAGCATAACGGAGGTTTCAGTAATGATCATCTTTCAGTTTGAAGTTTAAGGTTTAAAGTTCTTAGTTTAAAAGATAAAGTCAAAGTTATTTACCATTTTAACTTTTTGCACTCCTTGCCAGATATAGCGATCCTTATCTTTAAATAATATGTGTAAAATAAAAAGGCTGGGTGGTTGCCCGAACTTCATTTGTATTGGGGATGTTTTTTATTGGAAAGAAGGCAAAGAGCTCGCAAAAAGGAGCAAAAAAAATCAGGAGTGGAAAAACTTTATACTTTACTCTGACATTAAAAAATTAATTTTAACTTTAATACTCCAATAACGTTAGATTGAACATTCAACTTTAAACTTTATCGAATACAATGGAACTGTTAGAAATACCAATCAAGGATCCCCGTTCAATGGGCGTGAAATTTTCTCCGCAAGGTGCGCTTACTTTACATGGTGTTTCCTGTGATGAAGATCCTAAGCCATTGTATCAAAAGCTTAAAGATTGGGTAAAAGGATACAAAGACAAACCAGCAGAGAAAACAGAATTTTTTATCCGATTAAAATACTTCAATACCAGCAGCGCACGTTGCATACTGGAATTGATCCAGGAGCTCACACCGCTCTCTAAAACAGGGAAATCATTGGTTGTTACCTGGTATTATGAAAACGGCGATGAAGATATGCTTGAAACCATCCGCGCTTTTGAAGAATTGATCAACCATAAAATAGAGCCGGTAGTGATTGAATCTTATTCGAGAGGGTAATACAAAGTTTTGAATTATGAGTTATGAATGTTGAATTAACTCATAATTCAACATTCATAACTCATAACTTAGTCTGCTCGGAGTCTCCCGAAGCCCGAACGTAAAATTTAATAGGAGTTTTACCAGGGGACTCCGAGCTTGTAAAAAAAACCTCCGCATTTGATACCAACAGCTCAGAGTCCCCTGCAAACGTTTCTACTAAACAAATAATCTCAGGACGCGGGAGACTCTGAGCGAACAAAACTCATAATTCAACATTCATAACTCATAACTTATCTATACTCCTTCTTCCAGGTATTTCGCTGTTTTTCTACATCCTCCATTACATTGTACACCGAACGGATCCAGTAGTTTTTGATCCCAATGCCGCGGGCCTCGCCGTACATGCGCTTGGAGAATAGTACTTTTTGAGTAGCAATGTCAAAATAGACTACGTTCATTACTCCTTTTTCGTCGTACTTATCAAACTTTTCAATTATAAATACGATGCCTGTTCCGCTTTTCTGTTCGAGCTTATAAGCGCTTACACAAGATTGTATTTCTTCAGGTGTCAACTCTTTGGAATACATATCCAGGATTAGCAGTTTGGAGGCATCCATATCCTGGTTCACGGCATCGGTAGCAGACAGGTTGTAGTAAACTTTGGAAACACCGAAAAATTTTTCCAGGTTATATTTCTCCGGCTCGCTGACAATGGTTCTGTTCCAGGCACGGAAATAAATTTTTTGGATATCGAATCCGTTTTTAATTCCGGCATCGTTGAACTGGGAAAAATTGCCCACCATTTTTGATTTGGAAAAATCCAGTCCATACCAATAAACTTCAGTCGCTTCAAATGGATTGCCAGATTGCGCTAAGCCTCTGCCGGCTATCGCCAGCATTAGCAGCATAAAATAAATTTTCGTTTTCATGATTTAAAAATTAAAAGGTGTTTGTTAGTTTAAATTACGATGCCGGATACCAGATACCTGATAAAAATATATCGATGTTAGTTATCCGGTATCCGGTATCTTTTTAAACAGCTGTCTTATAGAATAAGTTTCAAACCGGCAATGCTGTAGATAGCTTGATCTCTCCCATTACAAACAAGCTATGTGTGCTGCCGATGTTTTCAATGGAGGCAAGTTTATTCATAATAAATTTTTGATACTCTTCCATATCTTCCACTACTACCTTTAGCATAAAATCATATTCTCCGGAAATATTATAGCATTCCATTACTTCAGGAAGCGCTACTATGTCTTTTACAAACTTCTCTCCGATCTGCTTCGCATGCTGACGCAGCGTGACATTGCAAAATACCACCAATCCTTTTTTAATTTTTTTCTTATCCAGGATTGCTACATATTTTTGAATGTATCCTTCCCGCTCCATGCGTTTGATGCGCTCGTATACAGGTGTAGGCGTGAGATTCAGTTTTGCGGCCAGCTCTTTTGTAGTGGTCAGCGCGTTTTCCTGAAGTTGCTTCAGAATTTTTTTGTCGATGGAATCCAGTTCGTGCATAGATTAGATAAATTTTCTTTTATAAAAGGTTTTTTTGACTCTGTTTTAGAATAATAATCTTTTAATTTATTTAAAATAAAGATATATTACTAATATAACGACTATTTTAAAGATATATATTCCTATAATATACTTTTGCGAAGATAATAAATCTTTATAAAATATTTTTAACGGTCAAAACAATGCTAACAAATAATTTAGGATACCCGAGGATCGGAAGTCGTCGGGAATTGAAAAAAAGCGCTGAGCTCTTCTGGGCTGGAAAATCAAGTCAGAAAGATTTGCTTGAAACTGGAAAAATCATTCGTCGTGAAAACTGGCTTCTACAGCGGGATACAGGTGTAGAGCTTATACCCTCCAATGATTTTTCATTTTACGACCAGGTATTGGATATGTCGATGATGGTAAACGCCATACCCGAACGCTATCATTCTATCATTCTTCAGGAAGGCAATACCGAACTGGATCTTTATTTCGCAATGGCTAGAGGTTATCAGAAAAACGGCGAAGATATTATTGCCATGGAAATGACGAAGTGGTTTGACACCAACTATCATTATATCGTGCCGGAGTTTAAAAAGAATCAGCCTTTCAG
The DNA here is from genome assembly GCA_035535995.1 of Cytophagaceae bacterium. Taxonomy (GTDB): domain Bacteria; phylum Bacteroidota; class Bacteroidia; order Cytophagales; family Cytophagaceae; genus JANYCO01. The sequence goes on from DATLOZ010000005.1 coordinate 137,431, forward strand.
CTTGCTTTCAAAAAAAGCAGTGGATGAATTTCGCGAAGCCAAACAATTGGGCATTCATACCAAACCTGTGCTGATTGGGCCTGTGTCGTATTTGCTGTTGGGTAAAGAAAAAGAAAAAGGGTTTCACCGCATCGAACTGATCCGGAATTTACTTCCGGTGTACGAAGAACTGCTGGAAGCTTTGCAGGAACAAGGCGCCGAATGGATACAGCTCGATGAGCCTTTCCTGGCAATGGATCTAAGCGATGCAGAGAAAAAAGCATATCACTATGTGTACGATCGTTTGCGGAAAAAATTTCCTTTCCTGAAAATCATGGTCGCTACTTATTTTGATTGTACCGGTGATAACCTTGGCCTGGCGATGGTACTTCCTGTAAACGCCTTGCACGTCGACCTGGTGCGCTGTCCTTCGCAGTTGGACGATATACTTCAAACCTCTTTTACTTTATCAAAAACTATTCTTTCGCTGGGAATTGTAGACGGAAGAAATATCTGGAAAAATGATTTTTCAAAATCACTCGCCTTCATTCACAAAGCTACTGCCGCCCTGGGAGAAGAAAGGATCATGATCGCGCCTTCCTGTTCACTGCTGCACAGTCCTTGCGATCTCGAGCTCGAAAAAGATGAAGCGGTATTGACCAAAGAAATTAAAAACTGGATGGCTTTCGCCAAACAAAAAATAGAAGAGATCGTCACGCTCAAAAAGATCGCCACCAAGGCGCTCAGCGACGATGTCTCTGAAAAATGGAAACAAAACCACGAAGCGATCGAAAGCAGAAGATCTTCATCGCTTATTCATAAAAATGCTGTGAAGGAAAGAGTGACAGCGATCAGTGAAAATGATAGCAGAAGAAAAAATAATTTTTCCATTAGACAGAAAAAACAGGAAGAAGCACTTGGCCTTCCTTTGTTCCCAACCACGACCATCGGCTCTTTCCCTCAAACCGACGAGGTAAGAGCGCTACGGGCAAAACTTAAAAAAGGAGAACTTACGCTTCAGGAATATGAAGTAAAAGTAAAAGAAGAGATCGACCGCTCTATTAAATGGCAGGAACAGATCGGCATTGATGTGTTGGTACACGGAGAATTCGAACGCAATGATATGGTGGAATATTTCGGTGAACAATTGGCCGGTTATGTTTTCACTCAAAATGGCTGGGTGCAGAGCTACGGCTCACGTTGCGTAAAGCCTCCGGTGATCTATGGAGACATCGAACGTAAAACGCCTATGACTGTACAATGGTCGTCTTACGCACAAAGCAAAACAAACAAGTTGATGAAAGGTATGCTCACCGGTCCGGTGACGATCCTTCAATGGTCTTTCGTACGCGACGATCAGCCACGCGAGACTACGACGATGCAACTAGCACTGGCCATTCGCGATGAAGTGACAGATCTTGAGAACGCCGGTATCCAGGTGATCCAGATTGATGAACCTGCGATCCGCGAAGGGCTTCCTTTACGCAAAGAGCAAAGACCTGCATACCTGGAATGGGCTGTGAGAGCGTTCCGCATCAGCGCTTCCGGGGTGAAAGATGAAACGCAGATCCACACGCATATGTGTTACTCAGAGTTCAACGACATCATTAGTCATATCGCTGCGATGGATGCAGATGTGATCACGATCGAGACCTCGCGTTCTCAAATGGAATTGCTGGATGCTTTTGCAGAGTTTAATTACCCGAATGAGATCGGGCCTGGCGTGTACGATATTCATTCGCCGCGGGTGCCTTCAGTAGAGGAGATCACCGAACTGTTGAACAAGGCCTTGAACGTGATTCCGGCAAGAAATCTTTGGGTGAATCCTGATTGTGGTTTGAAAACAAGAAAATGGCCGGAGACGGAATTGGCACTGAAGAATATGATCGAAGCGACGAAGCAGCTCCGCAAGAAAGTTACGATAGCTGTATAGAGTGATGAATTATGAGTTATGAATGTTGAATTAAGATCAGGGAGTCATTAATTTATAATTCATAACTCATTTTTTTTGGTAAAGTCCTCATTTTTAACCAAATTAAGCCTATTAGAAAAAATATATGTGAAAACATTAGATGTTATAACATGTATTTTATATTTTTGTCTTGTTATCAAAAAACAAAAAAGGAAAACTAATTTTTAAACATTAAAACCAATACAATTATGTCAGCGACAAAAACACTTACTAAATGGGCAATTGATCCTACACACTCCGAAGTTCAATTCAAAGTAAAACACCTGGTGATCTCTACAGTAACCGGTAACTTCAATGTATTTCAAGGAACGGTACAGAGTGAGAACGAAGATTTCTCCGATGCAAATATCTTTTTTGAGATCACAGTAGACAGTATCGACACCAACCAGGCACAGCGTGATGGTCACCTGAGATCACCGGATTTCTTCGATGTAGAAAAATATCCCACGATCAAATTTGAAGGTACTTCGTTTCAAAAAGTAAAAGGAAATGAATACAAATTGAAAGGTGATCTGACAATCAAAAACGTAACCAAACCAATTGAATTGAACGTAGAGTACGGTGGATCTGCTACCGATTTCTATGGCAATAAAAAAGCAGGTTTCGAAGTGACAGGTAAGATCAACCGTAAAGAATACGGACTTACCTGGGATGGTATTACAGAAGCCGGCGCTATTGTGGTGGGCGAGGAAGTGAAGTTAAACCTGAACATTCAATTGGCACAGCAAGCTTAATCATAAAATTTGAATTCTAAGAAAAAACTGGTAGATTATACTTAGATTAATTAGCAAACAAACCAAGATGCAGCGATCTGTTTTATAAAAAACAGATCGCTGTTTTTTTTTGTCATTCAGAAGGAACCTTGTGCAAAATCTGCACAAGGTTCCTTCTGAATGACAAAAGATCATACTTCTTTTCATTCGATCGCTGTAATCCAGTTCAGACCTTCGCCTTATACGACCAAGTAATTCTGAACACTGCCACCTGGTCGCCTGCCTCGTCTGTGCCTACGCTGGTGGCTACTACTGTTCTCCCCTCTCCTGTTGATTTGCTTTCTTCGATCGCTTTGGAAATAGCTACGCCATCTTGGCAAGTGAATTTTATTTTGCCTACTGCTTTCTTTGTGAACGAGGCTTCCATCCCGATCACAAGCATAGAAACGCGTGGTGTAGATTCATACACGCAGGCTATTCCCAGCGCGCCCGAGGCGAGCTCTCCCGCCATCGCCAGGCAGGCGAAGTAGATGGAATGAAATGGATTTTGAGTAAGGTATTTGTAGCGGATCGAAACTACTGCTTTTTGTTCATCGAGTTCTTCTATTTTCAATCCCGCAAGTAGTCCCATAGGGAGTTTGCGAAGCATGAAAAGTTTAAGTTTGACCGGATGACGAAGTGTGCTATATATTTTTTTCATAATGAAGATCGTAATGCATGTTTTGAGATAATATGTTTATAAATTGAAAATCAAGGTTTAACACAAACGAAGTATATGCATCTCTGGGTATTTTAATTATTTTTCCTAAATAAATATAATTTACGGCCATAATTTCAGACAAAAATGGGATAATTACGTACAATTAGTCGACTTAGTGAATACCTAAAATGCTTAGAATTATTTTTTTTATTCTTATTGGGATGGGGATCTCGTTGACTGGGTCGCAGGCTCAGGTATATAAACCTACGTTGAGCTTTCAGCATCTTAAATTGAGTACGGGCCATTCGGAAACCACCACCCGCTTTATTGGCGAAGATGCCTGGGGATATCTGTGGATCGGCACCGACGACGGGTTGAATAAATACGATGGCTATTCTTTTACTTCTTACCGCAACGACTTTACTAATCTCTATTCCATTTCCAATAACGACAACAAAGATTATCTTCTGGATTCCAAAGGAAATATCTGGATCGCTACGCGTAATGGACTGAACTTGTATGATCCGGTATTGGATCGTTTTTACAATTACCGTTCAAAGCGTTATGCCTGCTTTACAAGTCTTGACGGCGATGTAGAAAGTATTGCTGAAGATGAGAATGGCAACGTTTGGGTTTCTTTAGGTAGTGAAGGTCTTTTCAAAATAAACGCGCTTGATGAACCTGCTGAAAAATTTGTTTTTCATTCTTCCAGCAATGCGCAAAAGCTCTATGGCATCACGAGTGATGGCCGCGGACATCTTTGGGTAGGAACACGCGATGGATTGCTGAAATTTGACATTGCCAAAGGAACCTTTGAAGATCTGCGTCCTCTCTATGGTACGGGCTATCAGATAAAAAATATTTTGTTTGAAAACGACTACGATCGCTTGTGGCTATGCACTACCGATGGCATGAAGATCATTGATCTTAACACAGGGAAAATGAAAGAATACCGTCATGATTTTTCTCAATCCAATTCGATCAGTGGAAATAACGTAGTAAGGGTGGTGCGGTATGAAAAACAAAATTACCTGATCGCAGTAGACGGTGGCGGAATCGATTATTTCGATCTTAAGAACGAACGGTTTTATCATTATACCAGTGACAACGAAGGACAGATCAGCGCCAACAACGTGACTTGTTTATACAAAGATTCCAAAAACAATATCTGGATCGGTATCTTTATGAACGGTGTTGATTATTCAAACGCGCAAACGAATATGTTTGTGATGATGAGAAATAATCCTCTTTCCGAAAGGGCTTTGAAGAAAGGGATCGTTACCAATTTTTTGAAAGACCGGAATGGTAATCTCTGGGTAGCAACGGATGGTGGCGGGCTTTTTGTAAAATATAAAAATTCGGACGGCTACGTTTCTTTTAATCCATATCCTGCTCAATATAATTTTACCAGTTATCCCGCACTTACGCTTGCGGAGGATCAAGACGGGCTTATCTGGGTGGGTACGCACGGCGGTGGCTTGATCGCGCTGGATATGGAGCGGAAAAGCATTCAGCGGTTTGTCTACGATCCTCATAACAGTAATACGATTAGTAATAATAATATTCGCAGTGTGCTGGTTGACCGGGAAAATAATATCTGGATTAACGGATTATATTATAGCGGGATCAGTGTATATAACAAAAAAACAAAACTATTTAAGCATTATAAACATCAGCCCAATCAAAAAAGATCACTCCTCTCCGATTGGAACCAACGGATCTTTCAGGATTCACGGGGTACGATCTGGCTGACGAGTTTTAAAGGGCTCAATCGTTATAATCCGAAGCAGGACGATTTTACTCCATTCTATTTCAAATCCAACGTCTATGCGCCTTATGCGTGTAATAACTTAATGGATCTTACAGAAGGCAGTGACTCCAACCTCTGGATTGGTACAGTGGGTGCCGGGTTGATTTGTTTTAACCCTCAAAAATCAACCTACCGCATTTACTCGATCGAGCATGGATTGTCGGGAAATTCTGTAAACGGTATTATTGAAGACAATAATAAAAATCTTTGGCTTGAAACTAATAATGGGATCACCAAATTTAACATCGTTACACGACAGGCTACGCCTTACACGACACAGGATGGAATTCCTCCTTTCCCATTTTATCTTAGTTCGACCTACAAAGATGAAAAGGGAAGAATTTATTTAGGAAACAGTAAAGGATATCTGATCGTCAATCCTTCGGTTAATAATCATAATTTTTCTTTACCACCTGTAGTGATCACCGATATAGAAATATTTGGCAAACCGCTGAAGAAGTATTACAAAAATCCTGATTCTACTATTCACGTAAGTTATCTGAAAGAGATCCGTCTTAATTATTCTCAAAATGAAATTGAGATCAACTACGCTGCGCTCAACTTTGTAAATTCGCAGCGCAACCAGTACGCTTATATGCTGGAAGGTTTTGATAATACCTGGCGCTATGTAGGCGCACTGCGTCATGCAAAATATACCAACTTAAATCCGGGTACTTATATATTCCGCGTGAAAGGCTCCAACAACGAAGGATTGTGGAATGAAACAGGCGCTTCTATTAAGATCGTGATCTCTCCTCCCTGGTGGAAGACCTGGTGGTTTGTAGTCATTGAACTTCTACTGCTGATAAGTGTTTTGTACCTGATCTATTATTTAAGGGTCAGAAGAATTCGTAGAAAAAATGAACAATTGGAGCAAGTAGTACTGAGTCGCACCGAAGAATTAAGACAAAGCAACGAACAGCTGGAAACCTTTATTTACAGGGCTTCTCACGATATCAAAGGTCCCCTGCGCTCGATCATCGGGTTGACGCTGGTAGGGCAAAAAGATGTGACCGATGAAACATCGCTGGTGTATTTCGGCCATATTTTGAAAAGTACTCAAAAGCTGGATAAACTTTTGGCCGATCTTTTGGAGCTTACAAAAGTAAAAGAAGCAAAGGTATCCAAAGAAAAAATAAACTTTCGTGAAATGATCAACGAAGCGCTGGCTAAGTTTGAACATATGGAAGGTTACGACAAGTTGAATATAACTGTGATGGTGAAAGAGAATACCGAGTTTTATTCAGATAAAAAACTTTTGAATTCTATTATCCAAAACCTCATCGAAAACCCTATCAAATACCAGGATCCACGCAAGGAGAACTGCTACCTGGATATTTCAGTTACGATCGAAGAAAAACGGGTAGAGCTTAAATTTTCAGATAATGGAATAGGAATTCCTTACGAGATCCAAAACCGTGTGTTTGAAATGTTCTTCAAGTCCAGCGAGCGTTCCGGAGATACCGGGTTGGGACTTTATATCGTAAAAACCTCGGTAGAAAAACTAAACGGTCATATCATCCTGGACAGCAAGCCTGGCATAGGCTCGGTGTTTACGATCACTTTCCCTCAATAGCCTGTTTCAGATCTTCGATCAGGTCTTCTACCTCTTCTACTCCCACGCTAAGTCGAATCAACGAATCTTTCAAACCAGCTTTTTCACGTTCCGCTTTTGGAATGCTGGCATGTGTCATAGAAGCCGGATGTCCGCAAAGCGATTCTACTCCACCTAATGATTCTGCCAGAGAGAAAAGTTTAAAACGCTCCAACACGTTCATCGTTTCTGCAATATCATCGCCTTTGAGTGTGAACGATAACATCCCTCCAAAATCTTTCATCTGCGTTTTTGCGATTGCGTGGTTTTTATGTGTACTGATCCCGGGATAATATACTTTATCTACTTTCGGATGAGAAGCCAGGAATGATGCGATCTTTGAAGCATTCTCGCAATGCGCTTTCATGCGAAGATGCAAGGTTTTGATCCCACGAAGCACAAGGAAACAATCCTGCGGCCCCGGTACCGCACCACATGCATTTTGCAGGAAGGCCAGCGAATCGTGCAGTTCTTTTTTGTTGACCACGATAGCACCCATTACCACATCGGAATGCCCGGCAAGGTATTTTGTAACAGAGTGCGCTACAATATCAGCGCCCAGGTCTAATGGGTTTTGAAGATAGGGTGTAGCAAAGGTATTGTCTACCACCGTGAGAATATTTTTAGCTTTCGCCAATTTGCATACCGCTGCAATATCCACGATGTTCAGCAAAGGGTTGGTCGGTGTTTCGATCCAGATCATTTTTGTATGTTCGTTGATCTGCGCTTCGATGTTTTTAATTTCATCCATCGCTACGAAATGAAATTTAATTCCAAAACCTTCGTACACTTTAGTGAAAATGCGGTAAGTGCCGCCATAGAGATCGTTGGTAGAGATCACTTCATCACCAGGTTTCAGAAGTTTTAGCAACGTGTCAGTAGCCGCCATTCCGGAGGCGAAACAAAGACCATACTGACCATTTTCCAGGGCAGCAATATTTTTCTGAAGCGCAGTGCGCGTAGGGTTGTGTGTACGGGAGTATTCGTATCCTTTGTGCTTGCCCGGAGAAGCTTGCACATAAGTAGACGTTTGGTAAATAGGAGTCATGATGGCTCCTGTAGATGGATCAGGCTCTACGCCTGCGTGTATGGCTTTGGTTCCGAATTTCATAGGGTTAAAGGTAAAGGATTAAAGTTTAAAGATCAAAAAATAGATGGTGGGATGATGCATCGATTTTTGCTGGCAAAGATGCCAGCAAAAGAAAGATTCACTTGTTATAACCATTTATAAATTCCGTATTCATAACTATAATAATCTTACCTTTGTGCATGTTTTCTGAAATTTTAAAAAAGAACCGTTCCTCTTTATTTCTGTTATTGGTAATGCTGTTGTTGCCTGTCTCGGTAAGTTCCGGCAGCATTTTTTATTTGTCGCGTTATGAAGACACGATCCAACAATTTTCTTTTTCCCAATGGTTGCTCTTTTATTGCATCACGGCTTTGACAATGGCCCTGGCGCTTACGCCTACTACATTTATCGCGTTGGTTACCGGTTATTTTCTCGGTTGGAATGGATTGTATGGTTTAGTGCCTTCTTATTTATGTGCTTCGCTGCTGGGCTATATGCTGGCTTGGGGAATTGACAGAGGAAATTTTTTCGAACAGATCCGTGCCAATAAAAAAGTAGATGGGTTAATGGAAAATCTTCGCAAAGATGAATTCTGGGTGATCTTCTTTTGCCGCCTCTCTCCTGCTTTGCCTTTTGCGATGATGAATGTTTTTTTATCTTTTATGAAAGTAAAAATGAAAAACTATGTCGGCGGAAGTCTGTTCGGTATGTTGCCGCGCACGCTGCTCTCCGTGTGGATCGGCACGCAGGCAAATGATATTCTAAGAATGCTGAAAGGAAAAGAAGAACCGGACGCAGGGAAATTCCTGGTGATCTTTTTATTGGTATTTTCGGTCTTGGGATTGTATTGGTTGGTTATGCGGGCGGTGAAGAGCCGGACTGTCTGAGATTTTCAGATTAAATATGTCTTCTCGATACTGTTGCTGTTGCTCTTGCTGACCAACAGCGGGACAGCAAGAGCAACAGCAACAGTATTGAGGAACTATTCTTCCATACTCACACTCCATACTCCATACTACTATTCCCCCACCATCACAAATGCTCCCCAATAATATGGATCCGGAAATTGTTGTTTCACCATATTCTGCGCATTGCGGAAGGCCTGGCGTTTGTTGCCCGATTTTAGCCATTCGTTGTAGAACAAGGTCATCAGTTTTTGTGTTGTAGCATCGTCGACTTTCCAAAGTGAAAGTACGATGGATTCTGCTCCTGCAATGATGAAGGCTCTTTGTAAACCGTATACTCCCTCTCCGTTTTCTACATCTCCCAAACCTGTTTCACAAGCCGATAACACGACAAGGTCGGTGCTATCGAGGTTCATGTTCATCGCTTCGTAAGCAGTAAGGATTCCGTCTTCAGTTGTTTTTTCTATTTTATCGGCCTGGAAGATCGCATTCTTTTTGTTGTAGATCGTCACGGAAGCGCCGGCTAGCATAAGGCCTGAGCGAAGGAGTTTGTTTCGGGTGATACTTTCTGTTTTTACTCCTTTTGCTTTCGAAAGTTCTAAGTCTTTGTCAAAAAAACCGTGCGTGGCGATGTGCAGTACTTTAGGGTTGTTTACCATTTTCAGGTTTTTTTCATTGGCATTTGTACCCAGCTCTACCCTTGTGCTCCACTTGTTTTCACGCATCATCCCTGCGATCATGTTGGCTTCTTTTTCAGTGCCGGGAAGCGGACTGAGAATGCCGTTGTAATTTCTGGCAGGTGTTTCAGTAGTAGAAGCTACGGCTGTTGTGCTTGTGGTCACAGTGCCATCAGAAGTATAGTCAGGATTTCCAAAGATAATGATCTGCTTACGCGAATTTCTTACAGCATATTGTGTCACCAGGTCTTTGGTATTACTTACAAGTTCAATATCGTTTTCTTCGATAATGTATTTATTGGTTTCAAGATTTTTGATGGTATTCAGATTAAGCTGGTTGTACACGCCGTCGGGCGAAAGGTATACTTTCTTTATTCCTGCCAATCCATTATTTACTTTTTTCCAATAGTACAAATAAGAATTTTCATCCTCGATCTTAAACTTGATCACGTTCTTATAATAATTGAGGTATTTTTTCTCAAGATCGTTTCCATTGATTGCTACTACCAACTCCGGATTTTTTCTGGTGTCTTTGGTAATGATGAGCGCTGCATAATAGATGCTATCGGTGATCTGGCCGGATTTGCGGAAATCGAATTTGCGGAAGCGGATCATTTCAATCGCCGCTTCTTCGTCCTTTAATTTCTTTTGTACATGTTTCCATGTATAAGTGAGCGTGTCATTGGTGTTCTTGAAAAGGTCCGAACGTAGAGAAAGTTTTTTCTCCAGGTCATTGGCCAGGTTTTCCAGGCTATCGAGATTGAGTTTTTCTTTTGCTATTTCTTCTTTGGAAAGAGAATATAATTTTGAAAGAACTTCTTTTTGCTGCAACCATTTTTTGTAAAGATTGGTCAGCGAAGTATCGCGGCTGGCGAGGATCTTTTGTCTTACTTTGTTGGACGCGTTTAGAATAAGCGCTTTCGTTGCCAGTTGATAATTGTACATATTCGACAACACCTGCGGATTGGAAGGCGCTCGAAGCAATGCGTAGGTATTGAACTGCTCAAATTCTGCACTAATGGTTTTATAGAATTGCTGCTTTTCCTTTTCACTCATAGAAGGGAAAAAGAGTTTGATCTCTTTCAGGTAATTGTTAAGCGAGCTTTCCCATAACAGATCAGCCTTGTCGTAATCGTTGGTAGCGGTATAAAGTCCCGCCAGGTGTGTAAGGGTGATCGTGTACTGGCGATGGTTTACCCCCAATTTATCTTTACGAATTTTCAGTGCTTGTTCGTAGAGGTCTTCTGATTCTTTGTAACGCTCCATTGATTCGTAAAGGTCGGCGAGGTTCGACAAAGCAGAAGCGTAGCTTGGATGCTCGTCGCCTACAGCAGCTTTCATTTTTTGTATATTTTCTTTGTAAAGTTTTTCTGCTTCTTCCGGTTTTTTCTGCTTTGTCTGGAGCAGTGCGAGGTTGTTGAGTGCAGTAGTGTAGTACACATGATTTTCCCCAAAAAGAAGTTTGTTGATTTGCATTGACTCACGCACATATTTCTCTGCTTCGTCGTAGTTCCCTTCTTTCTCCAGTACGTCCGATAGGTTGTCGATCGCGTTGGCGTAATTGAAATTATTTTTTCCATACACCTGGCTGATGATGTCAATTGCTTCCAGGTATTTTGCTTTCGCTTCCGCAATTCTGCCCGTGCTTTCGTAAAGGTTTCCAAGGTTGTTGAGCGAGCTGGCATAAAGCGGATGGTGTACTCCCAGCCTTTCTTTACGGATCTTCAGTGCTTGCATAAAGATCGGCTCAGCCTGTTCTACGTGGCCTGTAAGAAGATAATGTGTAGCCAGGTTATCGAGTGTACTTGCGTAGTTGGGATCGTTGTCACCTTTGAGTTTTTCGGTAATTTCTAAAGATTGTTTGTAGTAAAGCTCTGCTTGCTCGTAATGCCCCATTTCATCGAAGTACAAAGCATAATCGTTGAGAAAGTCGGCATAGGTCATGGTAGTAGTGCCGATGGTATTTTTGTAAATGCTCATGGCCTTCATATATAAAGGCTCTGCGTCGGCGGTTTTGCCGATCGTGCGGTAGAGACTAGCCAGGCCTACCAGCGCTTTGATATAGCTTTCATGGTTCTCTCCTACGATAGCTTCATAAATGGATAAGGCAGATTTATATTGTATTTCAGAATCGACAAAGCGGTTCATGTCCTTGTAAAGAGATCCCAGGTTAATCTGGGCTTTGCAATAATCGAGGTTATTGCTTCCGATAGAATCGCCGATAATATCAATTACTTGTTGACAAAGCGGTTCGGCTTCTGCAAACCTTGTCGTGGAGTGATAAAGATCGGCAAGATCGTTCAGCGCCTGGCAATATTGAATTGATTTAGGTCCGTAGGTATCCCTGCAAAGCGACACAATTTGTTTGTCTACTGTTTCAAGATCTGCATATCGGCCTTGTACCTGATACAGGTCTCCCATTCTCTCCAGTGTGAAAATATATCCAGGTGATTTTTCTCCCTGCTTCGCCTTGCGAATGTCGAGCGCTTGTTTGTAATAGGGTTCCGCTTCAGAATATCTTCCCATTTTTTTACAAAGGGTTCCCTTGGTGGTAAGCGTAGAAGCGAGCTCCAGGCTATTGGCCCCATAAAAATCTTTCTTCATGCTGATCAGCTTGTCGTACAAGGAATCTGCGCGTACGTATTCTTTTTTGGTATTAGCAATGGTGGCCAGATTATGGATCAAGGCAATGTGTAGTCCTTTGCCAAGAATATTCAATTCGGATTTCGTTTTGATCACTTCTTTAAAATATCCTTCGGCCTCATTGTATTTTTTTAAATTATATTTCAGCAAGCCAAGATAAATAAGCGAGGAAGCATAGGTAGCTTTGGTGACGGCTCTTGTGTCGGTTTTGAAAAAATCTATATCTTCCTTGAACATCTCTTCAGCATTCACATTATAGCCTTGTTTCAGATAACACCTACCAAGAAGGTGCACCATTTCATAATAGGCTACGGTATCAAAGTCGGAAGCAGTTTTAAAATGGGGTAAGAAATTTTCCAGCCAGGCTGTAGTCGCCTCGATCTCTCCGCGGTTGAACTTCACCCGTGCACTATCGTAATCAGGTTTCCACACTTGTGCGTTCGCAGAAAGAATGCAGAGAAAATATGCTCCTATCAGTGCGAAGCCTAAACGTATTTTAATGGTATTCATTAATAACAATCTTGAATTCAATATGGAACGTTAAATAAAATTACTTTTTGATATAAAAAGTAATATTTGTGTAATTTATTGGCATCATTTTTTGACTTCATACGTATAAACGGCAGAATAAGATATGAATTTATAAAGATTTTTGAGGGGGAACAAAACGTAATCTATTGTTAACTAATAGTTTAAGAATAAAAAGAAAAGTCAAAAAGTAAGTTTAAAAGGTCTTTAAAAGAGATAGATGTTTTAAAATCCATTAAAAATTCAATTTATGATTCAAAATTATGCAATGGAATATATTTTCCACTATTTTGTCATATTGGAAGGAGGCGAACATGTATCAAATAACCCACAAGTAAAAGTAACCGAATACGAATGTTGAAATACATTTTCAGATTCTTTGCAATAGTGTTTTTGCTCATCCACAGTTCTTCCACGCTACTGGCGCAGGAAGAGAGAAAAGTATCTCTTAGTGTATACGGCGGCGCAGCTTTCTTTCTAAAAAATAAGACAAACAACGCGGATCTTTCTACCCGCGTTCTCGGCGGGTTCAAGCCTACTCCTCTCGCCGGACTTGGCGTTTACTACAAGCTTTCCCAAAGATTTTATATTGGTGAAAATTACCTGTATCTCTTCAGTGCCAAAATTGATAACCGAAAATTATCTTCTCATACGTTTCGTACTACGCTCAAGTATTATATTCTCGCAAATAAAAAACTGAATCCATATATCACCGGAAGCCTTAACGTAAATATGCTAACCTTAAAACGCTCCTATAGCGAGCGTGTGTACATTCCGGACGCAGGAAGCAATGCCATAGGCGCAGGTATACAACTTGATTCCGTGCACTACCGTGAAAAATCTTTAAAACTTTCAAACCTCCCTGTGCTGGGTGGTAGTATCGGCGCGGGTTTTGAATTCAGGATCAATAAACGGTTCAATGTTTTTGCTGAGTATAATCTTCATGCAAACCTCGGCAAGAAAAATGATCTGATCCAACAATATTATTTTTCCAACCAATCGAATTTTATGTTTCAAACCGTTACGGCTGGTATAAACATAAAACTATTTAAACCGCAGAAACAATTGCTGGCTGTACTTACGCCGGATAGCTGGCGCAATAGCAAACCGATCGATGTGAAAGGAACGATCATCTATAAGAACACTGCCAAACCTTATAATAAAGTATTGCCGGTAGAAAGAACCGATACGCTCGAAGCTGTGCAGGAAGTGGATCCTACCGATGAGACAGGATTGGTGTTCTTCAGCAGGGGAATTGAAATGGGGCATTATCAATTTATGTTACCAAGAAAAAAACGCCGTATCATCCGCGCCGATCTTCAGATCCTTAACTACAACAAGATCGATATTGAAGACGAAGAAGTGGAACTTGAAATGGTGGAAGACGAAGTATCAGAAAATATTCTCAGTCGTGATGCCAACTTTGCGGTATTGCTACGCGAAGGTTTCCAGCATGAAGTGGAGTTGATGACTACAGCCGAAAATATCGGAGGTACTGTAGAACTGGCCGACACTACTTGCCGCGTACGCATCGTGCTCCGCGACCAATACGACAGCATCATTGCCTACCAGGATACACTTGAGAATAAAGCATTCAATTTTGTGGATGTAAAACCCGGCACATATAAAGTCACGTTCCAGCGACTAAATAATGAATGTACGCGCACGGAATTCCGCTATGCATTCACAGGTGCCTTACCTTATATTACAAGCCAATCCAATACCGACTTGCCGGAAGATACTACTGCTTCGTATTCGATCCAGGGAAATGTACAGGTTTCACCAACGAAGAAAGAAGCGCCGAAAGGTACTACGTCCAAACTCATCGATCCTACAGGACGCGTGGAAAGCACGACCAGCCTAGGTGGGCCGAAGACAGACTTTAACTATCGTAATCTTCCTTCTTCCGATTTTAGTGCCGTATATGAAGATCCTTCGGATAAAGCTTCTATGATGTACACCGTCAAAGACCGCAAAGCCAATGTTATTCGTGAAGTAAAACAGGGTCCGTCTAAAAAGGCAGCGAAAGGCCCAGTGATAGTAAAGGGAAAAGTAGAATTGCCTAATCCTGCGCAAGCTTCCACTGTTTCAGTATTACTGGTAGACTCCACCGGAAAGATCCGCCAGAAGGCACCACTGCAAGCGGATGGAAGCTTTAGCTTCAACGATCTTGCGAAAAATAAATACAAGGTAGCTTATGAATCTACAGATCCTGCAGTGCGTGGAAAGTTGAATTATAATGTAACGGATAAATCGGTGAAATTAAATAAAATTGTATTGCCTGAATTGACCTCATACATCGAAGAAGCCGATACGATACACTTCTCCAAACAGCCGCTGCAAGCCAATGATAGTACAGGAAGAAAAGTAATCGTGCTCGAACCGGCTTCCAAAGAAAAACCTGTAACGAATAAAACGGGAACACCAATAGAGAAAAAGACACCGAGGAAAGAAGTACCAATCCGTTATCCATTCACCGAGTTTAAACCGAATACAACCTACAATGATCAAGGTTATGAAGTGAAGCCGGTCGGATATGGAGTACAGATCTCATCTTTCTTTATCAACTCCAACCTGGAAAAATTCTGCCAGCGCGTGAGAGCCAAAGGAGAGAAAAATATTTTTATCCAGGTGATCTACAAAGATAAAAACAACCCAGCCGCCGGCCTTATCTACCGCGTGATCTTAGGCGCTGACGAAGACAAAGAAAAAATGCTTAAACGTGTGCCGGCTTATATGGACAAAGGATATGACGCGGTATTGAGGAAACATCTTAATTAGTCTGAACCTTGATTCTCTGGATTAGAAGATTTACTTGATTTTTATTTCCATGATTTATGTCTTTAGTCCACTAGTCCGCTCAGAATGTGAGCGCAAAGTTTATACTGCCATTGCAGGGGCTCTCAGCAGACTGGAAAGATTTAGTTATTGAATATTTAGAATGGTTAAATAAAAAGGAAGTCTCTATTCAAGAATTGAATAGTGACTTCCTTTTTTATATCTTATTGACCATTTGCAGGAGACTCTAAGCAGATAAAGAAAATCCAATCATGGAAATAAAAATCAAGGAAATCTTCTAATCCAGAGAATTAAGGTTCAAACAAATTATGGCAGGCGCGGGAACTTTGAAAAATCCGGCTCTCTCTTTTCTATAAAAGCATTCTTACCTTCTTTTCCTTCTTCCGTCAAATAGTAAAGCAGTGTAGCATTGCCTGCCAATTCCTGGATTCCTGCCTGGCCATCAAGCTCAGCATTGAAGCTGGATTTCAGCATACGTAGAGCGATCGGGCTTTTCTTAAGAATTTTTTTGCACCAGGCGATAGTCTCGTCTTCAAGTTGCTCGAGTGGTACTACTTTATTTACAAGTCCCATATTCAGGGCATCTTCAGCATTGTATTGATCGCATAGGTACCAGATCTCTCTTGCTTTTTTCTGGCCTACAACCCGCGCTAAATAAGAAGCACCGAAACCTCCATCAAAGCTTCCTACGATCGGACCTGTTTGTCCGAAACGCGCATTCTCCGCTGCAATGGTAAGATCGCATACTACGTGCAGCACATGTCCTCCGCCAATAGCCCAGCCTGCCACCATGGCGATCACTGGTTTTGGAATGGAGCGGATTTGTTTTTGGAAATCCAATACATTCAGTCTTGGTACCATGTCTTTTCCAACATATCCTCCGTGGCCGCGTATGCTCTGGTCGCCTCCGCTGCAAAAAGCTTTGCCGCCTTCGCCAGTAAGGATGATCACTCCGACACTTTGATCCTGGCGCGCATGTTCGATCGCCTCGCTCATCTCTTGTACTGTCAGCGGTGTAAACGCATTATGCTTCTGCGGACGGTTGATGCTGATCTTGGCGATACCTTCGAAATGCGAATAGATGATGTCTTCGTAAGGCTTAACTACTTTCCAGGGATATTTACTTTGCATGATGTATTTGGCTTTTTCTTTTAGCGGATTAAAATTACGAAAAAATCATGAATTATGAATGTTGAATTATTTAGTTAAAAGTAATTATTAATAAACCATTCATCCATAACTCATAACTCGACATTCATAATTTTTACATATTCTTTCAACTTCTTCCAAATCTGTGTATTCATTGGCCCATTCGTTTCTACTTCCAGCACTTTTGATTTTCCTTTTAGAGTAAAAAAATCTTTCAGTGCATGATCAAAATTCTCACGTTCTTTTACAAGTGTATAATCGAGATCAAAATCCTTTAATGTATTTTCTGCGGTGAGCATTTGTCTTGTTACGAAGTACTCCTCTCCTTCCGGTTGCGAAGCAGGGCCGTCGATCATGCGGAAGATGCCGCCTCCGTGGTTGTTGAGGATCACGATGCGAAGGTTGGAAGGAAGATAATTATTCCAGAAAGCATTCCGGTCGTAAAGAAAAGACATATCACCGGTGAGCACGGTCACGAGTTTATCAGTAGCAAGAGCAGTGCCGTATGCCGTACTGATCACCCCGTCGATCCCGCTGGTACCGCGGTTGGCGATGATCTCTACATTCTTTTGTAATATTCCGATCGTATTCGCATAACGTACCGGCATGCTGTTGGCAAGGTGTAGCAAGGAGTTTGAAGGAAGTGCGGTCAATACTTTATAAACCGCTTCCAATTCAGAGAAAGTTTTTTCTTCTGAAAGAAATTTAGCCACTGCCGGAGAGAAAGCCCGGTCAAGCGCTTGCCAGCTTTTTTGATAGGCCGGAGAAGCTATTTTTCTCTTTCCCATTTCTTCGAAGAAATAAATAGGAGAAACAGGAATAGATCTGGTCAAACTTTGAAACGTATCTGCCACTGCCCCCGCTTCCTGTAGATGCCAATGTGCACGGGGCTTGTGGGTGCGAAGGAATCCTTTTAGACTTTTTGAGATCACAGAATTTCCAAACGTGATCAGCAGATCGGGTTGCAAATTACTGGTGGCAGCATTCAAATACAGATCATGATGACAAATGCTTCCCTCAAAAGAATGATTAGAAATGAGATCGGTGATCATTGGAATTTCCAGTTTGCTCAAAAGAGAAGTGAGTTTCTCTTCTGCATCCGACTGGCCTGCTACAACGAGGATCTTCTTGTATTGCTTTGTCTCCTGGGAAAGAATATCCCATTGTGCATCACTCAGACTATGTTTAGTAGTTAAAGGCTCTATGATTTTGCAATCGGAGAAAACAATTTCTCCTTTTGGATAAAAAGGTTCCCGCAGAGGAATATTGATATGCACAGGCCCTTTCGGAAATTGTGCTGCAAGATTGATCGCTTCGTTTACAATACGCTCTACCTGCCAGGCAGCGTCAGGATGTTGTGTTTCTACAGGTAATGTAAAACTTCCTTTTACATGATCTCCATAGATCTCCTGCTGGCGGATCGTCTGTCCATCAAGCTGGTCAATCCATTCAGGGGGACGGTCTGCGGTGAGGATCAGTAAAGGAATCTGCTGGAAATATGCTTCCGCCACCGCTGGAGCATAGTTGTATGCCGCAGAGCCAGAAGTACAGATCAATATTGTCGGTAATTTGGTCATGCGGCTCAAGCCCAAGGCGGTAAAGGCCGCCGAGCGCTCGTCGGGGATAATATATTTTTTTATCTTTTCATGTCTTGCAAAAGAAACCGTCAGCGGCGCACAACGCGAACCCGGACTCAGCACAGCGTGCTGTATTCCTTTTAATGCACAAATTTGAGCAATGTTGTAGATGGCTTGCATGTCTGAACCTTGATTCACAGGATTAGAAGATTTACATGATTTTTATTTTCAGGATTTGTTTCCTTTTTTCATTTAGGAGGAGTTTGTATAGCGTTAGCATTATCTCCTATTATTATAAGAATTTTAAAATAGGTCTTTCTATTTACACTTTTTTAGAAATTGTTCTGAATTTCTAATTATCTATTTAACTGGCGGATCCTTCCTGTATGACAACTTTTAAATTTCGTTTGAACTTCATTTCAAATCAAAAGATTTCCGAATCTTAAAATTAAAATCATGTAAATCTTCTAATCCTGTGAATCAAGGTTCAGACAATTTAAATGACTTCCGCTACCACAAACGTGCTTCCTCCTACAAAGATCAGATCTTCTGGGGTAGCTTTGAGTTTAGCTTTTTGTAATGCCTCCTGTATCGTAGGTACAGTCTCGCCTTTCAATCCTGCCGCAGTTGCTTTTTCGTAAAGCAGTTCTACCGGCAGTGCACGTGGCAAAGATGGCATGGAGAAAAAGTACCAGGCATTTTTTGGCAATAAAGTCAGGATCGTTTCTACGTCCTTGTCTTTTACCATTCCTAATACTATATAAAGCTCGCGATAGGATAAAGTTTTAAGTTGTTCTACTACATATCTTATTCCGGCTTCGTTGTGTGCTGTATCGCAAAGAATGCGCGGTGATTGCTGGAGAAAATACCAGCGACCCTTGAGACCTGTGATCGTCACTACTCCTTCCAATCCCTTGCGGATAGCTTCTTCGCTGAGCTTCCAGCCTTTCTGATTCAACAGCTCGAATACGGTTAAAACGCCCTTGATATTTTTTTCCTGGTAAAACCCACCTAGTCCACATACCAGATCTTTGTAGTATGTTGGAATGTCTACGGTCATGATCCCATTTGAAAAACGAACGTTTTCAATTTTGAAAAATTTTTCGGCAAAATAAAGCGGTGCTTCTAGTTCGGCAGCTTTATTTTTGAATATAGCTCTGGTGTTATCTTGTTTCTCACCAATCACCACAGGAGTATTGGCTTTGATGATCCCGGCTTTTTCCCCGGCAATCGTTTCCAGCGTATCGCCCAGGTATTGCATATGATCATAGCTGATATTGGTGATGAGCGAAACTTCCGGTTGGATGATGTTGGTGGAATCCAGTCGTCCGCCCATGCCTGTTTCGATCACAGCGATATCTACTTTTTCTTCTGCAAAAAAATAGAACGCCATCAGCGTAGTAATCTCAAAAAAGGAAGCGTGAAAAGATTTGAAATAATCCAGGTGCTCGTTTACAAAACGGCTGATCTTTTCCTGCGAAATTTCTACGCCGTTGATGCGGATTCTTTCTGTAAATTCTTTAAGATGAGGAGACGTATATAAACCTGTCTTATACCCTGCTGATTGCAGCACCGACGCGATCATATGCGAACTGCTGCCTTTGCCGTTGGTACCGGCAACATGGATTGTAGGAAATTTTTTGTGAGGATCTCCAAAATAAGCGCAGAGCGTTTCAATCCTTTCCAATCCTGGATGATAAGCTGCTCCACCTGTTTTTTCAAACATTGGAAAGCTACTGTAGAGAAAATCGATTACTTGCTTGTATTCCATGAAAACCTTCGGATTGCGAAGGTAAAGAAAACCTCCAAGGATTTATAGAATTTAACTTGCTATTAATAATCCCTGGAGGTTTTGGTCTAAAAATGAAGACAAAAAAAATCCCGATT
Organism: Cytophagaceae bacterium; assembly: GCA_035535995.1. GTDB lineage: Bacteria > Bacteroidota > Bacteroidia > Cytophagales > Cytophagaceae > JANYCO01. Next base: position 157,433 of record DATLOZ010000005.1, read on the forward strand.
TTTCATCGGGACCTTTCTTAATGTTGGAAGTTATACATATATTTTGATTTCTTCTGCTTTGCCTTTTTGTGGCTTGGGTGTTTACCACCACCTTTGGAAGTTTCTACTGATGCGAAAGAAGACCCTGCTACCATCGCTACCATCAATACTGCTACAAAATACTTTTTCATATGTCTATACTTTAGTTTAACCTTAAAACTGTGTTGTTCGATTATTTAATTCTTCATAAATATTGTAAAAATATTCCTAAATTCATAACTCATTAAGGATTATTTTTATAAAAAATTTGACAAGGTGTACTTTAATAACTTAGAATACTTATTATCAGTCTTTTATCCAAATCTTACCTGGGTTCGCAAAACCGGTGAAAAAGTGATTTACCTCACTTTTGACGACGGTCCGATCCCTGAGGTTACGGATTATGTGCTGGAGGAATTGGAGAAATATTCGGCTAAAGCTACCTTTTTTTGCGTGGGCGATAACGTAAGCAAAAATCCCGGGGTTTTGCAGAATATCATTCATAAAGGTCATAAGGTAGGCAATCATACTTTCAATCATCTGAACGGATGGAAAAATGAGCATGATCATTATCTCGAGAACGTGGCGAAGGGTGATGCTATTTTATCGCAGGCCACTGCTCATGGGCATGAGCACTGCTATATCAGCGCTGCCACAGGAAAAAAACTTTACCGTCCTCCTTACGGAAAAATAACAAAATCACAGATCAAGACTTTGCTGCCACATTACGAGATCATAATGTGGGATGTGCTCACAGGTGATTTTGATAAAAAACTTTCTCCGGAAAAATGTTTGCATAAAGCGATCAAATATACTGGTAAAGGATCGATCGTGATTTTTCACGACAGCGTGAAAGCCTTGCCAAATCTGCAATACGCGCTTCCTCGTTTCCTGAAACATTTTACGGAGGCGGGTTACCGTTTTGAAAGTTTATGATATTGCTGAACTGTCTGCTGGTTGTTTATTTTGCACTTCTGCTGCTATACCAGTGTGTCCTTATGGTTTTGTTTTTTAATTTGAAAGAAGATAAACCTGCAAGTTCTTTCAACGCCTCCCCTCCTTTTGTTTCGATTCTTATTGCTGCGCGCAATGAAGAAGAAAATATTCTCGACTGTCTTCGTGCTATTGATGGGCTTTCATGGCCTTCCGATAAAATGGAGGTACTGATCGGTGATGACCAGTCTACCGACAAGACGGCGGTGTTGGTGGAAACATTCATCCGACATAAATATAATTTTCGTCTGATCCACATCGAAAAAAATCTTGGAGAGGCTAAGGGCAAAGCCAACGTACTGGCCAATCTTGCGCAGGAAGCGAAAGGGGAATTTTTCTTTATCACCGATGCCGATATTCAGGTGCCTTCAAATTGGATCCAAAGTTTGCTGGCAAACAAACAGGAAAAGACAGGAATTGTTTCAGGTGTTACGCAGATGCATGTTGCCTCTGTGTTTGAATACTGCCAGGCAGTAGATTGGATCTACGGTTTCGGTATGATCAAAACTGCTTCTGATTATAATATTCCGGTAAGCGCGGTAGGCAATAATATGATGATTGCTGCTTCTACATATCGCAGCACAGGCGGCTATGAAAATATTCCTTTTTCTGTGACAGAAGATCATGCACTGTTTATAGAAACATTGAAAAAAGGCTGGACGTACAAAAATTTAATGTCTTGTGATTCTCTCGCAATAACAAAACCTATCCCAACGCTTTCCAAATTATTACAACAAAGAAAACGCTGGATGCGAGGCGCAGTAAAGGTTCCATTCGTGCTTCTTTTTTTTCTGTTGCTCCAATCGCTTTATTTTCCTATCGTACTTGTCATGCTTATTAAATTTCCTTTGGCAGCAATTGGCATATGGCTGGCGAAAATTTTATTACAGCAATTTTTTATAGTACACGCTTTTAAAAAACTACGCATCCCTTACCAGCTGCTGAAAGGCGCAATCCTGTACGAACTTTATTCCAACCTGATTTCATCGTTGATGTTGGTCAATTATGTAATTCCTACTAAGGTGAAGTGGAAAGGGAGAATTTATGTCTGAACTTTGATTACGTTGATTGAATGATGGGCATGGGCGAATTGTCATTCAGAAGGATTCTGAAAAAATAATTTCAAAACTGAAGTTAATAAAACAGGGATAAAGTGTCACTATAAGCGTTTGTGCAGACTCTGCACAAGTTTCTTCCTGAATGACAAATCAATGTAATGAAATTCAGACATCTCTTGTCAACCGTTCACTCTGTACCTCATAAGCTATATCCGCAAGCTCCATTTTCAGGTCGGTTTGGAAAAGCAATACTTCTTTGTCTTCCGCTTCTTCGTTGGTGAGGGCTTCGGCGTTTTCGATCACTTCGCGGTATTTTTCTACGCGGTCGTTGCACCAGTGCATAAAGTCTTCAGGAATGTTCATCCATGGAAAACGATTTTTATCCTGGAAGAAAAAATCACAATGGCCATTTTCATATACAGAAAACAAAGGGCCGCTGAGTTGTTCATTTACGGGTTCCAGGCTTTGCCAAAGGCTAAAGAATTTTTCTGAGTGTAATTTCGGGCGGTGAAAAGCATCCCAAAAGATATCGCGAAACCGCTCTAAAATTTCTTCGTTCATATTAGTTGATTTTATAAGACCCGGTATTGCTGATGCCGATCGAAGGAAGTTGTTTGTTTTTTTCAAAATGATCGTAACCTGGCTGAAGGTTTTGCCAAAAGGTTAAAAGTGAAGGGTAGTCTTTGTAATGTTCTGAAAATAATTTCAATTTTTCCTCGCTCATGCGAAAAGGGAAAATATGAACCGGGATCTGGCTTTGCCCGTTATTCCTGGCTTCTACGGCAGCAATGTAAATTTCCTTGATCTTATCATTAGTCATCGCCATACAGCCGATCGAAGCACAGTAGCCATGAATAAAAATATCGCCGCCGGGAGATTTAGCATCGCTTAATATTTTATCAGAAGCATTGGGATAATTTAATCCTAGTGATAAATGATAACTACTGTAAGGATTAAACCGGTCGATATGATAAAATCCTTCCGGCACTTGATAGTCTCCCATTTTTCTTTTAGGTCCCGGATAGCCTGAAGCGCTGCATACCTCGTAGGTATTGATGAGTGTGTATTTTCCTTTATTATTCCTGGCCCAAAGCTCCAGTTCTTTTTCATATTTAAACACTCTGATAAAAAGACTGAAAGCAGAAAAGTCTACGCCTTTTTCCTCGTAGAGTTGGCGTAGACTTTGTTCTTTGTCCTGGTAAGCTTCTTTTACACGGGTATATTTCATCTGCTCGGATTTGAAATCTCCGGCAGAGAAGAGGAGAAACATCAGAATACTTAAGACTGCTGTTTTCATAAAAGAGAGCTTAGTATAATTATGAGTAAATGGTTAATTCAACATTCATAACTCATAATTCATAACTTTTAATGATGACGTTTTTGTTTCATCTTTTTCTCCTGATGCGGTTTGAATGGCTGATGGTTAGCCGCCTGCTTCTGCTTAAGAGCTCTGCAGGAAACCGTGGCGATCACGACAAAAAGGATGAATACACTTATTTTTTTCATAATTGGGTAACTACTTAGGTGTTGGTTTATATTATTCTTCAATGGTGGATTTGCGTTTCATTCCTTTCACAGGATTGTAGCCGTTCAATTCTTTGGCATAATAGCCGGTGCCGTCGTAAGGTCTTTTCGCTGTATGACCTTTGCAGGTCTCAGAGCAGGCTCCCTCCAGCTTCCAGCCACAGTCTTCGCAGATAGGCACGTGAATGTTACATTCTGAATTAGCACAGTTGACCATACGGTCGTTGATGTTGCCGCAAACATAGCATTTCGAAATGATAGTGGGATTTACGTTGTTGACATCGATTACTACGCGGTTGTCGAAGACGTAGCATTTTCCATCGAAGTCTTCGCCGCCTGCTTCCATGCCGTATTTAATGATACCTCCATGAAGTTGGTATACATTTTCAAAACCATTTTCCAGCAGGAAGGCGCTTGCCTTTTCGCATTTGATGCCGCCGGTGCAATAGGTCAATACTTTTTTGTCTTTGTATTGCTCGAGCTCTTTGATCTTCGCAGGAAAATCGCGGAAATTGTCGATGTCAAGGGTCACGGCGTTTTTGAATTTGCCTACGCCATGTTCGTAGTTGCTGCGCACATCCAGGATGATCACATCTTCCTGGTCTTTCATTTGTTTGAACTCTTCCGGTTCCAGGTGAATACCAGTGCGCTCATAAGGTTTGATATGTTTGAGGGAGGAATGGACGATCTCAGGTTTTACGCGGACATGCATTTTTTGAAATGCCATTTTATCTGAGTAATCCACCTTGAAATCGGTTTTAGCAAAGCGAGGATCGGCGTGCACGGCAGTCATGTATTTTTCGCAGTCTTCTACCAGACCAGAAACTGTTCCGTTTAATCCTTCACCGGCTACAATGATGCGGCCCCTAAGATTGAGATCGAGGCACAGACGATGATGCTCTTCCCTGAACTGTTCAGGAGCGTCTATCTTTGCATAGCAATAATAGAGCAGGACGCTATACTTATTTTCTTTTTCCATTGAACGGCTTAGTTTCAGACTAAGTGTTTTGAAGTTATGAATTATGAATGTTGAATTATGAGTTGTTATTTATCATTCATAACTCATAATTCAACATTCATAACTTTATTTATTTTACTTTTTGTGCAGGGTTTCCAAAGACAGTTTCGCTGTCTTTTACTTCGGCGATCACTATGGAGCCTGCGCCGATGCGGGCGTTTTTGCCAATCGTAACGCCTGCTACGATGGTTACTCCGGAACCGATGAAAGCTCCTTTGCCGATCTTCGCACCTGCTCCAATGATACTACCGGCGCCGATTTGCACCATATCACCGATCTCTGCATCGTATTCGATCACGGCATTGGAACCAATGATACAATAATTGTTGATCTTGGCATTTGCATTTACAACAACTCCGGCATTGAACATATTGCCATGGCCAATGAAAGCAGAGGGAGCAAGTGAAATGTTTTTATGAAAAGCATTTACCGGCATTACCTTCCGGCGCTCCTGCAGCATCTCCACAAGTGCGGCTTTCAGCTTATTATCGTCTGTAGCTACAAAGGCTTCGCATTTTTTTCCAATCAGTTTTAAAAAACCATCGTTGTCGGTGCTGCCAAGTACGCTTACACCATTGATCTCGGTGTTGTGCAGTTTCGTATCGTCGTCGAGCAGACAGTAGACTATCACATCATTGCTTTGGAAAATATCCAATGCTACTCTTCCCAATCCTTTTGCCCCGAAAATTATTACTGGATTTTCCACTTATATTTTAATAAACTGATAACAACTATTTTACTGTAAATTTAATCTTCTACAGACTCGCAAATATAGGACTAAAATTGTATTATTACAATTAACAATCGCGTTTACAATAGCCGGATGGCTTGTGAATCGCTTTGGTTATGTTGTTAAATTTTTAAAAATACAAAACCGATTGTGAAGGCCTTTGGCTGTTAACAACGTAAAGACATTATGCCCGACAAAACCGAATGGATGAAGCTCCACGAGCAAATGCCCGATGGAGGCCCGATCTACACGGAGACCAATCCAATGGAATTCATTGCAGAACCCTGGAATGCGGTAAGCTCCCTGGCCTTTTTGATTCCTGCTATCTATTGGTTCTGGAAATGCCGTCACCGTTTTTATGAAAACAGTTTTCTTTTAAGCTGCTGTACACTCCTGGCTATTGGTGGCTTGGGTAGTACGTTCTATCATGCTTTTCGTAAATTTCCTTTTTTGCTGATGATGGATGTACTGCCGATCATAGTACTTACGTTGTTGGTGAGCATTTATTTCTGGTTAAAAATTCTTTCCAAATGGTGGCTCCTGCTTCCCATCATTGTGCCCGCCATATGGCTTCGCTACTGGGCCATGATGCAGTTGCCGGCGCACGATGGTATCAACCTTGGGTATTTTATTTCAGGTACATTGATATTTCTGCCTTTGCTTTTTTTACTGATCCGCACCAAATTTCTCAAATGGTATGATATCCTGCTGGCCTTGTCATTCTTGGGCTTGGCGCTATTCTTCCGGAAGATCGATGCATGGTATCCGCCTTTGTTATCAATCGGTACACATTGGCTTTGGCACTTGCTATGTGCAGCAGGAGCTTTTTATCTGGGGAAATATATTTACGATCTTGAAAATGCCGACAAAACAATTGCACAGATTTAAAAGACGTTTATTCCTCTTTGGTTTTACAATACTGGTCTTGGTCTTATCCGGTCAGCTTCTCTCGGGCTGTCTGAGTTTTCGGATGAGCCCTAAACAAACAAGGAAAGAATTTAAAGGCCAGCCTTGCCAGCCTCAATTTCATTCGTATGTAGTGGAAGGACGAACAATGAATTATGTTTCCAATGGTTCGGATTCCTTGCCTTTAGTAGTCTTCGTGCATGGCTCGCCAGGTTCCTGGAGTGCGTTTGTAGATTTTTTTAAAGACAGTATTCTTTTGCAAAAGATACAAATGATTTCAGTAGACCGCCCTGGTTTTGGATATTCAGAATATGGGAAAGGAGAACCTTCGCTGGATCGCCAGGCAGCGTTATTGAAACCAGTGTTAGAACAAAATAAGAAAAACCGGAAACTGATCTTAATAGGTCACTCGCTGGGAGGCCCAGTAATAGTGAAGATGGCTATGACCTATCCGGAATTGATCGATCACATGATCATAGTAGCAGGCTCTGTAGACCCAGAGCTGGAACCCCAAGAATGGTACCGCAAACCAATGGCCAGCGCTTTCATACGTTGGATGTTGCCAGGATCGATCAGAGCGTCTAATGAAGAAATTTTAGGATTGAAGCCAGAACTGGAAAAAATGATCCCAAATTGGTCGTCGATAAAGATACCTGTAACGGTTATACAGGGGTTACAGGACGACCTGGTACCTCCCGGCAATGCTGATTTTGCAAAAAAAATGTTGGTGAATGCACCGGTAAAATTAGTACTGGATACTGAGATGAATCATTTTATCCCATGGAAAAAGCCAGCGTTGATAAGAGACGCAATTATGGAAGCGTTAAATGATCAGAAATAAACAATCTCTTACTCTCGCCCCTATAGTCATTATGTTTTATTACCAGTCTTGAGTCTTCTTAACAGGAGCGATATACATTGTTTCCGGTTTTTTATTCTCAACAGCTTTTTTCAGGTCTGCGATCTTCTGTTTTACGTGCGCGTCGGTTGTGTTCTTATGTTTTTCCCAGGCACTTTGCCAGCCCGGGAATTTTTCTTCTTCCAATGGTTTTTCTTTTCCTGTAGGATTGTATTTGTAAAATTTGTCTTGCTTATAATATTCAAATACAAAATTGGTAAACACATAGCGGTAGCGGTTTTCCTTCAATTCGATCGAAAGATCATAGCGGATCGCTCCATGGATCTCTTTGAGCACTCCCGGATTGAGGTATACAAGAAAACGACCTCTGGTGGCAATCTTCCGGGTAATGCTATCGATTGTTGTATTGCTTTTAGGATAACTGTATTTTACCCATTCGTTGATGCGTTTAAAAAGAGTATCGGCCGGAATGCTGTCCATTCTAACTACATCCAGATAAGTGATCTTACCTGTTTCGTCTTTTGGCATAACTATTTGACCATTCGCATTAAAAATTGTGGAGCAAAATAAAAAAACCACAATAGTTTGCAGCACTAAGCTTTTCTTTTTATCGATCATTTCCATGTTCTGTGTATTTATGGCTTAAATATAAACTTTTTTAGAGGAATAGGAAACAAAATTTGATTTCAGGGCAAAAAGCTGGATACCAGATGCCGGATAAAATGATTTAAATCACTTTTATATCCGATATCTGATACCAGATGCCTGATATCAATTTACATAACAAATATTTGTACTGATCTTCTTCTAAACTTTAGCACAAATATTTTTTGCCATCCACTTTATTTGCATAAATTTCAGAATTATTCATAATAACATTACAACATGTACGACAATAATCGCAGCGATAATTTATTAGTTGAAATAGCTTGGGAAGTATGTAACCAGGTAGGAGGAATTTATACGGTGATCCGTACCAAAGTGCCGGCTATGAAAGAAAAATGGGGCGACAACTACTGTTTGATCGGTCCTTACCTGCATAGCAAGCTCCCTGCCGAATTTGAACCTTGCGAAGACAGCGATTCTCCTTTTGGAAAAGCAGTAGACAGGCTGCGTCAAATGGGTGTTGAAGTACATTACGGTCACTGGCTTGTATCGGGAAAACCATTGGTTGTATTGATCAACCCATACAGCATCTACCATCGCCTGGGCGAAGCCAAATACATGTTGTGGGAACACCATTCCATTTCTACACAAGAGGGCGATCATTTGATGGATCAGATTATTGCTTTCGGATTCCTGGTAAAACTTTTCCTTACCGAGCTTACCAATCCTGAAACTACACAGAAGCACGTAGTGGCGCATTTCCACGAATGGATGGTAGGTACTGCTATTCCGGAGTTGCGCTTCGAAAACAGAAATATTTCCATCGTTTTCACCACGCATGCTACCATCCTTGGTCGTTACCTGGCGATGAACGATCCCAATTTCTACGAACATCTTCCATTTTTTGACTGGCTCAATGAAGCCAAGAATTTTAATATAGAAGCTACCGCCCGGATAGAACGTGCAGCTGCGCACGGTGCACATATATTTACCACCGTCAGTGAAGTGACTGCCCGTGAATGTGAATCACTTCTTGGAAGAAAACCAGATGTGATCCTTCCAAATGGACTGAACATCGAGCGTTTTACAGCTTTGCACGAATTCCAAAACTTGCACAAAGAATACAAAGACAAGATCCACCAGTTTGTGATGGGGCATTTCTTCCAGAGTTATTCTTTCGACCTGGATAAAACAGTTTATTTCTTCACTTCCGGGCGATACGAATACAAGAACAAAGGGTTCGATCTTACCCTGGAGGCGCTGGCAAGACTGAACTGGAGAATGAAATCGGAGAACATCGATACTACCGTGGTGATGTTCTTCATTACCAAACAACCTTATCAAAGCATTAACCCTGCTGTGATCCAATCACGCGCGCAGATGCAAGAGATCGAACGTACCTGCGATGAGATCACAAAAATTGTAGCGGAAAAATTCTTCTATAGCACCGCTTCCCATCCGGGAAATAAATTGCCAGACCTGAACAGTTTCATCGATGATTATTGGGCACTACGTCTGAAAAGAGAATTACAATCCTGGAAAACAAATAATCTTCCTTCTGTGGTGACACACAACCTATACAACGACGGAGGCGATGATATTCTGAACTATTTAAGATCTGCTAACCTGGTAAACAACCAGCACGATAAAGTGAAGATCGTGTACCACCCTGATTTTATTGCACCGTCTAACCCATTGTTTGCAATGGAATACGGACAGTTTGTAAGAGGGTGTCACCTGGGTGTTTTCCCAAGCTATTACGAACCATGGGGCTATACGCCATTAGAATGTATCGCAAGCGGCGTACCAACTGCAACCTCCGATCTGGCAGGTTTCGGAGAGTATGTAATGCAGACAATCCCGGATCATGAGAGAAAAGGAATTTATGTTGTAAACAGGAAAAACAAATCATACAACGATGCTGCCCAGCAATTGGCAAATCAATTGTATGACTTTATAAAACTTTCCCGTAAAGAAAGGATCACTCAACGAAACCGTGTGGAGCGTACTTCCGAGGCTTTTGACTGGCAGAACCTGAGCGTTCATTATGAGCGTGCGTATGAGCTGGCGTTGAAAAACAGACTGTAATTAAAGTTACGAATTATGAGTTATGACTGTTGAATTAGGATTGAGTTATGTAGTGAGTACAAAATACTACGTACTCATAAACTCAATCCTCAATCATAACTCATAACTCATAATTCAAAATTCATAATTAAATCAAACCTTAACCCTTACACACATGTACTTTACTTATTTTCTCATCTTTCTCATTATTATTGTTTTCTTCTCTTCGTTTGTAACGATCCAGCAAGGAAACGTGGGTGTGATCACCGTATTCGGAAAATACCGCAGGATACTATCTCCAGGATTGAATTTTAAATTGCCTCTGATCGAGCAGATCTACAAAAAGATCTCCGTTCAGAACCGTTCTGCGGAAATGGAGTTTCAGGCTACTACGCAAGACCAGGCAAATGTATTCTTCAAGGCAATGATCTTATATAGCGTTGTAGATCAGAAAGAAGAAACGGTTAAAAATGTAGCCTTTAAATTCGTTGACGAGCGCAGTTTTATGCAAGCGCTGGTAAGAACTGTGGAAGGAAATATCCGTGGTTTTGTAGCTACGAAAAAACAATCTGAGGTGCTTTCTCTAAGAGGCGAGATCGTAAGAGACGTAAAAGAAAACCTAGACCACACGCTGGAAGCATGGGGTTTCCACCTGATCGACCTTCAGCTGAACGATATCACATTTGACGATGCGATCATGCGCTCAATGGCACAGGTAGTGGCTTCCAACAACCTGAAGGCTGCTGCGGAAAACGAAGGACAAGCATTGTTGATCACCAAAACCAAAGCTGCCGAAGCAGATGGTAATGCGATCAAGATCTCTGCAGAAGCAGAAAGACAAGCTGCACAGCTCAGAGGACAAGGAGTAGCCTTGTTCCGCCAGGAAGTAGCAAAAGGTATGGCGGAAGCAGCCAAAGAAATGCAGGTAGCAAATCTTGATACTTCTGTAATTCTCTTCTCGATGTGGACAGAAGCGATCAAACATTTTGCTGAAAATGGCAAAGGAAATACCATCTTCCTGGATGGCTCTTCTGAAAACATGCAGCGCACCATGCAGCAGATGATGTCGATGATCAGTGCAGATATGTATAAAAATCAGCAGAAGCGATAATTTTTTTAAAATAATGCTGGATATTGATGCCAGATACCGGATAAGTATACACTTTTATCCGGTATCTGGCATTTTTTCTTGTATCACTCTCCACTTTATGTAAATTTTTTAAAATATCCTGTAACAAACCTGACACAGAGTATTTTTATTTTTGCTCCATAGTTTTTTGAAGAAACTTTTTGAGATGATTTTTACTACCCACAAATGAAAAAGATAGGCCTACTAATATATATTATTTTATACATCCTGATCATGACTTCGCTGGCGGCTTGTACGCAAGAGCATAAAGAAATCAAAAGAGATCATGCAGAGATTAATTATACTGTAACAGGTAAGGGCGATACTACCCTCCTCTTTGTCCACGGCTCGTACATTGATCAATCCTATTGGAAAGAACAAGTGACGCATTTTAATCCACGATATAAAGTAGTGACGTTTGATCTTCCCGGACATGGTAAATCGGGAAGGAACCGTAAGGACTGGTCGGTAAAAGGTTTTGCAGAAGATGTATCTACCCTGATCGATGAGCTGGACTTGAAGAACGTAGTATTGATAGGCCATTCCATGGGAGGAGATATTAATCTTATCGCAGCTACCGCACATCCGGAACATATAGCTGGGTTTGTCGGGATCGATAATTTTAAAAACGTCGCCATGTCCTTGCCACAAACAACAGTCGATAGCATTATGAAAAAGCTGATCAGTGATTTTGCCGATACGAACGAGGAATTTGCACGAAAGATGTTGCTCACGCAAAATACTTCCTTGGGAATAACCGAAAAAATTGTAAAAGCCTACCGCTGCGCCTACGAACCGATGAGCCTGGCCATTATGCCGGAAATCCTGCATATGGCCGGTACTGAAAAAGAATTGCTCCCCAAACTCTCAAAGAAATTATACCTCATAAATGTAGACTACTCTCCTACCAACGAAGAACCGTTGAAACGCTATCCTGGCAAGGGATACGAGCTTATGCATTTAGAAGGCACATGCCATTTTCCCATGATCGAAAAACCTGTCGAGCTGAACCAGCTTATCGCGCAGGCGCTTTATAAGATAGGACAAAAGTAATTATGATGAATAAAGAAGAAAGATCAACTCAGCATTCATGACTCATAATTCATAATTTTAAATCATTTGCAGCCAGTCTGTTTTTTGATTATCTTTATAGGAAGCAATGGACAAGCTTTTTCCCATGAAGAAAGTATTTATTTTTATTTTTTTATTCCTACTCTCCTATGCCGGATATAGCCAATCCATCGATTCAATCATAGTTTATAAGGGTGGTGGTTTTTCAGGAATGATACAGGCCTACAAATTGCTTAAAAAGGAAGTATACAGAGGAAAAGGAATGGCTACTGTAAAATATACTGACAGAGCATATCCGAAAAAAACACAGTACGAACAACTCAAAACTATTTACGAGGAATCGGGAAAACTTTTTCTTCAAAAAAATGGATTTAATTTTCCTTCCAACGTATACTACACCATTGAAATATATTCGAAGGGGAATACTATAAAATATACATGGGGAGATCCGACATTTGAGGCTCCCAAAGAAGTACTCAATCTCTATAACCGTATCGAAATCCTTGTCAAAGAATTGAAATTTCAAACAAAATGAAATCAGCTAAAAGATTCTTCTTCTTGCTCCTTTTAATAGGGAGCGCTTCCTCCTTGTTTGCACAGAACAAAAGTAAAAGTGCCTTTGAAGTAAAAAAACATAAAGATACAATTCTTGACAAATCTTCCCTCCACACAGAAACCCGCAATGGCCGGCAGGTAATGCGCGAATCGCAGGAGCGAAAATACAAACCGGTTCAGCAAGAGCCAGGCAGCAAACTGGCGGTGCAGAAAAGTCTCCGGTCTGCCAATCCGCACGAGGCGCATTTTTCTTCTGAAACAGGATTACCAATTTTTATCAAAACAAAACGCACGATCGATTCCAAAGGCTTGCGGATCGAACGAAGAGGCGATGCTAAACAGGAATGTTTTGCTTACCTGAAAGAACTCGGAAGCATTACCAGGATCGCAACACCGGAAGAATCATTCGTAATAAAAAAAGTAGAACGTGAGACGAACGGGAAACTACATATTCGTCTTGGTCAGAAATACCAGGGCATTTCAGTCTATGGCTCAGAAGCAATTGTACACCTTGATGCTGCCGGAAACGGAGAAATGTTTAACGGAAAATTTCATGTGATCAGTTCAGCAAAGGTATCCGAGCTTCATCCTACCCTTACCGCACAGGCGGCCTTAGACCACGTGATAACTGATCTGTCTGCCAAAACAATTTACCGGACGCTAAGCCCGATGGAAAAAAAATGGCTCGACTATGAAATGCCTTCTGTAGATACTGTATTGTACGAAGACAAAGCGATAGTGAGCAGCTATTTGTTAGCATATCATATTTCTATTCACCCTAATTTTACAGAACACTGGGAGTACGTGGTAGATGCGAACACGGGAAGAATTTTAGAAGGGTATAAAAATACCTGTCACGCAGACGGCCCACGTACTGCGGCTGCCACGGATTTAAATAGCAATACGCAAACTATCAATACTATTCAGAAAGGCTCACAGTATTTGTTGCAGGATCTGTCCAGAACTATGTACAATACTACCGATAGCAGCGGCCAGATCATTACATTGGATGCAAACTTTACCTATGGCGATAATTTTAACGTACAGTCTATCGTTTCAGGCAATAATACTTGGAATCCGATCGCAGTATCGGCGCACTACAATGCAGGTATAGCCTATGAATATTACAGAACACAGCACAATAGAAATTCCATCGACGGCAACGGCGGCACTATTTATTCCTTTATCAATGTGTCCGATCCTGAAACAGGCGATCATGCATTTGACAATGCTTTTTGGAATAATAAATTCATGTACTACGGAAACGGTGGCTCCTACTTCAAGCCACTGGCGGGGGGTGTAGATGTAGGAGGGCATGAAATGACACACGGCGTGGTACAAAATTCTGCCAATCTTAAATACTTAGGTGAATCCGGTGCCATCAACGAATCAATGGCCGATATCTTTGGAACCATGATGGATTCTACCGATTGGTTGATCGGGGAAGATGTAATCCTGCTTTCCGCCTTTCCTTCCGGTGCGCTACGTTCGCTAGCAGATCCGCACAACGGAGGAACTTCACTCAACGACCTGGGCTATCAGCCAAGAGTAGTAAGTGAAAAATACATAGGCTCACAGGATAATGGAGGCGTGCACATTAATAGTGGAATTCCAAACTGGGCCTTTTATAAGTTTGCTACCGCCATTGGCAGCCGCTACAAGGCTTCTATGGTGTACTACCATACATTGACAACTTATCTTACCGCCAATTCTCAATTCATAGATCTGCGTCTGGCAGTGATCCAGTCGGCAAACGATCTTTATAGCGCTGATCCTTCCATCGCTACTGCTGCGGGACTAGCCTTTGATGCGGTAGGAATAATGGATGGCACCGGCACTAATACGAATAATTCCAACACTGCCACATTGCCTTTGAATCCTGGTACGGAATATCTTCTCTCCTATAATACCGATACAGGCTATCCTTCCTATGGTTTGATGCGCTCGGATGATCAGGGAAACAGCAACTCTTTTTCGATACTGACAGGTATGTCTGTAGGAAATAAACCAAGTGTGACCGACGATGGAAAAACTTGTGTATATGTAGGAACTGATCAAAAAATTCATAAGATCAACGTTAATCCTTCGTCTTCTGTAAATAATACAATTATTGAAAATACAGCCATATGGTCGAGCGTGGCGATCTCTAAGGATGGAAAAAGAATAGCTGCTACCACCATCGACCAGGATACTTCTATTTATATAATTGATCTGGCAAGTGGGCAGATGGTGAGGTTTATTCTTTACAATCCAACTTATACGCAAGGCGTGAAATCAGATGGCCCTGTATATGCCGATGGTATGGAATGGGATTATACAGGAGAATATCTTGTGTACGATTGTTTCAACGAAGTAACCGCTACAGGCCAGGATAATCTTGAGTACTGGGATATCAACCTTTTGCATGTATGGGATAATGTAACCAACAATTTCAGCGACGGTGAAGTATCCAAACTTTTCAATAACCTCGGGCCTGGCGAAGGTGTGGGAAATCCTGCGTTTGCAAAAAATTCTCCTAACATTCTTGCCTTCGATTACGAGGATGATAATTCCGGTAGCTTCGCAGTTTTAGGACTCGATTTACAATCCAATAATCTTGATGTTATAGCAGTAAATAATTACCTGGGCTGGCCTTCGTACGATCGTACCGACAGTCGTGTAGCTTATACTGGAGATGATGGAAGTGGGAATCTCAATGTTTATTATACTTCTCTCAATGCCGATAAAATTTCTTCCTCCGGCACTGAAAACGGACTAATACCAGAAGCCATGTGGCCTGTCTATTATACAGTAGGTACAAGAAATATTACTACAGACATATTGCAGGAAAATAATACAGAAAGCACAACATTAACACTCTATCCAAACCCTACGCGTAATGAGCTGTCTCTAGCGATTCCAAAAGGCACCGGCAATTTCTCGATCGAGATTTTGAATCAGTTGGGACAAACGATGTATAGCAAAAATTATTCTTCAACGGATGAAACAATTTCTCTCAATGTAACCGATCTCCCATCGGGCGTGTATTCTCTGCATTTTAAAGGAGAAGAAAATACAGTTTCCAAAAAATTTGTGAAGCAAGATAGGTAATAAATTATGAGTGTTGAGTTATGAATTATGAATGAAAAAGTAACTCAACATTCAACATTCATAACTCATAACTAAATTTTAACTATTCTAGTCTTTTGTTCGCTCAGAGTCTCCCGCGTAGAAACGTTTGCAGGGGACTCTGAGCTGTTGGAATCAAATGTAGAGGTTCTTTTACAAGCTCAGAGTCCCCTGGTAAAGCTGTTGTTAAATTTTACGTTCGGGGTGCGGGAGACTCTGAGCAGACTAAATGAAAAAGTAACTCAACATTCAACATTCATAACTCATAACTAATTTTTAACTATTCTAGTCTTCACCACCTTATCCGGAAAATAAAACCTTAGCACATAAACTCCATCACGCAAGGTGGCTGTATTCACAGGGATTTCGTTGCGTACTGCTGTAACCGTTACTTCACTCTCGGAAACTATTCTGCCCAGGAGGTCATACATTTTTATAGTTACTTTCTGGTTGAAATATTCTGCCCCTGCTGTGAAAACGAGACCTCCCTCATGGATCGGATTTGGAAATACTCTAACGTCAATGCCAATATTAAAAATGCTGTCGTTGATATATTCTTTTGCTTTCAGGTAACCAGGAATACCATAACCTAAAAAATTATCAGGACGATTGTATTGCGAAGCAGAAAGCTTTAGCGCATTGTAGAGCTGCATATTAGTAAGCGTTGGAAAAGCTTGCCAGAGGCCGGCTGCAAGCCCTGTAGTTAAAGGACAGGCAAAAGAAGTACCGCTGGCGGTAGTAATGCTTCCTCCAGGAGTACCGATCGTAACATCAGAGCCTTGAGCTGCCAGATCAGGTTTGATCCTGCCATCGGAAGACGGGCCCGTAGAACTGAAGTAGGTATAATGTGAAGAAGCATCCACAGCGCCTATCGCTAGCAATGAATCTCCATCGGCTGGCGTAGTGATGTACTGCCAGCTGTCGCTGCCTTCGTTGCCGGCACTGCAAATGACAAGCATACCTTTGGAAGCTGCCATATCCGCGGCCCGAGCGATGATCGTGGTATGCCCGTTAAATTCAGAATACGTATGATTGGTAGTGGCATCGTCAAAAGTGGTGTATCCCAGCGACGAACTTAAAATATCTGCCCCAATGCTATCCGCATATTCTGCTCCGCGTGCCCAGTAGGCTTCTTCGGTTTCGGTTTCGCTGTTGGTATCTTCGGTGCGTAAGAGCACAAAAGACGCGTTGTAAGCTGTGCCGATCAATGCGTCTTGTTGGTAGCCGCCTACTACGCTCAGTACTTCAAGCCCATGAGGATCGTCGTCGTAGACATTTAGTTCACCCGCTACAAAATCATAGGTAGCAAGGATCCTGTTGTTGGTAAAAAGATGTTGCGTAAAACTGAGTGAAGGGGCATTCTTAAACCCCGCGTCCAGCAAGGCGATCAGGATGCCTTCTCCGTGGAAACCATCCTGGTGCATGATGTCTGCTTGCAACATGTTTACCTGGTTGTATGAGCTTCCATAAGATGCGCTAGATTTTTTTGCTTTCGATTTTTGATTTTTCTGATGGATCAAACGATGGGTAGTCATTAGGCGGGCTAATTTATTACCGCCCAGTACAAAAGAACAAGTACTGATATTTACCATTTCCATGGAATCGGCTATAATAGCGGCGGCATTCAACCATTTTAAGGGATAAACAATCTGAGCGCCTTTGGCCACAAGGCTGTCCAGGTAGTCAGGATTTACCGGAAGGTCATTTTCAGTAATGGAAATATGTTGCCTTGTTCTGCGTTCGATCGCTTTAGGAGAAAGGTATTGAGAAGGATTAGAAATAGAGTAAGGGGAATTGTTTTTGTCTTTAAAATAAACAATAAAATGTTTGTCCTGGCCAAATAATTTGCCCGAGAAAAAAACAATATATACAAAAAGGTAAAATGCTTTATTGATACCGGCCATGTGCGGTTAATTTCATGATGGTATGCTCCCCAAATTCTACAATGGGAACGAGCGTTCCGTTGATCTGCTGATAGCGATAGTTGCGCACTTCATAGTATACAAGTCCGTAGTCTTTGGCATAGACGGCTACGGTATAATTGCTGCTCACACCGCTGGAATCTTTTTGTTCTACTACGCTTACTGTTTGGGGATAGTTGGTATTATCGTATTTAAAAGGGCGACGGACTTCCGTCATAGTATAATAATTCAATGGGTCATTAATAGTATCTGAAATATTTCCATCCCACTGTTTATTTACCTGGAATGGGAAAACAAGTTTTACAAAACGCACATTATTCTGCACTCGTAATATCCTGTTTCCAGGATTGAACACCGTCCATACCGAATCCGGATAATCGTTCCAATCGTTGCCATCGTTTTTATAATAACGATAGATCTCATAGCGGGTTTCTTCGCTTACAGTAATAGGATCGTGCAGTTCTTCTTTGATCTGGTATTTTGTAACGATTGTATTGCCGACTCCCTGGAAAGAAGAATCGACGACATCAAAGGTAGAATAATCGCCTACATTGATCGGGTAATAACTGTAGCCGAGTTCGTCTGCACTGGGATTGTCTTCTTTCTTGCAAGCAAAAAAGAGCAAGGCGCAAACGCCGGCGATGAGTAGTTTATATATTTTCATTGTTCTGTTTGAAACTTGAAACGATCCATCCTCCTCCGATCACATCATTCCCTTCATAAAATACTGCCGCTTGTCCGGGAGCAATGGCTGATACACCTTCTTTAAACAATACTTTGATGCCATCTCCTATTTGTGTGATGATGGCAGGAGTTCCTCCGTCGTTATAACGCACCTTGGTGATTGTTTCGTATGATTTAGTAAGTGGATCGGCGTATTTTACCATGTTGAGCTTATGCACCCACATCCCATCGCGGGAAAGGTCTTCAAGTTTTCCGAGTACTACACGGTTTTTTTCTTTTTGAATTTCTGTTACAAAAACAGGATATCCCATTGCAATTCCCAGACCTTTGCGTTGGCCTATGGTGTAGAAAGGATAACCTTCGTGTGTGCCCACAACGGTACCGTCTTCGAGTACAAACTCTCCGCCTTTTACTTGTTTTTCAAGTCCTGGTACACGTCTTTTCAGAAAACCTCTGTAGTCATTGTCGGGTACAAAACAGATCTCGTAAGATTCGGATTTGTTTACCAGGTCTACGAATCCTCTTTCCCTGGCGAAGTCTTTGATCTCTGTTTTTCTTAAATGTCCTAATGGATATTTTGTTCTGCTAAGGCTTTGTTGAGAAATGCCCCAGAGTGCATAGGATTGGTCTTTGTTTTCATCCAATCCTTTGGAGATCACATGGCGGCCGTTTTCCTCGCGGATATTGGCATAGTGGCCTGTGGCGATGAACTCGCAGTCTAGCTTATCGGCGCGGCGCAGCAGGGCATCCCATTTGATATGAGTGTTGCAGAGTACGCAAGGATTTGGTGTGCGGCCGGCGATGTATTCGTCGGTAAAATGATTGATCACATAATCACCAAACTCTTCGCGGATATCAAGAATATAATGCGGAAAGCCCAGGCTCACGGCGATGTTTCGCGCATCGTTGATGGAGTCTAGGCTACAGCAGCCGGTCTCTTTTTTAGAACTGCCGGAAGAAGCATAATCCCAGGTTTTCATGGTCATGCCAATCACCTCATAGCCTTGCTCGTGCAGCATTACGGCTGCTACCGAACTGTCTATCCCTCCGCTCATGGCCACTAATACTCTTCCGTGTTTGCTCATTGTATGTTAATAACTTAAAATTATCTAAATGTAACCTATATTATTCGCAAAAATACCGATATTTTATCCAATAAATTCTAAATTAGCGCTGATTTTGTACGAATTGTATTTCAAACAGATTTATTAACCAAATAGTTTTATGTCTTTACAGACCGTCGTAAAAGCCGGCAATATTACTAACCTCTCTGATGCCCGCTATTGTGCAGGAATGGGTGTAGAAATAATAGGTTTTCCCACAGGAAATCCTCTTTTTGAACCTTCCAAGATCAAAGAGATCGCAGGCTGGCTTTCGGGTGTAAAAATTGCACTGGAATTGGACGAAACAACGATCCAGGATCCGGCGCTACCTGCTTTACTGGACATCCTTCAGCCGGATTATCTGCAGGTCGCTGCCCGCGCAGCCGATATGATCAGAACGATCTCTCCCTTACCACTACTACTTGTCAGCGATACGCTTCTTTCGGCACTTACGGAAAAAGATCTTCTTTTATATACCGGAAACCTGCAGGAAAATAAACAAGCACTAGCCAGTTATGGTCAGTCCAACCGGGTGATCCTTTCCGGTGAAGGCATTGAAGCAGCCAATGTACTGGAAATGCTCGAAACTATTAAACCCTATGGAATCGAGCTGAGAGGAAGCCATGAGATCAGCCCGGGTTTCAAAAATTTCGATGATCTTTCCGAGATCCTTGAATTATTGGAAGTTGATGAATAAATAAGTATATTTAAATTCCCTAATACTCCTTGACTATTAACATGAAACGTTTTTTAATCTTATTGCTATTCTTCTCTGTGCTTACCTGTGTAAACAGCTATGCGCAGGATAGTATCGTAACTAGCGATGGACAGACCATCCGGGCTAAAATTTTAAAAATAAACTGGAAAGATGTGCAGTATAAAGTGTACGAAGATCCAGAGTTTAGCACTTATACCTTGCAGGAAAAAGAAATAAAAAAAATCAAAACCGAAAAAGGCAAAAAATACCTTTTCAACCATAATCTGCCCCGCGCTTATTTTGGTTTTGCGTTTGATTTCTATAAACCAGTAGGCTCGTTTGCCAGAACGGATTTTAATAAAAACGAGCCCGGCTTTGCACAAGCCGGACTTGGAGCCAGTTTACAGGGTGGATTTTATATTTTCAAAAGATTGGGGCTACAAGCAAAATTTGGTGTGGCCAATAACCAGTTGAACATAAATGGCTACAAAAAATATTATGCCGACAACAGCGATCCGTACGAGCAGATCTTTGTGAATTATGATAATTACAATCAAAGACAGAGCAAAGACGGTTGGAACTTCGGGTACTTTACCATCGGGCCGATGTATTCGTTCAAACCTGCCAAATGGCTTACCGTCGATCTACGCGGGCAATTCGGGATCATGAATGTACGCCGTCCGGAAGTAAGGATAGAAGCGGCAGATGATACACTACCTTCCGGCGCTACCCCGACAGCAAGCAATCCTACTTCTTTGTATACATATAAATATTCTATTCAGGCCGAAAAGAGCGATACAAAAACAATGAATACTTACGGAGGGGGAATTACGTTCCGTATCTCCCCTATTCGCCGACTGGCCTTTATTGTAGCAGCCGATTACATGCATGCCGGCGGTACAATTCATTTCAAGGAATCACTTTATTCTTTTACTTATAATGGTACTTACACAGCTCCAATAACCAGGGATGTGAATAGAACCTATAATATCGATCAGATCAGATTCAGTCTGGGGATCGCTTATCAATTCAAACGTAAAAATCGTTAACATGAAAAAAAAGAATCTCTTTCTTTCCCTGTCAATCGTTCTTCTTTCCCTGCTGGGAGCTTGTCAGAAAGAAGAATACAAGAACGATAATATCCTCATGACTGTAGGCGCACCGGTGATGGTGAGTAATAGCGCTTCTAAAATTGCAGCAAGTTCTCTTCCTGCTTCCAGTTCCGACGATTCCTATAAAATTTCAGGCCGGATCTTATCTTCTGGTAAGATTGATCTGTCGGATTATGGTTTTGATGTTACTGTAGGTACCGACGTATCCCGCTTTTCGCTTGGTGCTAAGAAAGGACCTGGCAGTGTATCGACTACCATTAATGTTCCTGCTGGTTCTGTTCTTGGTGAGATCGTATTATACGGATATGATAAATATGGAAATTACTTTTCCAGCAAAGGCAATGGTGGCAGCGGTGATTTTATAAATCCACTGACAATTTCTATTCCTACTTATGCCTCAACAGGGTCTTATGATGACTTTACCGGAACCATTCTTAATTCAAATAATTCAAATTATACAGTGATGCAGATCGGTCTTCAGTTTCGGGACCCCAAGGCGGCTCCTGACTGGAATAGTGGAGGAATCGGAGCCTATCCATTCACAGCTAATTCAAACAACCAAAATTATATTCCTATAGATGGGCAGGTTCCTTATACAGGTAGTCCTTTTATAAACGGTACTTCATATGCCTGTAGATTCTTTGCAGTAGTACAACGCAATTCAGATGGCCAGACACAGATGGTATATGGAGGTGAAACTTCTTTCGTAGAAATGGTTCCATAACCTATAAAAAACAACCGATGAGAATAATAAACCTAGTTGTAATTGCAGTATTGCTTTTTGCGGCAAATTCCTTTGCCCAGGTGATAAACCTGGGTGAGGATTTTGACAAAGCGCTTGCTAAATATGATGAAGGAGACTATGCAGGTACAGTAGCTGACCTGGAAAAACTGATCCCGGAAGTGGAAAAAGTATACCAGGATACCAGCGCTTTCTATACCATGCAAAATATGATGGGCGCCTCTCTCTTACAATTGAAGCGCTCTACAGAAGGGGAAACCTATCTGAATAAAACTATTAATTTTTATGCCGCTCCTCCTGCCAATTTTAACGACGATAATAATTATTTCGCGTTAAACGAAATGGCTGCGCTTTACCTTGAGCAAAAGAATTATGAGAAGGCTGAAAAATATTACCGCAGCCTGTTGGAGATCGAACAAAAAAAGAATGGAGATAAAACTCCTGAATACCTCGCCTTCCAGCGAAACCTGGCAAGTGTCTGCATCAGTCAGAATAAAAATGCTTCGGTGGATTCCATCTACCAGCGTATTGCGGTTACTACTAAGGAACGAAAAGGCGAAAATAGCTATGATTATGGAGTAGCGCTCAAAACGCTCGCCGATTTTCAAAAAGCAAAAGGTAAAAATAAAGAAGCAGAAGCCAACTATCTTGTAGCCAAACAAGCGATCAAAAATACAGAAGGCACTAAACACAAGGATTACCTGAGCATTCTCAATAGCCTTGCTTCTATGTACCGTGTTCAAAAAAGAATTCCGGAAGCAGAAGCTTACTATAACGAAATGGCCGATATTTATCGAAGCAACAACGGCGTACGCTCGCAGGAATATGCAGCTTGTATCAACAACTTAGCTAAGCTATATGTCGAAGAAAATAAATTTGAACAGGCAGAGAAACTATACGATAAAACGTTAAAATATTGCAAAAGCGCTGTCGGTGAAAAAAATATTCTTTGTATCAATACCCAAGCCGACCTCGCGGGCTTGTACAGGAGCACCGGACAATACAATAAATCAGAAGCTACCTACAACGAGTGCAAAGCAATGCTGCTGGAAACTGTAGGAGAGAAAAATATCGATTATGCTAACTTGCTCAACAACCTCGCTCTGCTTTACGACGAAATGGGGCGCTACGATTTGGCGGAAGCTAATTTTAAAAAATCGCTCACTATTACGAAAGATCTGGTAGGCGAAAAACACGCTTTTTATGCCACGTCGCTTAATAACCTTGCTTCACTTTATCAGGAGATGGGACAATACGAGCAAGCCGAACCAATGTTTAAGCAGGCGATGGCCATTCGCAAGGAAGTACTCGGAGAAAACCATCCTGATTACGGTGCTTCTCTCAATAACCTGGCTAGGTTCTACGAAGAAGTAAACCGTACTAAAGAAGCGCTGCCGCTCTATCAGCAGGCTGCGCAGATCACTAAAGCTGCGCACGGTGAGCAAAACCATGAATACGCACTTGCGCTGAATAACCTGGCGAATATTTATGAACAAACCGGAGAGTTTGCGAAAGCAGAACAAAATTATAACCAATCGCTAAACATTATCAAAAATGTATTAGGTGAAACACACCCGGAATATGCTTCTACCCTGCACAACCTGGCATTCCTCTATATTGAAAGAGAAAAATTCAAAGAAGCAGAAGTATTGCTAAAAAAAGATTTAGAGATTATAAAGAATAGCCTTGGCACCAATCACCCTAATTATGCAAAAACGTTAAGTAGCCTTGCCAATGTTTACGAGCATAGTTTGCGCTACGCGGAAGCAGAAAAAAGTTATTTGGAAGCATTGAAGATCCGTAAAGAAAAATTAGGAGAACATCATCCTGATTACACCTATACGCTCGCCAGCCTGGCCCGCGTGTATACTGTTACTGGTAAATACAACGAAGCATTTAATTATTGGAAACAAACAATTGCCAATTACAAAGAAGAGATCATCCGCTATTTTCCTTCTATGAGTGAAAAGGAAAAAGAGGAATTCTATACCACCTTCGCCGATCGTTTTGAGCAGTTCAACTCTTTAGCCTCTATGCGCTATACCAGTGACCCTTCGGTGCTTTCGGAGATGTACAACACACAGCTGGCCACAAAAGCGATCCTGTTCAATGCTTCCAACAAAGTAAGACAAAGAATTCTGGGCAGTAATGACCCTGCGTTGATCGAATCATTTAAGAAATGGCAATCTGATAAAGAATATCTTGCGCAATTGTATTTGATCCCTAAATCGGAATTGAAGATCAACGTAGACAGTCTTGAACAAAAAACGAATGAGCTTGAAAAACAATTGTCGCTGAAGTCAGAGGTTTTCAAAAGCGCAAACGACGCTCAAGTCTATACCTGGCAGGATGTACAGAAGATGCTGAAGCCAGGAGAAGCAGCTGTTGAAATGATCCGTTTCCGTAAGTACAAAGCGGATAAGGGCGGCACGTATGTAAAGTATCAGTTTGTGAGCAAAGAAGATCCAAACCCTAAAGAGCTGAAGGATTCTGTATATTATGCAGCATTGATCATTACACCGGAAACTAAAAATAATCCGGAGATCGTGCTTATGAAAAACGGTACTGACCTGGAAAACCGTTTTATCATGTATTACCGCAACACCATTAAATTTAATATACCGGACGAGTTTTGCTACGCCAATTTCTGGAGTAAAATAGCAGCGTCTTTAAACGGTGTTAAAAAAGTTTATTTCTCTCCCGACGGTATTTACAACAGCATCAACTTGCTGAGCGTATACAATCCTGCTACCAAGCAGTATATCCTGGATGAGATCGATATTCATACCTTGACCAATACCAAAGATCTGCTCACTCTTAAACCGGTTGCTTCCGCTTCCAAAAAGATCGTGCTGATCGGTGATCCGGATTTCGGGCAAAGTGGGATCGCTACTTCCCGTTCCGGACAATTGAAGCGACTTCCAGGATCAGCAGAAGAAGTGAAAAAGATCGCCACCGTAGTAAACAATAACAACTGGGCCGGAAACCTTTATACAGGCGCACAGTCTACCGAAGAGCTTGTAAAATCCACACGCGATGCTAAGATCCTCCATATTGCTACACACGGTTTCTTTGAACCCGATGCGAAACAGAAAGAAAATGTAGACGAAGAAACAAAAAATGGTTTGAGTGTCGACAACCCATTGATGAAGTCGGGACTCTATCTTTCTTCCGCCTCCAAAACATCCGGAGACGATGGAATGCTGACCGCATATGAAGCAATGAACCTCTCGCTCGACAACACCGAACTGGTGGTACTGTCAGCCTGCGAAACAGGTCTTGGAGTAGTAAAGAATGGAGAAGGTGTATACGGTATCCAGCGCGCTTTCCGCGTGGCAGGTGCTCGCTCGATCATTATCAGTCTTTGGAAGGTAGATGATATAGCCACGCAGAAATTGATGGTAATATTTTATGAAGAATGGCTGAAGTCTGGAAGTAAAAGACAAGCATTTACATTTGCACAAAATAAATTAAGAAGCGAATTCAAAGAGCCTTTGTACTGGGGCGCTTTCATTATCGTAGGAGAATAAAATTTTTAAATACTAAATATGAAAAAAATATTTTACACCTTGGTTGCTTTCTGTTTGATCAACACCTTAGCCGCTCAGAACGTGGAGCCGCAGCCGGTCAATATCAACACTGATTTCATCGAATACTCCCCTACTATATCGGGCGATGGCAAGACAATGGTTTTCCAATCCAACCGCGAGGGAGGATTCCGTTTGTATGAATCCACTTTGCAAAAAGATGGAAGCTGGTCTGCTCCCAAAGCGCTCGACAATATCAATAAATATGCCCGCCCTAATTACCTTATCGGCGGCCCTTGCCTGAGCCAGGATGGAAAAACGCTTTACCTCTGCATGATGTTTGGATCCGGCAATGATATGGATATTTTTGTTTCCAAAAAGAATTCTAAAAATGAGTGGGGACTACCAATCGACATCGGGCGCCCAATCTCCACGCCAGACAGCGAAACATTCCCTTCCATTTCTCCTGATGGGAAAAAATTATTTTACACACTTACTCCTGTAAAAGGTAAAGAACAAAAATGCAGCAAGATCATGATGTCGGAGCTTGATGCGAAAAACAACTGGACAAAACCAGTAGAAGTAACTGCACCGTTGAATGCTTCTTGCGATAAATCGCCAAGACTTGCTTACGACAACAAAACATTATTGTACGCTTCCAGCAAAAACGGAAACTATGATCTTTTCAGCTCAGAAATGTCAAACTCTAATACCTGGAGCCAGCCTGTAGCGCTTGATTATCTTAACTCCGGTGATGCTCAGTCTAACCCTGCCTTGCTTAGCACTGAAGATTATATTTACTATTCACAAAAAGGAGACATCTATTTCACTCCGGTACCTGATCAATACAGGCTTCATGGATTGGGGCTTTCAGGAAATTTCGTAGACCTGGAAACTGGCAAACCGGTAACCGGTAAATTATTCCTGATTGATTCGCTGGCAAAAGATACTGTAAAAAGAATGGAAGTGACAGGTTCCTATAAAGTAAACATTCCTGCCGGCAAATGGTATACGATTGCTGCAGTGGCAAATGGTTATTACAATTATTCTACTGCGTACAATCCTTCTATCGACGAGCGCTACAAAGCACAGCCTACGGATATTAAGCTCAAACCAAAGAGAAAAGAAGTTGTCTTTAAGGTATCTGACAAAGACAATAGCAAAGGCTTGAAAGTAAAGATCAAAGTTACCAATACTGAAACAAAAGAAGAGACGATCATCGAAGCAAGTTCAGGCAGAGACGGAAAATACGCGGTAAGCTTGAGAGAAGGTAATAAGTACAACGTAGAAGTAAGCAGTATAGAAGGCTATGCCTATACAAGCACTGTGATCGATGTGCCACTTACCGAAGGTACTACCGCAGAAACACTTTATGCTTCTGGCAACAGAGAAACGGACAGTACCACTGCTACCGATGTTTACGTGCCGAATTTTGATATCAAAATGCAGCCGTTGAAAGACAATACCAAACTTACGCTAAACGACATCCATTTCAGCTTTAATCAATATACACTGGCATCGGAGTCTTATGTAGAGCTTGATAAAGTGGTAAGCCTGATGAAGTCCAATCCTTCTGCGATCATTGAGATCTCAGCGCATACCGACGATGTCGGGTCAGATGATTTTAACAATACTCTTTCTACCAAAAGAGCGCAGGAGATTGTGAAATACCTCAATTCAAAAGGAGTTCCTTCTTCAAGATTAAGAGCTAAAGGGTACGGTAAAACAAGACCGCTCGATCCTGCAGATTCTGAAGAGGCACGCGCTAAAAACAGACGTGTGGAGCTGAAGGTCCTTGATATTAAATAACGTTATCGGTAGCCAAACGTTAACAATGGCTAATCGTTTCTTCCTACAATCATTTCCCATTCCGTGGCTTGTCAGAGAGACAAGCCACAACTGTTTTGCTGAGAAACTGTTCATGTTATTTAATATTCATTAATAATTTTCATAAACGTTTGTTAGGCTTAGCAGCTGTTAACAAGGTTTATGGGGAAATCTATCAATATTTTTCTATGCACAAATCCACTCCATCGATTTTTCCCGTATATTAAGTAGTACTATTCCAAAACCAATCTAATAAAATGGAAACTGTTATTTCACAAACCGATACTATCGAAAACGTTAATCCCGTTACAAAGATCAACTGGGCGCAGATCTGGAGTCTTGCCGGACTCAATGCTGCTGTGGTGATCAGCTGGATTGCCTACCATAATTATCAACCCAAAGTTGTGCAAGGGTTTGGATTAAAAGAGCTTTCTTTTTTCCTCGTAGTAGCACAAGCTATTATTTTGGTCATCATCCCTCCCATTGCGGGAATTATTGGTGATTATATGATCAAAAAAAATGGAAAGCGCTTTGTAGTATTCACCGTAGGCGCTGGCGCCACCGCAATGATCTTCATGGCTGTGGCATCGCTCGTAGAGATCGGGCCGAACAGCGCTTTTGTACACAATGTCTTGCCGATCATGATCGTGCTCTGGCTTATCTCTATGAATATTTTTCATAGTCCGGCCAACTCTATGCTGGATCTCTTCGCGCCAAGTGCCGACCTGCCAATGGTAATGGCGGTGATCACGATGACTACGGAATTGCTCTATGCATTAGAACCGATCGTGATCCAGCTGGTAGATTTCCTTGGCGGAACACTTACCTTCGTCACCGGCGGCGTATTGCTGATCGTGTCAGGCTTCTTCTTCCTGCGCAGCACGCGCGATGTAAGCAATGCAGCAATCTCCAAATCACATTCTGCTGCAGGCGCAGGACGTCAGAATAATTATTTCCCTGTAGTGCTCGTAGGACTAACCTTTGGGGTCATCACAGCTTTTATCATGGAATATTTTCCGAATATTCTCGCTGAAAAACTTCCTTCTTTCCAATCAATGGTCTTCGGAGGAAATCACTTCTCCTCACTGATCTTGGGGCTTGCAGCGATGCTGGCGATCCCGGTGAGTAAGCTGATAGAAAAACTGGGACTGATCCAATCGATCGTAATTGCTACACTGCTCTCTGCCGCTACGATCCTGACTATTTTGTTTGGACAAAATCAAAACATGACCATCATCATGTGTGCCATACTGGCTTTTGCATACAGCATGCTTTCAGTTTCTGCTTTTCCGTTTACGCTTAATAATCTTTCTGCACGCAATATTACGTTTGGTGCGGGATTGTTCTACGGAAGCCTGGAGTTGGCAAGCGGGTTATTTAATATACTTTTGTTTAAATAGAGAAAACCGTCATTCTATATTGACAGTGGGGTGAAGGACTTCATAGTGTTTCATAGCGGTGCCACGACTCAAAGTTGTGGCATCACTGATTAATATTACTAATGATTCTCCTGAATTAAAATCGATTTCCCATTCAACACAAAAGAATCTCCTGCCTTCTTGCCGAGTAGTAATTTCGCTACAGGTGTATCAATTGATACAGCAAAATAAGTAACATTGTCTATTGAAAAACTTCCGGCGCTGATGCTGATAAAATAATTTGCTGCTTCTGTTCTCACCAGTGAGCCTGCCACAATTATAGAAGAAGATTGATCCGGATTGATGGAAAGTAATAATTGTTTTTGTTTCAGACATTCGGCCAATTGGCGCGCATACATATCGCGCTCGTTCTGGCTCATAGCACGGCCTGTTTCGTATTTATCACCTGCACTGCTTTTCTCTTCGCTATTGGCCGAATCCTGTGCATCATTCATTGCCTTGGTGCTGATCTCAATTTTATTTTCGATCCATGCAAGACATTTTTGGTAAAGAGTATGTTTGATTTCTTCCAGAGTCATACCCAAAGATAGTAGAATAAGTTATGAGTTATGAATATTGAATGTTGAGTTATTATTAACTCATAACTCCTAATTATTTTTGATATACTCTGATCCAATCCACATACATGCTTTGAGGGAAGCTGGCAGTTACCTGCACGGGATTTGTAATGGCGGGAGAAAAAAAGTTTCCGCCAACGGCAAGGTCTAAAATGATGAAATAACTGTTGTTGCGCAATTCGCTTACATCTGTAGAAGTAATATTGGTCTGGTTAAATTGTACACCGTCAAAACGCGCGGTGATGGTAGTGGAATCCCATTCTACTTCATAGTAGTGAAATGCTTGAGAAAGATTAGCAGTGTAAGTATATCCTTGTCCATAATACTGATGCTGATTGCTGGCATCTGCCCAGTGACAGGTAGAATAGGTAGTGGCATCGCTTCCGCCTTTCATTTCCATGATATCAATTTCGCCGCAGGCAGGCCATGCTGCAGCAGAGCTGCCCAGCATCCAGAAGGCAGGCCACATGCCGTATCCCTGGGGCAATTGAATTTTGCCTACAATTTTTCCGTACTTAAAACTATAATTGTTTTTAGTGTTGATCCTTCCTGAAGTGAAAGAGGAAGAACCATAAGTTTCCTTTTGAGCTGTGATCACAAGAGTACCATTGGCAAGCTTTACGTTGTTGCTACGGTAATACTCCAGTTCGCCATTTCCCCATCCTCCTGCACCGGTATCATAGTTCCACAAGGCCGTATTGAGTGTATTATCATTAAATTCCTCCGACCATACTTGTGTCCAGCCAGTGCCAGGATTGTAGTCGGGCGTGGTAGCTGTACTTTGTGGAGTAGGATCCTTTTTTTTGCAGGCAGAAATAATCAGTCCGGCAGCAAGTAAGAGAAGAGGAACGTAATTTTTTTTCATCAAAGTATAGGGTCGTATCTGTCTAATGTATATACGCAAAAAATAATAAATCAGTGTGGGAGTAATAAAATAAATCAATCGAGAATTAATAAACAAACGAAACAGGCATTTGTTTTTACCTATAAGTAGCAATGGTTTTTAAGCAATAACAGCCTTCTGTCTAGAGATTCGAATTTTAACTGAAATTGTTGCTTGGCTTAGAAAACAATTCGAAAAATAATTTTCCAATCATCCTCAAAATTTCAATACTAATATTGCCTCGCTCCGAAAATGCTGCTTCCTACCCTGATCATCGTACTGCCTTCTTCGAGCGCTATTTTGTAATCGCTACTCATCCCCATGGAGAGTTCTTTTAAATCGATGTTCTCTGTTTTGCAGGAAAGTTTACAGCTGTCAAAAAAGTTTTTTAATGAACGGAATTCCTGGCGGATCTTTTCATCGTTGTCTGTATTGGTCGCCATTCCCATAAACCCGACGACGCGCACATTGGTTAATTTTTTAAACGCTTCAGATTGCAGCAAGGCAAGCGCTTCTTCATAGCTAAGTCCGAATTTTGTTTCTTCTTCTGCAATATGCATTTGCAGTAACACTTGAAGTATACGGTTATTTTTTCTCCCTTCTTTATCGATCTCTGAAAGAAGTTTGAAACTATCTACCGAATGGATCATGTGTACAAACGGCGCGATGTATTTTACTTTGTTGGATTGCAAATGGCCGATCAAATGCCATTCTATATCTTTGGGTAACGCTTCGTATTTGGGTACAAGTTCTTGCACCTTATTTTCGCCAAACATTCGCTGCCCCGCCTGGTAAGCCTCGAGTACGGCTTCGGCAGGATATGTTTTGCTTACGGCAATCAGTTTGCAGGAAGTATTTTTTAGTTGGGAAAAAAAAGATTGAAGCTGTGCGGCGATGCTCATACCTGTCTTAAATTTAAACGCAATTTTAACGATATTATCATTTAAAATTGTATTTTAGCTTGATTTTTATCAAATTCGAGAGGTTTTATAAAAACAAATATGCCATTATTAGGGTCGTTACTAAGTAAGGGAATAAAGCTCACCCACATTATCGAGCAGGACAGGAAGACACCTTTTGAGTATCAACGTAGTGAACTTAAAAAGCTCATCAAAGAAGCCAAGAATACACAATTTGGACAGAGCTATAATTTCAATGAAATCCTAGCTAGTTTTAACAAAGGAAACGAAGAGCAATTTTACGAATATTTCAGAAGCCGCGTACCGGTTTTTAACTATAACAAGATCTATAGCGAATGGTGGTATCGCAGCAAGGCCGGAGAGCCTGATGTCTGCTGGCCAGGAACAGTAAAATACTTCGCACTTAGTTCTGGTACTTCCGAAGCCTCCACCAAACATATCCCGATCACCAAGGATATGATCAAATCCAATAAGAAAACAAGTCTTCGCCAGATCCTGAGTCTTGCCAATTATAAACTTCCGGCTACCCTGTTTGGCCGCGGCATTCTCATGTTGGGTGGCAGTATTGATCTTAATAAAGTAGACCATCATTACGAAGGTGATCTTAGCGGCATCCAGGCCAGCAAGATCCCACGCTGGTTTTTGCCTTTCTATCGCCCTGGCAAAAAGATTGCACGCAAGAAAGATTGGAACGATAAGCTGGATGAAATTACCCGCAACGCCAAAGAATGGGACATCGGATTTATAGTAGGTGTACCCGCCTGGATCCAGCTGATGATCGAGCGGATCATGGAACATTACAAGGTCGATAATATTCATGAAATATGGCCAAACCTTCATGTGTTCGTACACGGAGGTGTTTCCTTTGAACCATACAAGAAAGGCTTTGAGAAACTTCTGGGCAGACCGATCTCCTATATCGAAACTTATCTTGCCTCGGAAGGCTTTATCGCGCTCCAGACAAGGCCTGATCAGAATGGGATGAAATTGGTATTGAACAATGGAATATTCCTCGAGTTCATTCCGTTTACAGAAGAAAATTTCAACTCAGACGGCGATGTTGTGATCAACCCGAAAACTTTGATGCTTCACCAGGTGGAAGAAGGTATAGATTATGCATTGCTTATTACTACCAATGCCGGTACCTGGCGCTACCTCATCGGCGATGTGGTGCGTTTTACAAATAAGAAAGAAAGTAAGATCATCATTACCGGCCGAACAAAACATTATCTTAGTCTTTGCGGCGAGCACCTTTCGGTAGAAAATATGAACAAGGCTGTCAGCCTCGTTTCACAGGAATTCAACATCGACATCCGCGAGTTTACGGTCGCAGGTATTCCTTATCAGAGCATGTTTGCACACAAATGGTTTATTGGTACCGACGATGCTGTGGATGCTGTATTGCTGAAACAAAAGTTGGACGATAAATTGAAAGAGCTCAACGATGACTACCGCACCGAACGGGTCGCTGCGCTGAAAGAAGTGTTTGTAGAAGTGCTGCCTTTATCAGCCTTCTATGATTTTATGAAATCAAAAGGAAAAATAGGAGGACAAAGTAAATTTCCAAGGGTGATTAAGAAAGCGATGTGTGAAGAATGGGAAACTTTCCTTCAGAAAAATTCTCTCTTAACCAATAAAAAGTCTTAACCCATTTAGAATGATTAAAGCGATTTCTCAAGGCATTGTATCAGGACTCCTCATTAGTTTTATGTTTGGCCCGGTTTTTTTCGGGCTTATTCACGCAAGCATCCACCGTGGATTTCGAAAAGCGCTGGTTTATGCATCAGGCGTGGCTTCCAGCGATTCTTTTTTTATTCTGTTGATCTATTTCGGAGTAGCAGGATTTTTGCAAGATGAGTCTTTCCGTCTCTTTATGAAAATCGTGGGTTGTGGGATCATGATCACGTTTGGGATTTACTATATTATCAAAAAAGCCCCCGATACACTTGAAGTTGAAAACGAAAGTGAGCGTAAACAAAAACCATATCATAGTCTTTGGTTAAAAGGATTTGTACTCAATTCCATCAACCCTTCGGTATTCGTGATTTGCCTGGGAATGGTAAGTTATGCTGCCGACAATTATGCCAACGATAAGATCAGCACCTTCGCTTTTTTCATCGGATCAGTACTTACCGTTTTTTCATTCGATACCATCAAAGCCTACATCGCGCATAAGATCAAGATCTATTTCACAAATCGCTTACTGAACAAGATGAACAAAGTACTAGGCATCGTGATCCTCGGTGCCGGGCTGATATTATTTTATGATCTGATTAGAAATTGACCTAATAATTATGAAGGATGAATGAGCAGATTTGTTTAAAAATTCATTACTCAACATTCATAATTATTTTGCTGTTTCTGTTAATTATCATATATTTACAAGTCAAAAAAATACTCCAACATGAATCAATCAAAGCTTTTACCTTTTTTGATCTTCGGATTTCTAGCGGTTTTCGTTTTTTCTTGTAAAAAAGACAACCCAACTCCTGGAGATGGCACTGGTTATACAGATCTTCAAGTATACGCGGTAGATGCCAATGAGCAGCCAATAGAAGGAGCATTGGTGCAATTGTATTCTTCCGAAGCAGATAGAGCTGCAGACAATAATAGTGTTTATGCAGGCCTTACAGGAAGTCATGGATTTGCATATTTCAGCAAACTACCTCCTATCACTTTTTATGCAAGCGTGAAAAAA
This sequence comes from Cytophagaceae bacterium, assembly GCA_035535995.1. Classification (GTDB taxonomy): domain Bacteria; phylum Bacteroidota; class Bacteroidia; order Cytophagales; family Cytophagaceae; genus JANYCO01. The sequence goes on from DATLOZ010000005.1 coordinate 191,186, forward strand.
GATTTTGGTTCAGGTAATGTGAAAACAGGAACCGGCGATACAGGAGTTCCGATCAAAAGCAAAGAGCAATCTGCTATTACCGTAGAGCTTAAATAAAATCTTTCAATATAAATAAAAGAAGGCTTTCGATAACAGGGAGCCTTCTTTTATTTATATCATATTTTTCATTCATCTTCCAGCAACAGGTTCAGGGCATTTTGCAATTCCTGGTAAGGTTTTGTTTTTCTTTGGCTCAGAGCCAGCGTCATTCCTGCTCTGTAGATTTCCTCCGCTTTTGTACGATCCTGTTTTTCATAAAACTTAGCGGCATGGTAATACGTGGCCAGATAGTCCGGATGTTCCTTCAACAGCAGGTCGTAATACTTCCTGGTCTGTTCCTGATCCTGCTTTTCATACTCGAGTGCAAGTGCATAAAGAGTAAATGGATCGTTGGGGTCTTCCTTTAGAAATTCAAGGAGCTGATTTATTTTAGGATTGTGCATTATTTTATGTAAATAATCTTTGTTTTTTCTACATCTTACAGACAAATTTACGTTTAAATAAGTAACTATTTTTAGTTAAATACCGGATAGTTTTCCTATTTTAGACTTTTGAAATAGTTCAGAAAAAACAATAACATTTAACTTTTCAGATCCATGAAAATACTGGTTTGTATCACGAACGTACCCGATACGACTTCGAAAATTTCTTTTACAGATAACAACACAAAATTCAATACAGCCGGTGTTCAATTTATCATTGGGCCCTACGATGAATATGCCTTGTCAAGAGCCATTGAGTTGAAAGAAGCGCAAGGCGGCACAGTGACGGTACTCAATGTAGGCGAAGCAGATACTGAACCTACTATCCGCAAAGCCCTCGCCATCGGCGCCGACGATGCCATCCGGGTAAATGCATTTCCAAAAGACGCACAGTTTGTAGCGGCACAGATCGTATCGATCGCACAAGCAGAAAAATATGATCTGATCCTAATGGGCCGCGAATCCATTGACTTCAACGGAGGTTTGGTGCACGGACTGGTAGCAGAAGCGCTGGGTATTCCATCCGTATCTCCCGTGATGAAGCTTGATATCGAAGGAAACGTAGCGAAAATGGCCAGAGAAATAGAAGGCGGTAAAGAATACGTAGAAGTAGCATTGCCACTGGTAGCAGGTTGCCAGGAGCCAATTGCAGAGTGGAAAATTCCAAACATGAGAGGAATTATGTCTGCCCGTACTAAACCATTGAAAGTAGTAGAACCTGTATCTGCAGAAGACAGTGTGAAAATGCTTTCTTTCGAATTGCCTCCTGCCAAAGGAGCTTGCAAAATGATCGATGCTTCCACTCCGGAAAAATTATTCGACCTGCTGAAAAACGAAGCGAAAGTTTTATAATAATTATGAATGTTGAATTATGAATTTAATTCGACATTCATAATTCACTCATAATTCATAACTCAAAATTCAAAATTTTAAAAATATGTCAATACTAGTATTTGTAGAAGGAGTAGACGGAGAAGTAAAAAAATCTTCTTTTGAAGCAGTGTCCTATGCTGCTGAGCTGGCCAAGAAACAGAACACCTCGGTCACTGCAGTAGCGATCGGTGCATTCTCTTCTTCTGCATTGGAAAACGTAGGAAACTATGGAGCTGCAAAAGTGCTTCATATTAATAACGATAAACTTGCCCAGGTACATATAATGGCTTACGCCACCGCAATTGGCGAAGCAGCGAAAAAGGAAAGTGCAAATATTGTGATCCTGCCAAAATCATCGGCAGTAGACGCCATCGTATCAAGATTGGCTACTAAACTCCATGCAGGCGTGGTTACTGGTGCAGTAGAACTTCCCGATACAAGTGCCGGATTTAAAGTAAAAAAATCCATTTATACAGGAAAAGCATTTACTATGGTAGAACTTACTTCTGCTACCAAAGTAATTACCGTAGCTAAAAACGCGCATCCTGCGATCGAAACAGGTGGCAAAGCTACTGTAGAAGCCTTCTCTCCTGCCATCCCGGATACTGATTTCAATGTAAAAGTAACCAAGACCGAAAAAGCTACCGGAGAAATTTTATTGCCGGAAGCAGATATCGTAGTATCCGGAGGACGTGGTCTGAAAGGTCCTGAAAACTGGCATTTGGTGATTGACCTTGCCAAGGAACTGGGAGCCGCCACCGGATGTTCTAAACCTGTGTCTGATATGGACTGGAGGCCACACCACGAGCATGTAGGCCAAACAGGTGTAAAGGTAAGTCCAAATTTGTATATTGCTATCGGAATATCAGGCGCTATCCAACACTTGGCGGGAGTAAACTCTTCCAAATGTATTGTGGTAATCAACAAAGATCCGGAAGCTCCGTTTTTTAAAGCTGCTGATTACGGCATCGTAGGCGATGCTTTTGAAGTAGTACCCAAGCTTATCGAAGCAGCAAAAAAATTGAAATAATAAGTAAGTAAGCAGAATTCTAGTGGAGAAAATTAAACTCGAAATACTTGGATTATCCTCCAGCCAGTCGCATACCGGCTCCTTTGCATTGGTGCTTGGTGAAGAGACCGGAAATCGCAGATTGCCGATTATTATAGGGATGTTTGAAGCCCAGGCAATCGCGATCGAAATAGAGAAGATCAATCCAAACCGTCCTATGACGCACGACCTGTTCCGTTCGTTCGCCATGAATTTCAATTTTACAGTAGAAGAGATCGTGATCTCTGATCTGAAAGAAGGTGTGTTCTTTGCTAAAATAGTTTGCTCAGACACCGTTAAAACAGTAGAGGTTGACTCACGTCCCTCCGATGCCATTGCAATCGGACTTCGTTTCAATGTTCCTATTTATACTTACGAAAACATTCTTTCCGAAGCCGGTATCGTGTTGAACGATCTGGAAGACGAAGGTGAAAAAGAAAAGGAAAAAGAGAAAAAGCCTAAAGCAAAACAAGAACGCGTACCAAAGGAAACCAAAACCAATCCTGGTGATCCATATAAAAACTCTACGGTAGATCAACTGAAAAGCTTGCTGGATGATGCACTGGCGAAAGAAGACTACGAAAAAGCAGCGAGGATCCGGGATGAATTGAATAGAAGAAATTGAAAAAAGTTATGAGTTATGAATGTGAGTTAACTCATTCATAACTCATAACTCAACATTTTTTATTTGAAGACAATCGGAATATTAGAAAACTTCCCGTTCGTTACTTTCAGGATTTTAGAAGTGTTATTCATCTTCACCTGGATCTCCATTTCAAATTCTCCGGAAAGCATTTTGTTTTCTTCATCAAGATTGGTGATGTTGATGTAACCCTTGATTGGCTTACCTACCGCACTGCTGGCCGGATCTTCATAACGGATATAAGCTTCGCGAATGCTGGAAGATTCCAGATTGATACTTTTGTTGCTTGGGTTCATAAAAGCAAATTTTATAAACCGCTCGTTGTTTAACGACAACTGCATTTCCCCCCCTGTAATTTTCCGGATACTGGCTTTCATGCTGTCTACCACAAAAGGTTTTCCGTTTATATAACAAGAAAACACACCTGACTCCTGTGTATCAGTAGATTTAAAAGAGAAAGAAAAAAATAGAATTGAGATCAGTAGTAAGGAACTAAATCTTAATTGCATCCTGAAGTGATTTTTCTGTATTTATTTTGTACTAATATACGAAATTTAAAAATATGGTTGTAAAAAGTACAGGGAATTTATAAACAGGTTTTTTGGTTAACCCGGAAGACTAAGCCCCTGAACTCTAAACTGCCTTCCTCGCAAAATTCCCTTTGAGTTTAAGAAACGTAGTATTTCCAGAAACTATGCTGGCTTCAGCTGCAAGGGAATCATTTCCTGAGAGTAGTTTGACTAATACTTTTACCGAATAGGTTTCCGAAGGAATGACCAAATTGATGAATTTTATAAAATCGGCAGACTGTAAAAACTGTGCTTCTTTCACATAAGCTGAAATAACATCGGTGATCATATTGGTAAGACATACCCCGGGCATTACAGGACGATTGGGGAAATGACCTTTAAAAATGATGTGCCTGTCATTTATATCGATGTTTGCAGAAATGGTATTATTTTCTTCCTCTTTAAGATCTTTTATCGAATATAAGTCTCCCAAAATCATATTTTTTCTTTTCAATTTTCGAAAATAGGAAGTAAAAATACAAAAATCACCCTAATTTGATGATAATTAAGGGGTTTTTTATAATAAATATAATTTTTTAAATAATGAAGACTTTTCAGTAAGATGAGATTTTAGCCTGTTTGTTTAATAAAATTCAAGTAAAATAGTAAAAGCTCCAATAATTTTTAATTTTTCTCGACAAAATGAAGATTTTTTTGAAAAAAATACTTGAAAAAAATTCATTTTGGTAAAAATTTTATATTTTTACTCAAATTTGTAATCCAAACGTAAATCAAATAAAAAATATGGCTTATTTAAGATTTAATGCACTGAATACGGTCAACAACAGAACAACCGTAGCTGTGACTCCTCCTTCCTCTAAAGTTTCGGATTTTTACGGAAGCAATGTGTTCGGCGTAGACGCGATGAAAAAATACATGTCTGGCGGAGCATATAAAATATTAATGAATTCCATCGAAACTGGCGATAAAATCGATTCTGAAACTGCAGATGCAGTAGCAGCAGCAATGAAATCCTGGGCAATGGAAAAAGGAGTAACGCACTATACTCACTGGTTCCAGCCATTAACAGATGCAACTGCTGAAAAACACGATGCATTTATTGAAATTGACAACGGAATGGCTCTTGAGAAATTCAGAGGTTCTGCACTTGTACAACAAGAGCCGGATGCTTCTTCTTTCCCGAATGGTGGTATCCGTCAGACTTTCGAAGCACGTGGTTATACAGGTTGGGATCCTACCTCTCCTGCTTTCATCATTGGCAATACACTTTGTATTCCTACAATTTTCGTTTCTTATACAGGTGAACTTCTTGACTACAAAGGTCCATTGTTGAGATCTATTGCAGCTGTAGATAAAGCCGCTGTAGCAGTATGCGATTATTTCGATAAAGATATTACTAGAGTATTCTGTACACTGGGTCCTGAGCAAGAGTACTTCTTGATCGATGCAGCTCTATACAATGCACGCCCTGACTTGGTAATGGCAGGCAGAGCAGTATTCGGACATATTCCTGCAAGAGGTCAGCAATTGGAAGATCACTATTTCGGTTCTATTCCTCCAAGAGTACACGCTTTCATGGCAGACTTCGAGATCGAAGCATTGAAACTTGGAATGCCGATCAAAACCCGTCACAACGAAGTAGCACCTTCTCAGTTTGAAGTTGCTCCTACTTTCGAAGAGCTTAACTTAGCTTGCGATCACAACCAATTATTAATGGATGTGATGAGCAAAGTAGCAGAGAAGCATAACCTGAAAGTATTGTTCCACGAAAAACCATTCGCAGGAATCAATGGTAGCGGTAAACACAACAACTGGTCAATTGCTACCAACACTGGTAAAAACTTATTGCAACCAAGCAGCAAACCAAAAGAAAACCTGATCTTCTTAACCTTCTTCGTAAACGTAGTAAAAGCTGTACACGATTACGCAGATCTTCTAAGAGCATCTATCGGTTCTGCAGGAAACGATCACCGTCTTGGCGCTAACGAAGCACCTCCGGCGATCATGTCTGTATTCCTTGGTCAGACAATGAATGATATCTTGAACGAATTAGAGAGCAACGGTAACGTGAAAATCTCTAAAGGAGATAACTTATACATGAAACTTGGTATCAGCAGAATTCCTGAACTGATCCTTGATAACACAGACAGAAACAGAACTTCTCCATTTGCCTTCACTGGTAACAAATTTGAATTCCGTGCAGTAGGTTCTTCTGCTAACTCAGCTTGGCCAATGACTGTGTTGAACACAATCGTAGCTGAAACTCTTACTAAATTCAAAACTGAAGTTGACAAACTGATCGACAAAGGTGAGAAGAAAGAAGTAGCGATCGTAAATATATTGAGAGACTACGTGAAAGCTTCTAAGAAGATCCGTTTCGAAGGAAATGGTTATTCTGACGAGTGGGTAATAGAAGCTGAAAAGAGAGGTTTGAACAACGTAAAATCCACTCCGGAAGCACTTGATTTCATTGTGACTAAGCCAGTACAAGAAGTGTTCGAAAAACACGGAATCCTTAGCCACAAAGAGCTTGAAGCTCGTCATGAGATCATGTTGGAAAAATACATCAAGAAAATTCAAATTGAAGGCCGCGTAATCGGTGATCTTGGTGTAAACCATATCATCCCTACTGCGATCGCTTATCAAAATAAACTGATCACAAACGTGAAAGGTCTGAAAGAAATCGGTCTGGACAGCGAAGCAAAACCTGTGATTGAGACAATCAAAGAAATCTCTAAACACACTGCTACGATCCTGAACGAGATCGATAATATGACAGAAGCTCGTAAGAAAGCAAATAACATGTCTGACTCCAGAGCAAAAGCTATTTCTTACGATAAAGATGTGAAAACTAAATTTGAAACGATTCGTTATGCAGTAGATAAGCTTGAACTTATCGTTGACGATGAAGATTGGCCTCTACCAAAATACAGAGAGTTATTGTTCATTCGTTAATAATCCTTACCTTATTAACAGACAACAAGGCCCATTCTGGTTTTACTGGAATGGGCTTTTTTTATCAGAATTGTCGAATTACAGAATGAACAATTGCAGGAGATTGAGACATTCTTCTCCTGATATAAAATTTAAACCCTGAATTTTATTGTGATTTTTGTTTATCCAATAAAAAATTGTAATTATTTGCTTTAAAGTTAATGCTTTGTTATTAATTTTTTAACAAAGTTTTTTTAAAATATTAAATTATAGTATCATTGTAATCTAAACAAGCTCATTTTTATACTAAAACATGGAGTATTGTTTAGACATCTTAAACCTTATAAAATTTAAAAACACATGAAAAAAAAATCAATGCTATTGATGGCTGCAGCTGTCGTAATGTCTGTTGCCTTCTCATCTTGTAACAAGAAATTGAAAGATGATATCAAAGATCTTGACAACCAAGTTGCTGATCTGAAATCTCAGCAAGCTACTACAAACAGTAATTTGAGCGCTACTAACAGCACACTGGATGCTACTAACAGCACACTTAAATTCTATCCATTCTCAATGACTGTGTCTACCAAGAATGATAACGATTCTGCAATGACTATCAGCAGAACTTATAAGTTCAACACAGGTCCAGATTATTCCAACATTACCAATAACCATGATGGTACTTATTCTGTGTATCTGTACGTAACAGAGTCAGCATACTGGGATAATGACGCTTACATGGGATTTACTTATAACCCAACAACAAAAGTAGTTACTAACGGTTCATTCGATTTGAATTATTATGATTATCAATACAACTACAAAAATGTAAGATTGTATCAAAGTGATGCTGACGCTACTGTTACTGTTACAGTAAACACATTTGATACTACTACAGGAGCAGTTGATATCAGCGTTAACGGAACTACTACTACAGCTTCTAGCTATAACATCTATTCTGGTAAAGCAATGACTGCATCTTTCCACTATACAGGTACACTTACTGTTTTCCAATAGTAGATTGCTGTAAAGCAAAAGAAAAAAAGGGCTGTCTTTATTATAGACAGCCCTTTTTTTTCTACCATCTAACATCCAATTTATAACTCAACATTTAACTTTTGTAGTTTCAAATATTTTATACATCTTTAAGCTTTAAAAGCTATAAAACTCATGAAAAACACTATCTCTTTTTTGATTGCAACTATGGTAGTAATCTGTCTCTTCAGCGGTTGTAAAAAATATGAAGACGGCCCTGATTTTACATTAAGAAGCGTGAAAAACAGATTAACCAATGGTAAATGGGGATTAGACAAAATTACAATTGACGGACAAGACTCTACTTACGAATATAAAGAAGTCGATTTCAACTACGAGTTTTATGCCGGTACTGCCTTTGGCGCAAAACCGTACACCTACTCTCAGGCTTATACCTACAATAGCCAATTGATACAAATTGATAACGGCGATGTAATTTTCACCAACAACGGAAATACAATTTCTTTCCAACCATACAGCTCCACTTATGGAAGCTATTCTAGCTACTCTCCTATTTTTGGTTCCGATTCATATGGAAACTACCTTGAATGGGATATCACTAAACTTACAAATAAAGAATTTTGGCTCGAAACAGTCATTCGTACCGACAGCAGCAGCATGAAAGTGGTGATGCACCTAACAAAAAATTAATTAAAAGTGAACAAATGTGTTTTTCTCGACAGGGATGGTGTGCTGAATGTCGATGATGTAAATTATGTATGGACTACCGAAGCGTTCGAAATTTTGCCGGGCGTGCCAGAGGCCTTGAAAATACTGAAAGATAGAGGATATTACCTGGTGATCATTACCAACCAGTCCGGAATAGCCAAAGGTATTTACAAAGATGAAGACGTGATGAACTGTCATCAATACCTCCAGGAAAAAACAGGACATCTGATCGATGAAATTTATTATAGTCCTTATCATGCGAGCAAAACAGAAAGTCTGGTAACGAAGCCGGGAACGTTGTCGTTTGAAAAAGCGATCGCAAAATTCAACCTCGATATAGATCAATGCTGGATGGTAGGCGATATGGACAGAGATTTGATCCCTGCCAAAAAGATGGGAATAAAAACAATTCTTATTCCACACCGTATTCCCGATTCTTCTTTTGCTGATCATAAAGTAGATTCACTGCTAGAAGCCTGCAATTATATTCCCTGATTGTGCTTTTCTCGCTTTACAAAGATTATATTTGTTAAACCTCCAAGGATTAAAAAATGCTTGGAGGTTTATTATAATAAAAATCAGTTCAGGCGTTTTTATAGAAATGTTTAAAAACATACTTGTAGTAATTGGATTTTTTCTGACACTCAGCAGTGCTGCTCAGGACCCTCAGCTATCTCAATACTACAATGCTCCCCTTTACTTAAATCCAGCCTTTACCGGAGCAGGACTTGATACAAGAGCCGGGCTAAATTATCGCATGCAATGGCCAGGATTGGGAGATCCATACAAAACCTTTTCTGCCTGGATCGATCATGATTTCTATAAAAAAAGAAGTGGCCTTGGCCTTCTCATAAATCGCAGTACGCAAGGCGCCGCGAAACTTAGCGCTACAGATATAAGCGCTTTGTATTCATACCAGATCAATCTTACAGAACGGTGGACTGCGAAAACTGCGCTCCAAGGTGGAATCGGGATCCGTGATTTTGATTTTGGCAAAGCAGTCTTTGGAGATCAGCTAGCCAACGATGGCACGATCACCGGATCTTCTACAGATCAATTGGCTACCGGGAAAACACGCATCTATCCAGACTTTTCGGTAGGTACAGTAGTATACAATCGAAATTTATGGCTTGGAATTTCAGCCAATCATATCAACCGTCCCAATCAATCGTTTACGCAAGTAGACAAGGTGCCACTGCCAGTAAAATGGAGCTTTATCGGAGGATATAAAATTCTTCTGGGCGAGCGCCAGATCGCTTGGGGCGCGCCAGTGATGGAGACTAGCATCACTCCTACTTTCCTGTACAAAAAGCAAGGCACTTCCGATCAGCTAGACCTGGGACTTTATCTTACACATCACCCGGTAATGGCAGGAATCTGGTATCGTGGATTGCCTGTAAAAAAATACGCCTCAGGAGTTCCCAATTCCGAATCACTAGTGTTGATGGCTGGACTTATTCATAAAGGATTTACCTTCTGTTACAGCTACGATCTCGTAGTATCCAAACTAGCTGGCCTTAGCGGAGGGGCTCACGAGCTCTCTCTTATTTATCAATGGCAAACCGATAAATCAAATCGCAAAGGAAAACGTGGACACCGTACTATGCCTTGTCCAAACGTAGACCGGCAATACAAAACATTCCATCAATGAAAATTCTGATTATCCATTGTGGTAAAACGGAAGACGATTACCTAATCACAGGAATTGAAAAATACGAAACCCGGCTGAAACATTATTTACCGGTAGAAACTATTTATCTTCCCGCGCTTAAAAATACAAAAGCCCTTAGCAAGGAAGAACAGAAAGAAAAAGAAGGCACCGCTATTTTATCAAAGATCCAGTCAACAGATTTTGTAGTATTGCTGGATGAAAAAGGAAAGCAACTTTCCTCAACCGATTTTTCAAAGTATCTTACACAACACATGAATAGCGGGACAAGGCGTATGGTCTTTGTATCCGGCGGCCCTTATGGTTTTTCAGAAGAAGTATATGCAAAAGCAAACTACAAAGTATCTCTTTCATTAATGACCTTTTCGCACCAGATGGTACGTTTGTTTTTTATCGAACAGCTATACCGTGCGATGACGATTTATAAAGGAGAACCGTATCATCATGAATGAAGTTGAATTTCGAAATACAAGAAACATTATTTGATTTAGAATTTTAGTCTTAGATAACCGAATAACATTTAAATTAAAAATCTCTGCTATGATTGGCTCAACCCACACCTGTCTCAACTGCGGAAATGTATTCAATGGTAATTACTGCAACAATTGCGGGCAGCAGAAGTTGGATGAGAAAGAATTTACCATGAAAGGCTTTGTACACAATGCTATCGGTGAATCGCTGGAAGTAGATGACAGGCTTTTGAAAACGATCAAACTTCTTTTATTTAAACCCGGTTTTCTTGTTTCGGAATATTTTAGAGGAAAATTTCAAAGTTACTGGTCTCCCGTAAAATTATATTTGATTTGCTCTCTCCTTTATTTTGTGGTCTTCCATTTTTTTCCTGATCACGATTTCTATCATCATGAAAGCCTCTACAAACAAGACGCTACGGGGCTTATGAAAAAGATAGCTGATAATGCCATTGCCGAAAGACATATCAACGAAGAACAACTTACTGAACGTTTTGCTGATTTTGCTTCTTATTCGATGTATATCGTAGTGTTTTTTTATGCAATCCTTTTCAGCATTATTTATTTTTATAAGAAAATGAATTTTGTACATCACTTTGTTTTTTCACTTTACCTGATGTGCTTTATTATGCTAAAAGATGTGCTGCTATTTCCCTTGTATTACGTAATCCCTGCGTTTGAACCCAGGCTGGCGCTTAATATTTTTATCATCTGTGTGTATTCTGTTTTTTCTATGAAAGAATATTATAAGATCACGTTGGCAGGAGCGATCATTCGTGTGAGTATTTTTACCGTATTATTTTGGGGAGTATCGTTCTTACTCACTTACCTGGCACTGATCATAACAATTTATACTTTTTAGAAATGACTATAAATGAATTTTTGATCAAAACGATTCCTACCTCGGGAAAAGAATCAATTCTACTCATACAGCAGAAACGTGTATTCATTAATCATGAACAAGCATTGCAACATCAGTCTATTTCCGAGCGCGACGAGATTATATTCGATGGACAAGTAATTCAAAAACCATATGCTTATTTTTATCTTGCCTACTACAAACCGCGTGGCATAGAATGTACAATGAGTACAAACATTCCAGACAATCTTGCCGATGCTTTATCCGAAGTTGAAAATTTTTTCCCGGTAGGAAGATTGGATAAAGATTCCGAAGGTCTTATGATCCTTACCAACGATGGACAATTATACAAAAACATTGCACCTTCGGAATCTATAAAAGAAAAAGAATACATAGTTACCGTAGATCATGCATTGACAGAAGAGGACATCCGGCAACTCGCTACAGGCGTAGTCATCATGGGCAAGCGAACAAGGCCTGCGCAGGTTTTTCGGGAAAGTGATTTCAGTTTTAGGATTATACTCACCCAAGGTCTGAACCGTCAGATTCGAAGGATGTGTTATAAATTGGGATATGAGGTTACAGAATTAAAAAGGATTCGCATTCACGCACTCCGCCTGGATGCATTGGAGCCAGGTCAGTACAGGGCGATCGAAAGAGAAGATATTTTAGGCGTATAAAAAAATGCCGGAACTGTGTGTGATCCGGCATTAATATATAAACAAACCTTTGGGTAATACTCAGAAAATTAGAATTCCCCTTTTAAGTATTAAGATTAATAATGGATGCAAGATACCAGATGCCGGATATCAGATAGTTTAGATAAAAACAACTCTGTTTTACAAATAAGCTAAAGGACAATGTCATTAAAATACTCTCGCATTTATCCGGTATCTGGCATCTCAAATAAGTATTAATATTTAAGAGGGGTAATTTCTACAGAAAATTATTTCAACAACATTATTCAATAATCAACTTGTCGGTAGTCTGTTTTTCGTTGGAAACTACTTGTACAAAGTAAGTACCTTTCGTAAGAGAAGTCTGAATATTTTTCTCCAGCGCAGCAACAGCGTATACATCCAATTGATAAACGATTTGTCCTACCAGGTCAACAATCGTAATTTTATACGTCCCTCCTTCCAGTGCAGAGATAGTAAAGTTTCCCTGGTTTGGATTAGGATAAATATGTATACCATGATCATTGGCAGGTGTGATCGTTTTTATTTCAGAATAAGTATAGTCTCCATTAAAGTCGACTTGTTTCAGACGATAATAAATCGTGCCTTCACCAATCGTTAGATCTTCGTAAGAATAAAAAGAAAGTGTAGAGGAATTTCCTTTTCCTTTGATGTTAGCAAGGGGTGTGAATGTTTTTCCATCGCTACTTTTTTCTAGTACAAAATAATTATTATTTACCTCTGCTGAAGTTTGCCAGGTGATTGCTACCTCATTTCCGGATGTAGCTTTTGCATCAAAGGATAACAAAGAAATAGGCAGGGGACAGGACAGCGAAACGGAACCTCTCAAACAAGGACTCCCGGTGCGTATCGTCCACTCGATTGCTGCGCCGCTGGTGCCATTTACGTTTGGGTCCAGTCGTACCATACTGTTGTAGGTAGTAGAGCTAAAACTACTTTTCAATGCAAGCCTGTCAGAAGTAGTGTAGGTGATCACATAGCTGGAACCCGCTACAATCGGCCAGTTTACGGATACTTGTTTCCACACACCTTGCGAGAGAGAAAAAGGACCTGCGGTAGCATATGCAGAGCCATCTTTAGTAATGCTCAGGCTCACTGGGCTTGAGCCAAATGCAGACTGTAACCAAAGTGATACAAGAGTGAAATCCTGCAAAGCTGTGAAGTGTGTGCTGTTCCAGCTGCTTCCTCCTCCTCCATCATCGCTGGTGGCATCTGTTCTCAGCGGCGCTGCAGAATAAGTATTGGAATTTTCTACATACACTGTACTTGGCCCTGTGATGGGAATAGTAGCAGGATTGCCAGTGGCAACTACATTACCGCCAGTAGCGGCATCATACCATGTAAATGTGTTTCCTCCTCCGGTGCCGGTAACACTAAAGGAACCATTGGGAGCAGCAGCGCAATTGCTGGAAACAATGGAAGGACTGCTGATATTGGAAGTAAGTTGTGCATCGTTAGAAGTCACCATCACGCAGCCCGCAGCCTGAGCGGCCGCACTTGGCGTTACCTTTACGCCGTAGGTACCCACTACTCCTGTGGTGATGGTGGAAGAGGTCGAAGTTGGCGCACCGGATGGTTTTTTATACCAATCGTAGGTTAAGCCTGTTCCGGTAAGACTAGCAGAAAGTGTAGTGGTGGTAGCTGTACATAGCACTGCATCGGCCACTGTTACAGCAGGCATGGTAGCAGTAACCACGATGGTAGAAGAAGCTGAGCATCCTGTAGGAAAGCTTGATGTTTGCACACAAACTCTATAAGTGCCGGGTGTAGTGATCGCATAAGTATTAGCAGTGCTACTCGCAGAGACAAGCGTGGTCTGCGCGCTGCCGGTACCTGAGTACCACCAGAACTGTGTAGTACCTCCGGTAGAGACATTTGAATTTAAAGTAGCAGCTCCATTGGTAGTACATAAAGAAAAGTCGCTGCCTAGGGCAGGTGTAGTGGAAGCCGGTAAGGAAGTCAGGTTGTTGCAACCGTTGATAAATGAAATATCATCAATCAAAAGGTCGTTGCGGAAAGTAGCGGTGGGCGCTTGTACTTCAATTAAGATCATCGCTTCTGTATAGGAAGCGCTTGGAGTCCAGGTGCCGTAAAATTGTTGCCAATTCATTTTTCCAGTAGGCACTGCCGTTCCCACATTCGCGCGAGCTGAATATTGTAGCACGCCTGAGATCATTGGGATCACGATAAAATTTAAAGTAGAGTTGATGTAGCCGGCTTGGTTGGCATCCCTGTTGTAATTGGCAAACCAGGCAGAGAAATAATATTTTTGATTAGGATAGATCGTGATATGCTGTCTCCAGATTGCCGGCAAGCCGGCAGGATCGCTATCGTATTTTCCTCCTGTATAATTTTCGAAGTCACCAATAAGTGCAAAACCGTTTCCGTTCAATCCGGGAGTATGGTCGTTGAAATCAACATCAATATAATCTGTTCCTGCAAAGGCCTGGCGAGGTTGTGCCGTACAAGTCATCCCTGGTTCAGCTCTTCCTACAGCATAATCATTTGGAATAGAAGTAAGACAGGTTCCTACTGGAGGATTAGCGGCGAAGTTGCTGGTACTGGTCAGATCGGATTGGAAATCGAAAGGACCGTTTGCGGTATAAGTATGACCATTCCCCGATTTTGTCAAATATCCAGCTTCAAAATTTCCGTTTCGCACGGCTTCAACAGTAGGTGTGTTGGTACACTGTGCGTGACTTTTGGAAGACATTATTAAACATGCTCCCAAAATACTAAGTAGTAGAAAGTAAAATGTTTTCATTGTTGTTCCTGTAAGTATAAAATTGAAAGACTTGCGGGCCTTTCTAATAAAATAGCATTCAGGGGAGAATGGTAACTGTACAGGGCATAAAAAATCAGGTATTTGACTGGTTTGTAAAATCTTTTTGGAAGAAAAAATAGCGCTTTAGTTTACTCTTAAATTCTAAAAAAATGAAAGAAAGAGGAATTTTTGAAAAAGATATTGCATTTTAATTTAAGTTGGAAAAATTACCATTAGCTATTGAAGATACCAGATGCTGGAATCCGGCATCTGGTATTTATTAATCAATACAATTATTCTACAATCATTTTTCTGATCACTTGCGCCTCTTCTGAGGTGATCTGAATTAAGTAAGTGCCGGTAGAAAGCGAAGTTTCAAAACTCTTTTCCAATGCTGCCTCTGCATTTACTGACCATTGGTACAAAGGTTGTCCCAACACACTGGAAATTGTGATCGTGTAATGTCCTTTATTAGAAGCGGTCACTGTAAAGCTTCCGCTGTTAGGGTTGGGTACTATTGCAATCACATTAGCAGAAGTAATAGTTACTTCCTTAAGAGGAGAATAAGTATAAGCACCATTAAAATCTACTTGCTTAAGTCTGTAATAAGTAATTCCATATACGGCAGCCGGATCTGAGAATTGATAAGTAGAAAGCTGGGTGTAAGTTCCTTTCCCTGCTATATTTCCGATCGGTTCAAATGTTTGGCCATCTTTGCTTCTTTCTATCACAAAATAAGCGTTGTTTATTTCAGCTACTGTTTGCCATACCAGACTTACACTTCCGTCTTCTAACACTAAAGCAGTAAAGGCGATCAGTGACACTGGTAGTGTGTTGTCTACGCAGTTTGAAAATTCTGAAGTACGACAATAGGTACTACTGCAATTTGTTCCTGTACCTACGGCAAGTGCAGTGATATCATTGTACATCGGTGTACCATTGTTGTAGTTCCAGGTAGTACCAGTAGGATAGGTCATTGTGCCTCCTGTAAAAAGAAACTGACCTTGTGGATTTGTACCGCAGGCACCAGCAGCACAAGAGTTGGTACCGTATACATAAACTACAGAATTGGTAGGACGACCACCACTTACAGTCGTTGGCACCGGAGTAAAAGTATTTAGGGTGATGGTGCCACATCCGAAACTGCTATTCCCTGGGCCGTTTGGCGATATACCACTACAGTTTAGATTGATCCCTTTGGCAGTATTGCAATAGATTCTATTGTTGAAGATTTCCACATAGTCCGCACCACCTATCACGTTTACGCCATTGCCTGCGCTATAAGCCAGGTCGTTGTTATCAATATTGATCTTGCTGGCGGTTCCTTCTGCGCGTATGGCGCTTCCATCGTAAGAGCCATTGAGTTGTTGTCCTGCAGCAGTTCCACTGGGAGTAAGTCCGATATAGTTACCTGTAATGGATACTAGAGTTGTACCATTTGACAATGCAATTCCTGCTGCAGGAATATCAGTTCTTTTTCCCTGATTTGCGCCAATATAATTTCCGGAGATGGTTCCAGTGGTTACATTCTGCAGGTCAATACCAGAGTTTCCGTTCCCGAGCAATGCGCCGCTTGGACTTACTCCGATATAGTTATCAAGAATGGAGATATTGGTTATGCTTCCAGCGGTAGCGATTCCATGCGATTTGGTATTTCCCATACCGTTTGCTCCTATTACGTTGTTGGAGATTGTGACATTGCTACAAGTAGAAAAGAGAAACATACCAGCAAAACTATTTCCGGAGGGTCCTGTACTGGTATTGTCAGCATAGACTCCTATATGGTTATTACTAACTGTAATCGTATTAACGCCGGAAATCACATAAAGCCCGCAGGAAAAGTTGTCTTGGGTTACCCATCCGTTTCTTACAATTGTATTGCCACTAATTGTAACATTGGCAATGGTACCAGAAGATAAAATAATTCCTCCGTGACCGTTTCCGTAATCGGTGCCATCGTAAAGTCCACTGCTGTTCGATCCAATAAAATTATTCTGAATAGTAAGAGGATTGACATTTGCATCGATTCTTATTCCACTGCTTACGCTCCTGGAAATAGTGTTTCCAATAATATCAAGATTGTTGACCGTTCCAGCGCTGAGCACAATGCCATAGTTTTTGTTCTGAAAGGTTGAACCACCTGTTCCGGATTTATTTACACCAATAAGATTGTAGCGGATCTTTAATCCATTACAGTTTCCGCTTACTACTTCAATAGCTCCGCCGGTTGTACCTTGCATAGAAGAAACAATATTGGAATCGATGATCACATTTTGTGAAGCGGTAATTGAAATCGTGGAGTTGGTACCGGTTCCGGAAAGACTTGTCCCCCCTGTTATGTCTGTACCAAAATAATTTCCGATAATTTTTGTACTGGCAGATGCACCACTAAGTGCAATAGAATTACTGGAACTGAGGGCAAATATATTTCTTTGAGTACTGTTGTTAGCACCAATTATAGTACCTGTGGAAGCATCAATTTTAATATCGAAAGCCAGGCCTCCCGTTACCAGCGCTGTACCTGCAGGATTGGTATTGAATTTACAACCATAGATCGTACTATTATTAGACCCGGCAGCAAGGCTGATTCCACCGACTGTGAAAATACTGTTGGAAATAGCGGTAGTGCTGGAGTTGTTGAATGTTACCGGCATTGTACTGAAAGTACAACCTGTTATGGTATTGGTGTTAGAAGTTGATGCGAAGCTCACTGTACCTGATGAGAAAGATGTGTTGGTAATAGTATTGCTACTGGAATTGCTGAATTGTACATTCATAGTACTAAAATTGCAACCATTGATATTATTAGTGTTGCTGTTATTAAAATTCATCGTATACCCTGAAAAAGAGGAATTCACAAAACTGTTATTTCCTACTGTAAAAGTAAAAGCGACATTATTAATAGACGCATTATTAAATGTATGTCCTACAGTTCCTCCTAACGGAACAGCAGTACTATTAAAGCCTGCGGTCATCGTCCAGTTGTTGATCGTTAGTTGGGTCACATTGAGTGTCCAGGCGCCATAGCCTGGCCCGTCTACTGTATTATTGTTACCATTTATTGTAAGAGCAGCCGATGAATTATTGATTGCCCACTTGGAAGGGTCATTGAGGGAAAGAGTAATGGTCACATTGATTGTATGGCTTCCCGCTCCTGCCGCATTGAAATCTGCAATTGCTTTGGCAAGAGTTCCTGGTGTGGAGGCATTGCCCCAACCTCCGTCGTTCACATTCACCGTAAAGGTAGTAGCCGACATCGGTAAAATAATTCCAATCCATCCGATCAGAAAAAGTAAAGCTTTACGCATAAGTATAGTTGTTTTTAAATGATTAGTTTGTTCCAGCTAAAATCGTTGGAAGTCTGTATCACATTCCGAGGATTTTCTCTGTTTTTAATAAATTAAGCAGAGAAGAATTATAGTAACTGAGAGGTAAGCAAAACAAGACTTGTTTTTTACTTTTTTAAAGCTGAATAGAGGAAGAAAATAACGCCTTGATATTTTAAAAAAATATACCATGATATTTGAAAAACGACTTTTTGAAAAAATTGTATCTCTATAATTCCTGTCTGTTTTTTTTGGATTTTTTTGAAAAGAAAAATAAAAATCTTGGTGTATGGAATACGTGTTAGAATTTATATAATGAAAATAAAAATCCCTTGGACTTTTAAGACCAAGGGATTTTTGTTGTCGTTGTCTGTATTCCCACCACCAACCATCT
The DNA here is from genome assembly GCA_035535995.1 of Cytophagaceae bacterium. Taxonomy (GTDB): domain Bacteria; phylum Bacteroidota; class Bacteroidia; order Cytophagales; family Cytophagaceae; genus JANYCO01. The sequence goes on from DATLOZ010000005.1 coordinate 209,619, forward strand.
TACTGCTTGATAGGCTTCATAACTTTGCTATAGAATAAAGGAGTGCAATGTGACTAACAAAAAAAGGAATCCAAGTTTCGGATTCCTTTTTCTAAAATTGCAAAAATATTTTTTATTCTTTATCAAGTAGTAAATTAAACTTCACCACCTGCACCATTTGCTTTGATTTTTTTAGAATAGAAATTTTATAATGCTTGGTCTCGATAGTATCATCCAGATCAGGAATTTTTCCGAAGATCATGCTGATATATCCGGCCACGGTTTCGTATTCATCTGCTTCTGGTAATGGCTCTGGTAGAAATTCGTTTACGTCAAGTACAGGAGACAATGCATTTACTACATATTCTCTGGGCGCCGTTTTCTCTACGATTGGTGCTTCGTCATCATGCTCATCCTGGATCTCACCTACGATCTCTTCAATGATATCTTCGATCGTTACGATCCCTGATACTCCACCGTATTCGTCGGTGATAATGGCCATGTGCATTCTCTTTTTCTGCAGATCGCGGAGCAGATCGGAGATCTTTTTGGTTTCCGGTACAAAGTAGGCAGGACGCATGGCTTCTTTAAATTCGATCTTATCCTTTTTATTCAAAAGTCTTAAAAGGTCTTTTGTATAGACGATCCCTTCGATGTTGTCAATGTTATCCTGGTACACAGGCATCCTGGAATAACCTTCGTTGATGATCTGTACGATCACTTCTTCTACCGGAGTATCAATATCCACACCGTGTATCTTAGGTCTGGGCACCATGATCTGGCGAGCCATGATCTGGTCGAACCCAAAGGCATTCTTAATGATCTCATGTTCACCTTCTTCAATAGCACCAGTAGCCTTTCCCTGATCGATTAGTAAAGCTAGCTCTTCAGCCGAGTGTTGGTCGTGGTGCGAGTTTTGGTAAATACCAAGCGATTTCAGTACTATATTGGAAAGACCATTCAACAGCCATACAGCCGGTCCGAAGATCGTATAGAAAAAGCGCATTGGATAGGAAACGCTGAGGGTCACTTTTTCAGCGCTTTGCAGAGCAAGCATTTTGGGAGCTTGTTCTCCAAACACCACGTGTAGCGTGGTCAGGATGCTCAGGGAAAGAATATAAGAAATTGTCTCGATCACATGTACGTGGATATCAAGCCCGATCTTGGCGAAAATGATCTTCACTACATCTTCTACCATTGGTTCGCCTACGGAACCCAATGCGAGACTGGCGATCGTGATCCCGAGCTGGGAAGCGGAGAGATAAGCGTCGAGGTTTTTGACAATGTCGAGAGCAAGCTTGGCGCGCCGGTTGCCTGTAGAAGCAACGATTTCAAGCTGAGAGCCTCTTATTTTAACTAGTGCAAATTCGGCTGCTACAAAAAAGCCGTTTAACAAAACAAGGAGAACCGTAACAAGGATGTCTATAATCATATATTTTTCCGAAATCTTGATGCATAGTATTCGGAATTTTTAAGTCAAGGTATTACAAACCGAGATCAATATCAAATTTATCAAAAAATATACTCCGGATTATGATTTTTTTATGTAAATTTAGAGAAAAGGATCACTACCAGATGTTATCTTAAAAAATGAACGTCACAACTCACAAAATTGAACTTTATTAACTCTCCTTATTTGATTTCATTCTAAATAACGAGTATTTGCAACTAAATAAATATTAAAACAGTACAAAAACGGGGATAAAATTCCTTTTAAAAAGTTTTTTTTAGTAGGATTTTATCTAATTTTACACGCGCAGTAATATGACAAATAAGGTAATTTTCAATGTATTCTTTTTGTTTTTATCCAATTGTTATTCATTGGTAATCAGAAAGTCCCCTTTTAGTATTACGATCACAAAACATAGGTTAACAACCAAAACGGTAAGAAAAGATTAATAAGAAAACATGAGTGAAAGTTTAAGTCAGTATCTCCCTTTGGGAATACAATTCATGATCGCCCTTGGATTTGTGTTGCTGACAATTGTCGGCAGCTGGTTTTTAGGTCCAAAAGTAAAAACGCAACATAAGCTGGAAACCTTCGAAGCAGGTTTGGATCCGGTAGGAAACGCAAGAGTCCAGTTCTCCATCAAATATTTTCTGGTAGCAACTTTATTCGTCCTCTTCGATGTGGAAGTGATCTTCTTCTATCCATGGGCGGTAAATTTCAAGACCTTTATTTTAAACCAGGGCTTTGCCGGATTTGGCAAAATGCTCCTGTTCATGGCTCCTGTATTAGTCGGGTTCTTCTATGTAATTAAGAAGGGCGCGCTCGACTGGGAATAAAAGAAATTATGAATTATGAGTTATGAATGTTGAATTAAAAATGACTCATAGTTTTAAAAAATAGATACTAAATATTGAGAGAGTTTTGAACTCATCATTCATAACTCAACATTCATAACTTCAAAAAATTATGGTAAACGTTGTAGATGCACCGAAAGGAATGGAGGGACCTGGGTTCTTTGCCGCAAAGCTAGATGATGTAGTTGGATTGGCAAGAGCAAATTCTATCTGGCCTCTTCCCTTTGCTACTTCCTGCTGCGGCATTGAGTTTATGGCCACTATGGCTCCTAACTACGATATGTCCAGGTTCGGTTCGGAAAGAATGGCCTTCACCCCACGCCAGTGCGACTTGCTGATGGTAATGGGAACGATCGCTAAAAAGATGGGACCTGTGCTTCGCCACGTGTACGAGCAAATGGCAGAGCCCAAATGGGTAATAGCTGTAGGAGCTTGCGCTTCCAGCGGCGGGATCTTTGATACTTACAGTGTTCTTCAAGGTATAGATAAAATAATTCCGGTAGATGTATATGTACCAGGCTGCCCTCCGCGTCCGGAGCAGATCATCGATGGAGTAATGAGGATTCAAGACCTCATTGGCTCTGAAGCAAGAAACAGAAGACAATCGGAAGAATACAAAAAACTGCTGGCTAAATACGAGATAAAATAATGTCTTTAACCTACGAAAAAATTACGGAAAAACTTTCTTCGAAATTCGGAAGTGATATTTACCAAATCGAAGAACCCTATCAAATGCTTACCGTGACCGTCAATAGAGATAAGATCCTTGACATCGTCCGTTTCCTTAAAGAAGATCCTGAACTTAGGTTCATATTTTTAACCGACCTCACAGGAGTACATTTTCCTGACGATCCTACCGGTGATAAACTAGGAGCTGTGTACCACTTGCATAATCTGGTAGACAATGTAAGAATGCGTATTAAAGCATTCTTTCCTAAAGAGTCTCCATACATCGATTCTCTCACGCCACTCTATTCCGGCGCCAACTGGATGGAGAGAGAAACTTATGATTTCTTCGGAATCATATTCAACAACCACCCTAATCTGAAAAGAATACTTAACGTAGACGATATGGATTACCATCCAATGCGCAAAGAATACGCACTGGAAGATCCAACAAGAGAAGACAAAGACGATAAATTCTTTGGAAGATAGAAATTTAAGTTATGAATTATGAATGTTGAGTTATAAGTTAACCTCTGCATTCGTAACTCATAATTCATAACTCATAATTGAGAAAAATATGGCACTGTTACCTACCAATAACAACGTTCAAATCGAGATCACAGAAGATTCGCATCTTACTACGCTGAACTTAGGTCCTACGCACCCTGCTACACATGGGGTATTCCAGAATATTATCAAACTGGACGGAGAGCGCATTGTAGACGCTGTTCCTACCGTAGGATACATTCACCGGGCATTTGAGAAGATCGCCGAAAGAAGACCTTTCTACCAGATCACTCCTCTGACTGACCGTCTGAACTACTGCTCCGCTCCTATCAATAATATAGGTTACCACATGACAGTAGAAAAACTGATTGGTGTAGAAGTGCCGAAACGTGTGCAATACATGAGAGTGATCATAATGGAACTCGCGCGTATTGCAGATCACCTTGTTTGTAATAGTGTGGTAGGCGTAGACTCCGGAGCATTCACAGGGTTTACCTATGTATTCCAAAACAGAGAGCAGATCTACGATATCTACGAAGAAATTTGCGGAGCACGTCTTACGACCAACATCGGTAGGATCGGCGGCTTCGAGCGTGATTTCAGCGCCCGCGCAATGATGTTGATCGAAAAATTCGTGAAAGAATTTCCGAAAGACATGAAGCAATTCCAAAACCTTTTTGATTCCAACAGAATTTTCATAGACCGTGTGAAAGGCGCAGGCCCTATCTCTGCAGAGCGTGCGCTGAACTATAGCTTTACCGGTCCTAATCTGAGAGCTGCAGGAGTAGATTACGATGTACGCGTACATTCTCCTTACTCTTCTTACGACGAATTCCAATTTGACATCCCGGTAGGTACTAACGGCGATACTTACGATCGCTATGTGGTACGTAATGAGGAGATCTGGCAAAGCCTTCGCATCATTGAGCAAGCGTTGGCGAAGTTTAAGAAAGAGCCAGCAGGCGTATACCACGCGGAGGTTCCGGATTTCTATCTTCCTCCGAAAAAAGATGTTTACGAAAATATGGAAGCGCTGATCTACCATTTCAAAATTGTAATGGGAGAAACAGAAATTCCAAAAGGCGAAGTATACCACAGCGTGGAAGGCGCCAACGGGGAGCTTGGCTTCTACCTGATCAGCGACGGTGGACGTGCTCCATTCCGTTTGCACTTCAGAAGACCTTGCTTCATCTACTACCAGGGATATCCTGAAATGATCAAAGGTTCTTATTTATCGGATGCACTGCTTACGATGAGTAGCCTGAACTTGATCGCAGGAGAAATGGATGCTTAAAAATGTTGAATGTTGAATTATGAGTTATGAATGCAACTCATAATTCATAACTCATAATTCATAATTAAAATAAAAATGGATTCTACAGAAAAGGAAATTAAATTCTCCGAGAAAACAATGGCACGGGTGCAGGAGCTGATCAGCCACTATCCCGAAGGAAAACAAAAATCTGCGCTGTTGCCTACACTTCACCTTGCTCAAAAGGAATTTGATGGTTGGTTGAGTGTGCCGGTGATGGATTATGTAGCTTCTGTTCTAAAGCTTGAGCCAATCGAAGTATACGAAGTGGCTACTTTCTACACCATGTACAATCAAAAGCGTGTAGGAAAATGTATGATCGAATTTTGTCAGACAGGTCCTTGTCTTCTTAAAGATACAGAACCTCTCATCGCATATACAGAGAAGAAATTAGGAATTAAATTGGGAGAAACTACTTCTGATTATAAATTCACCCTCAAAGGCGTGGAATGTCTTGGCGCCTGCGGCTACGCTCCTATGGCGCAGATCGGGCAATACTACTATCAGAATTTGACGGAAGAGAAAATTGACAAGATCATCGAAGAATTTGGCAAACCGGATTTTGATCCTGAAAAGAAATACGAAATTTAATCATGGGAAAGAAATTACTACTTGAGCACGACGGCGTACCTGGGATTGACGGGTACGATGTGTACCGTTCGAAAGGCGGCTACGGAGCAGTGGAAAAAGCGCTGAAGACTATGTCTCCGGACGCAGTGGTGGAAGAAGTGAAAAAATCCGGACTGCGCGGCCGTGGCGGCGCGGGCTTTCCTACGGGAATGAAATGGAGCTTTATCGCTAAGCCTGAAGGCAAACCTCGCTACCTCGTGGTGAATGCTGACGAAAGTGAGCCGGGTACTTTCAAAGACCGTTACCTGATGGAAAAAATTCCTCACCTGTTGGTAGAAGGAATGGTACTCTCCTGCTTCGCACTTGGCGCCAATACTGGCTACATCTACATCCGCGGCGAATATAAATGGCTGGTGGATGTGATGGAGAAAGCAATTGCGGAAGCAAAGAACAATGGCTTTTTAGGAAAAAACATTTTAGGATCAGGTTTTGATCTGGAAATATATGTAAACAATGGTGCTGGCGCCTATATCTGTGGCGAAGAAACAGCGCTGATCGAATCGCTGGAAGGTAAAAGAGGTAATCCAAGAATTAAACCTCCTTTCCCTGCGGTAGCCGGTCTGTATGGAAATCCTACAGTGGTAAACAACGTGGAGTCCATCGCAGCGGTAACGCCAATCATCAATATGGGCGGCGACGAATATGCGAAACTTGGTATTGGAAAATCAACCGGTACAAAATTGATCTCTGCCTGCGGACACATTAACAAACCTGGTGTGTACGAGATCGAGATGAATATTTCTGTAGAAGAATTTATCAACTCTGACGAATATTGTGGCGGTATCCGCAAAGGACATCGTCTTAAAGCCCTTATCCCTGGCGGTTCTTCCGTTCCTGTGCTTCCTTTTGATCTGATCTATAAAACTGCGAAAGGCGAAGACAGAATGATGACTTATGAGTCTCTTTCCGACGGAGGTTTCGCTACAGGTTCTATGCTGGGTTCAGGCGGATTCATCGTAATGGATGAAACTACTTGTATCGTACGCAACACCTGGAGCTTTGCAAGATTCTATCACCATGAGTCTTGCGGTCAGTGCAGCCCTTGCCGCGAAGGTACAGGCTGGATGGAAAAAGTCTTGCACCGTATCGAACACGGTCACGGACACGCGCAAGACATCGACTTGCTTGTAGACGTTGCCAAGAGAATTGAAGGAAATACGATCTGCCCACTTGGCGATGCTGCTGCATGGCCTGTAGCGGCTGCGATCAGACACTTCAGAGAAGAATTTGAATACCACATCAAATATCCTGAAAGAGTAAAAGGAATTTACGCACACCTGGACGATTATAAATCTGTACTGGTTTAGTTAGCTTATTCATAAATTTTCATTTATAAAAACATGAAAGTAACCATAGACGGACATAGCATAGAGGTAGAGCCAGGAACAACCATCCTGCAAGCTGCCCGAATGATCGGTGGAGAGATTGTACCACCGGCCATGTGTTACTATTCCAAATTAAAAGAGTCCGGAGGAAAATGCCGTACCTGTATCGTAGAAGTATCCAAAGGCTCTGAGAAAGATCCTCGACCAATGCCTAAGCTGGTGGCTTCCTGCCGTACCACTGTGATGGATGGTATGGAAGTGAAAAACATCACTTCTGAAAAAGTACTTGATGCACGTAAAGGTGTTGTAGAATTCCTTCTTATCAATCACCCGCTCGATTGCCCTATCTGTGATCAGGCTGGTGAGTGTCATCTGCAAGACCTGGCTTACGAGCATGGTAGCGCGAAGACTCGCTACGAAGAAGAAAGAAGAACATTCGATAAAATTGACATCGGTGATAAGATCCAATTGCATATGACGCGTTGCATCCTATGCTACCGTTGTGTATTTACTGCAGATCAGATCACGAACAAACGTGTACATGGCGTGCTTCAAAGAGGCGATGCTTCTGAGATCAGCACCTATATTCATAAAGCGATCGACAATGATTTCTCAGGAAACGTGATCGATGTTTGCCCTGTAGGCGCTTTGACCGATAAAACCTTCCGTTTCAAAAGCCGCGTATGGTTTGCCAAACCACAAGACGCGCACCGCGATTGTCCTAAGTGCTCTGGTAAAACAGTGGTATGGACTTATGGAAACGAAGTATACCGCGTAACGGCAAGAAAAGACAAATACGATGAAGTGATCGACTTTATCTGCAACGAATGCCGTTTCGAGAAAAAGAAAATGACTGATTGGGTGATCGAAGGCCCAACCAATATAGAGCGTCACTCTGTGATCTCTGCGAACAAATACAAAAAACAAGAAGGACTAAAAGTAACGACTCCGGAAAAATTAGGATATGGAAATAATGTTCACTGATAAATTAATTCTGGCTACAATCATCTTTGCCCTCTCTTTGGGCGTAGCCGCATATGCTACCTGGGCTGAGCGTAAATTAGCTGCCTGGTTCCAGGATAGGATCGGTCCTAATCGTGCGGGTCCTTTTGGTTTGCTTCAACCGATCGCAGATGGTGTGAAGCTTTTTATGAAAGAAGAAATTATTCCTGCCGATTCGGATAAATTCCTTTTCATCGTAGGACCTTCTCTATTCATGCTTACAGCGCTTATGACGAGTGCTGTGATTCCCTGGAGTACACCTTTAAATCTTGGCGACGGACATTTATTCCAAATGCAGGTAGCTGACATCAACATCGGGATCCTTTATGTATTCGCGGTAGTGTCGATCGGTGTATATGGAATTATGATCGGAGGTTGGGCTTCCAATAATAAGTATTCGCTGCTGGGCGCGCTACGTGCGTCTTCCCAGATGATCAGTTATGAACTGGCAATGGGACTATCAATCGTTGCTATTATCATGATGACCGGAGCCGGTGGAATGAGCATTCGCAACATTGTAGAGTCACAAAGCGGAGGCCTTTATGGCGTAGAAGTATTAAAAGGATTAGACTGGAATATCTTCTACCAACCACTTGGTTTCATGATCTTCATTGTATGCGCTTTCGCGGAATGTAACCGTACTCCTTTCGACCTGCCGGAAGCCGAAGCTGAGTTGGGCGGCGGTTACCACATCGAATACAGCTCTATGAAACTTGGATTGTTCCTGTTCGCAGAATATGTAAACATGTTCATCTCTTCTGCTGTCATGGCTTCGCTTTATTTCGGAGGGTATAATTTCCCCGGACTTTCATTGCTTCCTGAATTCTGGCAAAGCATCGCCGGTGTTGGCGTATTCATGGGTAAAATTACCTTCTTTATTTTCGTATTCATGTGGGTACGCTGGACTGTTCCGAGATTCCGTTATGATCAACTAATGACTCTTGGATGGAAGATCCTGCTACCACTTTCAATCCTGAACATTGTATTAACAGGAACCGTTATGTTGTTCTTCAGTAAATAAAAAATATTATGGCACTGTCATTAACCAATAGAAAAAAAGTACTCGAAAAAAAGGAATATACCTTTTTAGAGTCATTGTATTTTCCTGCCATATTCGGTGGTATGATGATCACACTGAAACACCTTTTCAAGAAAAAGGTAACGGTGCAATATCCTGAAGAGAAGAAATCATTCAGTAAAGTTTTCAGAGGGAAACATATTCTGAAAAGAGATGAGCAAGGACGTGAAAACTGCACTGCATGCGGTTTGTGTGCTGTAGCTTGTCCGGCAGAAGCGATCACCATTACCGCTGCAGAGCGTAAGAAAGGCGAAGAGCATTTGTACAAAGAAGAAAAATATGCAGCGATGTATGAGATCAATATGCTACGTTGCATCTTCTGCGGAATGTGCGAAGAAGCTTGTCCGAAAGATGCGATCTATCTTACAGAGGAACTTACTCCGGCAAACTATGACCGTAAGAATTTCATTTATGGAAAAGATAAACTGGTGCAACCATTGGGAACCAGCGCCCATCCTAAAACCTACAAGCCGTATGTGAAAGACGGCAAACCTTACGAATATAAAACACCCGTTAATAAATAGTCAAAACAAAATGGATAAAATTTTATTTCTGTCCCTGGCTGTGGTAGCCATTTTTAGCGCCCTGGCAGTGATCTTTGCGAAAAGCCCGGTATACAGCGTACTTTCGTTGATCGTTACGTTCTTCTCCGTAGCAGGCCATTTTGTATTACTCAACGCACAATTCCTTGCGATCGTGAACATCATCGTATATGCAGGAGCGATCATGGTATTGTTCCTCTTTGTGATCATGCTTTTGAACCTGAATAAATCTTCCGAACCACAGAAACCTTTCTATGTAAAGCTTGCCGCTTGCGTAGCGGGAGGTTTATTACTGGTAACATTGGTAGGCGCAGTAAAAGGAGCAAGCGTTCAAAACAGTGATCCGTTGATCGGAACAAATATTGGTTCGGTAGAAAAATTAGGCGAGGTATTGTTCAGCAATTTCCTTGTACCTTTTGAAATTTCTTCTGTACTGTTCCTTTCCGCTATGATCGGCGCAGTAATGCTTGGAAAGAAAAACCTTAAAGACAGCTAATATAAATTATGAATGTTGAGTTATGAATGATGAATTGATTCTGACTCACATTAAACTCATAATTCATAACTCATAACTTAAAATTTAGAATGCAAGATCTATTTACAAACTCTTTAAACGGATACATCCTCCTATCGTCAATTTTGTTTACGATCGGTATCCTGGGAATTTTGATCAGAAAAAATATCATCATCATTTTCATGTCGATCGAGTTGATGCTGAATGCGGTCAACTTATTGCTGACGGCGTTTTCTGTGCATCATAATAATGCCGATGGACAAGTGTTCGTATTCTTCATCATGGCTGTGGCCGCTGCCGAGGTGACGGTAGGACTGGCGATCCTGGTAATGATCTACAGAAACACAGGTTCTGTAAGCATCGACGAGCTTAAAAAATTGAAATGGTAAATTAAAAATTATGAATGTTGAGTTATGAATTATGAATGATTCACACTCGACAACTCATAATTCATAACTAATAATTCATAATTTAAAAAAGATGTTAGATTTAGTAAAATTCATTCCACTACTTCCTTTAATTGGATTTGTCATTATCGGATTAGGAAATAAAAAGCTTCCTAAAATGTTGGTAGGGTTGATCGGTTGCGGAACCATTCTGGGATCATTTTTAATCGTACTGGGCCTTCTGATGAATATACTGAACGGCAGTTTAACCGCTACTACCATTACCTATTTCGATTGGATCAACGCCGGAAACCTGAATCTTTCCATGGCTTTCCTGGTTGACCCGCTTTCTGTGATGATGATGACTATTATCACCGGTGTAGGTTTCCTTATTCACCTTTACTCTGCGGGCTATATGAGCCACGACGAGGGGTTTGCAAGATATTTTGCTTACTTAAACCTCTTCGTATTCTCTATGCTTTTGCTGGTAATGGGTTCTAACTATGTAGTAATGTTTGCAGGTTGGGAAGGCGTAGGTCTTTGTTCTTATTTATTGATTGGCTTCTGGTTTAAAAATACAAATTACAACAATGCTGCAAAGAAGGCATTCATCATGAACCGTATCGGAGACCTTGGTTTCTTATTAGGTATGATCTTGATCTTTGTTACTTTCGGCAGCTTAAATTATGCGGATGTATTTTCTCAGGCACCACAAATTCTTCAATCAAATTCAGGCTTGGTAATTGCGATCACTTTGCTTTTGTTTGTAGGAGCTACAGGTAAAAGCGCTCAGATCCCGCTCTATACCTGGCTTCCAGATGCAATGGCCGGCCCTACTCCTGTCTCCGCGCTCATCCACGCGGCTACGATGGTGACGGCGGGTATTTACATGATCGTTCGTTCAAATATTCTTTATACGCTTGCCCCTTTTACCTTAGACATTGTGATGATCATCGGGATCTGTACGGCTTTGTTTGCTGCTACGATCGGACTGGTGCAAAATGACATTAAAAAAGTATTGGCTTATTCTACCGTAAGCCAGTTGGGGTACATGTTCTTTGCATTGGGACTTGGCTCATACTCTACTGGTATGTTTCATGTTACCACCCACGCATTCTTCAAAGCACTTCTCTTCCTCGGCGCTGGTAGTGTGATCCACGCGATGAGCGGCGAGCAGGATATTCGTAGTATGGGAGGCTTGGCAAAAAAACTTCCAATTACATTCATTACGTTTTTAATTGGTACAATTGCCATCGCAGGTATTCCGCCGTTTGCAGGGTTCTTCTCTAAAGATGAGATCCTGGCACACGCCTTTGAAAGAAATCCAATCCTTTGGGGGCTAGGTGTAGCAGGTGCATTGATGACTACCTTCTATATGTTCCGATTATTCTTCCTTACCTTCTTCGGAGCTTTCCGTGGTACAGAAGATCAAAAACATCACCTGCACGAATCACCATTGATCATGACCATTCCATTGATGATTCTTGCTGTATTATCTACTGTGGGTGGATTTATTGGTGTTCCGGAAGTATTAGGTGGTTCTAATAAATTAGCAGAATATCTTTCTCCAGTGATCTACAAAGTGGCAGAGCCAGCAGAAGGACATGCCCTCTCCCACTCTACAGAATATATGTTAATGGGAATTTCAACAGGACTTGTAGTATTAATGATCATTATAGCGTATGTAATTTATGTAAGCAAGAAAACAGTACCGGTGGCAGAAGGTCAAGAGAGCGGCTTACAGAAAGTGCTTTACAACAAGTATTATATCGATGAACTATACGATGGTATTGTAGTAAAACCATTGAAAGCGCTGTCTGGCTTTGCCGGAAAAGTATTAGACAATACAGTTGTAGACGGAATTGTAAATGGTATTGGCAAAGGCGTAGAAGCCGGAGGCCGCGTGCTGCGCTTCTCTCAGAGCGGAAGCATCAGCGCTTACCTATTTATCATGGTAATTGGGATTATTACCTTGCTCATCATCAATATGCTTAAATAAATTATGAGTTGTGAATTATGAGTTATGAATGAACTTATAACTCATAATTCATAGCTCATAGCTCATAATTTCAAAATTAAAAGTTATAAGTAATGAACTTAACAAGTACCTTAATTTTTCTTCCTTTAGTAGCTGGTTTGATCGCTTTTTTGATCAATAATAAAGCGGTGAAATATCTTGCATTGCTGGCAGCGCTTGTAGAACTAGGCGGAGGAATTTGTGCCTATCATCTTTCGACGATCCAACCGGATGCGCAGTTCGTTACCAATGTACCCTGGATCGAAGCTTTAGGCATCAATTTCTATGTAGGAATGGATGGCATTAGTTTGTTGCTTGTATTGCTTACTACTTTCCTGGTGCCGCTAATTATCCTGGCTTCATTTAGCACAGAATACACTAAACCAAATGTATTTTATGCATTAATACTTCTCATGCAATCCGCGCTAATCGGCGTGTTTGTGGCGAGAGACGCGTTTCTTTTTTATATCTTTTGGGAGTTGGCACTTATTCCAATTTATTTTATCTGTCTTCTTTGGGGCGGTGAAAATAAAGGAAAGATCACTTTCAAATTTTTCCTTTACACCCTGGTTGGTTCATTGATCATGCTGTTGGGAATTATCTTCCTGTACTTAAAAGCAGGATCTTTTGCTTACGAAGATATTATAAAATTGACGCTGACAGGTGAAGAACAAACGTTCGTCTTCTGGACCTTCTTCATGGCTTTCGCGATCAAGATGCCTATATTCCCGCTCCACACCTGGCAGCCGGATACTTATGCCACTGCTCCTGCTCCTGGTACAATGTTGCTTTCCGGCATCATGCTTAAAATGGGTATCTATGGTGTGATCCGCTGGATGCTGCCTGTAGTGCCTGCAGCTATGATCCAATGGGGACCGCTTGCGGTGATCCTTTCTGTGATCGGAATTATTTATGCTTCTGTGATCGCGATCATGCAAAAAGATTTCAAAAAACTAATTGCTTATTCTTCCATCGCACACGTAGGCTTGATCTCCGCAGGGATCTTCTCCCGTACTACTGAAGGACTTCAAGGTGGTATGATTCAAATGCTGTCACACGGATTCTGTGTAGTAGGCTTGTTCTTCATTATCGATCTTATTTATGCGCGTACCAAAACAATGGAACTGGAAAAACTTGGCGGCATCCGCAATCAAGCTCCATTCCTTACGGTGATGTTTGTGATCGTAATGTTAGGCTCTGTGGCGCTTCCTCTTACAAGTGGTTTCGTCGGTGAATACCTGCTGTTTGTAGGATTATTTACTTATAATCCATGGCTAGCCGCTGTGGCTGGGCTTTCCATCATCCTGGGCGCTGTTTACATGCTGAATACTTTCCAGAAAGTAATGCTTGGTGAGCCTAAAGCAGAGTTCGAAGGGTTCAAGCCATTGGCTATTTCTGATAAAATTGTATTGATCGTAATTGCCTTCTTTATTCTTTACATAGGAATTTACCCAAAAACATTCCTGGAGCTTTCGGAGCCATCCGTAAGAGCATTGCTTGCCTGGAGAATGGGAATATAATCCTAAAATTGTGAATTATGAATGTTGAGTTATTAGCATTCATAATTCATAACTCAACATTCATAATTTTTTTCCATATCTTTGCGGATATGTTATCCGATGAGATTTTCCTAAGCAAACTCGAGCCTGAAGATTATAAACTAGTGATGCGTCTGCGCCGCCAGGTAGGCGATCTGATGGATGAATACAAGCTTTTAGAGGAAGGCGATAAAGTAATGGTTTGTCTTTCCGGTGGTAAAGACAGCTATACCATGCTGGACATGATGCTTTATGCACAAAAAAAAGCGCCTTTTCATTTCGAGATCATTGCTGTAAATCTAGATCAGAAACAACCTGATTTTCCCGAAGAAATTCTTCCCGCTTATCTTGATAAACTTGGCGTTAACTACAGGATCGTAGAGCGCGATACCTATAGCATCGTGAAGGAACATGTGCCGGAAGGCAAAACGATGTGCAGCCTTTGTTCGCGCATGCGTCGTGGTACCTTGTATGGTGTGGCTTCTGAGATGGGCATTACCAAAATTGCGCTTGGTCATCATAAAGATGATATCCTGGAAACGTTTTTCCTCAACATGCTCTTTGCAGGAAAATTAGAAGCAATGCCTGCCAAGTACAGAACCGACGATGGAGAACATGTGGTGATCCGTCCGCTGGCGTATTGCCGTGAAAAAGATATTGAACGTTATTCCGTACTAAGATCCTTCCCTATTATTCCTTGCAATCTCTGCGGCTCGCAGCCGAACATGCAACGCAAGGTGATCAAAAAAATGCTGAATGATTGGGATCAGCTTCATCCAAACAGAAGCGAAATTATTTTCACCTCTTTGCAAAATGTCCATCCTTCTCATTTGATGGATAAAAATCTTTTTGATTTTGCGAATCTTGAAAAAAAGATACCAGATGCCGGATGCCAGATACCTGATAGTTAAATCATGTTTATCTGGAATCTTGCATCCGGTATCCGGTATTCAATTTTTTTATTGATTAAACGCTGCCGCAAATTCCTTCGCAAAATCAGCAAGTTTTACTTTCCCTAATTGCGCTGGTTTATGCTTCCAGTAATCTTCCAGCATTGCTCCTTCTCTCAACGCTTTTCCCATTTGTACAAATCCTTCTGTGATCGTATCGCTCAAGCCCGCACCCTTCATGCCTTCGCGCGATTGTTCGTCGGTGAACGCAATATAAGGCAGTCCTGGTTTATTGATTGCTGCTGCCAATACATTCGTGATCTCTGTCCATGTTTTTTCTTCGCTGGCTATATACTCTACCGATTGTCCTTTGAAGTCAAGCTTCAACAGCGCTTGTGCTGCTGCTTCGGCGATGTCGGAAGTATGTACCAACACCATCTTGAAATCCGCTGGCTGCGTGCTTCCCATGATGTTTGCATGTTTGATCATCGGGATCATGGAAAATAAATTGTAGTAAAAATAACTTGGGCGAAGATAATGTACGTTTATATCTTTCAGCTCATTCAATTTTTCTTCGAGATAACCTACACCGTCTACAGGGCCTACACCTTTGCGTTTGTGTGCGCCTACACTGCTGAGCACTACTACGTTTTTGATGTTGTTGGCTTTTACAGCTTCTACATAATTATCGGCTACCTTTTTCTGGTATTCATACCAATCTGTTACATCAAACTTCGGAGGAATCATTAAGTAAACAGCATCTGCGCCGGCAAATGTTTTTTTCAGAAATGCAGCATCCTCTATACTGCCCACAGCAGCCTTGGCGCCTAGCGCTTCTATTTCTTTTACTTTTCCAGCATTGCTCGTTACGATCGTAACATTTTGGCCTTTTGCAATTAATTTTTCTGCCACAGGTTTACTGATGTGCCCTATGGATCCTAAAAGTACGTAGTTCATATTATTTGTTTTTTTGTTTTAAAGTTTATGATACAAATGTATCTTTGTACTTACCAAATAGCAAGTACTTACTTTAAAGTTAGTGTAAACTTTATTATGAAACTAATCAAAGAAAACTCTACCAATCAGCTGAACAAAAAAGTGATCATCAGCAGTTGTCCTGTTACCTATACGATTGAAAAGATCGGAGGAAGATGGAAAGCACTTATATTATACAATCTATCGAGTGGTACTAAGCGCTATAATGAGCTGAAGAAAGCCATGCCCCAGATCTCAGAAAAGATGTTGATCCAGCAATTAAAAGAATTGGAAAAAGATCTTCTCGTAGAACGGAAAGCCATGCCAGTAGTACCGCCGCATGTGGAGTATAGCTTGACGAAGACTGGAAAAGAATTGAAAGGTGTGCTGAAAGCTATGGCAGAATGGGGTGTGAAGTATAACGTCTGAACCTTGATTAAGAATTGTCATTCAGTAGGAAACTTGTGAATAGAAATTCCAACTACCGACTTTAAAATTGAAGTTATTTAATCTGATTACTACTAACGACAATCCTAGGTCTGCACAAGGTTCTTCCTGAATGACAATTTTATTTATTCCCTTCACAAACTCTCAAACACCTCCACTGCCGCCAGATCTCGCTCGTAGCCCCGATATTTTTTCCCCGATAAAATTTTCTTCGAATCGATCACCGGTATATTGTTTACATAAATTGTATCAACAGCAGGATCTCCATAGATAGCTGCTTCGTGTTCGTATGTAGCATCAAAAATCAAATCGTTTTTTGTACATCGGATATAATACTTCCCTTCGGCTTGTTCCATCAGTCGCGGGAAATCAATTTCTTCTTCCCAAATCTTTACTTTCCAGCCATTCGCTTGCATACATGTCAGGAAGGCTAAAAGATTTTCTTGTGTATAGGTTATAAAAATATCACAATCTTTGATTTCATATTGTTCTCCAAAATTTTTCTTTTGCAAATACAAAGCGAAAGTACCTGTGACCACGAAATCAATAGCGTGTTCGCGTAGTATGAGAATTGTATCGAGATACGACTTCAGTGTTGTCAAATTTTTACTGGTTCTTTTTTATACTGGGCAATCACAAAATTATCCGCGTCCCAATCGCCTGTGAGATTTCCATTGGAGTGGTAGATCAACTTCTGGATCACCCCGCTGTTGTTGGCTTGCATGAGAGCCGGATAACTGGAGGTTTCCAAAATTACTTCCATCTTATCTTTCCAAAGAAAATGTTCGTTGTAATAATAATAACCGAGCGTGCTGCTCTGATAGCTCCAGTGCTTGCGTACGTCAGAATAAGAACTGGCTACTGTTTGTATAATGCTGTCAATCTCGATCCTGTTGTCTTCGATCCAATGGGAAGTAGTATTGGTCTGGTAAGAATGATCAAGACGACTCATTTCGCGAAAGACCACCGTCTGCACACCCAAGCTGGCAGTCCAATCCAGGTAGGTTTCAACTTCCACTATATTGTTCACTCCTTTCTTTGTCAGGATGCAGGAATTTTTAATTTTACTTGATAAATAAGGATCGTTGAACAATCGTTTGTATTCTTCATTCTTCCACACCGGTTGATTCCTGTTGAAGCGCATGATCTCCTGGTTGATCGTTTCATTATAATGACAACGCGATAGCTCGATCCTGTCGAAACCTGCTTCTTCTATGGCTTCTATGATTTCCGGATTTACTAAAAAACCGGAGCCATTGGTATACATTACTTTTTCATCCAAAGAAAAATACGGTGAAACATCTTTTATCAGAGCAAGTAATTGTAATAGCCAGACCGGTTCGGCCGTGGCTTCCAGGCCGGAGAGGCTTAAGCCTATGTTTAATCCTTCGCAGGATTTTAATACTTCTTTTAATCCTCTAAAATATTCTCCGTAGTTCCTGATCAGATTTTTCGCAGTGGGAATATGACCATCCTTTCTAACCAGGTCTTCCGAACAAAAAGTACAGTGCGCATTGCACTTCACCGCATTTGCAAAAGGCGTCAACGTGAGCCCTGGCCTTAGCTTGACTGGATTGCCATTGAAAGAATGTTGAATAGGTTCCAAGGGAACATAGAGGTTCCACTTTTCTTTTCGTAGCCGGGCTAGTTCCACATCATTACTGGCTTTGATGCTGTTATTTCTCAATCCTGTTTTCATAAGCATTGATCTTTGCGTATAATTTACGCAAAATATTTTAAAAAGTTCTGTAAAGCGGAAAAAAATATTGGGGCATTGATTTTAAGATTTGAATGGAATTTATTTAGCTGGCGGGGACGCCAGCTAAAAGGAAGAAAAGAGTTGTCATTCAGAAGGAACCTTGTGATTAGAAACTCCAACTATCAATTCCAAAAGGGCAATTATTTAATTTGGTGATTTACTATAAATGATAGTGCTATGTCTGCAGGAGTTTCCTCTGAATGACAACTCTTAAATTTATCTGCTCAATACTCCCCCCCTACACTCAAAGCTCAATTCCCCACTCCTTGCATCTGTTGATTGAGACGGTTTACATCGTTGATGCGGTTTTGGAGAATGTTGACGTAGTTTCTGGCGCTTTTATTTCCAAACTCAGTATATGCTTTGGAGGCCCAATATTTCGCTTTCTCCAGGTCACCTTCATATTCGTAGGAAACAGCGATGTTGTAAGCAGCTTTGCCTGCGATTTTTCTTTCTACTCCCAGTAAACCCATCCATACTTTTCGGGCTTCCTGCCAATTATTGACCTTGGCCAGGCGTCCTGCTTTTTTCATGTCTGAGTGCCCGCCCTTGCTATAAAATGTGCGCGTCACCCAGATCCATTCCGGTGCGATGCGGAATGCGTATTTGACGCCTGCAGCGTTGCTCACCTGGTCGCTGGCAGCATTTTTATTGATCAGGCCGCCGATTGCCATGGCTTCTGTAGTTCCGCGGGAGGTCCAGTTTTGCTGCTCGGTGAAATGATACTGATCTACGATCGTTTTAGCTGCCGGATTGTATAAACGAAATCCTAGCTGAACAGTGACGGTTTGTGTAGCAGTGAATTCTATATAATCGTATGGCTTGCCATCAGTGCCTGTTTTGCGTGTTACGGTTCTGGTAGGAACAATTCTCGTATCGGAGTCATATGTTTCAATTGTACAGATGCCATCGGCGCCGTATTGTTGGCAAATGTCGGCTACTTCCTGCCAATCCATCGGAGGAGGAAATACAGCACCATTTCCGGATCCTTTGATGTAAAGATTGGTTACTACTATTTTGAATCTAGGAGAGTCTTTAAGCTCGGCAAACAACCCACCAAGTGCTTTGTCTACGCCGCTTTTATCCTGGAACAATCCTTCGCCGCTTAAGACGCCTTCGATCACATTGGCAGCTTTGCTCATTGGTTTGGTACGATTGACCAGTGCAATGGTTTTGATCTCAGCAGGCACATATATTGTGGCCGGCTGTAGTACGTTTAGTCGCAGCGAAGAGGTACAGCTGGAGAGATACAGAATGGAAGAAAGAATTAATAAGAGTTTTATTTTTTTCATACCTAAGAAGAGAAAGATGAACTTCTGGGATTATTGTTTCCACTTAATATTACAACCCATGCTTGGAATTTGTGTTTCGCTGATTGCTTTTCCTGCAAGCAGATTTTCTATCGCAGTGCGTAGATCCTTGCCTGTAACAGGTGTAATCAGGGAAGGTCGTGAATTGTCGAATTGACCGCGGTAAACGGCTTTCAGATTGCCGTCAAACAAAAAGAAATCCGGTGTACAGGCAGCGTCGTATGCACGAGCAGTTTCCTGTGATTCATCATAGAGATAAGGAAATTTATAGTGATGCTGGATTGCTTGTTCTTTCATCAGTTTCGGATCGTCTTCCGGGTAATTTACTATATCGTTAGAACTGATCGCAATCACCGACAAACCCTTGGATACCGCTTCATTGGCTAGTTTCACGAGTTCGGTATGAATATGTTTTACATATTTGCAATGGTTGCAAATAAACATCACAAGAGTTCCTTTGTCGGATTTTAATTCCTGTAGAGAAAGAATTTTTCCGGAAATGGTATCCGGAAGTTTAAAGTCCGGAGCCAGAGTACCCAGGGGCATCATGGTAGAGGGAGTAGCAGCCATTTTGAATTTTGAGTTATGAATTATGAATTAAGGTAAGGATGAAATTTTTTAATTCAAAATTATAAACAAAGAATGGCTATTATTAAAATGAGATGAAGAATTCATAATTCATAACTCAAAATTTATAACTATAATTTATAATTTTGCGAAGCCATTTCTCCCGCTGTAAATCCCGTTTGTAAACAAGTGCCGATCACGCGTGCACTGGCTATTGCGTCTTCGGTGGCGGAGAGATTTCTTCCTGCGAAGAATAGATTGGGAACAGAGGATGAGCGAAGACAGTTTTTGGGAATGTCGTAATAATTTTCTTTTTCAAAAAAATCCATTTTCACTCTTTTCCCGATCTCCCAAAACTCGATCGGCCAGGAGCCTCTGGCGGCGCTGTCGGGGTCTTTTTTGCAGGAAAGCACCTCTTCCTTTGTAAGTGTATAAACCCCGCTTCCTCTCCTACCCGTGCGGATCCCTGCTTCCGGCGCAATGTCGCCGATGTGCGCGTACTTGAATGCATTCGTAGTGGTTTGTAACAGCGCGGTAACAGTCATGATCATTTTCCTTGCGGTGAGTTCTACCGGGGAAATTTTATTAAGTTCATTTTTTATCTTTTCAGGAATTCCGATTTTCAGGTAAACCTGTTTTTCCCGCAACGAGCCAGGCACAATGGATACATTGGCATGATCGGCAGGAAGAATTCCTTCGGCGATGGCTAGCTGGATCTCTTTCAGAATGATCATGCTGAGATTGGCTTCTGAAGCGGCTTCTACACCTTCCATAGAAAATACCTGCGCGGAAGCCTGGTATTCCTCTTGTTCCGAAATTGGTGCGCCAGCCAACAAAGTTACGGTTGCTTCTCCCGTACAATCCACGACAGCAGCAGGTTTGAAAATAACCGGACGATCGTAGCAGATTGCTTGAACGGTTTGAATTTTTTGTTGTTCTACCGAAACGTTAGATACAACAGAATGAAAGAAGATCTGGATTTTTTCTTCGCGAATGTATTGGTCGCAAAGTAATTTGAAATCGAAAGGCTGATAAGGCAGGTAATGCAGGCCGAGCTTGTTGTGTTGAGGTTTAGTAGAAGAGAGTATTCTAAGCCTTTCGGCAAATTCAGTGGCAAAGCCATCACTTACATAGCGGGCCGTAGGATCATCGCTGGTATAGTACAAGCCGCAGATCGTACCAACGTAGGCTGCGGTTGCTTTGCCTCCCAAGAAACTGTTTTTTTCCAGCAATACTACCGATGCTCCTTTACGAGCCGCTGCTATGGCTGCTGCCAGCCCTGCAGAGCCACCACCGGCTACCAATACATCGCAAGAGATGCGCTCCGTGTTCATAGAATTAAACCTATAAGGTTTTTGCTAAAATGTATTTTGTGTATGAGAACTGTCTTTATTAAAAACCTTATAGGTTTGATCAAGCGATATCACACAGTACCTAAAAGCTCTTTTCTCAAATTCTTTTCTAAGATACGCAACTCTTCGGTACTTACCACCTGTTCGGTATAATTGATCACGATCTTTTGTTTGTTATTGAAACGCTCGAATACGGTGATCAGTCCGGGTGGAAAAGTGGCCGGAGGATAATTGGTTATATTTTTAATTGGATATCCAAAAAAAGAATTGAATTTATTAATACCCGGGTCCGTGTGCACAAAGCTCGCCACAGAGCCACCGGCAGGACCTTTGATCAGCCAGTAATAAAAGCTTGCAGGCAGACGGCGAAGCAGCCCGCTCATCACAGCATAATCATCAGGGATCTTATGTCGAATAAGATCAAACATCTGTTGAACGATGAACTGTGTGCAGGTTTTTAAGTTAGTTGTTTTTTCTCTTGGGATACGATAAAACATCAGTGCCTGCAAATTCGAAAGCACAGGCCCGTAGGAACCTCTCGGACGGCGGTTTTGCGGGATCGGAATCCAGAAAGTGCCTTTCGTATTTCCTTTGCTCACAAGCCATTCGTTGACAGTTTTGGTAATGGCTGCAAGATAGAAACTACCCTTGCTTACGCCTGCGCCGTTTTCCAGCGCACGTTTGTCGAGCTGTTTGGTTTCTTCTTCCGATAATTCCATCACATAATAACGAGCAGTGGGAATATAGTCGGGCGCTTTGTCTACCAGCTGTACAAGCGGTTTCCTGGAAGACTTTTTTATAAACTCTTTTGATGTATGCAGCTTGTAATAAGCTTTGAGAGGGTTGATGTGTTTTTCTTTCTCAGGAAAATAGTTGACCTTTTCTTCCTTGATCTCACCTCCTATCAGCTTGAGCAAGGTTTCCGCACCTTGCGCATCCATCAGGATATGGTGCCAGGAGAAAACAAGGTCAGTACTTTTATCAGGACGTATAACGATCGTAAAATGAAATAGACAAGGATCATTTAGAAAGATCCCGTTTTGAGTGACTTCTTCCGGTAAATTGTAGTGGTCTGCAGTATGCTCGAATATTTTTATTTCAGAAATTTTTCCGGGATTAAATTCCCATTTTGGAATACCAAAAAAGAAACCACGGTTGAGTTCAATTTTACTCATCCATTCGAAAACCGGAAACTCAGCAATTTTTTTTGCGATACTCTCTTTACTAAGCAATCCAGCGGGGGAGATCAGAAGGTGACAGACATTGCCTGCTTTTCCATATTTAGCATAATGCTGTTCCATCGCCAGAAAAAAACAATCGGCGCCGCTGAGGAGGACTTGCTTAGGAAATTTACCGAGTGGTGTATTCATATAATTAAGTTATGAATTATGAGTTATGAATGCTGAATGAAAATATTCATAACTCAACATTCATAACTCATAACTTAATTTTAATTTTTATACTGTTCCATACACTCCACCAGCGCATTGACCGAGGTGAAATTTTCAGGAGTAAGAGATTCGTGTGGAATGGCGATCCCGAATTTTCTTTCTATGAATAAAATAATTTCGATGATGGAAAAAGAATCAACGCCAATATCGGAAAGAATGGTGTCGGGCTCTACAGTGGCTTCTCCGGCGAGAATGTTTTCGGATATGAAATGACAAAGTTCTTTTTTTTCAGTGTCCATATTATTCGGTAAGCGTCTTACAGATTATTTTTCTTTCTCGTGTACCAGAAAGAAATTGCCACGCAGGCAAGAGAAAATCCCAGGAGTAAACCTAATTCAGGGAGTACGTCTTTTATACCACCGCCACGCAGGAAAATATCGTGGAAAGCTTCCAGTCCCCAGTTGAGCGGAGAAAGTTTGCTGATGGTTTTCATCACACCTGGCATCAAATGTACCGGCACCCATACACCGCCAAGTGCGGCCATGATCAATACAGATACGGATCCTCCTATAGCAGCTTGCTGGTTGGTGGTGGTAACTGTTCCAAACATCATTCCATAGCAGGTAGCAGCCATTGCAGTAAAGATCCCTACCAGGATCGTAGCCATCGGGCTGTCTCCGAATTGAAGTCTAGGCAAGCCGAGCAATGGCAGGATAAAGATTCCAACCATAAGCATTAGCACAAGCTGGCTAAGGCAAACGAGCATGTATACGAGAAGTTTGGAAGCGAGCACAACTTGAATGGCATTGGGAATGGTCTTAAGGCGAAAAGCACTTCCTTCGCCGCGTTCCATGATGATGCTTCCGGCGAGAGGGATAATGATGAAGAACATTGAAAATACAGACCATGCCGGAACGTTGTGCTGTACAGCGTTTGGAAGAATTCCACGCTCATCTTTCAGCGCGTACACTTCTTTGTATACTACAGGATCGGTGTCTTCCAGTTTAATGTTGGTATTTACCGGAATAATGCCGGAAAGCTCATGGGTAAAGGTCTGGAAGATGATCTGCGATTTTAATTTGGAAATAAACTCACGTAAAGAAGTAGTCACAGTCACTACGTGTGATTTGCGTGTACCTGGGTCGAGGATAATTTCGATCTCTAGTTTTTCGCTTACTTTTTTATTAATTTCTTTTTGCAATGAATCGGCATCGGTGAGCCCGCTTTCTTTCAGCGTTTGACTTACCAGGTCTGCTACTCCGCTGCGGATGGCTTTGGAAGTTCCTTTCGGAATAATAATACCAATCATGTATTTACCGCTGGCTACCGCTTCCCAGGCGGTTTTGCGGGTGGCTGGTTTTCCATTGATCGTTTTGCTGATCTCAAAAAATCCTGATCGCTCCAATCCTTTTTCCAGCCCGATTCCAAGCGTATCCTGGTCTTCGTCGATGTAGACGATCGGAATGCCGCTCTCGTTGAGCGTACGGTAGGCAGAGTCCTGCAGGAGTGTCATGATCAGTACGAGCGCCATAGGCATCACGAAGATGATGGCCAGTCCGGCTTTGTCTCTGATCAGGATCAAAAAATCTTTTTTAACGGCAGATAGAAATCGCAACATTAGTAAGCTGATAAAATAGGCATTGTTAATTTTTTTGGGTCAGGTGAAGGAATACATTTTCCAGTTTCATCATTCCCTTATTGTCTTGTATAAGTTCGCTAGGCGTGCCTTGTGCGATCATTTTACCACCGTCGATAATGGCGATGCTGGTACAGAAATCTTCTGCTTCTTCCATATGGTGCGAAGTATAGATAATGGTAGTACCTTTTTTATTTACTTCACGCAGTTGCGAAATGATCTCGTTTCTGGATTGCACGTCTACTCCTACGGTAGGCTCATCGAGGAAAACAATCTTCGGATCGTGCATGATCCCGGCGATCAGGTTGATCTTTCTTTTCATACCTCCGGAATATTTTCCTACGCGGCTATCGGCATATTTGGTCATCTCAAATTTATTCAGCCAATATTCTATGCGTCCTTCCAGGTCAGTACCGTGAAGGCCATACATTTTTCCAAAAAAGACAAGATTTTCGCGGGCAGTCAACATGGGGTACAGCGCGATATCCTGCGGCACTACACCAAGCATTTCTTTGATCTTGCCAGAATCGTTTTCAAGATCAAAACCGTTGACATATATTTTTCCGGAAGAAGGTTTGATGATTCCACAAAGGATTGAAATGGTAGTGGTCTTTCCTGCTCCGTTGGTACCTAAAAGTCCAAAAACTTCATTTCTTTTTATAGCAAACGAAAG
The DNA here is from genome assembly GCA_035535995.1 of Cytophagaceae bacterium. GTDB lineage: Bacteria > Bacteroidota > Bacteroidia > Cytophagales > Cytophagaceae > JANYCO01. Next base: position 234,419 of record DATLOZ010000005.1, read on the forward strand.
ACTTTTAATCGATGGCTCAAAAGCCCCCGGGAAGGTTTTTGAGAGATTTTCAATTACAATAATGTTATCCTGCTCCAGCATCTGGGACCGAAAGTATTGAATAGTTAGTAACTTCGGTTGGCAAAAATAGCAAAATAGGGGATATTTTGAATTTTAAATTTTAAATTTTGAGTAATGATGTTTAGGGTTTAAGGTTAAAAGTTGAAAGTTTCAACTTAGAGGCAATTTTTACTTTAATAAAAGCTTTAAACTTTATACATTAACTTTTGATATGGATGCGTTATTTTCTTATTTTCTTCCATATTATTCTCCTTCGGTGCTCTTTATTTTCAATTTCTTTGTATTTTGTTGCGATTCCGGTGTTTTTCAGCCACTTCAAATAACGTTAAAAATAAGGCTATTACTTTTGTTAAATGCTTTTGCGAATAATTAAAATATTCATTTTCATAATTTTATCTTACTATACAGGATATAGCCAGACCGTTTATATAGAAAATCAGGATCAGATCAAATCTATTGCGAAGTATTCCGACTATTATATTGATCAAACCAACCAGCTAACCATCGATAGCATTCAAAAGCCTGTTTACAACCGCAGTTTCATACCTTGCCAGGATGAGATCTTAAAATTTGGCAACGACCCTCACAATTACTGGATCCGTTTTACCATTCAAAACAATACTTCCGATGTTTGCGTGATCGAGGTGTTGAAACCGCACATCGGTTATATCAGTTTTTTCGAGCCGGATGAAAAAGGGATTTACCACGAAAAGATCACTGGCTCTTTTGTGCCTTCCAGCAAAAAAGAATACGACCATAATTATATCTGGTTTCGTCTCGATCGCTACAAGCATCAGAAAAAAAATACTCCGGTTACGTGTTATCTGAAACTTACCAGTCCCAACAAAACCGCTCCTCTTAAAGCCGGTACCGAAAAAGCGATGTTCAATGAGAAAGGAAAGTCGGACATGTTTTACGGAATCTGCTTTGGTATCCTGATCATGGTGATCTTTTATAATTTATTCATCTATCTCAGCATTCGCGAGCGGGTATACCTGATGTATCTTTTGTACGTCTTCTTTATTGCCATTAGCAATGCGATCCTGGTAGGCTTCACTCCTACTTTTCTCACGGGTGATCATTTTAACATAGCCATCCACCAGCAAGCCATTATCGCGGTTGCCGCTATTTTCCTGACGTTGTTTTCAATGAAAATTCTCGATGCTGCGCGCAAATTGCCTTTTGTGAATTTTGTTTATGCTGTATTTCTTGCATTGGAATTTTTTGCGATCGTATGCGATTTGACAAAACAATATTATTATGGTTCGATCCTCATCCAGGCATTCACCATGGGCTCTGCTATTTTTCTATTGCCTGTTTCTATCACTATTTATTTTAAAGGCAATCGAATGGTACGCTTTTATATCATCGCCTGGTGCATCGGTTGGGTAGGAATTATCTCCTATGTATTAGCGATCAATTCTGTGATCTCATTCAATTTCTTTTCGCAGAACGGTGTGCTCATCGGCTCATTGCTGGAAAGCGTACTCTTCTCCATGGCGCTGGCCGATAAGATCAATTTTATCAAAAGAGAAAACGAACTGGCCAATAAACGTACGTTGGAAGTAGTGTTGGAAAACGACAAACTGATCAAACATAAAAACGAACGACTGGAGCAATATATCTTCGTAACCTCGCACAATTTGCGCGGGCCAGTAGCGCGCGTGCTAGGCTTGATCTATCTTTTGAAAAAAGATAAAATTATTTCCGGTGAACAGGAAAAACTGATCCTTTCCAAACTGGAAGAAAGTACCATGGAGCTCGATGCGATCATTAAAGATATTGGAGTACTGCTGGAGATCGACGAAGAGTCTAAGAGTATGAAAGAAACCATTTCGTTTAACGAATTAATAAAAAAGATTTTCCTTGCGGTGAATATTCCTTCGAATGTTGCAGTTGATATGGTTACAGATTTTTCAAAAATTCCTGTCATCGTTACCATTCGTCCACTTATCTATAGTATCCTCTATCAGTTGATCGAAAATTCTATCAAGTTCAGACAAGAAGATCGTCCGTTGCGGATCACCATTCAGACAAGGCAACTACGTGATCTTTCCGTAGTGATCGTAGTGACAGATAATGCGCAGGGAATAGATCTTAATTTGGTAAGCGATAAAATTTTTCAGCCTTATCAGCGCTTTGATTTACACAAGGAAGGAAAAGGATTTGGGTTATTTATTGTGAAGACCCAGGTGGAAGCACTGAATGGAGAGGTTACAGTAGAAAGCGAATTGGGTGTGGGGACTACGTTTAGTGTGGTAATTCCTCAACGTAAGGCAGATAATCTAAGTTAAGATCCAGACTCACATTCACACTCCATACTGTCCAACCGTACGTCAGTATGGAGTGTGAGTGTGAGTCTGGAGAATAATCTTATATCACTCTAAATCTTACCACAGTAATCCCATCTCCTCCTCTTCCTTCTCCATCTTTCGCTGATTCTACTTCTTTATATTTTCTCAGCATAGAGCGGGCTGTATTTTTAAGTACGCCGGTACCACGTCCGTGAAGGATCTTTGCTTCTTCCACGCCTAGCAAAATCGCATCGTCGATCCAGGTGGCGAGCTCGATCATGACATCTTCTTTGAGCTTTCCACGAATGTCGAACTCAAATTGAAAGTGCATCATCTTTTCTTTTGTATCGATGGAGTATCCTGAAGAAGAACTGTTAGTTTCAGTAGAAGAATATTCGTCTTCGGGTTTTTCTGCGAGGCTGACCTTGTTGAGTTTTACAGTTACTTTCATTAGCCCAAGCGCTACTTCTACATTATTACCTTTTATAGAGAGTACTTCTCCTGTAGCTTCCTGTCCTTCGATGTTTACAAAATCTCCGGGTTTGACCATAGTAATTATAAATTATGAGTTATGAATGTTGAATTAAAATTGAGCTTCAGTAAGGGAAAAATAATACTTATGAGTTTTCAATTTACCATTCATAACTTAGATCTCATAATTTAGATTATGCAATTTTTCTTATGATTTTTATTTCAGCCAGAAGGATATTTAGAAAATGGTTTTCATTTTTTTTGTCCAATACTTCCACTTGTATACTGTGTTCGTCGTAGGATTTAGGCAAGTTCTTTACGATACACGCTTCGTAGGTCTTGCCGTTGCGACAACTGATGTTGACACTGTCTCCTTCCACCAGGCGCAGTGTTTTAATTCTGTCCATAATGATGTTCATACCTTTGAAATTTTATCTGTCTTGGTATAGATACGATTGGTAAAATAAAAGAGTTTAGCAGTTGTGCATAATAATTTTACAAAAAAATCGCTTTTTAGTATAATTCTGAATTATTTCAGCTATTAATTTTAAAGCTCTATTTCTAAATTTGAAATAGGATTTCTTAAAAAGTATTTAAAAAATTCGGCTCTTTCTCCATGCGAATAACTTATAATGCTCCTTTCACCCTTACTTTGACACTTGTCTGTACGATCATCCGTTTTTTGGGAGATTCGTTCACGAATAAATTTTTTGTAGTAGGCGGCAGCATGAATTTTGCCGATCCTCTCGATTATATACGTTTATTCTCACATGCGCTTGGTCATGGTGATTGGCATCATCTGTTGGCTAATTTTTCATTAATCTTGATCTTAGGCCCTATCCTGGAAGAGAAATATGGTACTGCTTCATTAGCCTTTATGTCATTCATGACCGCGTTGATCACCGGCATTCTGAATATTCTACTGTTCGACACAGGATTGATGGGCGCAAGCGGATTGGTGTTTATGATGATCCTGTTAGCTTCGTTCACCAATTTTACCTCCGGTACAATTCCTCTTACCTTTATTCTGGTATTGGTCTTTTATGTAGGAAACGAGTTGTACAGTATTTTTAAAGAAGATAATATCTCCCAATTTGCACATATACTGGGCGGATTGATTGGGAGTGTGTTTGGGTTTAAGGGTAAAAGAGAATGAAAGAGGTTGGATCATTGTTTCTCACTACGGATGCTGTTGCTGATAGGACAGCAACAGTAATGAGGAGTTTTCAGACTAATGCGACGAAACCAACTTCAACCCTAAAATAGATCCGATCAACAGCGCGATGAAGAATACTCTCCAGAAATCGGAAGGTTCTCTGAAAAATAAAATTCCAATGATCACAGTACCCACTGCGCCGATGCCAGTCCAGACCGCATAGCCAGTACCGAGAGGAATCGTTTGGGTAGCTTTGTTGAGCAGAAAAAAACTCATGAAAATAGAAATAAAAAATCCTGCAGACCATTTCCAGTTCGAAAAATTTTCAGAAAGTTTCAGGCAGGTAGTAAACGCTACTTCGAATAATCCTGCGAGAATAAGTATTGCCCAATTCATATCGTTAGTAAAAAAGAATATAAAGGTAAGTAAAAAACTGGTGCCACAAATTTTTTCAAAAGTCATTCAAATAATAAAATTATGAAAGAGCGCATTGCTGGTATTCCGCCAGCAAACTTGAATTTTAATAAAGTTTAACTACGTATATTTAAACTTTTTTTAATAGATTTAATGTGCGACGGGAAGAAGCTGTTGAATAGAAACAACAATTAACCAGATTAAAACTGAAACAGTTTATGTTCTCTTATCAAATTCTTCACCAGAACAAGATCGCGCACTACGAAGCAGAAATTGCGAAGCTCCACAAAGCAATTCATCATGCAGCAGAATATATCGCAGAAATAGGAAAAGGAAACCTCGATGCCGAATACAACAGCGATACGAAAGAAGATGTTCTTAAAACCGCGCTGCTGGCAATGCAGGTGCAATTGAAGAATTTGTCCGAAGCTGAAAAAAATCAAACATGGATCAACATAGGACTGGCCCGCTTCGCCGATTTATTGAGAACGCAATACCAATCGCTGGAAGAATTTTCTAATGCATTTATTTCCCAACTTATAAAATACCTGCATGCCAACCAGGGAGGAATTTTTATTCTACAAGGAGAAGATGATGGAAATCCGAGACTCGAATTATCGGCAAGTTATGCTTATGGACGAAAAAAGTTTTTGGAAAAATCTGTTCGTATTGATAAAGGGTTACTCGGGCAAGCTTTCCAGGAAAAAGGAACTATTTATCTTACAGAATTACCCGATCAGTATACTTATGTAACTTCCGGTCTGGGAGAAGCTACCCCGGATTCTATTCTCATTGTACCATTGATACACAACAACGATGTGCTTGGCGTGATCGAGCTGGCATCATTTCTCAAATTTGAAAAACATCAAATAGAATTTGCAGAAAAAATAGCCGAAAGTGTAGCCACCACCCTGGCTTCGATCAAGATCAATGAGCGCACCAGCCGATTGCTACAAGAGACGCGTGAGCAAGCGGAAAACCTTAAATCGCAGGAGGAAGAAATGCGACAGAATCTTGAAGAGCTACAGACCACACAAGAGAAAACCGAAGGAATGGAAAGAGAACTGCGTATACATAAGCAAATGCTGGAACGAAAGCTCAAAGAGCATGAGGCCGAAAGTGCGCGTGTGCGAGAATACCTGGACAACTTTAAACAGATCCTGATTGAAGTGTTGGATGAGCTTCCGCAGAAAATATTTTTAAAAGACGAACAAGGAAAATTTATTCTTGTGAACACCGCTGTTGCCAATGCGCATGATCTTAGTATAGAAAAACTTCTAAATACTTCAGACTTTGATTATTTTTCTAAAAAAGAGGCGGAAGAATTCCGCAGGCAAGAACTCGATATTATCAATGGAGGCAAGCCTGTAGTATTTCATCATGAAGAAACCATTAGCGGTAAAAAGCGCATACTAAAAACCATGAAGCGCCCGATCTACCTCAAACACCTTGATCAATCCGGAGGATTGCTCGGTATACAGACCGATGTAACAGAAGTGAAAAGATTGGAAGAGCAGTTGAAGGAGAAAGAGAAGGAACTAATAGAGTTGAAAAAGATCCTGAATATTTAATTTTAAATTATGAATTTTAAATTTTAAATTAATTCAATCGATTTTGAATTTTGAACGAATGAAAATAATTAGTTTATATAATTCATAATTCATAATTCATAATTATTTCTGAATCGCCTCCAAGATCTTATTCCCTGTAGGACTTACAGTAGAGCCGTAGAAGTTTACCAATTCTCCTTTTTCATTGACAAGGTATTTGCAGAAGTTCCAGCCAGGTGCTTTGTCGTTCCAGCCATTTAGAGATTTGTCTGTAAGCCAGTGGTAGAGCGGATGCTGATGTTCACCTTTTACATCAATCTTATCAAACATCTGGAAGGTAACACCGTAATTTTTTTGACAGAACGCTCCAATCTCTTCGTTGCTTCCTGGTTCTTGTCCGCCAAATTGGTTGCAAGGGAAACCTAATACCGTCACTTTGTCACCATATTGAGTATGGAGTTTTTGAAGTTCTTCGTATTGAGGAGTAAATCCACATTTGGATGCAGTGTTTACGATCAGCACTTTTTTTCCTTTGTAGCGAGAGAAGTCGATCGTATCGCCGTCGAGTGATTTTATTTTAAAAGAATAAAAGGCCGATTCTTCAGGAGAAGAAAGGTTTTCCGGGCGTTCGTAGGTTTCCTCGGAGCTTACGCAGGAAAGTAAAGATAGAAATGCAGAAGCGAAGAAAAAGCGTTTTAGTGTTTTCATAATGTAATCAATGATGAATGAATAAATCCACGAAGACAAACAAAATGTCAGATTTGTGGGCAAAAATTAATTTGGTAACATTTTTGAATCCTCTTTGCCAAATATAGTTTTTTATTAGATTTGTAAAGATTAAAACACCCTTTTAATATGCTTAACAAAGAAGAATTCAGAAAATTTGCCATCAAAGGCCAGGGCCTGGGCAGTAATATTGTAGATCAGTATATCCACAAAATAGAAAGTATGAGTGTTCCTGCCATTCAGGACATGACTACCTACGTGATCGAAGAAAGACCAGGTAACTTCCGTGCCATCGATGTGTTTACCAGACTTATTTCTGACCGTATCATCTTCATGGGAATGCCTGTAGGAGATGAAGTGGCCAACATCATCATTGCCCAGTTGCTTTTTCTGGAATCTGTAGATGCGAAAAAAGACATCCTTATGTACATCAATAGCCCGGGTGGCAGCGTGTACGCAGGTCTTGGAATATATGATACCATGCAATATGTAAACCCTGATGTAGCAACGATCTGTACAGGTCTGGCTGCTTCTATGGGCGCTGTATTGCTGGCAGGAGGTGCAAAAGACAAGCGTTCGGCTCTTCCTCACTCCCGTATCATGATCCACCAGCCGTTGGGTGGTGCGCAAGGACAAGCTTCCGATATCGAGATCACCGCTCGCGAGATCTTGAAGTTGAAAGTGGAGCTGTACGAAATCCTGGCAAAACATTCCGGAAAGGACATCAAAACCATCGAAAACCACTCCGACCGTGATTACTGGATGAGAGCGGCAGAAGCTAAAGAATACGGCCTGATCGACGAAGTATTGACTAAGAAATAAGTATTCTTGATAGTTATCAACCTGATACTTATCACTTAATGTTGAATTATGAGTTATGAATTATGAATTCAACATACGGTGCTATGGTATCAGGTTTTTTTGTTACATTTACTATGCATGAATAATGTAAGAGTCAGAGATTCAGTTATTCATAACTTATAATTCATAACTCATAATTTATAAAAAATGGCACAAATCACCTGTTCATTTTGTGGAAGACCGAAGAAAGAAGTGGAGTTGATGTTGTCTGGGATGAACAATACTCATATTTGTAATATTTGTATTTCACAAGGACATCAGATTCTTTCTGAAGAAGGAAAACAGAAACAAAAAACTGCTACTCCAAAATTCAAGCTGATCAAACCAGTGGAGATGAAAAAATTCCTGGATCAGTATGTAGTAGGCCAGGACGATGCGAAGAAAGTGATGTCGGTAGCGGTGTATAACCACTATAAACGATTGATGCAAATAAAAGGCAAAGACGAAGAGGTGCAGATTGAAAAATCAAACATCATCATGGTGGGTGAAACCGGTACAGGTAAAACCTACATCGCACGTACACTCGCCAAAATGCTGGATGTGCCTTTCTGTATTGCAGATGCCACGGTGCTTACCGAGGCAGGATATGTAGGCGAAGACGTGGAAAGTATCCTCTCCCGCTTGCTGCAAGCTGCTAATTTTGACGTAGAAGCTGCTCAGAGAGGAATTGTTTACATTGATGAAATTGACAAGATCTCACGTAAATCCGACAACCCTTCTATCACCCGCGATGTAAGCGGCGAAGGCGTACAGCAGGCGCTTCTGAAACTTTTGGAAGGAACATCTGCCAACGTACCGCCACAAGGAGGACGTAAACATCCGGATCAGAAAATGATCACGGTAAATACAGAAAATATTCTTTTCATATGTGGTGGAGCCTTTGATGGAATTCAAAAAATGATCGCCACAAGATTGAATACCAGACCGCTTGGATTCAGCACCAAAGACCCTGCAGCAGAGATCGACAAAGATAATTTATTACAATATGTTTCCGCACAGGATTTAAAATCTTTCGGTCTGATCCCCGAATTGATCGGTCGTCTCCCTGTGATCACTTACCTGGAGCCGCTTTCCAAAGACACGCTACGCATGATCCTCACCGAACCGAAAAATGCGTTGATGAAACAATACCGCAAGCTGTTTAGCATGGAAGACATTGAACTCGAAATTACCGACGAGGCATTGGATTTTATTGTAGAAAAAGCTGCAGACTTCAAGCTTGGTGCACGTGGCCTGCGCTCTATCTGCGAAGCCATCATGACAGACGCTATGTTTGAATTGCCTTCGGAAAAAGAAATGAAGAAATTTACGCTTACCCGCTTGTATGCGGAAGAGAAGATCAATAAGTCTAAGTTTAATAAGAAGCTGCGTGTAGCTTAATAATTTTAAATTATGAATTTTAAATTTTAAATTATTTGACTCCGGTAAAAAGTAAGAGCCTCTATGAATTATCATAGAGGCTCTTACTTTTAATTTAAAATTAAAAACTCAAAATTTATAATTAATTACACGTTCCCGACAACTTGATAGCAGGATTCAGCGAGCAATTTGGATCCAGTACATTGGAAGTACCTGTCCAGATACATGGGGTAGTAGTACCAGCAGCTGAAACAGCTTTGTATGTATGTGCTATGCCTGGCTCTAAGTATAAGTATAGGATGTTTTGTGCTGACGGCGATCCGGGACAAGAGTTTGCTACTGTAGAGCCTGTATAAACATTTTCGATCTTTCCTGCCGGTGTAGTACTGTTATCTATATACACTGTGATAGGGAATTTTGTACCAGGGCCTGAATTGGTAATACCTGAGGCAGCATCTACATAGAATGCAAGCACCGCGCGTTGACAAGACTCCAGTTCAACGGTTTTAAATTCACCATCTGTTACGGTTATTTCTCCCTGCCAGGAACAATTTCCGGCTGCTGTAGCCTGGTAGCGGTAAGTACCCGCTTTTACAAAGTAGTTAAGCTGATGATTTGCACCAGGAGAACTGGCACTTGTAGGAGCAATACTAGTATATCCTGTAAGCGAATCCACACCACCATTAAATTGAATTTTAATATTCAAATTTAGATAAGTAGGAGTCCAGAAAGCCACGGTAGCACCTACGGATTCAAGGTTTACAGAGATATGATAATCGGAGCAGGATTGCAGCTTTTGCATTTTGCTGGTGGTAAGTTCACTGCTGAGGTATTTTAGTTGCGTAGAATCGTATTTGGAAACCAGGATCCAGTGCTCTACATAAGGGTCTACAGGGATTTGTACTTCTGAGGAAGAATCACTTTTATAAGAAGCTAATGCATATACGGGATTATTCTTGTCGGCCTGTGCTCTTAGAAAATTATCATAAGAATCGAAAATATTGATTACTGCGCTATCGACACGTTGTTGAAGATTGTTTTTTACAGAAATGTAGAGATACGCTTTTTCGTGGATGCAATCGCCTTCCTTTGCTTTTTGTTTGCAAGTAACTACTGAGACCGTCAGCAATAAAAATACAGCAAGGGATTTGAGCTTGTTCATAAGGTAAATCTATAATTCTAATTCAATAGATCACTAATATCATTTTCTCCTTTTCGCACTTCTATCGTATATAACTTGTAACCGCCTGAAGGTAACCGTGAAATAGTTGTAAATATTGAATTATGGGTTGTTTAATGTTAATTCAATATTCGTAATTATACTAGATTCCGCTGCTTTTGGTTACATTTTTATTTCGAAAGTAGAGACTCAGTTAACATGAATCTTTAAAAAGCTTTACCTAAAAATCAGATTGAATATGGAGTAATGAATAATATCTACTCCATACTCTATATTCATCACTCTCTGCTGTTATGCTGCGTTATTGATGATCAAACTGCAGCACTTTACACTGCCGCCGCCCTTGATGTATTGCGACATGGGTGTTTCGAAAACAGTATATCCATGTGTGGCGAGATTGGATTTAAATTCATTGGTGACTCCTTCGCAAACCACAATATTTTTACCGCTTACTACCATATTACAGGCAAGCACTTTATTGTCTTGCACGGAAGTATGGATCACATTTGTAAAATGATGATTGATCTTTTCAATACCCTTTGGAGTAAAGGATTTTGGATTGATAACTACCGTATTTTCGTTGAGTGGAGCAAAGCAAGTGTCGAGGTGATAATAATAAGGATCTACCAATTCAAGATCGATCACCTCACCGTCGAGAATATCTTTCAGATGAGGTACTACTTCTTTCATAGTTCGTTTTCCCCAGCCTACAAAATGAGCTTTGCCGGTGAAGAGAAGATCTCCTTCTCCTTCGAAATATATATTATCAGGCAGTGCATATACTTTGTAGCCCAGATGTCTGAAATATTTTTCTGCAAGGAATGCTTCTCCTCTTCGTTGTTCGTATTTGAAATTAGCTTTGATGAATTTTTTTCCGTTGACAAATCCGTAATTGGCGGTGTATACCATGTCTGGAAATTTAGGATCAGGTGCAATGCCTTGGAACTTGACACCTGCTCTGGATAAGGTGTCCAGGAGTTTTCGGTATTGGATCAATACTTCGGATTTATCTGCGTTGTTGCGCACATCCATCCATGGGTTGATCTCATATTCGATCCTGAAATAATCCGATGAACACACGAGTATTTCCATAAATATTCCATCTGAAGCCATACGTCTTTTACGAGGAAGTCGTTTTTGAGTTTAATTGTTAATTGATTTTTTCGTTGGGATTAATCCGCAACGATTTCTAAACAGATTAAAATTAATGAATTAAGGAAATAAAAAGAGGTTTTTCTCTATGAAAATAACGACGAGAACTATGTGAAATTGCTTAGTGTATCTGTCATTCAGGAGGAAACTTCTGATTGAAAATTCACGATATTTCTTTCACAACTTTGTTTATAGAAACCCTCGATGTAAAAATATGCTTATATACGATAGTGTTAGGTCCGCACAAGTTTCCTACTGAATGACAATTATTGATTAAAATGGTGCTTTATCATCACCGCCCGGTCCTTCGTTATCAAAATTATTAGGCAGGCTATTCAATTTGCTTTCGATCCTTGAAGGGGGATTATTGTTATCAAAAGAATTGTCGAATGAATCGTGCGAATTGAATTCGGCTCTGTCGAGATCGCAGAACTTGGTATACTTTCCGATAAATTTGAGGAATACGCTGTCGAGCCCGCCGTTACGGTGCTTGGCGATGATCACCTCTCCCACTCCTTTCAAAGAATTACCGGATTCATCCACATCAATTTTATAATATTCCGGACGGTAAAGGAATACTACCATATCCGCATCCTGCTCGATTGCACCGGATTCACGTAAGTCGGAAAGTTGCGGACGTTTATCACCACCTCTTGTTTCCACACTACGGCTAAGCTGCGAAAGTGCGATCACTGGTACAGCAAGTTCTTTTGCAAGTTGTTTTAGAGCACGCGAGATCTGGGAAATTTCCTGCTCTCTGTTTCCGCTTGCCCCTTTAGAACCGCCTTCACCACTCATCAACTGAAGGTAGTCGATGATGATAAGTTCAATTCCATTTTTAGCTTTCAGACGACGGCACTTTGTACGTAGCTCACGAATCGTAAGGGCTGGCGTATCGTCAATATATATTGGAGCGTTGGTGAGTGCGTTTATTTTATGGTGCAATTGTGCCCATTCATATTCTTCCAGGTTTCCTTTTTTGATCTTCTCGCTGTCGAGTTCTGCTTCAGCAGAGATCAACCTGTTTACAAGTTGGATTGACGACATTTCAAGAGAAAAGATCGCTACTGGCTTTTTAAATTCTACTGCAGCATTTCTCATCGCCGATACTACAAAGGCTGTTTTACCCATACCAGGTCTTGCCGCGATAATTACAAGATCGTTTTTCTGCCATCCAGAAGTAAGACGATCCAGGTCTGTAAATCCACTCGGCACACCGGTCAGGTGACTGTCGTGATCTTTCTTTGCCTGGAGCTCTTTCAATGCCTCGCCCATCAAGCTACGCATGTCAGCATAGTTTTTACGGATGTTGGATTCAGATACCTGGTAGAGCGCTTGTTCGGTTTTATCAAGCAGTTCAAATACGTCGGTGGTATCTTCAAAAGCATCACGGTGCACTTCGGAAGCGATGCCGATAAGGTCTCTTTTAATAGCTTGTTCAGCTACGATCCTGGCGTGGTATTCGATGTTGGCGGCAGAGTTTACTTTGGTAGTAAGCTCTGTAACATAGTAGGCACCGCCAGCCATTTCAAGTTCTCCTTTTGTACGGAGATAGTTGGTAACGGTGAGAATATCGATTGGTTCGGAACGGTCGAAAAGATCTACTACCGCTTTAAATATTTTTTGGTGAGATTCTTTATAAAAACTTTCCGGTTTGAGAATTTCAATGACAGTAGTCAAGGCATCTCTTTCCAGCATTAGCGCTCCCAATACAGCTTCTTCCAGCTCCAATGCCTGTGGTGGCAGTTTGCCCAGGCTTTCGATCCCGTCGATCCGGGTAGGTTTTGGTTTTAATAAACTGTTTTTGGGGGTGAATTTCTTTTGTTCCATTACACAAATGTAAATCAGAAGAAGTTTGTTTGGTGATAATTAGTTTTAATATTTTACCATGCTTATCAACATAAAAAGATATCAGATGCCGGATGCCAGATTCAAGATGAATTAGGAGTTATAAGTTATGAATTTTGAATTAAAAAAGACATTTAATTTTACTAGTTATCCTGCATCCGGCATCCCGCATCTAGCATCCCCAGTAAAGTATTGGAGAATAAGTCGCTAAATCCTTATCGTATAAGTCTTTCCGAAGCTAAGAAACTTATCAACCGTCTTTGCTCCTCTTCAATTTTATTTTAATTTTGTTAGTTGGATTAATATTAACTGGATTTATCGTGTCTACCTCAAAAGTACATTTTATAGCCATTGGAGGAAGTGCTATGCATAATCTTGCGCTTGCACTTCATCATAAAAAATTTATTGTTTCCGGTTCGGATGATGAGATCTTCGAACCTTCTAAAAGCAGATTAGACAAAGCAGGTATTTTACCTCCTTCATTGGGTTGGTTTCCGGAAAAAATAACATCAGATCTTGAAGCAGTCATCCTGGGTATGCATGCGCGCGCGGATAACCCGGAGTTGCTAAAAGCGCAGGAACTAGGATTGAAGATCTATTCTTATCCCGAATACATATATCATCAATGTATTGACAAACAAAGAGTTGTGATAGCCGGAAGCCATGGCAAAACAACTATTACTTCGATGATCTTACATGTGTTGAAATACCATAAGAGATCATTTGACTACATGGTAGGCGCATTGATCGATGGATTCGATACAATGGTACAGCTTACCGAAGACGCGCCGTTGATCATTCTTGAAGGCGATGAGTATCTTTCTTCCCCTCTCGACAAAACTCCTAAATTTCTTCACTACCATCATCACATAGGGCTCATAAGCGGCATTGCATGGGATCATATCAATGTGTATCCAACTTTTGATGAATATGTAAGGCAGTTCGAAGCCTTTGCGGAAGCCTCTCCCAAAGGTGGTATCCTTATTTATTCTGAAAACGATGACTTCGCTGCTTATATTTGTAAAAAGGAAAGAGACGATGTACAAAGTATGGGCTACGAAGCGCATAAAAACGATATCATCGACGGCGTCACTTACCTGACGACGGATTATGGTAAAATTCCTTTGCAGGTTTTTGGCAAACATAATATGCGCAATATTTCCGGCGCCAAAGCTATTTGCAATAAAGTAGGTATCACCGATGAAATGTTTTACCAAGCAATCCGTTCCTTCAAAGGCGCGGCCAACCGCCTGGAGGTATTGAATAAAAATTACAGTACGGTAGTGTTCAAAGATTTTGCTCACGCTCCTTCTAAAGTAAAGGCTACAACCAACGCTGTTAAAAAACAATTCGAACGCAAAGATCTTGTAGCTGTATTGGAACTCCATACGTTCAGCAGTCTCAACAAAGAATTTTTGACCCAATACAAAGACACTTTCAAAGCCGCGGATATTCCTATCGTATATTTTAATCCTGAAACGCTCAAACATAAAAAGCTCCAGGAAATTTCTGAAAAAGATGTGATGGAATCCTTCAACAGCAAGGATCTGAAAGTGTTTACCGATAGCCAAAAGCTCTCCGAATACCTGACTAACCTCGATTGGAATAATAAAAATTTACTTCTCATGAGCTCCGGAAATTTCGGTGGATTGGATGTAAAAAAACTGGCGAAGGAAATAGTGGAGGACTAAAAAGTTATGAATTGTGAATGATTTTATTATTCACAATTCATAACTCAAAGTTTATAGTTTTCAACTCAAAATTCATAACTCAAAATTCATAACTTATTTTAAGATGTTAAATCTGACAAAGCCACTCGCTTTCTTTGATCTGGAAACTACGGGGACAAATATTTCTACAGACCGTATTGTAGAAATTGCAGTGGTGAAAGTGATGCCAAACCAGGAAGTGAGTACGAAATCGAGCAGGATCAATCCTTTGATGCCTATTCCGGTCGAATCGAGTATGATCCACGGAATTTATGATGAAGATGTAGCCGGCTGTCCTACCTTTGCAGAAGTAGCGCATACGTTTGCCCAATTTCTACAAGGCTGCGACCTGGCGGGATTCAATCATATTAAGTTTGATATCCCTTTGCTGATGGAAGAGTTTAACAGAGTCTCCGTGGATTTCGACATCAATCATCGCAAGCTGGTGGATGCG
Source organism: Cytophagaceae bacterium (assembly GCA_035535995.1). Classification (GTDB taxonomy): domain Bacteria; phylum Bacteroidota; class Bacteroidia; order Cytophagales; family Cytophagaceae; genus JANYCO01. Next base: position 249,653 of record DATLOZ010000005.1, read on the forward strand.
CAGAAAATATTTCATATGATGGAACCGCGCACGTTGAGCGCTGCATACCGGTTTTATTGTGAAAAAGAACTAGACGGTGCGCACAATGCTGAGAAAGATACGATGGCCACTTACGAAGTATTGAAAGCACAAGTGATCCGCTACCAGGGCAGAAAAATAAAAGATATCAAAGGCCAGGAAATTGAGCCTATCAAAAATGACATGACAGTGTTGCACAATCTGTCCTGCGATAAACTCGTAGATCTTGCAGGCCGCATGGCTTACAACGAAAGGCGCGAAGAGATCTTCAACTTTGGAAAATACAAAGGACAAAAAGTAGAAGACATACTGAAGAAAGATGTAAACTACTACGACTGGATCATGCAGGGAGATTTTCCTATTGATACGAAAAAGAAGATCACCGAAATCAAACTTCGCGGGTTTAATAAAAAATGAAAAATGTTGAATTATGAGTTATGAATGTTGAATGATCCCCATGACTTTTAATTCAAAATTAATAACTCATAATTCATAACTATTTTAAAATACTTACGATAAATAATGCCTCAATAATACCGAATATGAAAAAGTTTACTTACCTACTTGCCTTCCTTTTATTCTCTCTCTTTACTGCTCAGGCGCAAAATCCCACCGATAAGATCGACCTGAAAAAATTCAATGACCGCCTGCTGGCAGACCTTATTAACGCTAAGATCAATACACTGCGCGATTCTTTGAAAGAACATAAGCTGGAAAAAGATTCCATACTGGAAATGGCAGCCAGGAACCATAGTGCCTACATCAAAAAGACGGATGATATTTCTCACCTTCAACCAACGCCGGAATTTTCCAACCTGGAAAAACGCGTAGAATATTTTAAAGGAACCCAGGAAAAACTTTCAGAGATAATTGAAGTAATTTATCTCGATAAACCAACAGCGATCTATAAAGAAAAAGAAAGCATTAAAATTTACACTTACGAAGAGGCAGCTAATTTTTATTTTAAAAACTCTTTCAATACTTCGGCGCATTATGATATCATGACTAAAAAAGATTTCTATACTTCAGGAATTGCTTTTGGTGTGAACGAAGAACGTAAATGTATTTATGTAGTACAGGTATTCGGCTCTAAGTCATTTAAATTTCACCACAGCGTAAAACACAAAGAAAACCGCAAAACATTTTATCCTTCCAAAAAATTAAATATAGAGAACGCTTATGGGCTGCAGCCTTATGATGAAAAGGTCTGCACTAAATGCGTAGAAAAATTCAACCTCATTCCCGATTATATCCGTTACGGTTTATCGGTAGAGAATAATAAGATCTATTTCAATTTTTCAGATGCCGCTTATTTTGACAAACTCTTCCCGGATGGTGACGAAGCCATTGCTATAGACGTATTACATATGGATCAATTTCCTTGTAATGCAGGAAATATGCTACACCGCTCAGTTGTGCACGATGGAGTTCTATTCAAACCTCTTACAAAAAGTGAGATCCAAAAAAACAATCTAAAAAAAGAATCCAACGAGATCAAAGTATTGTTTGGCGTATGTCCTTACACAAATCCAAATGAATACGAACTAAGCTTACTTATTATCAAAACCAATACGCTTTGTGATTACAGGATCACGATGCCACTTCCCGCGCTTAGAACAGAGATCATGGATACCGATCTTTATACCGACACACTTTCCAAATCTGAAATTCTGAAAAAGAAAAACCTTCGCTTCGGGATTCCTTTCGAAAAAGGTACCGCAGAATACCAGGAGAAAGATATCAAGCCGTTTTACGATTCTCTTAACCTAAATAAATTCAACATCAAAGAACTTACAATCCTTGCATACTCTTCTATTGAAGGAAATACGGAAAGCAACATCGAACTTTCCAAACAAAGAGGACAAAGTATTGTAAAAGTACTGCAATCCTTCCAGTTGGATTCAATCAAAACCGTCGTGCGTCCGCTGGAAAACTGGGATCAGTTTTTCCGCGATATTAAAAACACTCCGTATGCCTGGATGTCGACACTTGATAAAGCGACGATCAAGGAAAAGTTGCAACAAGATTCTTTGCTGCAAGCGCTAGAGCCAATTTTGCGTAAAGGAAGAAAAGCTTTTATAACGTTGAAAGTAGTAGAAAAAATTGATCTTACAGGTGACAAACATGAATTGGTAAAGCACTATATGAATGCGCTGGCGAAAAAAGATCTAGCCAATGCTTCTATCCTACAGACTACACTCTTCGATGCGATCTCAGCAGGAGAAATGAAATATGATATGGTAGGACTTGTAGCAATTCCTAAATCAAAAGAATTTGCACAGATCATGAACAACGATGTGGTGTTCCGCTATATGAATAAAATTCCTGGAGATTACATCAAAAATCTCGAAGATGCTTCGGCCTTGGATCCTTCCAACTTGTTTATCAAATTCAACATCTACAACATCCAGCTCAGAAGCTGGGCCGATAGTTCCCTGCAGGTTTCCAATCCCGACCCAATCATTAAAAATATCAAGGCCTTATTCAATACAAAAGTTGATAAGAAAATGGTCAACCAGATCTACCTGAATTACTATATTTTGGTAACAGATTTCTACAAGGTCAATCAAAAATATAAGTACCGCGACGATGCGGTTGGCCTGGTGAAGAAATACTACAAAACCATAGAAGCTACTCCGAAAGATTATCTTATCCTGGCCAATTATTTTATTGCCAACGGAAGAAAAGATTATGCGCTCGATATATTGCAGCCAATCATTCAGAGTGGCGAATATACGGAAGATCAACTCTTCACTTATCTTTCCATCACAATTGGAGATATAAATAGCTATGAGAAAAATTCTACTGTTTCGCTTATGAAGAAAGCAAGAGAAGTGAATAAAGACAGGTTCTGCAAACTGTTTGGCATAGAAAAACTGAAATTTCAACTTTTCAAAACAGAAGAGCTGAAGGATATGTATTGCGAATCGTGTAAATAATATATGGAGTACCAGATGCCGGATGCCGGATTAAAATAGCTGGTATCCGGCATCTGGCATTTCGTATCTTTATACTTTAACATTAAAGAAATTGAAAGTATACAGAACACCTGAAAGTTTTACCCCGCTTAAAAATGCGATTGTCACCACAGGCACCTACGATGGCGTGCACAAAGGACATCGCAAGATCCTGCAAGCCTTGATGGATACTGCGAAGAAAGACGGCGGTGAATCGGTGGTGATCACATTTTGGCCGCATCCAAGAAAAATTGTAGGTACCGGAAATATTGAAGAAATAAAATCTTTAAGCACACTGGATGAAAAAACTAAGATCCTTGCTTCCCTTGGGATCGATCATTTAGTGATCATTCCTTTTAACAGAGAGTTTTCAGAGCTTTCTTCTGAAGAGTTCATTCACAATATCCTGATCAAAAATATTGGTACCAAAAAACTGGTCATCGGTTACGATCATAAATTTGGCAGGAATCGTGAAGGTTCTTTCGAATACCTGAAAAATAATGCCGCTGCGCTTGGCATCGAAGTACAGGAGATCCCAAGACAGGACTTGAATGATATCGCCATCAGTTCTACAGAAATTCGTAAGGCATTAAGCAAGGGCGATGTTAAAACTGCTGCGTTGTATTTAGAGCAACCTTATAGTATCAGCGGCATTGTAGTGAAAGGCCGCCAGCTGGGCAGAACGATTGGTTTCCCAACCGCCAATATAAAAGTAAACGATCCTGATAAATTAATTCCCGCCGATGGCGTGTATGCCGTGTTTGTAAACTACAAAGGGGAACGCCTGAAAGGCATGCTCAACATAGGTTTCCGCCCCACAGTAGAAGGCCAAGACAAAACGATCGAAGTTCATATCCTTTCTTTCGACAAAGAGATCTACGGAGAAGAACTCGAAATTCAGTTCATTCAATTTATAAGACCAGAACAAAAATTCAACGGGCTTGATCAATTGAAGGAACAGTTGGGGAAGGATAGGGAAATGGTTTCGAGGATGTTGAATTGATTTTTTGAATAATGAACCGTCATTGCGAGGAGCCCGTGCCGTAAGGCACAGCGACGAAGCAATCCGTTAGCTACGAAGGCCTGCCACGTTGAAACACTACTATGATTTTTTGCTCCATTTTTATGACCAAGGGAGGATACATTTACATTATCACAAATAAAAATAATACTACGCTTTATGTTGGAGTTACTTCCGATCTTCTTAGAAGAATCCACGAACATAAAAATCATGCGTACAAGAAAAGTTTTTCTTATAAATACAATCTGGAAAAATTAGTATACTATGAAACATTTGAATCTATCGAACAAGCGATTAGTCGTGAGAAACAACTTAAAGGTGGATCAAGGAAACGAAAAGAGGAACTTATAAATCTATTCAATCCGAAATGGGTTGATTTGTACGATAGAATGTTAGAGTGGTAAGCTGCTCGTTATTAACAAGGCTGCGTAGCTAACGGATTGCTTCGTCGCGTCCGCCGGTTGGCGGACACTCCTCGCAATGACGGTTTAATTATTACTATTCTTCGCGTAGTTATTCTATGCTATAATTCATTAGAAAAATAACTATTCTACTACTCAATACAATCAAGGATAGCCGTTTACTTCCTATTATCAAAAAACTTAATCGCCTTCCTTCCCGTTTCCGGGAATTGTAACCTTGTAATTGTTTGCGGGCTCTCAAATACCACAGCTGGTGCAGCGCGCAGGCGGGCACGGAAATGGTCTTTGATCTCTTTTTCTAACTGTTCTCTTACATCCACACATCCGATCCTGATCTGTATTTCATCGGTGCCTATGTCGTTGGTATAAACTTCTACTACGTAGTTTACAATTCCTTCAATATTATCGAGAATGTCATACAAGGCAGGCGGATACAAAGTAGTGCCTTTGTATTTGATCATATGCTGCCGACGGCCAATGATGGGGCCGATGCGAAGTGAAGTTCGGCCACATTGACAAGGCTCGTAGTAATGACGGCAAATATCGCCGGTACGAAAACGCAGCAGCGGCATTCCTTCCAAATCAAGATTGGTGATGACCAATTCTCCTGGCTGTCCTTCTGCTACAGGTATTCCCTGCTCGTCTACAAACTCCGTAATAAGCAGTTCCGGATGATGGTGGCCTCCTGTTCCGTAGCTACATTCAGTAAATGCAGCGCCCATTTCGGTGGAAGCATAAGTGGAATACAATTCAATATCCCATTTTTCGCGAATGCGTTTTCCTAAACTGTTAAACGTAAAATCATCGTTGCGCAAAGGCTCGCCGATGCAAATGGCTTTTCGAATGCTGGTATTTTTGTAATCGATATGATGCTGCTCTGCATAATCGATCATCTTCAAAATAAAAGAAGGCACCCCGATCAGCGCAGTGGGCTGGATCTTGCGAATAGTGTCCCATTGTAGTTCAGGAATTCCCGAACCTACGCGTATAATCCCCGCGCCAAGTTTACGCGCCCCAAGAAAGTAAGCCATACCCGCCATAAATCGACGATCTATGGTAGCAGTGAGTTGATATAACTCTTCTTCATTGCCTCCTGTACACGCGAAAGAAATAGCTTCGTTGTAAGCCAAACGTTCCAGGTCATGTTCTGTAAGTGGCACTACTACTGGGTCTCCAAGAGTACCGGAAGTAGTGACATAGTCGATAATTTTTTTACGGTCTACGCAAATAAAATCATCGTTGTAAGCTTGTATATCGTCTTTGGTAGTAAAAGGAATTTTTGAAAGATCCTCAATTGTGCGGATACTATTCAGATCAATTTTATTTTCGGAAAATAATTTTTGATAAAATCGCGAGTGCTTCTGAAGATAATTTATGGTAGCAGGAAGTTTGGCCTCCTGGAATTTTTTGATTTCTTCTCGGGTCTTTTTTTCTATTTCAGGAAAGAACATGCTGGATAAATTATGGCTGGACATTCTGAGCTTCCACTTTTTTATTATACAAAGCAATCGCTTCGTTGATCTTTTTTCGTTTGTCTATTTTAAAAAATATATTGGCACCATTGGACGACAGGCACCATGCGCCAGTTGTAATGCCAAGGATTATCTCTGCTGTATTACCGTATTGAACACCATCCGAAGCGAGTGCAAAAGCAATGATCCCGATAGGAATAGAACTATAAGCAAGAATATTCCCGAATACTCCCTCTAATCTTGCCGTGAGCAGCAGCTTGTAGATCGTGGGATCATTAGTGGAAAGCAGCAGATCTTTTATGTATCTGAAATGATATACTTTTCCATTGATGCTGTAATCATTGCTACCCAGGTCAACGATCGGCCCCGGCAATGTGTTTGAAGAAAACTGAGGTACCTGTGGCGCTTGCTGAACAGGTGTCGAAGCATTATTGGTATTATCCGTAGTGTAAATTTCTTTGACACCATTGCGAAAAATGATCATCAACACTTCGGATTTATTGATCACGCGAAGCACATTGGTATTGAGCGTATCGGTGTATGAAATTTCGGTGGAAGAAATCTCTTTGATGTTTCCATAAAGCTCTTGTCCGTTTCTTTTAAAAATATAATCCTGCGCCGACAGCCATGGAGAGACCAGTAATAATAAAATAAGAATGATTAATTTTTTCATCACGACAAATTATTGAATAGTTTAATTCAAAATTTAAAATTCATAATTACTTCGTCTCAAGCACCACAAATGCTACGGCCATCAATTTTACATGTGATAAGGTGATGTACATATTGAGTTCTCCCAGCTTCTCCATGTATTTTTTTGTTTCGCCACAAATGATCAGTTCCGGTTTTCCAAGATCGTCGTTAATCACTTCTATTTCGTTGAAGGCCATCCCTCCTCTCCAACCTGTGCCTAACGCTTTGAAGAATGCTTCCTTAGCGGCATAGCGAACAGCATAATGTTCGGCTTTATTGGTTTTGGCTTCGCAATAATTTCTTTCGCCTTCTGTATATACTTTGTCTACAAACCCTCTGTCCGCCTCTATATTTCTACGGATCCTTTCTACTTCAATAATATCGGTACCGATGCCTATGATCATGGTTTTGATTGTTTTTCTTTACAAACCCGAATGGACTTTTCGAGATACGCAATTTCATTATCCCGGGGTACTTCCTTCGTGAGAGCAATTTCATAATATTTTACCGCAGTTGCAAAATCCTTTTCATTGAAGCGATAGTAATCGCCGATGAGCCAATAGGTATAATAAAACTCCGGATTCGTATTTTCAAATTCTTTGATATAGGGCTCTTTCACACGCCAGTCCTTGCCACGATTTTCGATCAATGTCTTGCGGTATTGTTTATAGGTTAAGAAATTTTGATAGTCGCTGCTCAATAAAAAACTATCGGCTGGAATATCCAACGTTTGTTCGTTGACAGCTTTATCTTCTTTCAATCCTGCACAATTTGCAAATACTTTGTTGAGATCGTAACATACATATTCTCCCAACTGAAAAGGATTTGCGGAAACCCACATCAGGCCTTGTTTTGGTTTGAAGATCACTGAATGGTGTGCTATTAGTTGGTTCAGCGCCTTCTCATTTCCCATGCCGATGTTCTTATCGTCAAGCCCTCGTTGGTCGCGGAGGATGAGCGCGGCTTTGTTTTCATCCATTTCCGGATAACGCTTCAATAGCTGCTGGAGCCGTTGGTAACGGTATACAGAAGATCGCTCCTGGATGTTTTCCTGTGATTTGAAATTTGCGCCCTGGAAATGATTCGAACAGGAAATCTCATTTCCGGTTGTTTCTAATAAGCCAATCTTTGTCGGCGATTTTTCGATGATATAAGTTTTATCATCTTCGGCCGATCCGACCATGATGGCTTCGGAAACGAATGTTTGTCTTTTCTCTGCGATCGCATAGGCTTCTTTTATGTTGGATGCATATTGCAGGATCTCTCTGGCCAGCACGGATATTGGTGTAGCAGCCCTAGTAGGTACATCGGATTTGGAAGCGTTGAGTGTAATGGTCAATCCTTTTTCATTCATGCCGGAAACCACACCGGTGAAGCCACCCCAGGTGACGTACATAAGTTTGTAACCAGAATCAGGTTTGATAAAACAAACTATTTTTTCTTCGGCAAATTTTTCGCCTACAAAAAAATCAAAATTCCTGCCCAATACCAGCGAACTATCTGCGGTACGACTGTCCCAGGTTCCAAACGCAGTACAGCCCGGCACAAGTTTTTTATCCTGAAGGGCGTGGCCTATGTCATGTGCAGCGTGGTAGTTGAGAATACGTTCGTAATTGTTACCAATAAAATTATAGTTGGGAGAAGCAGAGAATGAAACACCGTAAATTTCTTTTTGATATTCTTCAGTAATATAATCATCGATATCACGGTTGAACCAAAGGATAAAATATTTTAAAAATTTCAAATAAAATTCAGAAGGAATGATCTTTTTGATCTCGCCGACAAAATCATCTTCTTGTTTTATGACCAGTTCCTTTGCCAGCTTGCCGTGTACTACGCCACGTTCAAAGGCCTCTCCTTCGAGATACATTTCCCAAATGCCTTGTTGATTTTTGCGAAGCCAGTTGTTTTTCAGAACATAAAAATTGTTTCCCTTTTGCTGACGTTCCAACTTAAGCGCATCAAGATTTACTTGTGCCGGCGCGTCAATTGAAATGCCAAAATTAAAATAGAGTATTACTCCAACAATTAGTAGAAGCAGAAACAGCGCTGTATACTTTAGCACTTTCCATATTATTTTGAAAAATGATTTCATTTAAAATAAATTAATAATAGAATGTCCAGTCATCATTGTTATTGATAGTGGAGCAATCTGAATAATTCAATTCTTGACCTTGATGTGTCATATGTATCAGTCTTCCTTTACTATCTTTTTCATAGGTGGAATTGGTTGTGAGCGAATAGGAGGCAGAGTTACAGGTCTCATCGTCTATTTCTTTGTTGGGAAGAGGAGATAAAAGATTGCCCGTCGGATCAAGAATATCTTCATCGTCTCCCAGGATCAAAACAAAGTAAAATAATTCTTTAGGATAATAAGATGCATTGCCTGTTTCATACTCGCAAGTACTCGTTGATGTCCAGGAAGTACTTACGGATGGTTGTCTGTCTTCCTTTTTGATAAGATTGCCGGAACCATTATAGGTATAGCGGCTTTGTTTAAAAAAACTGGAAGAAGCAACATAAAAATAATAATCAGAAGAATCTGGATTGCCAAAGCTATCGTAGGAATAATAAATGGTACTGTCGTCTGTGACATATTTTCCCTGTGTATCATCGTAATGACAATGTACTTCAATTTTGTTATTGTCGCTGAAGATAAAACGCGCGATATCGTACATACCGCCATCGTTTTCACTTCCTTGTATAGATACCAAACGATTCTGACTATCGTAGTTATATACGTAGGATAATTTCGTAGGCCCGTCGTTCACATCGTTGTAAGACGCAGTTGCCGATACCAAATTGTTGTTGGTACCGAAAGTATAATGGCATTCCAACTGCTGTGTGGTATCCCAATCGCCTACACCTTTAGCAATGATCTGTGTAAGGACTCCATTGTCGTTGTAAGAAAAATAATATTGTTGTGGATTGACGCCGGAAACAAGGATCTTTTTGATTTTATCATTCGTGTTTTGGGAAGTAGATACCTCATCCTTTTTTTTCTTCTTACATCCGGCAACTACCAGAATGAGCATAGCTAAAAAATAAACAAATACGGTTGTTATTTTTTTCATAAGTTCATAGATGTTGGTTGAACTATAAAGATAACCGTTTGCCCCAAAATTTACCAAGGGTTCAGGATTTATTTTCCCGGATGATAAAGATGATATTGGATGTAAATTGCGTGTTGTCGAGTGTCTCAATAGAAACCGGATAATCCGCTACATTCGACATGATTTTTTCAGCAGAAGTGAAATAAAGTTTATCTACGGTGACTTTATTAAACCGCAGTAATTTAGTAGAAAAGAATTCCGTCAACTTCGTTCCTTTGTGTCGGTCTTCCAGTTCACTGTTGCCATCGCGGATGATGAGCACACCACCAGGGTTCAGGTTTTCCAGGCACTTTCGGATCAATATGGCTTGATTTTCTTCGGTGAGATAATGTAGCACATCGCTGATAATAAACGTATCGCTCTTTTCATAGTTGAATGCCAACACATCGCTTGCATAAAAATTCAGTTTTGAAGTACGTGATACGCCATGTTGTGCAATGGAGATCTTTTCTTCGTCGTAGTCAATACCGGTTACTTCTCTTTCAGGTGCCGTCAGACTGAGCATATAGGAAAGATATCCATACCCGCAGCCTACGTCTACGATCTTTCCTTTTTTCGGAACGATGTCGTTGAAGGTTTTATAATTGTCTTCTAAGCCTGTTTTGATCCGTGTATACCATTCTACTACAGGGCCTTTATAAATATAATTTTTGATGAGTCTTCCTCTGAAATAATGAGTATCCTCTACCTTCGCTCTCTTCGTATGGTAAGCGGTTTCCAGAGAATGTGCGGTTTGGAAAGGCAGCGTGCGAATGTAGCGGGTCACAAACTTTTTGGCCAGCGCTTCACCGCATTTTTGTTCGGTAAAGAGAATGAATGCACAAAGAGAATCGATAAAAGAATTTGCCTGTCTTTGAGCCGAAGTGCGCGCAAACAACCCCAGGAAGCGCAGCCAGAGCATGCCTGCAAGGAAATAAAGAATAAGTGTCAACGCCAGTACTAATGAATGAATAGTGATCGGAAGTTGTCTCCTTTTTACTCTACCAAGGATCAGCAGATCATAAATCAGTGGTTGTACCACCATCGAAACAAAGACAATGCAGGTAATGCCGATAATGGTAACTAGCGCAATTGAATGTAATGCCGGATGTTTAGCAAAGATCAATACTCCTATTCCTACGATTACTGTAAAGGCAGAAAGGATAATTGAATTGCGATAAGATGCCAGCACATTTTTCCCATACTTATATTCCTGTTCCAATCCATCAAGTGTGAAGATACTGAAGTCGTCGCCGAGGCCGAACATGAAGGTACAGATGATAATATTGACGATGTTAAATTTGATGCCGGTCAAAGCCATTATTCCTAAGATCCAGATCCAGCTTACCAACATGGGAAGGAAAGCCAGGAGCGCCATTTCAATCCTTCCATAAGAAAGCAATAGAAACCCGAACACCAGGGAAGAACATAAGATCAGGATCAAATTAAAATCCTGGTTTAGCACGCTTGCAAACATTGTAGCAACAGATCCTTTGTCGAGAATGAACAAATGATCGGAATCTTCAAATGCCTCGTAGATCAAAGGTTTGTTTTGTTCGTCTACTTTGAAAACAGTTAAAATAGAAGCACCGTTTTTATCTTCCTGGATATATTCTTTCAGGAATAAATTTTTTAATGCTGTTTCTGAACTCTTGTCTTTTACATCGAATTCTTTTCTGAGCAAACCAAGCAAAGGATTGAAAGCGGCTTCTTTGAAATGGTATTCTGCGCCATGAGTATATAATTGTTTTTGCAGCGCTTCTATTTTTTCTGTTGTCCAGAATGCCCGCCACTGCTGTAGTTTCTCGCTACGTTGAGCATCGGTCAGCAGGAAATCTCCCAGGTTGGTATATTTTTTAATTACAGTTTCCCTCGAAAGCATCTCGATCTTTTCTTTCGCGGAAGCATTAAATTTTAAAGCTTCTTCCAGATCCTTTCCCTGTGAAACAAGGAAAACGGATTTCAATTTATAACCGGTAAGTTTATCCAAATTGTTTTCTGCTTGCTCCAGTTCAGGACTGATATAGCTCAGCTTGATCATGTCGGTTTCAAATGCTACCTTATCATAGCTGAAGGCGAACAAAAATGTCAGTGCTACTACGAGTGCTATTAAGATCTTATTTTGATGAAACGGATAAGAAGTAAGCTTATCGAGCAGGCTGCTTTTCAGTTCACCGGTATTCTTTTCATACGACCTGGATAAATGAGGTAAAATGACCAGGCAGCAGAACGCAGCCCCCAGCAAACTGAGCGCTGCAAATAATCCCATATCGTGCAGCGCTTCCGATTGCATGAAATACAGACAAAGGAAAGCTCCTACAGTAGTGACACACCCTAAAGTAAGTGGCAAAGTGAGGTCGGAGATTACTTTAATGACCGAACGCTCGTGTTTAAGATGTGTAAAAAAATGAAGCGAATAATTGATCGCAATGCCAAGCACGATCGAGCCCGCTCCTATAGCGATCGCGGAGATCTCTCCTTGCACGAGGTAACTAATCGTGAGCGAAAATCCTGCTCCGAAAATAACAGGAAGGAAGATCAGGAGAATCGTTTTTAAATTTTTAAAGTAAAGGAACAATCCTGCGAAGATCACCACCAGTGCTACTATAGTGGTAAGCAGTGAATCTTTGCGGATCTGCAATACATTCGAGACAGAAATTACCGGCGAGCCAAGGTATTCTACTTTTATGTCTTTGAATGCTTGCGAACTGCTCAGTTCATTGATCACTTCGTTCAGTCCTTTTACCAGTTCGGTATTTTTATTGGATTCGGTAGAAGGATAATTGATGGAGAGATAGATGAAAATATTTTTCCTGTTTTTAGTAAGGAAATACCCGTTGTACAAAGTAAAATTTTCTTCCATCTGCAATCCGGAAAGCTTGCTGAGCGCATAGGTATTGAATCCCAGCGGATCCTGGATCAAATAATTTTTCAGCACCGTACCTTCCGGCGAGCGGATGGTCTCATAATTTGATCTTAATTTTCGAGCGATCGCAGTATCGGAAAGCTGGGCTTGTATTTTAGCATAGTCTTCCTTGTTGAGATAATAAGGAAGGTCGTTGTATAGTAAATTAAAAACATCTGCGGCTGTTTCTTCTTCTATTTTATATCGTATTTCTTTGAGCCAGGTACTGTCAAAACGGCTTTGCAGTTTTTCTGCAAACGCTTCTGCATATTCGGTAAGCTTGTCGGGATCGTTGAGTGAGGTATCTTTCAGCGAAACGTTTACGATAATCCGATCATTCGCTTTCAGATTTTTGATCACCTCCTGGTATTTTTTCAGCTTTGGATCTTTGGGAATAAAAGCAGCGAGATCTTCTTTCAGTACCAGCCGTGAAGAACAAAAGGCCAGGAAAATTATGAGCACTGCGAGAAATACATAGAACAATGTTTTCCTCGATTCAAATAATTTGTATAGTAAAACGAATAGATTTGACATATTAATTAGGTCGTTTTACTTCTCTATTCACAGAGCTTTGCATGGTGGAAGGATTTTTACGAAAAACAGTTAGCAGCGCATAGAGGAAAGAACCCGCTATTACTGAAGAAACGATCGCCAACAGTGTACCTCCGATCAGGAACTGATTTAAAAATTTCAGAAAATCATGTTGTGTAAGATGAAAATCCAGGATCAGATCGTAAGAAGGATTGTTTACGAAATAGGCACCGAATTTATAGCTCAGGTACATGATAAAAATATTTAAGGGAGGAAAACTGATGTTGGCGCTGGCCACGAAAATAGCCATGTTCAGGCGAAACAGAATAGCCATAGGAATACCAACAGCCAGTTGAAATCCCCAGATAGGAACGATGCCGATGAAGATCCCGAAAGCAAACGAACAGGCTTTTTTGAAATTGCTTTCTTCGCTGCCTACAATACTTTTTTTAACTTCGGTCCAGAATTTTTTTTTTCCGAGATTCAAGATCAATTTCCAGGGACGAACAACAAAGAATGATAGAAGCACGAACAGTGTATTCAGCATCGTGATGCGAAACACATCTGGCCCCGGACGAAAATGTGACACACGGTCACTGCCATAGTAAACGCTTACAGGTTCGGACACCACTTGAATATCCGCCCAGGCGGAGCGCACCATTACTTCAATCTCGAATTCAAATTTCCCTGTATAAAAATTCATCTTCTTATAGCGACCGATCGGATAGAGCCGGAAGCCCGATTGCGTGTCGGGAAGCCGGATACCAGTGATCACCCAATACCAGAAGCTGGAAAATTTATTTCCAAAACTACTTTTGCCCGGCACACTGGCCTGGTTCATATTGCGCGCTCCGATGATAAGCACGTTTTTATCTTTCTCTAACCGATTGATCAACGTAGGAATATCATAGGCAAAATGCTGTCCATCCGAATCAAGTGTGATGGCAAAATCATATCCTTTAGAGATCGCGTATTTAAAGCCTTCGCGCAGCGCAATACCTTTGCCACGGTTCTTTTCAAAAGTTACTAATTGAATAGGAAGGTCTTTTAGAATTTCTTGCGTAGAATCCGTAGAGCCGTCGTTGACTACGATCAGATCATCGGTATACTCCAGCACTTCTTGTATTACCTTTTTTACGGTACGTTCGTTGTTATAAGTTGGAATTAGAACGCAACAATTGAGTTCTTTGAACTTAGTTTTATATATAGAAGGGGTATTCATGATAATAATTCCAAAGTTACAACTTCAGAAGTTTTCTTGCTATCCTGGCGATGTTTCTCTTCAATGATTTAATAAATTGCTGTATATTAATAAATTGTTAATATTGTAAGGTTCTTGTAAGGTTATAATATACAGGATACCAACAGGCTATATATTAATGTTTTATTTTAACATAATGTTAAAAAATCACTATATTAGGTTACACAAACTTAATTCGTATTTTTATCCATTATTTAACAAAATAATCATTATGCCTGAAGCAACTAAAGACCAAAGAAAAGCCTTAAAAACAACAATCACAAATGCAATTTCTGCCGCACTTGCTAAAAATAAGCATTTGAAGGATAAAAAAGTGCAAAAAGCTATCGACAAAGCAGCCTCTGAAGTAGTGAAAAAACTTCATAAAGCGGAAGACAAAGAAAAATCTCCAGTTAAGAAAGCAGCTCCAAAAGCTTCTGCAAAAAAAATAACGAAAAAACCCGTGAGCAAGGCCGTGAAACCTGCTTCCAGAGCTATCTCCAAAAAATAATTGATCCTCCTTCATATAAAGAATAAAAGTCCTGGTGGAAATTTTCACCAGGACTTTTTTATGTTGGCTAAAGTGTTTTACGTGCGGGAGGTTTAATCCTTAACAAGTATGTCTTTTCTTCAAATAACTCCTCCTGATTTACTCGATCTTTCGCAACCTCTTCTGTACCTCTCTCCTAGTGACTCTCTTGGTCATACTGGTTTTCTCACAGAAGAAGAAACTTCTTTTATCAACCAACAACTTAAAAATGGTCTGGCGGTTGCAGAACTAAACACACCAGAAAAAATTGTCTTCGTAATATCTCTGGTAAAAAGCTCTACAGAAGCAGATCGCATTGAAAAATACCGCCGCGCCGGGGCAACACTTTCTGCAAAGCTAATTGCTTTGAAATTTAAAGAAGCTACCCTTTATGCAACCCAACAACCTGGCGAGTTATTGGCCCTCGCCGAAGGATTAGTATTGGCCAGTTATCGTTTTTCAAAATATAAAAAAGGCAGTGAACCCTCGTTGAAAAAGATCAACATTGCTGCCGAAACAGATTTAACAGAACAAGTAGATGAGCTGAATCTCTTACTGGAAGCGGTATACAAAACAAGAAACCTGGTAAATGAACCAGTAGTATTTCTCACCGCTGAGCAGCTTAGCATAGAAATTACAAACCTTGGAAAAGACGCGGGCTTCAGCACCGAAGTCTTCAATAAAAGTAAAATCCAAAGCCTCAAAATGGGTGGCTTGCTGGCAGTGAACATCGGAAGTCCTAATCCTCCTACGTTTAATGTTCTGGAATATAAACCCCAAAATGCTGTCAACACAAAACCCTACATACTTGTGGGCAAAGGGGTGGTCTACGATACAGGAGGACTGAGTCTGAAACCTACCGAACATTCGATGGACATGATGAAATGCGATATGGCTGGCGCTGCTGCTGTGGCCGGAGCATTTTATGCGATTGCTAAAAACAAACTTCCTATTTATCTCATTGGTCTGATTCCTGCTACTGAGAACAGACCTGATGGCAATGCTATTACACCTGGTGATATTATCACAATGCACAACGGTAAAACCGTAGAAGTGCTCAATACCGATGCTGAGGGAAGACTGATCCTTGCAGACGCGCTCTCTTACGCGAGCAAATACGACCCCGAATTAGTAATTGATCTGGCTACGCTTACCGGCGCCGCAGTCCGTGCGATCGGGAAGGAAGGCATTGTATATATGGGTACTGCCGATGAGCAAACCAAACAAACGCTCGAGACAACAGGGATGAATGTATTTGAAAGACTTGTGGAGTTTCCGCTTTGGGAAGATTATGATCAGCATATTCAATCCGATATTGCCGATCTTAAAAACATTGGCACTGGCGAGGCCGGCGCGATCTCGGCTGGAAAATTTATGGAACATTTCACTTCTTATCCATGGCTTCACCTAGACATTGCCGGCGGAGCTTTTATGGTGGGGCCTTTTCATTATTGGGTAAAAGGCGGTACAGGCCTTGGGGTAAGACTGCTGTATCATTTTTTGAAAAATAAAATAAATAAGTAACTTTAAAACAGTAATAAACTTTAACTATCATTATGAAAAAAAATCTATTATTCCTGACCGTTGCAGCTATACTGTCAGTGGCTACGATTGTTCAAAGCGAGGCTCAAATCGTTACAGGAGGTCTGAGACTTGGATTCAACGCATCCAAAGTTGTAGGTGATTTCGGAGCGAATTATAATTTCGTACCGGGCATCCATGTAGGCCCTTACGTACGCGTAGCGCCTAGAGAGAAATACAGGATTGAAGCAGATGTTCTCTTCAGTACCAAAGGAGCAAGCAGTGATCCCACTGGAAGTGATCGTCAATATGCTATTCCTTTTTATCTTGATATTCCAGTCCTTTTCAACTACAAGCCAATCGCAGGATTATATTTTGAAGCCGGTGTGCAGCCTTCGTTTGCGCTTACGCAAATGAACTTTAGTCAAAATTCATCTAATACTACTTTCGACAAAACAGGATTGAAAACCGTAGACTTCGCTCCTGTAGTAGGGCTTGGATACGAATTCAAAAAAGCGAGCCTTGGCTTAAGAGGTGCATTTGGTGTAACAAACATCAACGATTTTTCTGGTTACAATCCTAATCAGAAAAACATGACGCTGATGGCTACCTTCGGCTTCAAAATTTTCTAATCAAATTCTGATTCTTTTAAATTAATAACCAACAGGAAGGCACAAAGACATGAAGAATCTTTGTGCCTTCCTGTCTTTGTGTTGAACATTATCAACCATCAAAAATCAGGTAGCTGGTAGCTGTTTTCAACTACTTTTTCACAGGCTTTGCGAATCGGTAAACATTGTCTAAATTCGTAGATTCAATACTTAAGAATTTAGATATGGCATACTTAAACGGAACTACAGACAGACCTGTCATCGGCATTTCACTGGGTGACTTCAACGGGATCGGTCCGGAAGTAATTATGAAAACCCTCGCCGACACCAGGGTTTCCAAACTTTGTGTTCCTGTCGTTTACGGCAATTACAAGATCTTTGCAAAATATAAAAGACTTGTAGAGATAGAGGAATTGAGTTTCCATTCCATCAAAAATATTTCTGAGCTTTTTCCTAAAAAAACAAACCTGGTTACTTGCTGGGAAGATGATTACGAGATCAACCCGGGAAAGGTAACTCCTGAAGCGGGCAAATGCGCATTCGCGTCTCTACAGCGCGCTACCGAAGATGTAGTGGCCGGAAACCTCGATGCCATCGTTACAGCACCAATCAATAAAAAAAATATCCAGAACCCTGATTTTAATTTTGTAGGTCATACCGAATACCTCACCCAAAAAGCGAATGCCTCTGATAGCCTGATGCTGCTGGTATGTGAAGAACTTAGGATCGGCGTAGTAACCGGACATATTCCACTTTCCGAAGTAAAAGCAAAACTAACCAGGGAGAAAATTCTTACCAAAGTAAACATCCTTTACAAATCGCTGAAAAATGATTTCGGCATCATCAAGCCACGCATAGCCCTTCTCGGACTCAATCCACATGCGGGAGAAGATGGATTGCTGGGCAGCGAAGAAAAAGAGATCATCGCTCCAATCATAGAAGAACTGAAACAAAAAGGCGTTCTGGCTTTCGGGCCTTTCCCTGCCGACGGTTTCTTTGGTATCAAACATTATCAAAAATTCGACGGCGTACTCGGCATGTATCACGACCAGGGTTTGATCCCCTTCAAGCTGATGGCTTTTGATTCAGGTATCAATTTTACTGCCGGTCTTCCTTTCATTCGCACCTCTCCGGATCATGGCACTGCTTATGATCTTGCAGGAAAAAATATGGCCAGCGAATCATCCTTCCGCGCCGCATTGTTCCTGGCCATTGACATGGTAAAAGCGAAAAAAACGGTGGAGGCATAACCGAAGATCGGATTTCGTATGGAGATCTATATCAATGGAACAGGTGCTATATCGCCGCAGCCAAGTTTTGAAGAAAATAATTTTACTTCCGAAGCGCTAAGCGCAACAAATGCCGCGCGCTTGAAATGCCTCGAGCCGGATTATAAAAATTATATCAATCCTTCTTCGCTGCGCAGGATGTCGAGAATGATCAAAATGGGAATTGCTTCCTCAAAGATCTGTCTCGAAAATGCCAACGTTTCTATGCCAGGAGCGATCATTACCGGCACTGGCCTGGGCTGTGTGGAAGACACAGAAAAATTTTCCCTTTCCATTCTTGAAAATCACGAGCTGCTGCTCACTCCTACTCCTTTCATTCAATCTACACACAACACTGTTGGCGGGCAGATCGCTTTGTTGCTCGGCTGTCATGCTTATAATTTCACCTACGTGCATCGTGGCATTTCCTTCGAATCATCGTTGCTTGATGCGTCAATGCTTATTCAAGAAAAAGCAGCCGATGATATCCTTGTAGGCGGTATCGATGAGCTGACCGACAATAGCTACACGCTTCTTCAGCAGCTGGGAATTTATAGTAGAAAAAAATCCTTGTCCTCCGACCTCTCCGATGGTACGCCAGCGGGAGAAGGAGCAGCATTTTTTCTTGTATCAGGCAAAAAGACAGAACAGACGCAAGCAAAGATTTCTGTAATTAAAACTTTTGCTGGAAAACATTCTTCCGGATCGCTTGGTGAGAAAATAAAAGAGGTATTGTCAGAAAAAGGAAAACGTCTAAAAGATATTTCGCTTGTGCTTACTGGCAATTCAGGCAATGCTAAGACAGATCTTGTCTACCAGGATTTGAAAAGAACTATTTTTAAAGAGACTGATACAACTTCCTTCAAACAATATTGCGGCGAATATCATACCGCTTCTGCTTTTGGCTGCTGGTGGGCTGTAAAGAAGATCCAGCGCGGGGAAGCCTCTTCTGTATTGCTCTGCAATCAATTTGGAGGCGCTGATTACAGTATATTATTGATCGAAAAATGCTAACCTATTCTCGTACACGTCTTGTCTTTCTTATTGCTTCTGCATTGGCAGTGTTGGAATACTTTCTTATTTCATTCCCCTGGTATTATCTGCTACAAATCCCGATCCTCTATTTTGTGATCGTAGGATATGGCTCGGCTACTATCAGCGCCGGATTTTTTCTGAAATCCATTTGTAGCATCGATACAAAAGAAAAAGTACTGGCGCTTACGTTCGACGACGGTCCTGATCCGCTAAAAACTCCGCAGATCCTGGAGATCCTGAGGTTGCATAATATAAAAGCTACCTTTTTTGTAATTGGCGGAAAAATAAAAGGTTCTGAAGAATTACTGAAACAAATAGAACGAGAAGGACATCTGATCGCCAATCATTCGTTTTCGCATTCTTATTTTTTTGATTTTTATTCTACTTCAAAAGTGATCGATGATCTGGCCCTTGCCAATCGTACGATCCAGGAAGTAATAGGTAAAACACCAAAGTTATTTCGTCCACCATACGGTGTCACCAATCCTAATATTGCGAAAGCGCTCAAGACTTCCGGATTAATTTCAATCGGCTGGAATGTACGCTCGCTGGATACGGTGATTCAAAATGCGGATAAACTTTACAAGCGTGTGATCAGTCGTATAAAGCCCGGAAGTATTTTATTGTTTCACGATACCGGATCACATACGATTGAAACATTAAAAGCAGTTATACTATTTGCAGAAAAAAACAGTTATAAAACAGAACGGCTTGATCAGCTGTTAAGTATTAAAGCATATGAAGAAAATTAGTCTGTTATTTTTAATGCTGCTCACAGGGATCATAGTGGCAGAAGCTCAGCCAAAGGGTTATAAGAATTTGAAAGACACCTCGTCTTTCATCAAAAAGTTTGACGACAAAGCGCGTACGATCACCACCAACGAGGCAGATTTTGTACAAGAAAAATATGTGTCAGTGATGACAGACAAGGCAATTTCCAAAGGAAAATTCTATTATAAAAAATCAAACCAAATGCGCTGGGAAACCACCGAGCCGCAGAGTCATATCATTGTGCTCAATAATGGCAAAATGATAATGAAAGAAAAAGGTAAAGTAAAAACCTATGATGCTTCTTCCAATAAAATGTTTAAAGGGTTAAACGATATGATGCTCACCACCGCCAGCGGAAATATGCTGAATAGTAAAGAGTATAAGCATAGCTTGTTTGAAAACGAAAAATATTTCCTGATCCAGTTGACCCCGGTAGCCGCTACCACACGTAAATTTGTAAAGGTCATTGAAGTGACGGTCGAAAAAGGCGATTATACCGTATCGCAGATCAAAATGATCGAGCCATCGGAAGATTATACCAGGATAGAGTTTAGCAATAAAAAGATCAATCAACCTATTGGCGACGATCTTTTTATATTAAAATAAAAGTTTGAACGTACTAATTTTAATTTATTTAATTTAAAACATATAGGACATTTTTTATATTTGTGACATGGAGAAAACGCTCGTCATCATTCCGACTTACAACGAGATAGAAAATATAGAAGCAATTATTAGAAAAGTATTTTCTCTTTCTGTTCCATTCCACATCCTCATTGTAGACGACGGCTCTCCCGACGGAACGGCCGATCGTGTAAAACAACTTCAGCAGGAATTTCCCGAAAGGCTGCATCTGGAACAGCGCCAAGGCAAGCTGGGCTTGGGAACTGCGTATATTCATGGTTTTCGCTATGCGCTAAAAAACGGCTATGATTATATTTGCGAAATGGATGCCGATTTCTCTCACAATCCTGAAGACCTGGTAAGACTTTACGAAGCCTGTGCCGTAGAGGGCAATGACCTGGCGATCGGCTCCCGCTATGTAAAAGGGATCACGGTGATCAACTGGCCAATAGAACGTGTACTCATGTCTTATTTTGCCAGTAAATATGTACAGTTTATAACCGGCATGCCCATACACGATACAACGGCAGGCTTCAAATGCTACCGGAGAAAAGTATTGGAAACAATTGATCTGAACAGCATTAAATTTGTAGGCTACGCTTTCCAGATCCAATTAAAATTCCTTGCCTGGAAGCATGGATTTAAACTGGTAGAAGTTCCTATTATTTTTACCGATCGTAAATTAGGCGTTTCTAAAATGTCGGGAAGCATTTTCAAAGAAGCTTTCTTTGGCGTAATGTCGATGAGGGTGAAAAGTATTTTTAAGCAATACAATTAGAAAAGAAGATTCCAGATACCGGATGTCAGATGCCGGATAAAATGGATTGCTATGTCCTCAAAAAATCTGAATTTTATCTGGAATCCAGTATCAATTTAAAATTATTGAAGCAGCCCCTTCTCATAAGCAATCTTCATAATGTCCATACTGTTGTGTACTTCCATCTTTTGCATGATATTTTTGCGATGTGTTTTCACGGTATGTTCGCTCAAGTGAAGGATGCTGGCAATCTTTGGAGTGGTATTTCCTTCACAAAGTAATTTTAGAATTTGCATTTCCCTGCCAGAAAGTAAACCCAGGTCTTTAGTTGGATAAGCGAAGGTATGAATGGTCTCATAACAATCATCACGATCATTTTTCTTCGAAATAGTGAAGTTGATAAGATCGTCCTTCTTTGTTTCGTTGATGTCAGTAATGATGAATAGATCAAGCAAAGGATAGCCGTTTTCGTCTATTTCGATAATAGTAGATTGATGCAAGCACCAGATTGTTTTTCCCGATTTGGTGTTGACCATGTATTCATAAGAAAAGCGGAATTTTTTTACGGCCTCTCCTGCTTGTGCGTATTTCACGCAATGCTCGAGGTAAACAGGAAAGATGTGGGAAGCAATGATATCGGCATGTACTTTATTGATAATAGAATAACTGAACCTCAAACCTCCATCAAGATATTCACGTGCGTCGTATCCAAACATATGTTTTACATTCTTACTGTAAAACTCATATTGCAACGTATCAAAATTAAATATCCCTGTCACTCCTGGAGAAAGTTCCAGAAATTGATTGAATTGAGGATTACTTAATAGTTCAAAATTATTCTCTGATATCATATTCTTTCCCTCTCACTAAGATAGCTTTTTTATACAAAAGCCAGGCGAATATTACATTGTTAAATTAATATTAATAATTATAGTTATAATTATAATTAAAATAATACCATTTAGGCAAAATAAATACCTCCAAAGGGTGATTGTCCTGCAATGACAAAGTTTCTATTTTTGAAACATAAATAAAGTGAGTTCGCCAAAACGCTCAAAACTTATTTATACCCTTCCGGAACCTCAGTAATGTAGAAAGCTATGTTACACTAATGTGTGTATGTACGACACCGAAATTTATATCCCACCAGTACATACGCACATTTTTTAATTTCCAGCTTAAAATTTGTTTTCAATTAAAAAGTCCAGGATTTAAAGTTATTTTCACGACTTTAAATCCTGGACTTTTTTAAATTGATTTTTTCTATCTGTTTTTCTGCTTATCTCCTACCAGGTCATTCAATACCCAATATACAACTGTAATAAATATACTGAAGAGCATTGCCGTCCAAAAGCCTCTCACTGCAAATCCTGATAGGAAGAAATCTACCAGCATTACCATCAGCGCATTGATCACTAAAAGGAAAAACCCAAGTGTAAATACTGTGATCGGAAAAGTAAGTAGTTGGAGAATTGGTTTAATAGTCACATTAATGATCGAAAGGATCAGCGCTACTAGGATTGCATACCAGAAATTGGTAAGATAGATTCCTGGCAATAGATACGCCGCTAAAAAAACAGCTACAGCTTGTAAAAGTAAACGAACTAGTCCCATAGGAAGTTATGAGTGTTAAGTTATGAGTTATGAATGATTGTTAGCTCAATATTCATAACTCATAATTCATAATTTAAGCTAATACAGTCTTACTGCTAATAATGGTCTGTGTTCTGTCAGGTCCTACAGATACTACAGTGATCGGTACATTGAGCTGAGACTCCAGGAAGCTGATGTAATCAGATAATTCAGCTGGCAGGTTTTCATAAGAAGAAATTCCTTGCAGGCTGCAGTTCCAACCTTTCATTGTTTTGTATACTGGTTCGTAGTTTTGATCGCAAAGATCATAAGGCAGCATATCGGTGAGCGTACCATCGGTAAGTTTGTAGTGAGTACAGACTTTTATTTCTTTAAAGCTGTTCAACACGTCTGCTTTCATCATCAGCATTTCGGTGACGCCGCTTAGCATGATGGCATATTTTAATGCAGGTAGATCAATCCATCCGCATCTTCTAGGGCGTCCGGTGGTAGATCCAAATTCGTTTCCTTCTTTGCGGAGCGTTTCTCCTTCTTCGTTTAGAAGTTCCGTAGGGAATGGCCCTCCTCCTACTCTTGTACAGTATGCTTTGAAGATCCCAAACACATTTCCTACGTGGGCAGGCGCAATACCAAGTCCAGTGCAGGCTCCAGCCGCCATTGTATTGGAAGAAGTAACAAATGGATAAGATCCGAAATCAATATCTAGTAAGGAACCTTGTGCTCCTTCTGCTAAAATTGTTTGATTGTTTTTAATACAATCGTTGATGAAGTATTCGCTGTCTACGATGTTGAATTTCTTAATGAATTCAATCGCTTCAAAGAAGTCTTTTTCCAGTGCAGGAAGATCGTATTCAAATTTATAGAAATCCAGAATAGTTTTATGAGAAGCCACCAGGCGCTCGTACTTAGCATTGAAATTTCCGGAGATAATATCTCCTACCCTCAAGCCCTGGCGTGCAATTTTATCCTGGTAGGCAGGACCGATCCCGCGTAGCGTGGAGCCAATCTTATTATCTCCTTTCGACTTCTCATAAGCCGCGTCCAGCAAGCGATGTGAAGGGATAATGATCTGAGTTTTTTTAGAAATAAAAAGATTTTTACTGAAGTTGATGTTATATTTTTCCAGGCTTAGAATTTCTTTTCTGAAAACACCGGGATCCAATACTACGCCATTGCCGATAATGTTTTTAATATTGGAATGAAATATCCCCGATGGAATTTGATGCAACACATGTTTGATGCCATCGAACTCCAAGGTATGTCCTGCATTAGGGCCGCCTTGAAATCTTGCCACTACCTGGTATTTAGGAGAAAGAACATCTACGATCTTTCCTTTTCCTTCATCGCCCCATTGCAATCCCAATAAAATATCTACTGCCATTGATGTACTAAATTATTCGTTATTATTTCTGTTTGATTAATTCGTTTTTAAGATTGTGTTTCCAATATTTTGCTCGCTGCTTCACCATCGTTTACGATCGTGAAGATCGAATTGAGCTTGGTGATCATAAGAAGCTTGCCGATCTGTGCCGAAGGATTGATCAGTACCAGTTCACCATCTTTGTTTCTGAATTTGGTAAGCAGCGTGATCAGAATTCCCAGGCCATTGCTATTCATATAGCGAACCTGAGATAGATCTACGGCGCATTTTTTAACCTTACGATTGATATGTTCGTTTGCTATATCCACTACCTGTAAGCCGTTGCTTTCGCCCAGCAAATCTCCCGACAACTCAATAAACAAAATATCTTCTTTAAGATAATAATTAGCTTTCATGTGGTTGTATTTAGGATTTAATCTTTTTTGATTTTATTCTCGCAATTCTCTTTGGTGCATTGTCCATAGAGGATCAGCGAGTGATGCATGACCTTAAAACTCAGCAGTTCTCCCACCATGGTTTGAATGCCGTGGATACGAGGATCACAAAACTCGGTCACTTGGCTACATTCAGTACAGATCAGGTGATCGTGTTGGCGGAAGCCGTATGATTTTTCGTATTGCGCAATGTTTTTTCCAAACTGATGTTTGGTCACAAGATCGCAATCTACTAAAATGTCTAATGTATTGTATACTGTGGCGCGACTTACTCTGTAGTTTTTGTTCTTCATACTGATGTACAAAGATTCTACATCAAAGTGTCCTGTTCTGGAATAGATCTCTTCGAGTATAGCAAACCGCTCAGGCGTCTTGCGCAATTCTTTATTTTCGAGATAAGCGGTGAAAATTTTCTTAACCTCTACAAAAATTTTATCATCCAGTGGCATAACAAGTTCAAAGATAAAACTTTTCTTTGAAAAGTTAAAATCTATTTGTACACAGGCCAAACTATAATATTCTGGTGAGCAGAATATTATAGAATATTAGAAGATAAAAGAGAGTAAAATGCTAAGAGATGTAGTTCAGACTTTAAACTCGAAAGCTGTATTTCTCAAAGTCTAAAGTTAAAGCCTTTGGCCAGCCATTCCTGGTAGCGTACCGGATCAAATTTGAAATATCTTGCTGCACGGTGTGCTACACCTACTTGTGACTCTTCCAACTTAATAATAAGGTCCATACCGAGTAATTTTTTTCTAAAATTTCTCTTGTCCATCTGTACACCCAAAATCACTTCGTAGAGATTTTGCAACTGTGTAAGTGTGAATTTTTCAGGCAACAATTCAAATCCTATCGGATGGAATTTCACACGTTCTTTCAATGTACCCAAGGCCTTCTGAAGGATTTCATTGTGATCGAATACCAGTTCTTTCGATTGGGAGATTGGGTGCCATACTACTTCTTCACTCATGGAAGTAGGTTGAACCTTGTAATTACTGATTTTGACCAGTGCATAATAACAAACGGAAATTACGCGACCGATAGGAAAACGGTTAACATCACCGAATGTATGTAGTTGTTCCATATACATATTGGGAATGCTCGTGAGTTCGCGCAAAACCCGCCTGGCTGCTTCATCCAGACTTTCATTGGGTTCAACAAAACCTCCGGGTAAAGCCCACATACCACTGGATGGTTCTTTTTTTCGTTTGATCAATAATACTTTTAATTCCCCTTCGTCAAATCCAAAAATAATGCAGTCTACCGACAGTGCATTTAAATATTTCGTGTCCGACATTGATGTTTAGTTAAGTTATAATTTGTTTTCGGGCTTAAATATAAAAAATAATTCTTATTTAAATCCAAGCGAAGTAAAAAATCATCTTGATTTTTTACTGAAACCAGTATTTTTTAAAAAACTGGGTAATCCACCAAAAAGCCCTTCTGAATAACTAATTTCTACGTTTTTAACATAGAATGAAGTTTATAAATTAAAAAATATTTCTAGAAAAATTTAATATAATTTGGTCGCAAAAAAAAATGATTTTATGGAAAAATGGCAAGAAGTACACTATCTAAATGGCGATTGAAGCGTAAAAGAAAAAGAAGTGAAAGTATAATATAAACATCTTTTTTTTGGATCATTTTTACTTTTTTAAAAATCAATAAATAAAAAATACAATGCTAAACAGGATGAATAATGGATTTAAAAAAAGGTGTAAAAAGAACAAAAAGGGAGCTATAATCACTAAAAAATACTAATGACTGTATTAAAAAAAGCCGAAGAATTTCTCTTTTCTATAACCCTTGTAATAATACTGAGCAGAAAATTTTCAGTAATAAAAAGAAACGATCACTTCACAAGCCACGAAATAAAAAAACTGCCAGACATAAATGCCCGGCAGTAATGATTAAGATTTATTTCGAGATTATATTTTTTCACCAATCGCCGCTTTGGCTTTGGCTATTACTTTGTCCAGCCCAGTAAGATCTTTCCCCCCTGCTGTGGCATAGAAAGGTTGTCCGCCACCGCCGCCCTGGATTTCCTTGGCTAGCTCTCGTACCATCGTGCCTGCATTTAATTTCTGATCGGCTACGAGGTTGTCGGCAAACATCACTGTTACGTTCGGACTACCATTTACATCCGCTGCTAATACAAGGTAAAGATTGTCTACCTGGCCGCGTAATTCATATGCCAATTGTTTTAGTGCATCTGCTGAACCGATCTGTATTTTTTCGATCAGGTAATTGATACCGTCTCCTTTTTCAATTTTTTTCAGTAGCGAAGCTTTCAAATCAGCAGCTTGCTTTAGGTAAACTTCATCCAACTGTTTCTGAAGTTTAGATTTTTCCTCTATCATGTCTGATACCGCTTTCACAAGATCTTTCGGATTTTTTAGCAGTTCGCTCAACTTATTGATTAAAGTAGCCTGTCCATCAAGTATAGATTCCGCCTCGTTGGCTGTTACTGCTTCTATTCTTCTTACGCCTGCAGCTACTGAACTTTCGGAAGTGATCTTGAACAAGCCGATCTTACCCGTGCTTGGCACGTGTGTACCACCACAAAGTTCTACTGAATAATTTTTATCGAAGGTAATCACGCGTACGAAGTCTCCGTACTTTTCGCCAAAGAGCGCCATGGCTCCCAGGTTCTTCGCTTCGTTGATTGGCACATTGCGTTTTTCATCAAGTGCAATATTTTCGCGGATCTTTTGGTTTACGATCTTTTCTACTTTGGCAATTTCTTCATCAGTCATTTTTGCAATATGAGAGAAGTCGAAACGCAATATTTTTTCATTTACGAGCGAACCTTTTTGTCCTACGTGTTTGCCCAACACCTGGCGCAGCGCAGCATGCAGAAGGTGTGTTGCAGAGTGATTATTTTCGGTAAGTGAACGTCTGTCTTTATCCACCATTGCAGTGAATTCTGCATTGATGTTGGATGGTAGTTTGTCGGCAAAATGAACGATCAGGTCGTTTTCCTTTTTTGTATCGGTGATATATACTTTTTCATTGCCTACCTGCAGGTAACCGGTATCTCCTACCTGTCCGCCGCTTTCAGCATAGAATGGTGTTACATCAAGTACGATCTGGTACTGTTCTTTATTTTTTGTTTTTACATGGCGGTATTTCATGATCTTGGATTTCGACTCCAGGTGCTCATACCCCACAAACTCTACCTTGTCGGCTTCGTTCACCATGATCCAATCACCGGTCTCGCTGGCTGCTGCTGCTTTGGAGCGTTCTTTCTGAGCGGCCATTTCTTTTTCAAAACCTACTTCATCGATTTTTAGATTATTTTCTCTCGCGATCAATGCTGTAAGGTCTACCGGGAACCCGAATGTATCGTATAGCTCAAATACAATTTTTCCATCAATAGTATCGCCTTTCAATTCTGATTTTAATTGTTCAAGACGTTTCAAGCCGTTGTCTAGTGTGCGAAGGAAAGATGTCTCTTCTTCCAGGATCACTTTCTTCACAAATTCTTCCTGCGCTTTTAGCTCAGGGAATACATCGGCAAACTGGTTTGCCAACAGTGTTACTAATTTATATAAGAATGGTTCTCTGAAGTTGAGGAATGTATATCCGTAACGCACCGCTCTTCTCAGGATCCTACGGATCACGTAGCCGGCTTTGTTATTGGAAGGAAGCTGGCCATCGGCGATTACGAAAGAAATAGCACGGATGTGATCAGCCATTACACGCATAGCGATGTCTGTTCTTTCGTCTGCACCGTATTTGATACCGCAGTGTTGAGAAATGAATTGAATGGTAGGTTGGAAAACATCCGTATCGTAGTTGGAATTTTTTCCCTGGATCGCACGCACCAAGCGCTCATAGCCCATACCAGTGTCTACGTGCTTTGCAGGAAGCTCTTCGAGACTTCCATCGGCTTTACGGTTAAATTGTATAAATACATTGTTCCAGATCTCGATCACCTGCGGGTCGTCGTTATTGACGCGGTCTTTGCCTGGTATCTTCTTAATTTCTTCTTCGCTGCGAAGGTCAATGTGGATCTCCGTACAAGGTCCGCAAGGGCCCTGGTCTCCCATTTCCCAGAAGTTATCTTTTTTGCTTCCGAAAAGAATGCGGTCTTCGCTTACCCATTGTTTCCAGAACTCTACCGCTTCGTTGTCGCGGTCAAGCTTTTCTTTAGCATCGCCGCCGAAGACGGTGACGTATAATCTATCTTTAGGAAGTTTAAATTCTTTGGTAAGCAATTCCCAAGACCATTCGATGGCTTCTTTTTTAAAGTAATCTCCGAACGACCAATTGCCCAGCATTTCAAACATGGTGTGGTGATAAGTATCGATCCCCACCTCTTCCAGGTCATTGTGCTTTCCTGACACGCGCAGACATTTTTGAGTATCGGCAATACGAGGATGTTTAGGAACCTGGTTGCCCAAGAAATAATCTTTAAACTGGTTCATACCCGCATTGGTAAACATCAGCGTAGGATCGTTCTTATTTACGATCGGAGCCGATGGAACAATGAGGTGGTTTTTGGATCTGAAATAATCCAGGAATTTTTGCCTGATCTCTTTTGATGTCATTTTGGTGTTCTGATTATTCGTGTTCGGTTATCGTTATTGGTTATTCGCTTATATTTTCATATTTTTAAAATTTCACGGGCTTTCGTACGTTCTCTTTTAACTGCAAGCCAATAACAAATAATGATATAAATCCCTTTTTTCAGGGAGGACAAAATTAACACTATTTATGTCAAAAATAAAATATTACTACGACACTGAAACCTGTAAGTTTGAACGGCTTAAAACCAGCGTTTCCGATGTGGTGATCAACACGGCCGGATTTGTGATCTTATCGCTTGTATTTGCCACCGGACTTTTATTTGCTTACAGCTATTTTTTCCAGTCGCCACGTGAACAATATCTTAGCCGTGAGAACAAGGATTTAAATTTCTATTACAAACTAATGAATAGAGAAATGACGGCGATGGACAAAATGCTTGTCTCCCTCCAGGAGAAAGACGACCAGGTATACCGATCTATCTTTGAAAGCAAACCTGTATCCTCTTCTGTAAGAAATTCAGGCATCGGCAACATGGAGATCTACCGCGAGCTGTTGGACAAAAATATGAGCCAACAAGAGCTCATCCTCTCTACGCTCGACAAGCTAAACCGTTTGAAGAAAAAAGCATATGTACAGAGTAAATCCTACGAAGATATTTTAGTACTGTCTAAACAGAAAGCCGCGCTCCTGGCCGCTATGCCAGCAATCCAGCCATTATCGAACCCTAACCTGACCAAGCTGGTCTCAGGCTTTGGCTACCGTATGCACCCGATCTACAAAGTAAGGCTCTTCCACACCGGTGTTGATTTCAGTGCTGCGCGCGGCACGCCTGTGTATGCTACGGGAGACGGTGTGATCATCACTACAGCCCGCAACCTGGGCGGATATGGAAATGAAATCGAAGTAGATCATGGGTTCGGATATGTGACCAAGTACGCGCACCTTGAAAGCTTTAATGTGAAGATAGGACAAAAAGTAAAACGTGGAGAGCTCATCGGCTATTCCGGATCTTCCGGCGCTGCTACTGCGCCTCACTTACATTATGAAGTGATCCACGACGGAGTAAAAGTAAATCCAATCCATTACTTCTTCAAAGACCTGAATTCAGAACAGTACAAGAAAATCCTGGAACTGGCGGAGCAGGAGAATCAGTCTTTGTCTTAAGTTATGAATTATGAGTTATGAATGTTGAATGATAAAGTTTTTTGTTCGCTTTTTGTTTGCTCAGAGTCTCCCGCATCCAGAAGCATAAATGTAGCAACAGCTTCTCCCAGGGGACTCTGAGCTGTTAAAAGAACCTTTGCCTTTGATATCAACGGCTCAGAGTCCCCTGCAAAAATTATTGCCAAACAAATAATCCCGGGTACGGGAGACTCTGAGTGGACTAACTGGCGGAGCAGGAGAATCAGTCTTTATCTTAAGTTATGAATTATGAGTTATGAATGTTGAATGATAAAGTATAAAGTTAAAATAGAGGCTTTTATTTGTTCATTATTAAACAATTATTAATAAATTTACCATTCATAAATTCATAACTCATAATTCACCATTCATAACTTCCCCCTGTGCCTTACAAGGAAAAGAAAATAGAGAAAAAATATTATAGCATCGGCGAGGTTGCTTTTATGTTTAAGGTAGCTCCTTCTCTGATCCGTTTTTGGGAAAAGGAATTTGATCTGTTGAGCCCGCAGAAAAACCGTAAAGGCAATCGCCAGTTCACACAGGCGGATATTGAAAATTTCAAGCTCATTTTTCATCTGGTAAAAGAAAAAGGATACACCCTTCAAGGAGCGAAAGAATTTTTAAAAGAAAATAAAAACCAGTCGCAGCCGGAAGCGAAAACTGAAGTGCTTGAGTCTTTGCAAAAGATCAGAAATTTTTTGGTAGAGTTGAGAGATAAGTTATAGTACATTCATGAAATTATTTTACCATCCCGATCCTCTCCAGGAATTAAGTTTAAGCGAAGAAGAATCGTTGCACGCTACCAAAGTACTGAGGCTGAAAGAGGGTGATCATATCTCTCTACTAGATGGTAAAGGCCATCGATACGAGGCGGAGCTTATTAAAGCCAATGCCAAAAAATGTAGTTTTAAAATTCTGGAGACATTCGAAGAACAAAAAAAACGTTCTTATTCTCTTCACCTCGCCGTAGCTCCTACCAAAAATATAGATCGCATAGAATGGTTTGTAGAAAAAGCCGTCGAAATAGGAATCGATGAAATTAGTTTTCTTCAATGCGAACATTCGGAACGCAAAAATATTAATACAGAAAGAATAGAAAAGATTGCTGTGAGCGCGCTCAAACAATCGATGAACCTTTATCTGCCGGTGATCCATGAATTAGTGCCTTATAAGAAGTTTATTTCGGAGAAAAGAGACGAACATTGCTTCATTGCACACCTGGAAGAAGGCGATCGCAAAGTTTTCAAACAGGAAATCATTGACAAGGAAAGAATCCTCATCCTGATCGGGCCGGAAGGAGATTTTTCGAAAGAAGAGATTCAATTGGCACTTGCACATGGATATATACCCGTCACCCTGGGCGAAAGCCGTCTACGTACGGAAACAGCGGCCCTGGCAGCTTGCTTTATTTGTAATACGATAAAAGCATCATGAACACATATCATATTCTAATTTTGCTAAGTTCGTTGGTAATCTTTTCGTATTTGTTCGATCTGTTTGCCAAGAAAACACGCTTCCCCTCTATTCTACTCTTGCTCATAACTGGTGTCTCTATCAAAGCAATCAGTGTTGAATTCAATTTTCACATCATCAATTTCTCTACCATACTACCTGTACTTGGCAATATAGGATTGATCCTTATTGTACTGGAAGGTGCGCTAGAATTGAAGTATACACGTGACAAGCTACCACTGATCCGAAAATCGCTGGGCGCTTCGCTGATCCCAATGCTGCTTACAATGGCGGCTGTTTCCTACTTATTTCTTTATCTATTTTCAACCGATCTCCATACTGCCTTACTCAATTCCATTCCTTTCGCAGTGATTAGCTCCGCGATTGCAATCCCTTCCGCGGCGGGCCTTGTTACGGATAAAAAAGAATTCATCATCTACGAAAGTTCTTTCTCTGATATCTTCGGAATTATTATTTTCAACTATGTTTTTGTCAATACTGTCTTTACGCTTCGATCTTTCGCAGGATTGGCAATAGAAACAATGATCATCCTCCTGGTTTCATTAATTTGTTGTCTTGCTATTCTGTTTCTGATAGGAAGAATCACACATCATATAAAATACTATTTATTATTTGCCGTCATGATTCTTGTGTATGCCATCGGCAAATCCTTTCATCTTTCTTCGCTGATTGTAATCCTTGCGGTAGGAATATTTCTGAGTAATACCAGTTGGTTTCGATTTGCATGGTTTAAAAATTTTTTCGCTTATGAAGGGTTAAAAGAAGATATACATAACTTATCATCTTTTGCAGGTGAATCTGCGTTTCTGATACGCACATTTTTTTTCCTCATATTTGGCTATACGCTAAATCTTTCTGAACTTTTAGACAGTGAGGTATTCCTGATTGGACTTTCAATTTTAAGTGTGATATATCTCATTCGTTTTGTATATTTGAAATGGGTGACAAAAATCACTATTCATCCGGAAGTATTCATTTCTCCGCGAGGATTGATCAGTATATTATTATTTTATAGTATTCCAGCAGAACAATGGTGCTCACCTAAGGAAAATGGACTTGTATTGACTGTAATTATCGGAACCAGTCTGGTTATGACCATTGGACTTCTGACTATTTATAAAAAAAGCGAATGATTTAAATATGAAAAGAACAATCTGGTTGGTATGTATTTTTTTATGGCTAATCATTCCGGTTAATGCACAACAAACTGTATTGAAAATCGCCAAGTTGAAATACAATGGCGGCGGCGATTGGTATGCCAATAAAACTTCTCTTCCAAACCTGATCAAGTTTTGCAATACTAATCTTAAGACAAGCCTGGCCGCGGAAGAAGACATTGTAGAAGTAGGCAGCCAGGAAATTTTTAATTATCCTTTTGTACATATGACCGGTCATGGCAACGTTGTATTCAACGATGCCGAAGCACAAAACCTGCGTAGCTATCTGATCAGCGGTGGATTCCTGCATATTGACGATAATTATGGAATGGACAAATTTGTGCGACTGGAATTAAAAAAAGTTTTTCCAGAACTAGAGCTGATAGAACTTCCCTTTTCTCATCCTATCTACCATCAGAAATTTAATTTCCCAAACGGGCTTCCTAAAGTACACGAGCACGACGGAAAAGCACCGAAGGGCTATGGACTTTTATACGAAGGAAGGCTGGTACTTTTTTACACCTATGAATGTGACTTAGGAAATGGGTGGGAAGACCAGATCATCTACAACGATCCTGAAGAGATACGTCAGAAAGCGCTACAGATGGGCGCTAATATCATCTCTTACGTATTTACGATCTATCAGTAATAGACAGGTTTTGACCGATAACTTATAAACTTAATACTGTTGCTGTTGCTCTTGCTGACAGAATGTAGGAACGGCAAGAACGACAGCAACAGTATTGAGATAATTTAGGTGGATATTTATTCCGTTCATTATTTTATTAGTCCGGATATATCCTTATTTTTGTTTAGATTAGAAACAGTTTACAACACATATAAAATGGAACTTCCGAATCAATCCAAAGATATTATTCTAAAAGAATATGGCAGAAATGTACAAGATATTGTAGCCTATATTTTAACCATCAAAGACCGCGAGCTTCGTAGCAAATATGCGGTGACTTGCATCGAATTGATGCGCCAGATCAATCCTAACATCAAAGATACACAAGAGCATTACAGCAAACTTTGGGATCAGCTTTATATCATTTCCAATTTTCAGCTAGATGTAGACAGTCCTTATCCAATGCCTGAAAGATCGGCGATCGGAAAGAAGCCAAACATTGTCAATTATAATACCCATCAACTTTACTACAAACACTACGGCCGTAACATCGAGCTGGTGATCCAGAAAGCGATTGAGACGGAAGATCCTGAAGAAAAAGAAGCAGCGATCCTTTACCTTGGACGTACGATGAAAAAATTCTATGCTTCCTGGAATAAAGAAAACGTAGAAGACGAAGTGATCCTGGCACATATTAAAGAGATGTCGAAAGGAAAATTGAAAGTAGACGAAGAGAGAGTAAAAGCGCTAAATCTTTTTGACACCAACGAAAAAATAAAACCACAAGGCGGCAATAGCTCCGGCAATAATTATTCAAATAACGGCAATGGTGGGACGACCGGCTACGAAAGTAAAAGTAATAATTACGGCGGTGGAAATAAATACAAAAACAACAACGGAGGAGGCAGCAATCAACGCATGAACCGTAATAACAATAGCAACGGCGGAAACAATAATAATAGATTCAAGAGAAAATAGATTTTAGTTTTAATGAGTTCATTTGAAATTACAGGCGGGCATAAACTGAAAGGTGAAATTGTTCCGCAAGGAGCCAAAAACGAAGCGCTACAAATCCTTTGCGCCGTATTGCTTACACCAGAACCAGTGGTGATCAAAAATGTTCCTAATATTATTGACGTAAACAAGCTGATCGAACTGCTGAATGATTTCGGCGTCTTAGTTACAAAGATCGACAGCTCAACTTATAAATTTGAAGCCAGTAATGTAAACCTGGATTTTCTGGAAACAGAAGATTTCAAAAAAAAGGCAGCGGCTCTTCGTGGCTCCATTATGATCCTCGGACCGCTCCTCTCCCGCTTTGGGAGAGCTAAAATGCCGAAACCAGGCGGAGATAAAATAGGTCGTCGCAGACTGGATACCCACTTTATCGGATTTGAAAAACTAGGTGCAAAATTCAACTACGACACCGAAGACAGTTTCTTCCATATCGACGCTACCAACCTGCAAGGCTGCTACATGCTGCTCGACGAGGCTTCCGTAACCGGAACTGCCAACATCGTGATGGCTGCTGTACTTGCCAAAGGACAAACAACGATCTATAACGCAGCCTGCGAACCTTATCTACAACAGCTTTGCGCCATGCTCAACAGGATGGGCGCAAAAATTTCTGGTATCGGTTCTAATCTTCTTCATATTGAAGGAGTAGAATCACTAGGTGGCACAGAGCATACCATTCTTCCCGACATGATCGAGATCGGCAGCTTCATCGGACTTGCTGCGATGACTGAATCGGAGATCACAATAAAGAATTGTAGAATTGATATGCTGGGAATCATTCCAAGTACTTTCCAACGCTTAGGAATTAAATTGGAATTTCACGGCGATGATATTTTCATCCCTTCGCAATCCAATTATGAGATCGATACTTTTATCGATGGATCTGTTCTTACTATTGCCGACGCTATCTGGCCTGGTTTTACGCCAGACCTGTTAAGTATCATATTAGTAGTAGCTACACAAGCAAAAGGTTCGGTGCTGATTCACCAGAAGATGTTTGAAAGCCGCTTGTTCTTTGTAGACAAACTGATCGATATGGGGGCACAGATCATTCTTTGCGATCCCCACAGAGCATCAGTGATAGGGTTGGATAAAAAATATCCATTGAAAGGCGTAACCATGACCTCTCCGGACATTCGCGCCGGCGTATCGCTCCTCATCGCTGCGATGAGCGCCAATGGAAAAAGCACGATCCACAACATCGAACAAATTGACCGCGGTTATCAAAATATTGATACGCGATTGAACGCGCTGGGCGCGAAGATTAAGCGTATCGGATAATAATCGCAGCCGTCATTGCGAGGAGTGCGCGCCATATGGCGCCACGACGAAGCAATCTGTTTATAGCGAAGAGTGATAAGTTGAAGATCAGGTACAATTATAAACGGGCTCGGCTTCGTAGCTAACAGATTGCTTCGCAGGCTCGCAATGACGCTTCAATTTATTACAATTCAACATTCATAACCCACCATGAATTTCCTACCCGACAGCATTCTAACCAACGAATACGCTTTCACTTTCCTGATCACTTTTCTAAGTGTATCAATCAAAGGCATTGCTAACAAAAGCGAAGGCATGAGCAGCATTCTCAAAGGAGAAAGCTATGATTTCGGACCGGAGCTTGTATTTATTTCTATTTCCTTTGCGGTAAGCAAGCTCACACAACTCTATTCAGAAAACACTTCTTCTCCTTACCTTGGAGTACTCAAAACAATTATTTTCCATCTTTTCATTCTTGTATTCCTGATCGTATTTCTGAGAAGAATTTCTTACAAGGAAAATGGACAGTCAGATATGCTCAAGGGAATGATCATTCCTTTACTATTGGGCTTCGCGTCTCTATATGTAGTACTCACTTATACGCTCAGCATCTAATGGCAACCGATCAAAAAAAACGCAATCTACTTTACATCTTTTTGGTGCTGGCCGGATTACTCTTGTTGATTCTTCCTTTCCTGCTTTTTAAGATTGGAAACGCTGCACATGGTACCGATCATCTTACCCGTTTTGGATTACATCTTTTAGCATTTGCTGCGGCCATTGTAGCGGGTTCCTTGTTTGCCTCCTCCATTACAAGTGCTGGCTCATCAGTGGCCACGGTGAAGGTAGCAGCATGGGCAGCCGCGGCGGTCGTGGGTTCTGCCGTTACGTACAATACTGTTTACTACGCCTCACCACAAAATACGATAACATTAAAAGCTTCGCTTGCCGACTCCATTTCCTTAGCATCATCGGCAGCCGATACAATTTCCGTTGATTCGTCTTATGCTGTAAACGAGCAAAAGTCTATGGATACACTTTTGACTGAAGTTGCCAAAGAAGAAGCAACAATGAATGAAACGAAAGATGTATCGGAAGTAAATGAAAAAATAATTCCCGTTGCAGAAAATATTCCAGGGGAGAAAATATCGTCCTCTGATAAAAAAACGCTTACTACTAAGCAGGAGAAAACCCTTTCAAAAGATCAGGATAAAAATGCTTCCAATAACTCATCCGTAGTTTTGCAGGAATCATGCAACAGCTTCCAGATCCTGCATGGATCCAAGCAACTGGATCGTAAACTTGGGTTAAGTGTTTTTGATCCGAATAAAACGATCCGTTTTCAAAATGATTGCGGATGTATTTTGAAAGATGCGTCGATGAGCCTCTTCCGGGAAAATGTGGTAGTAGAACAAAAGAAACAAAATGGAAACTTTATTAATCTCCATAATTTCAAAGACCTTCAAGCGGACGATAAACTTACAGTAGAAATAAGGCAAGCGAATTGCAAAAACGATAAGGGTACTTTTTTCTTATATAGTTTTCCAAAACCAATTCTTAGTGTAGTAATTATTTCAGATCACAAAGAATTTGAAACTGCTTACGAGATTAAAAATAAAAAGCAGAGCAACAACACTCCTATCGACAACAGTATCTCAAAGCCCACGAGGGATAAGGTGGAGGAAGAGATGAATAAGTATGGGAATTAGTCTGAACCTTGATTCTCAGGATTAAAAGATTTGCATGATTTTAATTTAAAGATTGCTGATAATAATTAGGCAGAATTTCATTAAGAAGAGCTTATCTCGATAAATCGGGATAAGCTCTTCTTAATGACAACTCTTTCTTAAATTCTGGAAATAGAAATTAAGAAAATCTTTTAATCCTGAGAATCAAGGTTCAGACTAAAACTTCAATTCCAACGTCGTCCCCGGATGATAGCCCTCCGGATCGTCTTCGTCTTTGCTGATCAGCGCGAGTGAATTGATCTTGTTGGCAGAAAGTTTATTTCCTACTGCTTTCCAGCCGCGCACTTCTACGAAATCGTCGAGCGTAATTACTTCTTGTGTTTTGGTTACGTTTTTAGATTTGGCGTAATTTATTTCCACTTCAGGAGAAGTCTGTGTGCTTACGATCACAAGGCTGGAGCCTTCGCTCTCTGAAATAAATCCGAATTTTTTGCCAAGCGTGATCGTTTCGAGGTTGAATCTCTTTGCAAAATAACTATTGGAATCTCCGTCGTAATAAATGGCAGAAATTGTTTTTTCAGGATTGAATTTCTCGATCAATAAAAGATTCGGAGCGTCGTAGCGGTTTGTAAGCTCAAAGTTGGTAAGCTCGTATGTTCCGTCGTTGTAGAAGGCTATAATAGAATCTTCGTTTTTAAAATTACCGAGATATTTACCTCTCAACTCTGTATTGAGTCTGCCGGTAGCTTCGTCGAAACTGATCTTCACGCCACCTAACGTAGAGACACCAGCAGTTTTTACGGTGATCTTTTTGATAGGATATTTGGTAAGAATATTTCCTTGCGAATTTCTTCCCTTAATCTCCAAACTTGCAAAATCGAAATCGAACACCTTGATCTTAGCAGAGCTGGTAGGGCTCAGCGTGATGGTGATCACTTCAGCTTCTCCGTTTGGATTTACCGACATGTAGTGTACACGACTTCCTTTGTTGCCTTTGGTAAGATCGTACTCTTTGTCGCGCGTTACGCCCATTACCTGGAAACGCTTTACCATCGAAGCCCCGGCGGTGCCATCTGCATACACCATATTGTAGACCATTCGCTCGTCGTTCTTTTTAAAGATGCCGATATGAATGATATCTTTTCCTGCAAATACTTTGTCGCCGATCTTTTTTACCATACATTTTCCTTCTTTGGTAAATACGATGATGTCGTCGATCTCCGAGCAATCGCAAACGTATTCGTCTTTCTTCATTCCATAACCAAAAAATCCTTCGGCACGATTTACGTAAAGCTTTTGGTTGTTTGCGATCACGGTGGAAGCTGTGATCACATCAAAGGTACGAATCTCTGTTTTGCGCTCGCGGCCCTTGCCGTAGGTTTTAAGAAGATTGTTATAGTAATTGATAGTGAATTCAATCAGGTTTAAAAGATCGTGATCTACTTGTTTGATCTCTTCGGCCAGCTCTCTCATCTTCTCGTCTTCTTTCTTAATATCGACGCGCGTAATGCTGCTGAGTGGCTTAGCGATCAGTCGTGCAAAGTCGTCGTTTTCGATCGGACGATAGAATTGTTTTGAGTATGGTTTGAAAAGCAGGTGAAGAATTTCAAATGTTTTTTCATTGGAACCTGCTTCTTCGTATTCCTTCATCTTGTACATTCCTTTACTGATGAAAATTTTCAGCAAAGAACCGAAGAAGATTTTTTCCATCAGATCTTTTTTCTTGATCTCGAGTTCTCTTCTCAAAAGCTCTTTTGTCTGATCCGTACAGATCTTCAGGATCTCTGATACACCCAGGAACATAGGTTTGTCTCCTACGATCACACAAGCGTTTGGCGAGATCGATACTTCGCATTCTGTGAAGGCGTACAAAGCATCAATGGTAATATCCGGGTCAGTTCCGGGCTGTAGCTGAACTTCAATCTCTACATTGGCTGCTGTGTTGTCAATTACCTTTTTGATCTTGATCTTTCCAGTCTCACTAGCTTTCACGATGGATTCCATGAGCGAAGTGGTAGTGGTGCTGAATGGAATTTCAGTAATGATCAATGTCTTTTTATCGCGCTCCTCGATCTTTGCGCGACAGCGTATCTTGCCGCCTTTCTGGCCGTCGTTGTAGTTGGTTACGTCCACCATTCCTCCAGTGAGGAAGTCGGGATAAAGCTCGAATTTTCTTTTCTTCAGGTAAGCGATCGAGGCTTCGATCAATTCGCAGAAATTATGCGAAAGCACTTTCGTGGAAAGTCCTACGGCAATTCCTTCCACACCTTGCGCAAGTAGCAGCGGGAATTTAACTGGAAGCGTAACAGGTTCACGTTTACGTCCGTCATAGGAAAGTTGCCAGTTCGTAGTATCAGCATTGAAGACAACTTCAAGTGCAAATTTAGAAAGCCTTGCTTCGATATAACGCGCAGCAGCAGCACTGTCTCCCGTGCGGATATCGCCCCAGTTTCCTTGTGTATCGATCAGCAGGTCTTTCTGTCCAATGTTTACGATCGCATCGCCGATAGAAGCATCGCCGTGCGGGTGATACTGCATGGTAGAGCCAATGATATTGGCCACCTTATTGAAACGGCCATCGTCCATTTCCTTCATAGCATGAAGGATACGTCTTTGCACAGGTTTCAATCCATCTTCGATCGCAGGTACGGCCCGCTCCAGGATCACATAGGAAGCATAGTCCAGGAACCAGTTTTCATAGAGACCGGAGACCGGAATAATATCGTGAATGTTATCGTCTTTCCCGGATTCAGGAAGATTGTCTTTGTTATCAGCCATCTGGGTAATTGCTATTTCTACTAACCACGAAAATAAAGAATAATAAGGTTTATAGGTGAAATGTGGATAATTTAACAGAATTTACCGGATTTGAGAATTTGCAGTGGCCTATGATATGATAATGAAAGAAGTTAGCATCAGCAAATTTCCAAATCTTCAAATCCAGACAATTTTCGTACTTTTGACCTTATATGAAAAGATCTATTCTATTTTTAAACCTTTGGGCAACTTTTACGGCCTTGCTGATTTCCTCCTGCCAATCGCAGGTCAAGCTGGAAGGTTTTGACGATAAGGCCTGGAAAGCCGACTACAATGCTTGTGACAACCGGCGCGGAGAATTGGGGAAGCAATTGATAGAGAAAAAAGATGCGCTTAAAAAATTTGACGACGATGCGATCACCGAATTGCTGGGCGCTCCGGAGCGGAACAGGCAATTTGCAAGAGGTGAAAAAAGTTATATTTATTTTTTATATCCAGGAAAACAATGTGAGGGAGATACCACAGGCAAGGAAGGTAAAAAACTGGTGATAGAATTTGATGCACTCGGAAAGCCGCGGATCATACGGGAGTCGTTTATTGATTATTGAAAATAAGTTATGAATGTTGAGTTATGAATTATGAAAGATATTTAATTCATAACTCAACATTCATAATTCATAATTTTTTTTAATTGTTCCCTTGCTTAACCGGCAGCTTGATCACAAACTCTGTACCTTGGCCGTATTCACTATTGAGTTCAATTAATCCATGATGGTCTTCAATGATGGAGAAGGTGATCGACATACCTAGTCCTGTTCCTTTTCCTACGTCTTTCGTGGTGAAGAAAGGTTCAAACACTTTTGTTTTTACTTCTTCCGTCATACCAGTACCATTATCTTTTATGCTAATCGTTACATACTTGTCGTCGGCAGAAGTTGAGATAACTAATTTGCCTTTTTCTTTTCTGTCTTTATTAGCTTTGATCGCAAAGATAGCGTTGTTAAGAATATTCATGAACACCTGATTCATTTTTCCAGGGAAACATTCTATATCCGGGATCTTGTTATAATTTTTAACCACGTCGATAGACCCTGAAAGTTCAGGATTCAACAAGGTAAGCGTGGATTCAATTCCGTCTACGATGTTTGTCTTTTTTAGATCGTTTTCATCCAAACGTGAAAATACTCTTAAGCCTTTTACAATGTCAGCCGTTCTGGAGGCCCCTTCTTCTATGCCTTTCAGGAGACCGGAGATTTCTTCCTTGATATAATCGTAATCGATTTCTTTTCTGAATTTATTGATCTCTTCGATCTTCTCCTGCAGTTGTTCACCGTTTTTAAGATCCTGGTATTTGTTTACCAGTTCATGAATATCTTCAATATCGCGTTGCAAAGGTTTTACATTTGACACCACAAAGTTGATCGGGTTATTGATCTCATGGGCGATACCAGCAGTAAGCTGACCAAGAGAAGCCATCTTCTCAGCATTCACGAGTTGCGATTGTGTTTGCTTCAGTTCGGTAAGCGTAGTCATAAGTTCGCTGTTAGACTTTTTCAGGGCAGAGGTTCTTTCTTCTACTTTACCTTCCAATACAATATTTTGAGTTCTAATGATCCGTTCGTTTTCACGTAATGCTTCCAGTGCTTGCGCCTGCGATTCTTCTTTTTCTTTTTTGAATACGTTGATCCTGTCTGCAAGAGCGAGCGACAGCATGATCACTTCAACTGCAGAGCCGATAGGCATGGTATAGTTAGTGAAATTATTATAAGGGAATACGCCAAAGCTTCGCAATACAAATACCAGCACCCCTATCAGGAACGCCGTCCAGCCTAGCAGGAAATAACGTGCAGGTTTGTATCCTTTGATTGAAATTTTAATTGCTACGAACAAAGAGAAGAATGTGATCAAAATTCCGTTAATGTCAATCAGGTTGTAGCTTATGCTTTGTTGGTCAACAAGCGCTGCTAAAATAGCCGCAGTATAAATAGATACGATAATGTACACTCCAATTCTCAGGCGAGGTGTATAATATTTCATATTCAGGAACCTGTTCATGAATATTACAATCGCAGAGCTACCGAGCGAGGCTACGATATAGAGGCCATGACTGGCGAGCCACATGTTTTCCGGCCACAATAGTTTGGATGAATATCCAAGCAAAGTGATTTGCGTAAGGCCAATGAATAAAATATAAATGATATAATAAAGGTAGTTAGTATCTTTTACTGTAAGGTAAATAAAGGCGTTGTAGAAAAACATCACAAAGATGATCCCGATGTATATTCCCACTACAATATCTGTAAATGTGTTTGCTTCAATGAGCGGCTCGCGTGTACTTACATACAGTGGCACCAGGATTTGTTCGGTGCTTCGGATCTTCATGAAAAATGTTTTGGTTTCATTTTTATGAATATCGATGTCGTAAATAAAGTTTTGATTTTTATATTTTCTTTCAGAAAAAGGATGTGTATCGCCTGCTTTGATCACACTGTAAGTACCGTCGTTATTGACAATATAAAGATCGGCTTCGTCCATAAGCGGATACGAAAGCTGTAACAGTAAATGATCTTCATCGGTTTGGTTATTGATATTGAATTTGAGCC
Organism: Cytophagaceae bacterium; assembly: GCA_035535995.1. Taxonomy (GTDB): domain Bacteria; phylum Bacteroidota; class Bacteroidia; order Cytophagales; family Cytophagaceae; genus JANYCO01. Next base: position 292,826 of record DATLOZ010000005.1, read on the forward strand.
AGAAAACGGATTTTTTCACTCCAAAATTTGGCACCTCAAGTTTGACTAGTTGAAATTTATCGTTTTTCCTGATCGCTTCAAAAGGTAGAGACGTGCTGGTGTCTTCAAAAGAGTACACATTGTAGCTAAGCTTCTGAATTTTTTCAGGGTCTTTGTATACGATCGCAGAATCTTTGTCTGCTGCGTGCAAAGCAAAATGACTAAGCATTAAAAAACACAGAAAAATATTTTTTCTCATTGCTCTCAGTTATATAAGGTGAAAATTAAAAGTATACAATAATACGTATGCTGGATGCCAGATACCGGATTAAAATAATATTAAATAATTCATAATTCAAACTATCAGGATCTGGTCTACGATTCTACTTGCAAGTTATAGTCAATTTTGATCTGTCCTTTTGTACCATTTTCAATACTTTGCTGGGTAGGATGATTGATGAGATTAAGAATAATATCTCTGTTATCTTCCGGAATATTGGTCAGTTGTCCTAGGTCTTTTAAAATCATGGCGGTAGCGATCAGGTCCAGTTTGGGATAATAAAAGGTACCGTCTTTCCCAAGCGATTTTACAACTTCAAATCCCAATTTGGAAAACATTGAAACAGTAAAAGGAGAACACAAGGCAAATACGGAACCCAAGTTTAAAAGTTTGGCCAAAACCACAGAAGATTTTATCATCATAAAAGCAATACCATTTCCTGCGCATTGCTTGGAAGTCCAGAGGCCACAAACTTCGCCGGTTTTAGCATCGGCATAAGATTGTACCAACGGATAGATCGATTTATCAATTACACCGATTGCATCTTCTATTGGAAGTGGGTATGAACCTCCGTATACATCCACGCGCGCACCGGCTACGAATTCTTCCTGATTATCCATTTGCACAGAAATCACATAAGAATTGGGATTGTCATGCCATACCTTCTCGGCGGAGGTAACTTTGGTTACTCCAAAATCCTTCAATACATTCCCATGTCCTGTCGAAAAATTTTCGCACAGGTCAGGATGATTAATAGCGCGGAAGCTATTAATCGTTAAAGAAAGTACCATGTTGTCAATATTACCACCAGGCATTTAAGTCGTCAGCGCGTGACGGATCAATTAATTAATTCTTCAAGATCGATGTAATAGCGGCCAGAGTTTTGTAGCCCGCCGAGCATCATTCTCCTGTATACATCAGCAGTGTTGGCTCCTCCGGCGATTACCGAAGAAGCAAGCTGAGGCCAGGTAGTAATGGTTTTTCCGATCTGTTCAATAGAAGAACGGAATCGTTTGGAGATCCTGTTTTTGTCGAGGACCGCGTAAATGATTTCCATTCTTTTTTCTGGAGTGATATTTTTGAGGTTGGAGAGGTCAAAGTCTTTCAAAAGCCCATGCAGGATAGGTCTTTCAGGAGTAAGGTCAAATCGCTCTATGTCGATCATGCCTTTGTCGCTAGTATCCATGATCACGGGGATCTTCATTTTTTTAGCGATCAATCTGCTGTTTATTTTTACATCCAGGCTATCGCATTCTTCAATAATGGCATCTAGCTGGCCGTCTTTGGTGATAAATGCTTCCAGGTTATGTTCATTGATCCCTTCCGGGAAACAGGTTACTTTCAGGAACGGATCGATCTCCATGATTTCACGTGCAGTGATCACACTTTTTTTGATATTCATATTATGAATACCCGTACGGATCCGGTTGAGGTTGCTCACCTCAATGATATCAAAATCGGCTAGCCTGATCTCACCATAACTTCTTTCCATTGTCATGGTAAGCGCTACCGATTGTCCTACGGAAAGACCAATCACTCCTACCCTTTTCTGAGCGAGTAATAATCTTTCTTCTGTGGTTATTTTGTTGCGATTGCGGTTTGTACGTATTTCAATGTATTCTTCCTCGTCGAGGGTATGCACCAATCTTTTTGACCAGGGGTAAAATACCCAAACTCCGTACTCTCGTTCACTGCGGCCGGCCAGGTGTATACGGATGTATTCTTGGTATAGCTCTTCGGTAAACATCACCGTAGGATTCAGAGATTTTACCAGCTCTCTTAGTTGTCCATATAATTCATCAAACACTTCAATGCCTGGCATACTTTGCAACAGAGCATGAAGTTTATCTTTTTCCTCTTTATCATAAATCCTAAAAAAAGCGGGTTTATATACTTCATTTAATTCCGCTTTTGCTTTTTTACTTTCTAGTAACGGTCCTATGTCGTCGTTCATAAAATAAAAAACATTCTAGTTTCATTAAAAATCACTTTCTTGTGCTTTATACGTATATGTTTAAATATAGATTATATTTACTTATATTTATTTACAGAATATTTATGCTATTCATTTGGCGGAAATGAAGGCTAATGAACTAGGGGGATTGCAAAATTTCAATGAGTACGGGATTTGTAGGATAAAAGTATAGCTAATTAATTAACCTGACAAGTAACCTCATGCTATTCTTAAAGATTAATAATCCTTTTGGATCAGTTTCGGAAAACTACATTTTGCTTGAGTTTTTTTATTGTAACGATATTCTTCATGCTTTCGTAGAAAGAGAAGTTTCAGAGGTTTAATGAAGGTATTAATTAGTGAAATAATTTTATTAATTAAACATTCCTGTTAAATTTCTGATCCGAAAAAACAGGTGTAAAGTACACGCAAATTTTTAAATTATTCTGGTACATGGAAAACGAAAAAATCAAAATTTTATACATCGATGATGAGGTAAACAACCTGTCTGCATTTAAAGCAAACTTCCGCAGGATCTATGAGATCCACACTGCAGAATCTGCTGCGGAAGGCCGGAAAATACTGGAGACAACCGATATTGAGATCATCATTACCGACCAGCGGATGCCAGAGATGACAGGTGTGGAATTCCTCGAATCAATCGTCAACGAATTTCCAAATCCGATGCGTATCCTGCTCACCGGCTATACCGATATGCAGGCCCTGATAGACGCAGTGAACAAAGGACAGATCTACCGTTACCTCAACAAGCCCTGGAATGAAGAAGAACTAAAAATGTATATTGCACAGGCATACGAAGTGTATTCTTTACGCAAAGAGAATATGGAATTGACCAAAAGTTTGCTTCAGGCCAACAAACAACTAGAGTTTATGCTTCGTCAGAAACTGCTTTCTTAGTATTAGGATTTCTTTTTTTTTATATATACTTTGGATCGTGCGCCAGGTAAAATTGAACGTCCGATGGACCTTTTTGTTTAATTCATTCAATGGAAAAAATTAACATCTTATATCTTGATGACGAAATCAACAATCTTCAGTCTTTCAAAGCAAAGTTCAGGGTTGACTATACTATTTTTCTTGCCAACAATATTTCGGAAGCTTATCAGATCTTAAACAACAATCCGCAAATACAGATCATTATTTCTGATCAGCGAATGCCGAACATGAGTGGCGTAGAGTTCTTCGAATCTATTCTCACCACACATCCAGATCCTATCCGCATTCTTCTTACCGGATATTCAGACATCAACGCGGTGATTGATGCGATCAACAAAGGACAGATTTATCGTTACCTTGAGAAGCCATGGAATGATCATGAAATGAAATTTGCCATAGAAAATGCTTTTCGTTTTTATTTCATCAATCATCAGCTAAAAAGTAAAAATGCAGAACTGCAAAAAACCAACGAAGAGCTAAATCGCTTTGCCTACAGTGCATCCCACGATTTGAAAGCGCCTGTAAAATCAATGTTGGGAATTCTGAAACTTGCACAAAAAGAAAATAAAAGTGATGATGAACTCCTGCTCCTTCTTGGTGAAAGCGTAAAGAAGCTGGATTACTTCATTAATAATATTATCGATTACTACAAAAATACGCGTTCTGAAAAAACGTTGAATGAAATCGATTTCAATAAAATTATCCGTGATGCACTGGAAACCATCGACCAGACGATTTCCAGCACAAGGAATATTAATATCAATATTTCGATCGTGCAGGATAAACCTTTTGTAAATGATGAATTCCGGATCTATGTGATCATTAGCTATCTTTTGTCGAATGCTGTAAAGTATCAGAAAAAGGAAGAGCAGCACAAAGAGATCTCTATTTCTGTTCAGGTCAACGAAAAACTTGCCAGAATTAAGATCCACGACAACGGTATTGGTATTCCACAGAAACATAAAGACAATATTTACAAAATGTTTTACCGCGCCACTACCCAGAGCACAGGCTCTGGCATTGGGTTGTATATTGTAAAAGAAACGCTGGAAAAATTGGAAGGAAAGATCAAAATGTCTTCCACTGAAAATGAAGGAACAGAATTTGAACTGGAAATTCCAAATGAGATCGTACGCGAGGCGATCGCTAAATAAATTAATGAATATTGAGTTATGAGTTATGAATTCATAATTGTAAATAACCAAATTATCACAAACAAAAAGAAGGCACAAAGATTTATATTCTTCGTGCCTTCTTTATTTATGAATTATAGAATTCAACATTCATAACTCATAATTCATAACTTCGATTAGTCTTTTTTCAATCTCAGAATCATATTCTTTCTCAGGATATATCCATCGAGATTGTTGATCTCTAAAAGTTCGTTGATAGATAGGCCAAATCGTTTGGCGATCTCTCCGATGGTATCTCCTTCTTTCACTACATATCCTCTTATTGACGGATCTTTTTTGGTGAAATCAACTTTGATCTTCTGACCTATGTAGATCGTATCACTGGTCAGATTGTTGATAGATTTCAGATCTTCCACAGAGATGCCATATAGTCTGGCAATGTTGTACAAGGTATTTTTAGGTTGAGTAATATAATAGGCAATATTTGGACCTTCATAGCCGTTGTTGCCGATCACACCTTTCTTCTCAACTTGTTCGATGCTATCAATATATTTTCTATACTCAGGTTTATTGTAATCAAAATTTTGATTCAGTTTTTGATTTTTCGCAATTAGCTCTTGCTCAGTTTTAGTATATCTACGCTCTGCTCTGCTATTCACAAAAGCTTGCTGACGTGTCACCGGCGCGATGATATCATTGTCATCGCCTCTTCTCTTCACGCGCAGTGGTGTATAGGCAACCAATTCATCTCCTACCAGACCGTTCAGCTCTTTCAATTCATCTACTGTCATATTATACTCTTTGGCAAGAGAATATAAAGTCTTCTTCGGCTCGATCACATAAGTCATCGCTCTTGATTCTACGTTGGTACCTCCCAGGATATACAATTCCACTCTTCGGTTAAGTTGTCTTCCAAGTTCGGTTTCGTTGGTAGCAATGGATTTATTTTCACCCACAGCATTTACAACCATTGATGACTGAGGAATTCCTTTTGACAACAAATAATCCATAGCTGCTTTACCACGGTTGGCAGATAGGATCTTATTGTATTCATTCGTACCATAGCTATCGGTATTAGCATATAGCTCTATTTGAATGTTTGGATCGTTTTTACAGTATAGGATCAGATCGTCCAGCACTTTCTGTGCTTCGTTTCTCAGCGTGTAGCTATCAAAGTCGAAATAGATATTTTCAAACAGGTGTTTGCTTGCCACAACATCCAGTCCTTTTACATTTACTCTTTCGGCAATGTACTTTCTATCTTCAGATTCCTTCAGGTTTCCTTGTTGAAGAATGATCTTATACGTTTTACCTCCCGGAAGATTGGTAAATTTATAGAAACCGTTTTTATCTGTTTTAGTAGACTTAAGGGTATTTCCATTTTCATCTACCAGCAGGATCGTAGCATTGGTAGCTGGTTTGCGCGTATCCTCGTAAAGGATAATTCCGTCGATGGAGATGCTTTTGGCTTCCGGAAGCTGCTCTTTCTCTATTGTAGCGATCAGGGCGTTGGTATTTACGAGCGGTTTAGGAGGCTCTGTGAATGTTACTTTGTGAGTGTTTGTTACAAACTCATCTTCTGCCTTGGCGCTTGTTTTATATACTACTTTGAAATCTTTATTGGCTACAATATTTTCAATCTTATAACTTCCGGTAGTGGGATCTACTTTAGCGGTTTGAACAATATTACCAAATTCATCTACAAGGTCTACAGTACCTTTAGTAACAGGCTTGCCAGTAGCCGCAGAAGTTACAGTTCCTTTTACTATAAAAGATTTCTTACCTTCCATCTGGTCTTTTGTAATATTGGTAACCAGGATCTCTTTCTGTACCATTGCTACAGGTACAGCTTTATACTGCACCACAGGTTTGGTTTTGATATATCCTTTTTGTTTTGGATTACTATTGGTAAGCACTACTTTCAAATTTTTATCTGCAGGAAGGTTGTCAAATTTGTATTCTCCTTTATCGTTGGTAGTAGTAGTGAGTAATACATTTCCAACTTCATCCATAATATATACCTCTGTACCTACTGCTGGCTTTTTAGATAAGCTGTCTGTCAGCACACCGGAAACACTCATCAATTTTGGTATTCCTGAACTTTCCTTGTTGATCTTCCCAATAAGTTCTTGTCTAGGTTCTACCGCAAGATCGGTATAGCTTATTTTTGGTGCAGGTTTTATGTAATGCTGCGTTCGCTGGTCGGTGTTTTGCAATACAACTTTGTATTCTTTGTTGCTGGGAAGATTGCTGAAGTTATATTGTCCAGCATCATTTGTCATAGATTTGCCAACTACATCTCCATGTTCGTCTATGAGGTTTACTTCTATATTTTTAGCAGGCTTACCGGTGAGACTATCTGCTATTTGTCCGTCGATCTGCGCGAGCCTTTGAATATTGTCTCTCGTTATATCAGCAATATGCTCTTGTCCCGGTTGTTTCGGCGGGGCTTCCACGGTTACAGTATCGTCTTCTTCCTTAGCAGTAGAATCTTCGATCTGGTGGATCAGTCCTTTTTTAGTTTTGATATTGAAAGAATAAATATCATCGTTTCCTACACCACCTTCACGGTTGGAAGTAACGTATCCTTTTTTCTCTCCCAATACAAAATAAAAGTCATCACGGTTGGAATTGAAAGGGAATCCCAGGTTAATGATGTTTTGAAATCCGTCTTCTTCCTTTGTCATGAAGATATCCAAACCACCGTGTCCGCCATGGCCGTTGGAAGAGAAGAACAATACTTTCTGATCGGCATAATAACGCGGAGAAACGTCGATGAAGAGTGTGTTGATCTTATCTCCTAAGTTAATTGGTGGTCCCCACTGATCGTCACCGTTACAGGTACTGTACCAGATATCGTGAAGGCCAAGACCACCGGGACGTTTAGAGACGAAGAAAAGAATGTTTCCATCAGGAGAAACGCTTGGCTGGCTGTTCCACTGACCGGGTGTGTTGATGTTTTCGTTGAGCCGGATTGGTTTTTCCCACTGCCCTGTTTTGTTATAGCTGACATAAATCGCGCAGTTGAATTCTTCGTAATTGTCTACTTTAATAATTTCATCGCAGCGCGTAAAATAATATTTTTTTTCATCTCCGGTAAACGATCCGGAGCTTTCGTTGTACTGAGTATTTAGTCTGTTGAATTCATCTTTGTGACTGTGCTTCACAACGGCCCAACTGGTGTCGTGTTCTTTCTGAAACCTGTATACGTCGGTAAAAGCTCCGCCGAGTGAATTGTCTTTATGACCTCCTACCGATCCTCGCCTGGAAGAGGTAAGAGCAATGAAGGTATCGTTTTCAAAAATAACGGGAGAGTAATCCGATTCGTGACTGTTTACAGGTTTAGGCAAACATTTAAATCCGTAATCTTTTCGTGGTTTATTATTTTCTTCGATCGCGATGTAGCAACCCGCAATCTCTTGCGAAGCTTTCTCACGGTACAATTCTGTTTCGAGGTCAGTATCGGTGTGCTCTTTGCGATAGCGCTCGAAGTTGTCGACCGCTTTTTTATAGTTACCATTATCCTTTAGCATTGTAGCATACCAGAATCTAGCAAGAGGATAACGATCGCGAAATCTTGCGGCTACTTTTTGATAAATAACTTCTGCGCCTTTATAATCAAAATACAGGCGGTAACATTCCGCCAGCTGATACATAGCATAGGCATTGCTGGAGTCGCTTTTCAATACACGCGCGTATTCGTGTGCGGCTAAGTAATACTCAAGGTTGCTGAAGTGTTTGTCGGCAAGAATCAGTGTAGGATTGGCTTTCCCTTTACCTGATTTTTCTGGCTTTTTTTGAGCGGAAACATTTCCTGAGAGAATTAGCCCAATCAGCATCACCACAATAAAGAGAATACTTTTCTTCATATAGCAAATATATGCCTAAATCTATATTTTAAATCCTAGGTGTATAATATCTTTTCACCTTTTCCTTCTTCGGGATCTGAATTTTCAGAGACACTTCCCATGCTCCTTTTCCCTTGGTTATTACCTTCAGCCCTGATTGATTCAGATCGTAACTAAAACCAAGAGTATAGACATTTGATACGAGTCCTACTGAGGCGATGTATGAATCACCCAGGCGGTACCAACCACCCAGAATAATATCTTTAGGAAGCATGTCAGACTCCGGTTCTACAAGCAGATAAGTGATGTACATTCCTGTATTGACCTGCATATTGCTAAGGCCTTTTACTTGTGTCACATCTTTTCCCTGCATCACCACAAGAGCATTTGGAGAAAGGTTGAAACGTGAGCCGAGTGTAAATTCAAATCCTGCAATTCCTTTATTCAGAAGAGGAAGTTTACTTACAGAACCTGATATAAAAGATTCGTTCGGCTGATTGAGGTGATAAGCGGAATAACCGAGCCAGAGACTCATTCCTTTTTCTCTCCGATCTCTACCCGCTTTGTAGTAGTACATAAGTCCGGCGGCAAGATCCAGCATTATTTTTTTTGCAGACAAAGATCCCTGGATGGGATCTCCCGCAAGGTCAGGATTGAAGCCAGATCCCTTGTTTTTATCGAATTGGCTTCCCCACTGTAGTTTGTCGGTATTGATTTGTCTTTGAATGATTCCAGCCTGGAGACCAAAGGTAAATGTATGGTGTTCGCCGGCACGCAGGTTATAGGCTCCACTCACATTAGCACCGAGAGACTGGTAACCGAAATCACCGGCTTTATCCTGATATACAGAAAAGCCAATACCGCCCACATTATTATCCGTTAAGCCGTATTTGTAAAAAGGTTTGATAAGCGATACCTGGTTGGTAACATAAGGAGCTCCAGCGGTTTTCCACTGAGTACGTGTGTTGGCGCCTATGCTGAGATTTGTTTCTAACCCTGCAAAACATGGGCTAAGATACAACGAGGAAGCATAGTATTGAGAGAAAACAGCATCCTGAGCGTTAATAGTGTTTATTAAACCCAATTGAATGATTCCCAAACATAATAACCTGTATAACTTACTCATATTCAACGTTTTTCCCGAATAAAACTGTTTTGTTATATTTTTATTAACATTGCGGGATATACTACTATTTTTTCTAAACAAATTACTATTTAAGTACGTATACTTAGATAAATTGTTTAAAATTATGCAAAATAACTATACTAAGATGCATAGTTAATAAATTAATAGTTATGAAACTACGATAGCTATTAGAATTCTGGTTAAAATTTACTTAATTTGTATTTTGATAAGTTAAAAACTGGAAATTTGATTATCGTATTACTAAATTTTTAACTTATTAATGTTTTACAAGCTAAAAACAGTAAATACATATTAATAAAACCATATAAAGTTACCTTTTTATACTAAAGCTATATATAAAAAGAGTATCTTTAAAGCTTACACTTATCATACTTTTGAAAGGGATCTTACATTCTAAAATTATGGACGAGAAGACGTTTACCACGAAAAAAATGAGGTTTAACAGTTTCGCTTTTGTTGCGCTTTTAATTGGCGTACTATTCCTGAGCTCCAACAAATCATTTGGAGAAGGTACGAAAGAATTTTTAGTAAATACATCTTTGCAATTTGATACTACTAAAAGTTATTATAACGCATCGAAAGAACCCACTACTCCAGCAAACTGTGTTCAGATCTGGGATAACGGAGCATCGGGAGGTCCATTGGGGCGTATCTCAGGTACCTTGTCCTCTATCAAGTACGATTTATATAGGATAAAAGTAAGAGTATGTAAAGCGGGCGAGGTGATTAACCTGGGATTCCACCCATTGCTTGGTGAGACTACTTATTGGAGACTTTATAAACCAGATGGTACACCAATTCGTTTTAACGGTACTGGTGGTGGAGTAACCAATCTTGCTGCAATCGCAGGCGTGGAAACTTCCAGCGCTCCTATAGCAGGTAGTGGTTCTCTCGGGCCAACAGACTATTCTTATAAAATGCCTAATAGCACTGCTCAACCGGGATATATTCATTGGTATAGCCAGGCAGCGGTAGGCCCCTCTCCTGCCACAGCTACAGTTGCAGCAGGAGGATTGGGATTTGGATATGCTGCAGGTACTTATACTGGTTATACTCCTATTCAATATGTAGTACAACCAGGCGATATTGGGCCTAGCGGGTATGCAGACTTTTTCATTGTATTCAATAGTAACCAGGCAACACCAGAAGATCGTACCAAACATCAAATGTCTATGTTGGACGTGACCGTGTGGGATGCGATGGTAGCTTCTCCTACACAGCCTACCGTGCGCAAAGGCCGGCTTTATTGTGCTGCATGGGATATCCAGTGCGGTGGTTTGAACAACCCTCAACAAGCATTCAATAGTAAATTATATTTTTATTCTACAGACAGTGTGGTAACGTCTGTAACCTTCAACCAGATGAGACCTTATGGTTTCGTTATTTCTGCAAACCAATACGGATGCAGTAATACCGGAAACACTGATTTTGACAGACGCTCTCGAGTAAACTTCAACAGCGATCCTCAATATCCAATCTTCTTAAATAACCCTTATCCAGCTACTGCCGCAGATCGAACCTGTGGAATTGTACCTAAATCTTCCTTTGGAAATCTGATCAGCGCTACTGTAACTGGTTGCGACAATGATCGATGTATCAATATTAAAGTAGATAAAACAGGAACCGTAGGGATCGCACTCTTACCGCCTCCGGGCAATTCTTCGTTTGTACCAAGAATATTTAACAATCAGACAATACCAGCCAACACTAATACTTGTGTACCGTGGGATGGAAAAGATGGAGCCGGAAACCAGGTACTGGGAACTACTACTTTACAGATTAACTATTTCAACGGGTTGACTAACCTTCCATTGTATGACGTGGAAGAGCACCAGTTTGGGTATTCCATTGCATTGGTGGCGCCGAACCCTTCTGCAATCGTGCCGCCCGGTGGAGTATTAAAAAATATTCTTGTGTACTGGGATGACCGTGCTCCGGCAAGTACAGGCGTTTCAGACTTTACCGCAGGAGCTGCACTCGATGGATATTGGGATCATGACAACAATCCTCTTACTGCTCCTAAACGTGTAGGCTATACCAGTGGAGAAGAACAACCTCCTCTAGTAGCTGACACAGTAAACCAAAGCCACAGTACTTATAACCTCACTGGTTGTGATCCTACTCTTGACCACAACAATGCTGCCGGCAACCAAGGTGTAGGTTGTCACCTTTGGACAAACCGTGGACAAAACGGTACTTGCCCAATGATCAACGCAACGACCAACTGCGCGGAGACACATAACACCTGGTGGAATGCAAACGTCATCGAAGTTCCGATCACTTATAATCCAAGTAACGTACACGTATATTCAGATCAGGATGCAGCGCCTGCGCCGGTTGGTACAGGAAATACTGCTGCAAAAACTAAAAGTGTATGTTCTACTCAGAATCCTATTGCCATTAATGGTGTAATAAAAGTAGACCTTTCCATTACAGACTTAACCGATGCAAACAATCTTGCCGATGACGTGAACGGTCCGGGAAAATGGTCTTTGATACCTGGCTTCGCTTCTGGTTCATTTGGTTCTGCTGTTTCAAATCTTTCTAATACTTATTTCCCTGGAGCAGCTGATTATATCAGAGGATACGCATTATTAAAAATCACTTCTGACTCTACCACTTCTACTCCTTGCGGTACTGCAAACGATACACTTCGTATTAACCTTTTCCAGGGTCCGGATGTATGGACACGTCCAGGCCCAGTAAACGTTTGTGCCAACAACGCTACTGTGCAACTTGATCCGGGTGTGGTAGGAGACTCTTCCGGAGTAAACGCTGTAGTAAAAACATATATTTGGACACCTTATATAGGAACAACCGTTCAGACAGGTGGTACATTTGTATCCAGCAACCAGGCACTTGGTTCAATTGCCACTTATACTCCTCCTGCCACTTTCACTAGTGGTACAATCATTATGAGATTGAAATCCGTAACGACTACTTTACCAGCAGGCGTTACCTGTCCGGCGGACTCTTCTCAATTTAATATAGTAGTAAACACTGTACCGCTGGTAAATGCACTTGATACCTTAAAAATATGTCAGGCAGCTTCTGGTACCACTACTATACCAGTACCAGCAGGGCAAGCTACTATTAATGGTGGAACTACTACGACAGGATTTTCTATAACATGGACGGGAGCAGGTACCTTTACAAACGCGACCACGCTTACTCCTACTTATACACCTACAGCCTCTGAACTTTCAACAGGAGTAGCAAAAATTGTATTCAAGGTAACGAAAACCAGCGCTCCATCTTGCGGACCTGTGTCAGATACACTCATTATAGGAATTAAAACCAGGCCTACCGCGAATGCGGGTTCTGGTTTTACTATTTGTAAAAATAATGCTGCTACTATTCCATTAAAAGGTGTAGCTACAAACTTTGGCTCTGTAAGCTGGTCGGCTTCTCCGGCTACAGGATCATTCTCTCCAACCAATAATGATACGACGGTATTCTCTCCCTCTGGCGCACTACCTGCTTCTTATGTCTTTACACTGACATCAAATGCGGTAACAGGTTCTCCTTGTCCTGCTGCAACTAGCACAGTGACCGTGACATTCACTAACCCAGACACAGTAGACCTACCAACTACAGCTGATTATTGTCCTGAGAATCCTATTGTTTCATTGACTGTATCCCCTAGTGGCAAAACAGGAGAATGGTTTGGTGATAAAAAAGGATTAACAAAACCACTGGGAACTTTCTCTCCTAACGATAAATCTCCTAATGTAACGTATACTTTATCCAACGCTGAGCTAGGCTTTCCAATCGGTCTTTACTACATCGGCACACCAATCGGAAATTGTAAATCGTCTGTAGATAGTATCCTGCTTCAGGAAGCTACAAAACCTACGATTAACCTTGCTGCTACTCAAAGTGCGTGTCAAAATGTTACCACGGTAAACTTGACAAGTTCAATAACTGGTGCGTACAATGCATCAACTGTTCACTGGAGTACTCTTGGAACAGGCGGTACGTTTAACAATGTAAACTCATTGACGCCAGTATATACACCTTCCGGCAGTGACAAAGGAAATGGTTCTGTAAAACTTGTGCTTTCAGTACAAGGAGTTTCTAATTGTGCTGCTGTGACAGACACTATCGTCCTTAGCTTCAGTTCTGCTCCAACAGTTGATGCAGGAGCTACTCGAAGTGTATGTAGTAATAATGCCAGTACTGCAATTGCAGGAACTGTTACACCAGCTGGCGCTGGTCATAACTGGTCATATGTAAGCGGGCCTACAGGAAACTTTGCAGTTGCAGGAAATCTAAATACTACTTTTACTGCTACAGGTACTCCTACTGTAGGCGATACTACTCGTATCCGTCTTACTGCTACTTTAGCAGGATGTAATTCAGTGGCTGCCGATGCATTCATTGTCTATACCGCACCTCCAACTGCTGCGATCACTACTGCTACAGGAACCAGTGTTTGTGCCAACAACTCAATTATCAAACTAAAAGGAAATTCTTCTACAGGAACCGGTAAATGGGTATCAAGCAGTAAATGTTCAACCTGTTTCACCGATGCCGGCCGTGTAGGATTGGCACCAGCTGTAGACTCTACTTTCTATACTCCTTCTGCTACTGATATTTCGAATGGTTCTGTAACCTTTACTATTCAAACGAATAGCTCTAACTGTGATACTGTTTCCAGCAATAGTATCACAGTCAATATTACCAAAGCTCCTACATTTACTATTTCGGCTTCCTCTACTTGTGAAGACAATCCAAGCATTGCACTATCAGTAAATAGCGCCAACCCTTCTACCTTAACTGGCAACTGGACTTCCAGCAGTGGATGTGTGAGCTGTTTCACTTTGAATGGACCTACTAACCAAACGGGAACTTACATACCGAGTGTGAATGATATTGCAAATGGAACTGTTTCATTCACCTTCTCTTCAGTAGTCGCAAATTGCGTAGCAGTACAAGCCAATACAAGCGCTACTATCAACCGTGCACCTACTGTAACTGCCGGTCCTGATCTTACTGTTTGTTCTACTCAAAATACGGTAGCACTCACAGGCGCAAGCTCTACCAATACTACCGGTGGCGTAGCATGGTCAATTAAGAGTGGTAACGGTACTATCACCAATGCTACTTCTTTAACAGGTGCTATTTATAATATCACTGCCACTGACAAAGCAAACGGAACAGTTATCGTGGTATTGACAGGTAACTCTTCTACAGGCTGTAGTCCTGTGAAACAGGAAAGAGTAATTCTGTTTACTGATATTCCTACTGCTAGTGTAGGTCCTGACCAAACTATTTGTCAGAACGATGCCAATCCTGCTATCCTGGATGGAAGCGGAAGCAATGGTGGTACATGGACTTGCGTCGGTTGTGCTGCTAGCATTGTAAATGCTAATTCACTTACGGCTCAATATACTCCGGCTGCTGCGGATATTAACCAAACCCGCTCGTTTACTTATAGTATTCCTGCAAGCGCTGGTTGTCCTGCTGTTTCTGCTAGTAAAAACATTCACTTCAATCCTGCTCCTCTGGTAACAATCACCGCCCCTGCTACGCAGTGCGGAAACTCAATGACGATCGCACTTACCGGAACGTTTACGAATTCGACCGGATTGATCTGGACTTCCAATGGTACAGGCTCTTTCAACAATGCTACTTCAACTACTCCAACGTATACTTTTTCTTCTCATGATACTTTAGGAACAAACAGCACGGTGAAGTTTACCTTGATCAGCACAGGCTCTGCCCCATGTTCTCCTGATTCGGCAACTGCCACAGTGACAATTAGTGATCCTATTACATTATATGCAGGCGCCGATCAAAATAAATGCGGAACAGCCGGAACCATAGTATCATTAGCTCCAGCAACTCTTTCCGGTGGCGCGACCTCCGTGACATGGTCAATTGTAGGCGCTTCTACAGGTACATTAACTTCCACAGGCGCAACTACTGCTCAATATTCAGTTGGCGCAGGCGACGCTGGTACTACTGTAGTTTTCAAAGGTACAACAAATGCCGTAGCGCCTTGTGCGGCTCAAACAGATCAGGTTAGTTATTCCTTCATAGCACCTGTAACAACTTCGATCACTGGTCCTCCGGCAGGATTCTGTCAGAGCGGTTCGGTAATGCTTACAGGTAACATCGTTGGAACAAATGGTGGTACATGGACTTGTACAAACTGTAGTGGTACAGGTACATTCAGTCCTGATAATACCTATAATAATCTGAGCGGTCAGACTTCAGTTAGTTTTACGCCGTCTGCAAGCGATACTTCTAAAGCTTCTCTGACCTTCCTACTTACCAGTGATGCCTTGAATATCTGCGGTGTACAACCAAGTACTCCAGTGAACGTTTCCATCGAGAAAAAAGTAACTATCAAATCATTACCAGACAAGGTACTTTGTGCTAATAAAAACGTAGTGTCTTTACCAACTACAGCTAGTATCATTTCTCCATCTGGTACTGGGGTCTGGCATGTAGGAGCAACCAAAATGACCGGTTTCTCTCCTTCTGCTGCTTTCCCTTCTGCTACCACCTATGATCCTGATACTACAGAAGTACAAACTGGCTTTGTAACTCTGACCTTGATTTCTACAGGTTCTACTTATTGTCCTTCTGATTCTACAAAATTCAGAGTAACATTCAGTGAAGCTCCTGTAGCCAATGCAGGACTGGATCGTACGATTTGTAAAAACAATCCAACATTTAACCTGACAGGATCTATCAACCCTTCTAGCGGATTTACAGCTTCATGGTCGTCCCCTAATTGTGGAACGACATGTTTCTCCTCTCCTACATCTTTAACAACTAACTATACGCTGAAATATCCTACGGATACTTTGACCTCTAGCTTAATGTTGTTTATGACAGCAGTAGACCCTACAGGCCTTTGTGCTCCTGACAAGGATACTGTGTTGATTAACTTTACTGAGCCACCTGCTGTAAAAATCACAAGCAGCTTCCCTAATCCAATTTGTATGGATAGCCTTTATGTAAATCTCACTGGTACTTCCAGCGGAGGTTACAACTGGACTAGCACAGGTACTGGTACATTCCAGGCGAATGCATTCCAACCTAGTGTTGTCTATCCTTTCACTTTGGCAGATCGGAATAAAGCAAAACTTGCTTCGCCAAATAATAAGATCAGAATTTACTTGAGCAGTGACAATGGCATGTGTAAACCAGTAAAAGATTCGGTTGACATTACCTTAACACCATCGCCGGTAGTAACAATTACTACGGGTGACTCTGCTACAATTTGTGCGAACCTGAATACTATCAACCTAAGTGCTTCTGTTGATCAGGCTGGATTTAATATCGACTGGACAACATCAGGTAATGGTAGCTTCAGTCCTGATGCTCCTACAGTGCCGGCATTCAATACTACATACACATTGACTACGCTTGATAAGGCCGCTGGTTCAATTGTCCTTACTGCACATACAACAAACCCGGTAGGTTCAACTTGTAGATCGGCATTGAAACAATACAAAGTAAATATCACGCCACTTCCTGTGATCAATCCAGGAGCGCCTTATACGGTTTGTCAAACCGTTACTTCGTTAAGTCTTGCGGATGCAAGCGTTAGCAATGCAGGCAGCGCAACCTGGACTACCAATGGTACTGGAGTGTTCGGTCCTAACAATACAACCGTTGGAACGGGTTCTGTTTATTATCCTAGTTATTTAGGTGCAGCCGGGTCTAATGATGTCGATAAACCTTCGATCACTTTAACCCTGACAGCAGTAGGTTGTTCTACTATGACAGCTACCCGTACAATCAACTTTACCCCTAAACCTACCGCGGCAGCTGGAACCGATCAGACAGTATGTAATGAAACTTCTACAGTATCTGTTTCCGGTACATCTACCAATCCGAATGGTGTAAGCTGGAAAGTATCAGGCTCTGCCACTACGTTTGCCAATACTTCGAACACAACTTATACGCTAACAGCAACTGACAAAGCTGCAGGATTTGTAAATCTTGTTTATACTGTAAATGGTATGGGAAGCTGTAGCCCAGCAACAGATACTGTCAAAATTAATATCCGTCCTCAGCCTACTATTGAGATAGGTCCTGGAGCCAGCTTCTGTGCTTCTACTCCTTCGGAGAACTTACAATATAACTTCCCTGCGATCACAATCACAGGTGGTATTACACCAACCTGGACAACTACAGGTGCAGGCACTTTGGATCAGTTCAATCCATTACAGCCTACATATTATCTGAATGCTACCGATATCAATAATGGTAGCGTAACGATCCGTGCTACTACAAGAAGCAATGCTTCCTGTATGATAGTATCCGATGCTACTACAATTAATATTTCTAAAGCTCCGACACTGGATCTTGGATCGGACATCTTTATTTGCGATGTTCCAGGAAACACAGTACAACTGAATTCTACTTTCACTAATAACACTGGCAATCCATCATGGTCGAGCAGCAACGCTGGTATATTTGACGATCCGAATGCCGTATCGCCAATCTATACTCCGGCACCAGCTCCTACTGAAAACGTTGCTGGAAATGTAACTGTTATTACCGCTGTAATTGGAGGCGGAGGAGCTTGTGCTTCCGTGACGGATAGTGTAAAAATTCACTTCCAGGGTTCTCCTACTTTGCCTGCACTTCCGGATACCGTGATCTGTTATACAGCGGGTGTTCCTTTTAATTATAAAATAAGTACAGGTATTGATGGAGCGTGGACTTCAACAGATGGTTCTGCTACCTTCTCGCCTAGCGCTACAGGACAGCAAGTAACTTACAATGCTACTACTACGCCTGGCACCCAAACGATCACCTTCGATCCGACAGATAATACCTGCTATGGCGCACAAACAGCTAGTGGTACTATTAAATTGGTAGAAGCTCCTAAAATAACTGTAACACCTACCGATGCTTGTGTGAACAATATAGCCACACCGGTTAGCATCAGTTCTACTCCAACCAATAATGGTACGATCCAATGGACAACCATTCAAGGTTTTGGTAATATTGGCTCTGCGAATACTGCGAATCCTACTTATACATTAAAATCAGACAGTAGTGATTTTGGACTAGACAGTATTTTGCTAAGAGTTACTGTGCAAGGTACCGATCCGAAATGTCCTGTAGTAATTGATACTGTTGCGATCCGTACACACCAGGCTCCAGTGCTTTCTGTTACTAATCAAACCGTTTGTTCGGATCTGTTGAACGATCCAAATGCAATCACATTGAATGGAAACGTTTCAGGAACCGGTTATACAGGAATCATGTGGTCAAGTGCTCAATTGTCTTCAATCACTTCTCCTACTTCGATGATAACCACGGCTACACTTTCGGCCTTCCCTGCTACTGTACAATTACAAGCAACGGGTCTGCATGCAAGTTGTGCGAATGTCACTACTACTTTAACGATCAATTCACAGGCTGCACCGACCTTTACTTCTCCTGGTGCAGACTTCAATGGTTGCTCGAATGGAAATTCTGTAAATCTTGATAACGCCAATGTGTCACCAAGTGTACCAGGCGGTGTTTGGACTAAACGTACTGCTACAGCAGGCGGATCATTTACTCCGAATAATATTGGTGCTACAGGAGTTTCTTATAATCCTTCTTCTGCTGATCTGAGCTTAGGAAATATAGATCTGATCTATACTATAACTGATACAGGAGTATGCTACAAAGGATATGCAGATACCGTGAACATAACCTTTAAAAAACCGATTACAATTACTGCGGCTCCTAATACCGGAACATTCTGTGCTCAGGGTTCAAATATCGCAGTAGGCGCTGACTCAAGCTCTGCCTCTCCTGCGGGAAGCACACTAGTATGGTCTGCTCCTACAGGATTGGGAACGTTTACTGCTACAAACACTCTGCATACTTTCTATAATCCAAATCCAACCAACGTTCCAAACGGCGGTGATGTGGCTAATGGAGGTGTGATCCTGATGGTGAAATTAACACTGCCAGCCACTTACGGTTGTCCGAACGATTCTGATTTTGTTTCACTTCATCTTGTACCTGAACCTGCAGCTATTGTAAACGCAGGAAGTACCCTTCGTATTTGTAAAGACCGTTCTTCTGTTCAACTGCAAGGTGTAGTATTGAATGCTGACGGTGGTACATGGAGAACAACCAAACATTCTGGTTCAACTCCTGCAGGAGTGCAAGCAGCCGGAAGCTTTAGCGATTCTTTAGACCTGGAATCTAAATACTATGTAAGTTCAGCCGATACATCTAAAGCAAGTGTTCGTCTATACTTATACTCAAGAGGTGGTAATGCACTTTGCGGAATAGTAGTGGATTCAGTAGATATTATCTTTGATCAGCTTCCGAAACCTACTGTAACCGTAGGTGCACCAAGTGTGTGTGCGGACGTAGATTCAATCAACCTGACAGGTGCATTTAACCTGCCTGGCGTAAACGGTATCTGGAGCAGTTCGGGTGATGGTTACTTCACCAATTTAGGAGCTTATGACGCTACTCCAGTGTACATACCAGGTCCATCCGATATTGCAGCAGGAAAAGTGATCTATACTTATTCTTCTAACAACTACCTTGATTGTAAAGCTTATTCAGATACAGGAGTAACGATCATCACTCCGAAGATCCAGGCAAATGCTGGCCCTAACCTAACCGTTTGCGGCAACAATACAACAGGTATCACTTTAACTGCTACTTCTCCTCCGACCAACACCGGAACATGGAAGCCTCTTGGTATCTATAACAAAGACTATGACGGTACATTCTCACACGTTGCAAATAGCCTTCAGGCTACCTACGTCCCTGGTGATTCGTTGGATCCAATCAATGCAGCAGTAGCATTCAGATTCGTAAGTTCAGGAGGGTTGCCTTGTAAAGCAGACTCTTCACAAATGGTACTGAAGATAGCTCCTGCCCCTACGGTTACGATTGCTACCACAACGAGAACTG
The DNA here is from genome assembly GCA_035535995.1 of Cytophagaceae bacterium. Lineage (GTDB taxonomy): Bacteria > Bacteroidota > Bacteroidia > Cytophagales > Cytophagaceae > JANYCO01. The sequence continues at coordinate 313,026 of DATLOZ010000005.1, forward strand.
TTTGTAACGATGTTTCCAGCATCAATGTAAATGTTACAAGCCTTACAATTGCAACAGGCGGATACTGGGTTTCTTCCGGTACAGGAAGTTTTGCAAATGCAACGGCTCTGAATACAACTTATAATTTCTCGTCTTCAGATCTTGCAGACTCTACTCACTTGTCAATCTCCTTTATTACTACAGGCAATACCAGCAGTGGTAGCTTGTGTAATGCAGCCGGAGCATCGATGGATATTACCTTGAAAGCAAAACCAGTGGTAACAGTTACACCTCAATACAATTGTATTACTCCAATAGGTGTAACACTGGATAACAGCAGTGTTACTTATGCAGACCCAGGTGCAAGTGGAGTTTGGAGTACAAACTCTACCGGCACCAAAGGACAATTCTCCCTTGATCAATTCATCACTAGTCCGGGAGCTACTGCTACAAGCTACTTCCCATCGGCAAGCGATATTAACAATGGAACCGTAACCTTGACCCTGACTTCTTCGGGAGCTGGTACTTGTAATCCGGTAAGCCGTTCTGTAACGTTGAATGTTTCTACTACTCCGATTGCGGACGCTGGCAAAGACCTGTATGTATGTACTGGTAGTAATGTAAGTCTGAAAGCGACTCCATATACAAACCTTGTACAGTATGATTGGGCAGATGTACCTGCTCCAGGTTCGCTAACAATTCCATCTGGTTTGGAAACTACTGCTGGTCCGATTAATACTGTTAAGAATATCCAGTTGACGGTTACCGACAGCAGAGGTTGTACAAACAAAGATACCTTGGTAGTAAGTCCAGTGGCTGATCCAATGATTACTCAGGTACAAGAGCAATGTTATAACTTCTACGGCTACGTTCATCTGAATGTAACCAGCCCTCCAATCTCTCCATTGGGAGGATTCCAGTGGTACTATAGCAGCGATGGCACAACCACTCCGGTATTGATGAGCGGAGAAACCAGAGACTCTGTTCGCATTACTCAACCTGGAGTATATCAAGTATCCTACAGTTTGGGCGCTTGTACCAGACCTTCGCAAAACAGTACCAAGGTACTGGATCTGCCAAGAATCCTGACACCAGATTATATTGGTTGTAAAAACAGTACAGTTACTGCTACTGTAAATGAAATTCCTAATACACAATTGTCTTCATTAGGATTAATGCCATACACATACAACTGGACACCAGGAAGCGCCAGCACTACGAATGTAGCCACACTGGCAACTTCTACTGTTAACCCATTAGTAGTTGATACAATATCGTATGGCGTAACATCAAGCTATACCACTTCACCTTTTGGATTAACCTGTACTTACACCGATACCGTAAGAGTGATCAGTATTCCGGTGCCACAACCTAAGCTGGTAGATTCAGTGCAGGTGTGCGAAGGCCAGACAATCACGTTTGATGCCAACACACCTCCTAGCAATTTACCATCATTGTCAGCCTTTACTCAAGTCATTGAATGGTTTGCAAAAGGTACTACTACTCCAATCCTGGATAATGATGCGGTTTATAGCCCTACTGCTTCCGGAGATTATGTTGTGAAAGTGACAATCGGTCAATGTGTAGGCGGTGACACTGCTAGAGCAGACTTCCGTCAGTATCCGGTGAAAACACTTGCTTCTGAGATCAAACAATGTTTTGAACAAGCCGGTAGTGTAACGCTTGATGCAGGTCCGGCACCTACAGGTCTTACAAACTTCACAGGTACTACTTATCAATGGACCTCAGGCCCTGGCGATCCTGCCTTGAATACTTCTACAAGTGAAACCACTGAGATCACTTACCCTATGATCAGAGATCAGGATGATGAAATGATCGTCGCTTATGTAACAATTACAAACCATTTCAACACCTTGACTTGTCCGGTTGAAGATACAGTTACGGTGAAAGATGTTTGCGTACCGAGAGTATACCCTCCTACAATGTTCCACCCAGGTGATAATAACCCTGTAGACGGTGAGTTTACAATTAAAGGAAAATACATTTCGCATTACAAGATTACCGTATACAGCCGTTGGGGTGAAGTGATCTTCTACTCCGAGGATCCGAACAAACATTGGGACGGAACCTACCGTGGCGAATTGATGCCAGTCGGAGTATATGCTTACATCATCACTTATGAAGGTAAAGATGATCAAACGAAAGGGCCATTCAAGAAAGAGGGACGTATCGTATTGGTAAGATAAATCAGTAAAGCGCAATGAGTGTACTGAAAAAACATATTTTCCTAACTGTTTATATGCTTGTGCTCTTCGGAGTGCAAGCATATTCTCAAACAGGGGTACAGGTATGTATCAAGGTAAACAACGTTGTGCTACCTGCAAATAAACAAGCGGCGCTATGTAAAAATGATACCGCTCTCCTAGCCTCTACGAATTGTGCTGCAAGTCCTGAAACGAATGTTACTTATTCATGGAGAAACATCGACGTAGCGCCCTATACCGATTCACTTAATAAAACAATTCATGCTACTCAACCTGGCAGATGGGTTGCTTTCATAAAAAACAATCTCACCTCAATAGTATATTCCGATACCGTTTTTTTGAATTACCCTCCGGCTTTTGATGTATCGCTAAACGATGGCAGTGTCGGAAACGGCTGTCCGCTGGATACACAACAATTGGTAGGCACTCCCACTGGACCTGTGGTATCTTACCAATGGTACGAATACGATACACTCGGACATACCACAAAGCTTACAGGATACACCTCCAATAGTTATAAGTTTATAAAGAAAAAAACTTATTACTTTCTAGAAGTAAAAGATATCAATGGTTGTGTGGAATATGACACTTCTCATTTAATGGGACAACTTAGTGCTTACCTGGTTGATTTGGCTCCTGTAGGAAGCGATACTGTTCATATTTGTGAAGGCACTATGGTAACGATAAAAACTATTTTATCTCAAGTCTATCCCCTTCCTACCAGTTATTTCTATTCTTACCGGCTATTAAACAGTGCTGGAAATTTTGCATTCAATAATACTAACACAGCCGCCTCCGTACCTCCTCCTTTTACAACGGATCCATCCATACCAAATAGCGTTCCGCTGCCGGGTATGAATAAATATTCACTGCTCATCAGCGGAGGATTCGTGTGTAAAAACTCGGATACATTATATGTCATCGTACAACCCAAGCCAGCCTTCGATTACAAAGACACTACACTTTGCTATGGTTCTTCCATTACCATGATGCCGACAATCACCAATGGGAATCCTATCTCTGCCTGGTCATGGTCTCCAGGTACTGGGTTAGACAATCCAGCTAGTAAAACACCAGCGGTAACCGGTTTAAGTGCTAATCAAATTTATACTGTCACGGCGACCAATGCTTGTGGGGATTCAAGTGCTACCGTGCTGGTGAAGTATAATCCACCTATCAATATTGCTATTTCCAACGATACTACGATTTGTCAAACGCCGGCAGGCACGGCATCTTTGTCTGCTTCCGTATCTGGCGGTACTCCTGCCGGTGGTTCTACTCCTTATATTTTTCAATGGTCTCCCACTAGCACTCTGTCTGCAGCCACGTCGAACATGGCAACTTCTTCTGCCATTGCAACCCCATCCGGTAATACGGTCTACACCTTTACGGCGACAGACGATAGCAGCTGCTCCAACAGCAAGACCATAACCGTTACGGTTTATGCTCCTCCAATAGCAACTATTTCTTCACCTCAAACGATTAACGAAGATATTAGTACTACGCTAGAGGCAGCAACTTCTGGAAACGGAGGTTTAGATTTTGTATGGAAAACAGACGATGCCCCTACCACACTTACCACCAGCACATCTCTACACCTGGATTATCACGGCCCGGATACCGTTCGATATGTAGTGATCGTTACCAACCTATCCAACAATTGCCTGAATACCGATACGGTAGAAGTTTGGTCGATTAGTAACAATACACTGATGTATGTACCAAATATATTTTCGCCCAACGCAATCGATGATCAAAACAGAACTTTAAGAGTCTATAGTGACAATTTATTGCCTGAAGGGTTCAAATTTTTAGTATACAACAAATGGGGAAATCTGATGTACGAAACCACTGACCTGGTGGAAGTACAATCCAAGGGCTGGGATGGCGGACCTATGGTAGAAGGAGTTTATACCTATCTTGTTATAGGAAAATTCAAAAATGGGAAGGATGTGAAAGAAAGCTCTCAATATAAAGGCACTTTTACGCTCGTAAAATAGCTTTCATTTTTATTTACTTAGCATTATTTTTGCTATACTTAACACAAGTATTTTGAGGAGGTTACGTTTTTACCCTATAATGTAATTAATCAGAGTATTAACTAATCGTATTTGTTGTTAACAAATATAAAATGCTTATGAAAAAACATATACTTTCTTTGATCTTCCTATTCGCTATCGTTTGGAATGGTTACTCTCAAACAGTGCAAGTCTGTATCAAAGTAAATAATGTAGCCCTCCCCGCTAGTAAAAATGCGGTGCTATGCCAGAATGATACTGCCGTTCTAGCTGCTACAAACTGTGCCGCCACTCCGGAAACAAATGTTACCTACTCCTGGAAAAATATTGACATAGCACCTTATACAGATTCCCTTAACAAAACTATACACGCTACACAGCCGGGCAGATGGGTAGCTTCTATAAAAAACAATACTACCACCATCGTATACACCGATACAGTATTTTTAAATTATCCTCCGGCTTTTGACGTATCGTTAAACGACGCGGGTATTCTTCCCGCTTGTCCGCTCGACTCTGTTCAACTGATAGGAACACCTTCAGGTCCTGTAGTTTCTTATCAATGGTATCTTTATGACACTACCGGCACTACTTTTAAACTTACTGGGTATACTACGAATTCATATAAATTCATTAAAAAGAACGTTTACTATTTCTTAGAAGTGAAAAATGCAAACGGCTGTTCTGAATACGATACTTCTAAACTGATGCCACAATCACTGGCTTATGTAGTAGATCTAGGCCCCAAAGTAGGTCCTGACACCATCACGATTTGCGAAGGAATAATGGTAACCTTACAAACTATTTCTCCTCACGTATACTACAGGGCAGACGGAACCCCTGGTGTTCCTCCTTCCGGGTATGATTATTCATATCGCTTACTGAACAGTTCTGGAAACTATTCATTTACCTTCACTCACAGCAATTTGGACGTACCTCCTCCTTATACCACTGATCCATCTGTACCTACAAGCGTACCTGTGCCTGGTATGAATAAATATTCATTACTTCTCAACGCCGGATTTGGATACTGCTCCAACTCAGATACTCTTTACGTGATCGTTCAACCTTTACCTGATATTACCTATGCAGACACGACGCTATGTTATGGCGCATCTATCATAATGAATCCGGTTATTAATGCTGGCGCACCTATTACCGGATGGTCATGGTCTCCTTCTACAGGACTTTCTGCGACCAACAGTCAAACCCCAACCGTTTCAGGATTGAGTGGAAATCAATCGTACACAATTACCGCTACAAATGCTTGCGGAACCGGCAACGACAACGTAACCGTAAAATACAATCCTCCGATCAATGTAAATGTATCCAACGATACTACGATCTGTCAAACTCCGGCGGGAACAGCGAACCTGTCGGCTTCTGTATCCGGCGGTACTCCGGGTACTTCTCCTCCTTATTTATATCAATGGTCACCAGCCGGTACATTATCACCGCCTTCTTCACTGACTACCACAAGCACAACGGCAAATCCCATCGTTACCATTCCCTATTCATTTACAGCAACCGATGCTTATAATTGTACTAATAGTAAAACGGTAACCGTTACTGTCTACGCTCCGCCAATAGCAACCATCGCTTCTCCTCAAACAATCAATGAGGATATTAGCACTACACTCGAAGCTTCCACTGCGGGCAACGGAGGTTTTAACTTCGTTTGGAAAACCGACAATGATCCGACTACAATTACCAACAGCACTTCCCTATTTTTGGAATACCACGGGCCGGATACTGTCCGTTATGTTGTAATTGTTACTAATCCAACTAATAACTGTTTGAACACCGACACTGTAGAAATATGGTCAATTAGTAACAATACACTGATGTATGTACCAAACGTGTTTTCTCCAAACGCAATCGATGATCAAAATAAAACACTCAAGGTCTATAGCGACAATTTATTACCTGATGGATTCAAATTTTTGATCTACAACAAATGGGGAAACCTGATGTATGAAACCACTGACCTGATGGAAATCCAATCCAAAGGCTGGGACGGCGGGCCGATGGTAGAAGGCGTTTATACTTACCTTGTTGTAGGAAAATTCAAGAACGGTAAAGATGTAAAAGAGAGTTCGCAATACAAAGGTACTTTCACCTTGATAAAATAAAACGATCACACGAAATATAAATACAAAAAAGGACGGTCTATACACTAGTGTAGGCCGTCCTTTTTTATAGGGTAAAATGTTTGTTGTTTTTTCTTAAGGCCTTGATCTTTTTATGACTTTCACGGGCTCCTTTTTTATGGTGCACACAGCCCAAAGGCAATAATAACGGGGCTATCAGTACAACAAGGATTACAAGACTAAAAATAATTCTGGAAGCTTTCATAGAGTTTTTTCTTTCCTCTACAAAGTTTCTTTGAAAAAGTAACCCTACTATTTCACTAGTTCCAGATTATACCTGGTTTTGATCAGATCAGGATCCTTGTATTCGATCACAGATTGTGTGGTGCCGATGGAAATTACTTTGTATACTTTGTTCCAGCCTCCTGTGGTTGCTTTACAAGATATGTATACTGCAGGACTCATAATACTCCATTTACCTTTATATTCTTTTCCATTTTCAACAATCACAAAGCTCATGTCGGATTTCAGAAAGATCTTATCATTCACCTGTTCAGGTTTAGGAGCATCTGTTACGCTAAATGTTTCATAGCTTACGATCTTCCACTCATGTCCCGCAAGCTTTGTCTTTATTGAGTCAGCCGTGATTTGTGCCTGAGCGGTAAGGGTGAAAAAAGAAAATAAAATTAGCAAAACATGTTTCATAAGTTATCAATTTAATAATTTGATGATTTTAAAATAAATATTATTCATCATCAAATCAATATTTGTTTTATTTTTTCAACCAGCGCTTCATTTATTTTACGATACGACTCAAATGTCCATCCTGCTATATGAGGCGTTAGCAATACTTTATCGGTGCTTTTCAAAAAATCAAAAGCTTCCTGTTGCTCCGGGGTTAATTGTTTGATCTTTTCATTTTCCAATACATCCAGGGCCGCGCCTCTTAATTTACCCGATTGGATCGCTTTTACTAATTCCGACATTTTTGCAATCTCTCCTCTTGCTGTATTAATAAGCCATAGAGGCTTTTGGAAGGCATTCAAATAGTTGTAATCCACCATATATTTTGTTTCCGGTGTAAGCGGAATATGTAAGGACAGTACATCGGCTTCCTTCTGCAGTTCATCCATAGAAGCCACCTGGGCGAATTCATCTCCATAATTTTTTTTGTACTTATCGTACGCCAGTACTTTACAACCAAAGGAAGAAAGTCTTTTCGCCGTAGCTCTTCCCATATAACCATAGCCTATAATTCCTACCGTACGACCCATCAGTTCGTACCCACGATTCCCTTCACGATCCCATTTATTATTTCGTACTTCTTTGTCTGCCCGCAGTACATTGTTCATCAGACAAAGCAACATGCCAATCGCTTGTTCGGCTACAGCGTCACGGTTTCCTTCGGGAGCATTTACTAGTTTTATATTTCTGCGTGTCAGTTCTTCTACATCCAGATTATCAAGTCCTGCTCCTGCTCTTCCGATGAATTGGAGCCTGGCTGCTTTTTCGATAATATCTTTTCCGAAAAAAACTTTGCTCCGGACTAAGATCCCTTCATAGTTTCCAATGACTTCGAGCAATTCTTCCTTAGTTATATCCGGTCTATAATCAGACTCCAGACCAATAGCACGAAGCAATTCCGTAATGGATTCATGCATATCGTCGATGATGAGGACTTTCATTTTTAATTGAAGTTATGAGTTTTAAGTTGTGAGTTTTGGGTTATAAATAATTTATAACTCAAAACTCAACATTCATAATTTTTATATCGAATACAAATACCCTGCCACCGTAAAGTAAATAGCCAATCCCAACAAGTCATTCATCGTTGTGATGAACGGCCCAGAAGCCACAGCAGGATTGATCCCGAAGCGGTCCAGGATAAGCGGGGTGATCGTTCCCATTAAAGAAGAAAGAATTACCACACTAAACAACGCAAGCGAAACTACGATCGAAAGTTTTATGTCTTGTCCGGTGAGATAATTAAATGCAAATACCAGCACTGCAATTGCCATTGCGTTGATAAGGGCTACTAGAAATCCTTTGCTCATCCTGTAAAAAGAAAAATCATTGAAGTAAGGATCCCGCGCGAGTGATTGTACAATGAGAGAAGATGCCTGAATTCCTACATTTCCTCCGGTAGCAGTGATAAGTGGAATAAAGAATGCCATCGCAGGGATCAGGCCAATAAAATGTTCGTACAACCCCAAGAATTTTGCACCTAGAATACCGCCCATCATTCCTACCAAAAGCCATGGAAGCCTTGATTTCGTAAGTGTCCAGACGGAGTCTTCTTCTTCTACCGAAGCAGTGATACCAGACATTGCCTGCATATTCATTTCGGCTTTCTCCGTGATCACATCCACTACGTCGTCAATCGTGATGCGGCCCAGGAGTTTGCCTTGATGGTTGATCACAGGCACGGCCACGAGGTCGTATTTTTTCATCAGGTCTGCTACGTCTTCGGCACTCATTGTGGCTTCTACCGAAATGAGATCATGCTCATAAATTTCAGAGATAAGTGTATTCTCTTCAGCGAGCAACATTTTTTTTACCGATACACGTCCAAGCAGTTTATCATTATCGTCTACTACATAAACAGAAAAGATCTTCCCGATCTTTTTCGACTGGCCGCGCATTTCTTCCACGCATTTTTCTACTGTCCAATTCAAGTTGGCACGAAGCAATTCTTTTTGCATCAAACCTCCCGCCGAATCTTCGTCGTAGTGAAGCAGGTCTTTGATGTCTTTTGCTTTTTCTTCGTCCTTATCCTCGATCAGTTCAATGATCGCTTCTGCATCTTCCTGTTCATTCAGGATATCGGCAGCATCGTCGGAAGGAATTTGTTTGATATATTCTGCAATCTCATCTGTACTGAAATGTTCGAGAAATTCGATCCGGTAACTTTCATCCAGTTCGTTAATAATATCCGCTTGTTCTTTATGATCAAAAATAGCAAAGATATATTTGGCCTCTTCAATCTCCATCTCATAGAGAATAGAGGCCACGTCCTGCGGTAGCAGCTCTTCTACCCTTCCTCTCACAAACTGTTCGTTTGCCGCAGCAATCGCTTCCTTGAGCTGATCTATATATTCCTGTGTTAGTTCAAAAGTCATTTTTTATCAATTTGATGATTTGATAATTTGAAGGTTTGATAATGAAAATAAGTCATTTAAAAATCATCAACTCTTCATATGAGTCTATCGTCCCTCTGTTTGAATTCTCGTAGTTAGTTCAATAAAGTCATTAACAGAAAGCTGTTCTGCACGTTTGTCGAAAATAGGCTCGGCCATCATCTCAGCAGGTAAATTAAAGCTTTTGAGACAATTTCTCAAGGTCTTACGCCGGGTGGAAAAACTTTGTTTTACTACTTTAAAAAACAGCTTTTCATCGCAAGGCAGTTGTCCGCGATTGTTTCTTCTCAGGCGGATCACTCCGGATTTTACTTTGGGAGGCGGAGTGAATACATGTTCGTGTACAGTAAAAAGGTATTCGATATCATAAAAAGCCTGAAGCAACACACTCAAGATCCCATAGGTTTTATTTCCATGTTTGGCAGCCATGCGTTCGGCTACTTCTTTCTGGATCATCCCTACTGATTCAGGGATCTGATCGCGGTATTCAAGGATCTTGAAAAAAATTTGAGAGGAAATATTGTAAGGAAAATTTCCGATCACGGCGAATTTATCTTTAAAAATATCTTCCAGTTTTAAGCGTAAAAAATCTCCTTCGATGATCCTGTTTTCGAGCTGTTGGGTGTAATTTTTTTTCAGATATTGAATCGATTCACGATCGATCTCTACTACCCACGTAGTATAGTCTTCTTTCTTTGTAAGAAACTGCGTCAATACTCCCATACCCGGCCCTACTTCCAGCACGTCCCGGTACTTGCCTTCAGGAGTAAGGGATTCCACGATCTTCTCGGCGATGTGTTGGTCGTTGAGAAAATGTTGTCCCAGGTGTTTCTTTGCTCTTACCTTTTCCAATGTAATGTTTTGTGCTATTTAAGTGTTTACCTTTCTCTTTCAAAAGGTATCTATATCAAAAGTAAGAAATTACAAAGACAACCAGATGAATAAGATAATATTTATAGCATAAAAGAATTTTTAGTTTAATGGTAAGTAATAAGGTTTAGGTTTAGCAGTTCCGACGTATGTCGGAACTGCTTTTTTTTTGGGGTAAATTGTTTAGATTTGTTGGTCAAACTATATCGTAAAACCCAGTTATAGAAGAATGAAAAGTATTTACACCCTTACACTTAGTCCTGCGCTTGATAAAAGTACCTCTGTAGAGCATGTAGTGCCTGAGCACAAGCTTCGTTGCGAAGAGGCAAAGTTTGAAGCCGGAGGCGGAGGAATCAATGTTTCCAGGGCAATCAAAAAAGTAGGTGGTGATTCTGTAGCAGTATATACAAAAGGCGGCCCTACAGGAGACCTTCTTCAAAAACTGCTTAACCTCGAACAAATTAACCAGGTGCCAGTGGAATGTAAAAACTGGACAAGAGAAAATTTTGTAGTAGTAGAAACATCCAGCAACCAGCAATTCCGTTTTGGAATGCCAGGTCCGGCGTTGGAAGAAGACGAATGGAAGCAATGTCTTGAGATCCTCTCCAATCCCTCCAGACAAATTGATTATATCGTAGCAAGCGGAAGTGTACCAGATGGAGTGCCACAGGATTTTTACAGACAACTTTCCGCAATTGCCAAAAAAAAGAAAGCAAAACTCATTCTGGACTCTTCCGGTAATGCTTTGAAGGAAGCACTACAGGAAGGCATTTACCTACTAAAACCGAATACCAAGGAATTAGGAGAACTTGTAGGCCGTGAATTGAATACAGTAAAAGAACAAGAAGAAGCCGCCAAGGAGGTCATCCGCACTTACGATGTACAATTGCTCGTAGTTTCTATGGGGCCTTCAGGAGCAATGATCGTATCGAAAGATGAGACCTATCATGTCTCTGCTCCTTCTATCAAAAAGCGTAGCACCGTAGGCGCTGGCGATAGTATGGTGGCAGGATTGGTATTGAGCCTTTCCAATGGCAACAGCATTCTCGATGCGCTCCGCTATGGCATCGCCTGCGGTACTGCCGCTACGATGAATACAGGAACCGAACTTTGCCGCAAAGAAGATGTAGAGGAGCTGTTTGACTGGATGAAGAAAAACGGATAATATTTATTAGAGTATAAATAGCAGTAGGTCAGCAAGAGCAACAGCAAGAGTAATAATTTCTCAATACTCTTGCTGTTGCTCTTGCTGACCTTTCTCTGAATATCCATCCAAAAATATTTTTTAATAAAAAACGCTTGCCGGAAACACTGAGCTATTTAGCACCCTGCTTTAGGCCGAATTAACCTAAATTAAAAACTAAAATTTCAGAAATATTTCATATATTCAATTTGAAATAAAAGTAGCTCTACTATGCCACTAACCCCTTATTCAGGAACATTAGGAAAAAAGGCAGCTGCTCATCTTTTAAGGCGCGCCACATTTGGTGCCAATAAAACGGAAATCGACACTTTTTCCGGCCTTGATGCCGCTACCGCTGTTGGCCAACTCTTTCAGGCCAGTCCTCTACCCCAACCACCCGTACTTCCAGGAGGCGCCACCTGGGTTACCCAGACGCCTGCCGTAGGCGAAGACGAAAACATGCAACAACACTACCTGATCTGCTGGTGGCTTGGCGTGATGCTCAACTCAGGTGTTTCTTCTTCTGACAAACTTGCTTATAGCACAAGGGAAAAAGTTACCTTTCTGCTTCATACATTACTTACCACTATCCAGCAAACAGTCAACAACAGCCGCTCTCTTTATTTTCAAAATACGCTTTTAAGAAAATTTGCCTTCGACGGCTCGGCAGATCCTAAGCTTACGTTTCGCGAGCTCACCAAAAAGATCTCCATCGACAACGCCATGGTGGCGCTGCTTGACGGACGACTGAATGTAAAAGGAAATCCAAACGAGAACTATGCACGCGAGCTGTTTGAGCTTTTTACCATTGGCAAAGGACTGAACGATGAAATTCCTGCTACGGGTGTACAGGGAGATTATTATTACTATACCGAACAAGATGTGCAGGCTTCGGCCAAAGTTTTATCCGGATGGGATGTAGACGAAACGTTTAGCACCATCGATGCGGATACTTTGATCCCGAGAGCAAAAGTAAAATCGGCCACAGCCGGCGGGCCTCCGAATCAGCACGATAATACGGTGAAACAATTCAGCGCACGCTTTGGCAATGCTACCATTACCCCTAATCCTTCGCTTCTAAACGGCGGTCTGCCTACTGAAGCCAGCATGATCGATGAGATCGGACAGCTGATCGATATGATCTACAGCCAGACGGAAACACATAAAAATATTTGTCGTAAGCTCTATCGCTTCTATGTATATCACGACATCACTACGACCATCGATACTACGATCATTGCCGATATGGTCACCACTTTTACGACCAATAATTTTAAGCTCGAACCTGTGATCCGTGAGCTGTTGCAAAGTCAGCATTTCTACGATTCTGCCGACGCCACGGTCGACAATGATAACTTCGGAGCCATTATAAAATCGCCACTCCAGCTTGTAGGCGAAACGTTGAATTTCTTTGAATACCAATTACCCGATTACAGCACGCAATCTTCCTCGTTCTATATGAAAGCAGACAACCTACTGTCTGCCGTGATCAATCAAGGATTAGACCTTATGAATCCCTTTGATGTCGCGGGCTACGAGGCTTATCATCAATTCCCGCTTTATCACCGCATGTGGATCAATACCAATGCGCTTACGCAACGGTACAAATTTATTTTTGATACCATGACCACGGTAAACATGGATCCGGATAATGTTACGATAGATCTGCTGCCTTTTATGCAAGCGCGTTTTTCCGGCACTGCTCCCGATCCGGATGCCTTCATCCGTGAGCTCGCTACTTATTTACTGCCCTTGTCTGCCGAAACCACAGAGCTTACTACCGCAAGACTAGACTGGTTCAAATCACAATTATTCAAACTCGGTCAGGCGCTGCCACAAGGGCCTCTTGCCTTCTGGCAATTCAGCTGGGCCAATGCCAATACAATTCCTGCAAGCGGAGAAGACACTCGTGGAATGCTCCAAGACCTTATCAATGCGATGTTGCAGACACCGGAATATCAATTAGGTTAACACCAGATCTTTGTTGACATGAAAAGAAGAGACTTTATCAAGAACGCTGCCCTCGCCGGCACCGCGCCTTTTGTGCTAAACGGCATTCCTTTCAAGCTGATGGCCGGCAATATGGATTTGCAAAAAATGGCCGCCGCTTGTCCCAACGACCGTGTACTCGTGATCCTTCAACTTCATGGAGGAAACGACGGACTGAACGCTGTGATCCCTGTAGCCGATTACGACAAATACCAAAACGTAAGAGCCAATATTGCGATCCCTGAAAATGGATCCAGGGGGTTTATCAAACTTGACAGCACGCTGGCTACCAACAAGCAGGTAGGCCTTCACCCGGATATGATCGGGATGAAAGCGCTGTATGATCAAGGCAAACTCGCGATTGTACAGGGAATCTCTTATGAAAATCACAACCAGTCGCACTTCAGAGGAAGAGACATCATGTTCATGGGTGGCGGCGCCTACGACTATCTCGACTCCGGCTGGGTAGGACGATACCTGAAAGATAAATTTGCACCGCAGATCTATCCGCAGGATTTCCCCAATGCAGACATGCAAGATCCACTAGCATTAGAGTTTGGAAACGAACTTTCGCTGATCTTTCACCAAGGACAAAATATTCCTACTTCCATTTCCATTTATAATCCCCAACAATTTTTCGATCTCGTAGAAGAGCTTCCGGGCTTCGACGATGTGCAAGGCCTTGACCCAAGAGGACTGCCGCCTACAGGATTGGAAAATTCTCCTTACGGAAAAGAGTTGGACTGGATTCTTGGTCTGGAAGAAAAAACCGACGACTACGACGATCGTCTTCTGCAAGTGTATCAAGCAGGGAAAGCAATGGATCCACATATTGCCTATCCTCAAACCTATCCACTCTCCGCACCTGCGAGGTTTAGAAGCAATCCTCTTTCTGCACAATTACAGATCATTGCCAATATGATTCACGGAGGCTGTAAAACCAAAGTGTATCTGATTCGATTAGGAGGCTTTGATACGCATGCCGATCAGGTAGTAGCAAACGAACCTACTATGGGCGTACACGCTGCGCTGTTGTATCATATTTCCTCTGCCATGAAAGCATTCCAGGACGATCTGCAGGCGCGTAGTATTGAAGATCGAGTGATGTCAGTAACTATTTCAGAATTTGGAAGAAGAATTCACTCTAATGGAAGTTACGGTACCGACCATGGAATCGGCGCTCCTTTGTTTGTTTTCGGGAAAGGTGTAATCCCCGGATTGTTGGGCGTGACGCCCAACCTGGACGATGAGAATGTAGCCATGCAATACGATTACCGACAGGTCTACGCCACCATCATGAAAGAATGGATGTGTGTAGATCCGGTCTTGGTAGACTCCCTCAGTGGAATCTTTAATGGAGACTACCTGGGCCGAGGCTCTACGCTGCCGCTTGTGAATGGTAATCTGACCGGAGTAAATGAATTTATTAACAGTCGTTTCAGACTCAATAATTGTTATCCGAATCCGGCGACTTCTTATACCAGTTTCCAATTCTACATCAATTCAGAAGCAGACGTAGAATTAAAGATCACAGACCTTCAAGGCAGAGATCTGAAGATCGTACTGAAACAAACAATGTCTGCCGGAGAACACCAGGTGTCAACAGACTTGCGTGATCTGAAACCCGGATATTATATTTATACGATCAAGGCAGGTGTACTGTCGGATTCGAAACAGTTTGAAATTGCGAGATAAAATTATGAATGTTGAATTATGAATTATGAGTAAAAAAAAATCAATTCATAATTCAACATTCATAACTCATAACTACTAAACCCTACTTTTAAAACAACAGCAAATGAATAATTTTAAAAGAGTACTTACGATCGCATTCTCATGCTTCGTTCTGACTCATGTGGCGTATGCGCAGCCTAACAAGCGGCAGAAAGGCCGGAGCGGATCTTACCGCGATCCCTTTCTTAATACCCAATGGTGGATCGGCATCAAAGCCGGCGCCAATCTTACCAAAGCAAAACCGACAGACCGCTACTCTACATTCAATTCTACCGTTGATCCGTCCACCAATGAGTACGATAAAAAATATCAAAACTTTAACAAGCTTGGTGGCCAGGCGGGAATTGAAATTACTTTTTACCGTCAGGGTTTTAGCCTCAGCTTCCAGCCAAATTACCGGCGCATGTCGTTCGTGTATACCAACGAATACAACTGGCAAGACGCTTCCAACGCAACGTATAGCTTTTCTTCACACTACAAAGCGATACAAAAATTAGATTACTTCGAACTTCCTCTGTTAGGAAGGTATGAACCTTTCAAAACAAGACTAAGACCATTTGTACAGGTTGGAGTTTTTTATGCAATTCTAAACAATGCCTATAAAGCCACTGAAATAAAAGTAACCGACAATGCCAGTGGCTCTGTGAATGAATACACCGATCAAAACATTACAGTAGGCGCCAAAGATCTTTTCATCAAGACAAATCTCGGGTGGATCGTCGGTGCTGGATTCAGTTATCCTGTCGGAAACGTGCGGTTGGCGCTGGATATAAGCTATCGGCGCACTACCAACAATATCACCAGCGCTGCCAATCGTTTTTCAAACGACCGCCTCACCGGCTCGGGAGATGTGATGGACGATC
Organism: Cytophagaceae bacterium; assembly: GCA_035535995.1. Classification (GTDB taxonomy): domain Bacteria; phylum Bacteroidota; class Bacteroidia; order Cytophagales; family Cytophagaceae; genus JANYCO01. The sequence goes on from DATLOZ010000005.1 coordinate 329,114, forward strand.
TTAAGCTTCGCAATCTTTCTGCTTCTGTTTCTATTTTAATTCCTCTACGTTTCATCATGAAAGGCAGCTTTAAGGCCGAATAAAAATATGACCATGAAAAAATTTACGCGCCTTTATTCTATACTTCTCTTCATCGCTGCGATACTGGCCGGTTGCGATATTAAGAAAAACAAAGAAGTAAAACCCGAAAAGGAATTTCTAAAGATCTACGACGACCAGTCTTTTTCCAACTCCTATATTCCCGTTGATCTCAAACAAACTTCGGACGGAGGATATATCATTCTTGCTAAAACGAGAATTTCAGCTTCTGCTTTTTATGGAATTTATCTTTTGAAAGCAGACAAGCAAGGAAACTTCGTAAGCCAGCAACTTTTGCCAGACTATCTTGTAAGTCCCACCAACAGCCTTATGCAGGTCGGGCAAGATTTTTATTTTTTCGGTATGGATGGCGTAACGCTGGAAAGTACGCTTATAAAAGTAGACGAGAATGGCGTGGCTACTGCAGTACAACAATTGTCCGGCATCCTTTATCCGCTCAGCACTTCGCAGGATGAGGCGGGAAATTTTGTATTACAAAGTTATGATCGCGATAATTTGCAAACCATGGTTTCCACAGTCACTCCTGCCGGAAACATTCAGAACACTGCTTCTTACGACATTGGCATTGGAGGATTCGATGCCGAGCAGCCGATCATCGATCACCTTACAGGAAATGGAAAAGCCCTGCCATTCCTATCTGGCAGCCTGGGGAACGGTACTTATTATTTCAATGGATTTTATAATTACACCTTCTCACTCGTATTCTTCAACTTTGGCAGCACCGCTAGTCCAGGCGTCCTCCAAGGTTACAAAGATGAACGTTGTATCAGTTCTGTGCTTTATCTCACCGACATCAATAAATTTGCGCTTTCCGGCTATGCATATGGAAACAATACAATCTACTCCTCTGCTACCGTAGCTTTCAACGCAGGCGCCGTAGCATCCAGTTCCGACCTTACCGGTTTTTCAATTCCTGAATTCAATGCCGATGCGAGAGTTATTTTAAAGCAAGAAAATCTGGATGGAAAAAACACATTGATCTATGGAAGCGATACCCGTTCCGGCCAGATCGCTTTGTACTTCTATGAAGCATCTACGGGAAATTTCTTATCGTCCAAACATCTTGGCTATTCCAACACTTTCCAATTCGGCAACATGATCAAAACTACTGATGGAGGTTTGGCGATTGTTGGTGTTACTTATCTGTCGGGGAGATTTCCGAGGTTGTGCCTTTATAAAATCAGTAGCGATTCTTGAGTTTTTAGTCCTGGTATAGAGTGGTTGAGCCTTTTCAATCTATTTCCGTTTTAAAATATTATCAATTTTGAAGCTGTTGATGGAGCTTTTCTCCAAATAACCTTATTTCCTTTGCTGGCACAAGTCTCCAGACTTGCGTCAGCGAGGTACGATCATTCATCATCAAATCTTCAAATCTTCAAATAAAAATCCCATATTTGTATTGAAAAAGATTTACAAAGGATGATTTATATTTCCAGGAAAGAACATTTTAATGCTGCGCATAAATTATACAATCCTGCATGGACAGAGGAGAAGAATGTGGAGGTGTTTGGCCCCTGCGCAAATGCGAACTGGCATGGACATAATTTTGAGTTGATCGTGACTGTCAAAGGTCTTCCTGATCCTGATACTGGCTTTGTGATCGATCTAAAAAAACTAAGCAAACTCATTCGCGCTGAAGTGATCGAAAAACTGGATCACAAAAATTTAAACCTGGATGTAGATTTTATGAAAGGTAAAATGGCCAGCACCGAAACACTTGCTATGGAGATCTGGAAGATCCTTGATCCGCAAATAAAAGCCATTGCTCAGAATGCGAAGTTGCACTGCATCAAGCTTTATGAAACACCCAGAAATTATGTGGAATATTTTGGGGAATAAGATACCAGATACCGGATACCAGATGCCGGATAATTTTGAATTGATCTTTATCTGATATCCGGCATCTGGCATCCGGCATCCTGATTTTAAAAGTTTTTACGCAATTATGAAATACTACCTCATCAGCGGCGAACGTTCCGGTGACTTGCATGCTTCCAATCTTGTAAAAGAGATTCAGAAAAATGATCCACAGGCTGAGTTCCGTGGTACTGGCGGAGATTATCTTCAGGCTACAGGTACTACACTTTTTCGCCATTACAAGGAGATCGCTTTCATGGGATTATGGGAAGTGGTTACCAACCTTCGTGCTATTTCCAGGGTCTTCAAAGAAGTACAAGCCGATATTCTCACCTACAAACCCGATGTATTGATCTTAGTAGATTTTGGCGGTTTCAATATGCGCATGGCGAAATGGGCAAAGGAAAACGGATTAAAAACATTCTATTACATTTCTCCAAAGATCTGGGCCTGGAATCAAAAAAGAGCGCTGAAGATAAAAGCTTCTGTAGACCGCATGTTTGTGATCATGCCTTTCGAAAAAGATTTTTATAAAAAATACGATTACTACACGGTAGACTACATCGGAAACCCGGTACAGGACGCGGTAGGCGCGCATGTGGTGAATCAAAATTTCCGTAAGGAAAATAATATTCCCGATAAACCCATTCTTGCAATCCTGGCTGGAAGCCGCAAGCAGGAAGTAACGGTGATGCTGAAAACGATGATCAGTTTTACAAAAGACTACCCGGATCATCATTTTGTGATCGCAGCAGTTTCCAATCTTCCGAAAGAATATTATGAACCATACCGCGCAGCTAATATTACGATCGTCTACGACCAGGCCTATGACGTACTCGCGCATGCGCAGGCCGCAGTGGTGACTTCCGGCACAGCTACGCTGGAAACGGCCTTGTTTGAAGTGCCGCAAGTAGTATGCTATAAAACCAACCCCATCACCTACATGATCGGGCGTCCGCTGGTAAAGGTGGAATACTTCTCGCTTCCCAATCTGATTGCCGGCAAGGAGATCATTAAAGAATTGCTTCAGCATAATTTTACCACCGAAACAGTTTCCGCCGAACTTAAAAAACTACTGGACCCCGCCTACAGCCTTAAGGTGAAGGAAGACTACCGCGCTATGAAACAGATCATGGGAGAGAAAGGAGCCTCAGCCAAGGCAGCTAAGCTAATGGTAGGATATCTGAAAAACTAGAAAGTATCTGACAGCAAGAGCAACAGCAAGAGTATTGAGAACAATTGAGAACAGCCTCAGTACTCTTGCTGACCTGCTCTAGTTAACTTCCAGACCAGTGGAAAACAAACCCAGTCTTTCTCGCTGATATTTAGCCCGTTTTTCTATCTTTGTGAGGTTTTAAACGATCCCTATAGTGTCGGTAGTAGTAGAAAATCTGGTAAAAATTTATGGGAAACAGCATGCCGTTGACGGTATCTCGTTTTCTGCACAGAAAGGTGAGATCATGGGTTTCCTGGGGCCAAACGGAGCAGGAAAATCCACCACTATGAAAATCGCTACCTGCTATATTCCTCCTTCCTCGGGCTTTATAAAAGTATGCGGCTACGACGTAACCGAATCTCCTCTTGAAGTAAAAAAGAAAGTAGGCTACCTACCCGAACATAACCCGCTGTACCTCGACATGTATGTGGAAGAATACCTCTCTTTCTCCGGCTCTGTTTATGGCCTCAAAGGTTCTAAGCTGGATACAAGAGTACAAGAGATGGTGGCAATGGTAGGGCTCACTGCCGAAAAGAAAAAAAAGATCGGCGCTTTGTCGAAAGGCTATCGCCAGCGTGTAGGCCTGGCCCAAGCCATGATCCACGATCCGGAAGTGTTGATCCTCGACGAACCTACTACCGGGCTGGACCCTAATCAGATCCTGGAGATCCGGTCAGTGATAAAAGAATTGGGAAAAGAGAAAACAGTGATCTTCTCCACCCATATCATGCAGGAAGTACAAGCCCTTTGCGACCGTGTGGTGATCATCAGCAAAGGCAAGCTGGTAGCCGATAACAAGGTTTCCGAATTAAAAAATATCCAGCAAAACCAGCAGGTACTTACCCTCGAATTTTCTTCCGAAATAGATCCTGAACTTATCAGACAATTAGAAACCGTGCGCAGCGTTACTTACCTGGGCAAAGGAGTTTACGAAGTTGTATGTAGCCTGGAAAAAGATATCCGCGCCGAGCTCTTCCGCCTGGCTTCCGAGAAAGGCTGGACGCTCATCGGTATGAAACAGGAAGAACGTACGCTGGAAAACGTTTTCACCGATCTTACGGGGAAAAAGTAAAAATGAAATTATGAGTTATGAATGTTGAATGATGAATTTATGAATCAAATTACAGCAACCGCCAATAATCAGAGAGAAGATATTTTGTCTCATTTAAAATTTAAAATTCAAAATTTAAAACTAATAAGCATAGCTTTCCTGTCGATCCTTGTAACCCCCGCAATTGCAGGGATACAGGATAGTATCGGGCTGGAGAAGAAAGACGGTAAAGTATATGTACTTCACCAGGTAGATGCAAAGGAAACGCTTTATTCAATCGCCAAAAGATATTCTGCAAAAATAGAAGAGGTAAAAAGCGCCAACCCGGAAATGGGCGATGCGATCAAGATCGGGCAAACCCTTCGCGTGCCCTACAAAGGAGTGGTTCAGGCGCTGCCAGGTACGAGTCCTTCTTCAGATGCTAAAAATTTCAAAACACATACAGTAGAGAAAAAAGAAACATTGTATTCCATTTCCAAAAAATACAATGTACCGGTAGAAGAGATCACCAAGGCCAATCCTGGCATTGAGAGCGGACTGAAAGAAGGACAAGTGCTGAAAATCCCTGTAGCAGGAAACGAAGTGAGGTCCACCACTGCTACCACAAAGCCAGGAAAGATCCATAAAGTAGAGCCTAAAGAAACGCTGTTTGGTATTTCTAAAAAATACAATGTATCTGTAGACGATCTCAAGAAAGCAAATCCTCAACTGATCGACGGATTGAAAGAAGGAATGGAAATTACGATCCCGGAAAAAACATCGTCTAGAAACTCTTCTTCCAATACTCCTGTAACCACCGCAAATACAACGGTTGCGAAGGAAAAGGAAAAAGAAGAAGAAAAAAATGAGCCGGTAGTACAGGTGCAGAATCAGCCGAAAGGAGAATTTAAAAAGATCACCGAAAGCGGAATGGCCGAGTTGCTCGAGAACAAGAGCGATGCACCTAAATTCCAGGCCTTGCACAAAACAGCTCCTGTAGGTACGATCATTCAAGTAGTAAACGATGCGAACGGACAGAAAATATTTGTAAGGGTAATTGGCAAACTTACAGATGTAACAGATGGTAAAACGATTGTAAAAATTTCACAAAAAGCGATGGACCGCCTGGAGGTGAAGGATAAGAAGGTGGCGGTGACGCTCACTTATATTCCGTAAGTTATTGTCCGGGATTCCAGATGCTGGATACCAGATACCGGATAAAGACAGAAAAATGACTAGTGTGGGATGTAATTTATCTGGCATCAGGTATCTGAAATCCAGCATCATAATTTTAATAAAATTTAAATTCATTCAATGAAAATGATACGAATAACCGTTTCGGCGATAGTGGTTTTTTCTCTTTGTTTTTTTATTAGCTGTAAAAAAACAGTTAATAATTTCGGCTCCCAGGTGCAGAATATAACAAAAGAAAATGCCTTGATTGAAGCGGCTTTTGACGATGTGTTGAAAGTATCAGAAAATATTCTGATGAAAAATGCAGATGCCAAGATTGGCACCACCGCAGCGCCGCTAGGTTGCATCACCGATATTGATTCTGTGGTGACAGGTCCGGGGAGTAAAACTTATACGATTCATTTTCCTCCATGCACCAGCTACGATGGAAAAGCAAGACTGGGTTATATGTATCTTTATCTGACCGGAACGAATTACAATTCAACAGGAGCTACGCTAACCGTGAAGTTTAATGATTTTTATATAAATGGAAATCAGCTGAGCGGAAAAATGATAGTGACCAATCTTGGTGCTGGAGTTTTTGAAGTAGTAGTTTCCGACGAAGACGGTTCAGGCTTTGCTAAAATGGGAATCACTGAGTTCAATAAAGAAACCAGGTGGAAATCGACCCATAAAAGAATTATTTATTCAGGAAACGGCGATAATATTATTTTGAATAATCAATATTATATCTGCAATTACGACAGCTCTATTCCAACCTATGAAGGCTTTAGTACGGATGGGATCCATTACCAGGGAGATATTGTTTCCGATCATCTTACGCTTGATTATGGCTGCACGGCAAGTGGTAACCTGCGTTATCCAATGGATGGCATCATTCATTTTAAAACACCTTATGGCAACCGTACAGTAGATTATGGCGCCGGCCTTTGCGATTACCTTGCAACAATGGGCTACAACGGAGCTACGCAGGATTTGTACTTGTATTAAGTTATGAATGTTGAGTTATGAAGTATGAATTAAGATCTTAATCGATAACTCATAATTCAACATTCATAATTCATAACTTATCGCCACTAGCCACACAACGACGTTATTTGTACTTATAGGGTTTCAAAACAACGACGTAAGTTATTCACAATCATTAAATTTTTATCTGAAAGCTCCTTGTAAATGGGGCTTTTTTTATTCTTTTTTCATGATAATTCTTTTATTTTTGTTTCTTAAAATCTGATTATTGTGGGAAACGAATTAACAACTGTAGACACCGCCAAAAAGCTTGGCCTTTTAGAAGAAGAATTTGAAAAGATCAAACAGATCTTAGGTCGTGTTCCAAATTTTACAGAGCTCTCTATTTTCTCTGTGATGTGGTCAGAACATTGTTCCTATAAAAACTCGATCGTGTGGTTGAAAAAACTTCCGAAAGATTCTCCAAGAATGCTTGCCAAAGCTGGAGAGGAGAACGCAGGCCTGGTCGACATCGGCGATGGACTTGCCTGTTGTTTTAAGATCGAATCGCACAACCACCCTTCGGCGCTGGAGCCATACCAAGGCGCAGCCACAGGCGTAGGCGGGATCAACCGCGATATTTTTACAATGGGTGCAAGACCTATTGCACAATTGAACTCTCTTCGTTTCGGAAATCTTTCTCTTGAAAAAACAAAATGGCTCGTACGCGGCGTTGTAAAAGGCATCGGTGATTACGGCAATGCTTTCGGTGTACCTACCGTAGGTGGAGAAATGTATTTCGACGATTGCTATAATGTGAATCCTCTGGTAAATGCATTTTCTGCAGGAATCCTTCGCACGGATCAACCTCCTGCAAGAGCTACTTCCTATGGCGTTGGAAATCCTGTATTCATCGTAGGTTCAGCTACCGGTAAGGATGGTATTCACGGAGCTGCCTTTGCGTCTAAAGATATTACAGAAGATTCTGTCAACGATCTTCCTGCGGTACAAGTAGGAGATCCGTTCATGGAAAAATTATTACTGGAGGCTTCCCTGGAGATCATCGCTACCGGCGATGTGATCGGGATCCAGGACATGGGCGCTGCGGGAATCATTTGCTCTACTTCGGAAATGAGCGCCAAAGGCAAGCACGGAATGGACATCTGGCTGGAAAAAGTGCCGATGAGACAAGCCAACATGGTACCTTTCGAGATCCTTCTTTCCGAATCACAGGAAAGAATGTTAGTGGTGATCAAAAAAGGGCAAGAAGATAAGATCAAAGCAATCTTCGATAAGTGGGATTTGAATTGCGAACAGATCGGCGTAGTAACCGATACTGAGCGTCTGAAATTTTATGTATCAGGAGAATTGGTAGCAGATGTGCCTGCCGAAGACCTTGTATTGGGTGGCGGCGCACCGGTGTATCACCGCGAATACAAAGAGCCGGCTTATTTCAAAGAATTCCAAAACTTCGATATCAACAGCATTCCGCTTCCAAAAGATTATAAAGCGATTGCTGAATTCTTATTGCAACATCCAAACATCGCTTCCAAAAAATGGGTGTACGAACAGTATGACTCCATGGTAGGAACTGCCAATGCCAGCACCAATGCAGCATCTGACGCAGCGGTGGTAAATATCAAAGGCACTGACAAAGCAATCGTGATCACGGTAGATTGTAATTCAAGATTCGTAAACTCTAATCCTGAAGAAGGTTGTGCAATGGCTGTGGCTGAAGCGGCCAGGAATATTGTATGTTCCGGCGGTGAACCCGTAGCGGTTACCAACAACCTGAATTTTGGAAATCCATACAACCCTGAAGTATACTGGCAATTCGTTCACTCTATCCAGGGGATGAGCAAAGGTTGTTTGAAATTCAATACCCCTGTAACAGGTGGAAACGTGAGCTTCTACAACCAGTCTGCCGACGGTGGCCCGGTATTCCCAACGCCTACGATCGGTATGCTCGGCATAATGAATGATATGAGCAATCGCATGACGCTGAACTTTAAGAAAACCGGCGATATTATTTACCTGATCGGTTATTCTAAAGACGATATTTCTTGTTCGGAATATCTGTATTCTTACTTAGGTGTAAAAAAATCTCCGGCTCCTTATTTCGATCTGAACGAAGAGTACAACGTACAAGAGCTGGTAAAAGGATTGATCAAAGATAAATTATTGGCTTCCGCACACGATCTTTCTGAAGGCGGATTGTTTGTTGCCCTTGCAGAATCAGCAATGGCAGGCGGTCTGGGCTTTAAGGTAACTTCTGATTTCCGCTATAGAAAAGATGCATGGCTATTCGGTGAAAAACCAAGCCGTGTACTTGTTTCCGTATCTCCTGATAAAGAAAAAGATTTCCTCAGCTACGTAAGAAGCTCGCGCAATATGATCAGCCGCGAAGCAAACTTTGGAGTGGAAATTCTTGGAACAGTAACCGCTTCTGATCTTGTAGTAGACAACGAGGTACTGATCTCTGTAGCGAAAGCAAAAGATCTATACGACAACGCTCTGGCGCTACAAATGCAATAGTTGCAAATTCCAATAATCAATATCCAAATTCCAAATCAATATTCTTCTTTGGGATTTGGATATTGGTTTTTAGAATTTAATTGAATTATAAACCAATAATCAAGTTCATCTAATTTCGTGGGAAAAAATAAACTGGCTCGCTTTGCTGTCAATGCTCAGCGTGATAACGTCATTGAAGAAGGCAAGGAAATTTTTGGTAAGATAAAGGGTAACTGGAAAAAGTTTTTCGGCAATGAAAATCCTTTGTTTGTAGAGCTTGCCTGCGGTAGAGGAGAGTATACTACTGGTTTGGCAGCCGTTTATCCTGATCGCAATTATGTAGGGGTAGATGTAAAAGGAGCACGCATTTGGAAAGGCAGTACTGTAGCGGTAGAAAACAATCTAAAAAATGCAGCCTTCCTTCGGATCAAAATGTATTTGCTTCCTGAATTTTTTGAACCGGGAGAAATAGACGGCATCTGGCTCACCTTCCCCGACCCACGCCCACGCGACCGCGATGAAAAGCACCGTCTTACCTTTATCAATTATCTAAAAGTATACAAAACGCTACTTGCTAAAGACGGCATGTTTCATTTCAAAACAGACAATCCCGGTTTGTTTGAATACACACTCGAAGTACTGCAACAATATCCGGAACTAGGTGTGCGCGATCTGGAATACACAAAAGATCTCTATAACTCACCTTACAATGCCGAGCATCATGGCATTGAAACCACCTATGAGCGTATGTTTGTGCAGAAAGGGTTTAAGATTAATTATATGAAATTCCGCTTCGGAGACTAGAGAGTTTTTTGCCAGCGCCAGCTTCCGCTGATGCTTTTTACTGTATACCTGCAGCAAACTTCAGAAACGAAATCTTTTTTTCCCTAGCAGAAATACAAAGAACGGAATTCCCACAAATGATGTAATAATGCCTAGCGGTACGCCTGCCGGAGGGAAAAGAAGCCTGGAAAACACATCGCAGGCGAGCAGAAAAACAGCGCCCCAGAGGACGGTGAAAATGATATTATATTTTCCGCTCACACCATACACAGCACGTACAAAATGTGGAATGATCAATCCGGCAAAACCGATCGGCCCGGCCACGGAGACCGCTGCTCCTGTAGCCAGCGAGCAGGACAGCAATACCATCCAACGCAGGTTTCGGGTGTTTACACCAATATTTTCCGCACGCTCCTCTCCTAGCAATAAAATGGTAAGTTGTTTCTGATAAAAATTAAATGCGAACGTAAGCCCCACTACTACGGTTGCTAAAAACGGGATCTTTCCCCAACCTGCCAATTCAAAACCTCCAAGCGTCCAGTAGATAATATTTTTCAACCTGCTGTCGTCGGGTGACATATATGTGACCAGACTTGTGCTTGACACCATCAGCGCCGAGAGCGCTACACCGGCGAGCAACAGGCGTGTAGGATCAATTCTTCTTTGTTCGTAAGCGATCATAATAGCCACCAGGGTCACTAAAATAGCGCCGGAAAAAGAGAACAATGAAACTGTAAATATATTCGCAGGAATTATTCCAGCATATACCACACTGGCTCCAAGACTAGCACCAGACGAGGTTCCCAGCAAATAAGGATCCGCCAGAGGATTGTTTACCATCGCCTGCATCAGGTAACCGCTTAGCGACAGGGCGCCTCCTGCCAGCAATGCCACCAGCACTCTTGGCAAACGGAGTTCTACAATTGCATAATGCTCCGGAATCTCAGGATCGTATTCAAACAAGGCAGAAAAGATCGTAGACCAATTTGTTTCAAAACTGCCTATCCTGATCCCGGCTGCTACCAGCAAAAAGATCAGAAGAAAGATCAATAAAAGACTTAAAATACTTTTTCCTTTCATCGTTGTGGAGAAGAATTTTCTTTTTCTAAAAGCGCACGAATTGCACGAACGGCTTCTACTACTCTTGGTCCTGGCCTTGAGAGATAGTCTTCGTTGATGGAATAATATTGTTTTGTTTTAAATGCTTTTGTTCTTTTTAATTCGGGGTGCAATTCAAAAAAATCTTTATCAAGCCCTACTTCCGGCCCTCCCAGGATAAGATCCGGATTGGTCTTTAAAATATATTCGGCGGAAAGAATGGGATAAGGATTTTCAAAAATACTGTCCACTGCATTAACTGCCCCGCATTGGCGCAGGATGTCGGAGGCATAAGTATTTTTTCCAAAACAGAAATAACTGTCTTTCGAGATCAACATCAATACCTTAGGTGGATCTCCAGATATGTTCACACGTTCTTTTTTTAAAATATCTTCGAGTGAATCAGCCACGCGAATTCCTTTGTCGGCATGATTGGCAAGGCTTGAGAGCCTTTTAATACCTTTAAAAATAGAAGAGACCGAATCGTAGGTTTGAAAATATACGGGAATCCCCATTTTCTCAATGGCATTGGCTTGTTCTATGGAAAGCATGCCATCCTTGGTGATCAGGAGATCTGGTTTAAGTAGTAATATCTTTTCTAAGTCGGGAGGATAATTATTGACGATGGGTTTAGTTAACGCTACCGGAGGATAATTGCAGTTCTGCGTACGGCCCACGATCTCTGAGCTGTCGCAAAATAAATACATGATCTCCGTTACAGAAGGTGCGAAGGGCAGAAATCGTTTGGCGTCTTTTTTAATTTTTACATCTCTGTCGAGATCGTCTTTTACAAGAATGACCTCTTCCTGTTTTTCCCGAATATTATTTCCCTGGCAGGAAAATAGCAGGAATATCATCAGGAACAGAGTACTTATTTCGATTGAACTAACTTTTTTCATGATCTATTTAGTTCCTTGAGCATTTTTAGTTTGTGATCTGGCAAGGTTTCTATTTGGATAACCTTTGCGCCTTGGCGCGAAATCTCTCGCAAAGGCACAAAGAGATCAGATTATATATTAGGTCATTTAAAATTTAAAATTAACCCTCAAATTCCTTACTTTTACACGAAGTTAATATATATATCTATAATATCATGATGGTAGTTACAGGGGCAGCCGGATTCATCGGGAGCTGCCTGATCAGCAAGCTGAATGCTCATAATTTCAATTACATTATTGCGGTAGACGATTTTTCGAACGAAGAAAAAAACAAAAACCTGGAAGGTAAAAAGATCCAGGAAAAAGTACACCGTGATGTTTTTTTTGAATGGCTCGATAAAAATTATAAAAAAGTTGAATTCATCTACCATATCGGCGCACGCACCGATACTACAGAGTTCGACAAAGCAATCTTCGATCGTCTCAATCTCAACTATACAAAAAAGATCTGGCAAGCTTGCTGCCAATACCAGATCCCTCTGATCTATGCTTCTTCCGCAGCGACGTATGGACTGGGTGAATATGGCTATGACGACAACGAAGCTGATATTCCAAAATTAAAACCATTGAACCCATATGGTGAGTCTAAAAATGATTTTGATATCTGGGCATTGCAGCAAAAAGAAAAACCTTTCTTCTGGGTGGGATTAAAATTCTTCAACGTATACGGTCCCAACGAATACCACAAAGGCCGTATGGCTTCTGTGATTTTCCATGCTTATAACCAGATCCTGAAAACCAGTAAAATGAAATTATTCCGCTCGCACAATCCAAACTACAAAGACGGCGAGCAGCTTCGTGATTTTGTATATGTGAAAGATGTGGTGGAAGTAATTTATTTCCTGACACATCACCGCAAAAATTCCGGCATCTACAACCTCGGAAGCGGCAAGGCGCGTACCTTCCTTGATCTTACTAAAAATACTTTTAAAGCAATGCACAAACCCGAAGACATCGAGTTTGTAGATACCCCTGCCGATATCCGCGACAAGTACCAGTACTTTACAGAAGCCAATATGTCGAAACTGAAAAGTATCGGATACGATAAACCTTTCTCTACACTGGAAGAAGGCGTGGAAGACTATGTGAAGAATTATTTGAGTAAGGGAGTTTATTATTGAAATTATGAGTTATAAATATTAACTCTATATCTTGTTCTATTCGCTGTTCACAACCTGGATAAATATATACTTCTTCTGGCATCTGTGACAGCTTTTGCAGTAGTTTGGTTTTATTCATATAATCCATTTTATTTCCATTTACTTTAACTTCATACGCATTAGTAAAAGTTTTCCAAGGTCTTTATTAAAAAAGATAAATATAGATTTAAGTTCAGTAAATGGAAGCCCGTATGTCGTTCTCTCATAAATTTCACCTCGAAAATCTAATGACGGTAATTATTTTCTCAATATTCATACTCCTTTTTAGATAGAATACTCATTGCCTTGAAGAAAAATAAAAGTAAAAATAATATGCTAATAGCTCCATTGTATACTCCGTTCATTAAATTTACTTGCGAAGCTGACCATGTGTAAAAAAGGTATTCAGCTACTAAAATGGTTATCCATATGAGCACAGAATAAATCTTTTTTTTCATTTTGAACGAAAAATACATCAACGTAGAAAAACTAATCATGCATACTACCGGTAAGAATAAAAATAACCACAAATAGTAGAAGAGGTCTTCCCCATTTCTAATTTCATTTACTTTTAACAATCCATAATTATTATTCTTGAACATTAAGAATACATAGAATGCAATATATTTGATGAGCCAAAAGAACAAGATATTTAGTAGATTGGGCTTTAGCATAATTATATTATTTTAAAGATCTAATGTATAATGCTGGAGCAGGTTGTAGTGGAGTAGATTCCATCATTATACTTTCTCCTATACCATTATCAGCATAAACAGTTTTGTTTTGATAACCATGTGTTCCTTTAAATGTTGGTTGCGGATAGTAGTAGCCCTGATGGAAAGACTATTCCCTGTCAAACTCAATGTAAGCTTTTGAGCAATAATTTATTTTCAAATAATTTATATTTACTTTTCCCTTTTACACCTTTCATTGAAATGCTTTATGATAAAAAGTCTCATCGCTTTTTGATTTTCTTCCTCATTATAACTTTTTAACAATTCCTAATCCGATGAAATAAGTTTCTTGACACTGCTTAGAGTAAAAGAATATATTTTCCTATTAGTAATATCTAAAATTTTTGGGTACACATTATTTCCAGATCCAGGACTTACACCATTAGCTCCATAAGCAAATGTAAATTCATTGTATACGCAGTATCTTCCCAGACACTCAAACTTATCATAATTATCTTTCCCAAATTCTCTACTATTGCCTGATTTGTAGACACGCTCACCATCACAAAATCCCCAACTACCACTAATCCTATCCTGATCTTCTTTGTTTAAAAATTCAAGTTGATAGTGAGTATAGGTATTTCCTAGTTTATAGGTTCTCTGTTTTTCTTTTATCACAAATGGGGTAAGCTCTGATGGTCGATTATAAACAAACTCTTCGAAAGTTTTATAAATACCTCTTTTCAAAACAACCGTTGTATCTATTAAATAAGGACTTAACTCCTTTGGCTGGGCATACGATTTTTCCGACAAGACAATCGTAGTACATATATATTGTTGTGATAAACAGTAGCAGATATTGAGTAATTTTAATCATAGTATTATCTCCTTGATTTATTATATTTATTTTCATCGTAAAACTTCAACCCAGCTTTTTATTTGAATACAATTATCATAACTAAAATAATAATAATAAACACCATCCGATAAATCTGTGGATGGCCAGCTGTTTTGATAATGACTATCCTCATAGATTTTTTCACCCCATCGGTTATAGATTAACAAGTGTCCTTCGGTATTAGGCAAGAGTCCTTCAATTATTAAATGGTCATTTTTAAGATCTCCATTTAGCGTGACTAAGTTAGAAATCACAATATTGTTTTTATCATATACAACAAGAGTATCCTCATCTTCGCCACAGCTGTTGAATGCATTCACACTGTATGTGCCAGCCTTATTAATTGTCTTTACCGAGTTTGTATCTCCATCACTCCATATATAATGATAACCGCTACTATTAGGTAATCTGATAGCATAGGGCTCGCATATAAAAATTGCATCCGCTATATCAATTTCCGGAGGTGATATTACTTTAAAAATACTTAGAGAATCTGAATAAAGACAATTATTATAATCTGTTACACTTACATAGTACAATCCTTTTTCCCTAAATAGGGTGTGATAAGAGTCTGGGACGACAGTATTCCAGGCTACATTTGTGAATGTTGTATGGTCAATGTTGACCTTTACCGCTCCGTTTTTACAAATAGTTGTATCGTTGCCAATAGTAAAATCTTCTTCAGGAAAAATGGAAAGGGCGATAGTATCAATTAACTGATTGCAATTACAGTTATTACCATGAACTACATATTTTGTATCGGAAGAAACATTTGTAGATAGCGTATTCCCTACGGCAATAGTATCCGTAGATCCGGCAATACTCCACCAGATAAGATCGGGGCCGGTAGCTACCATATCAATTGAAGCATTTTTACATACTGTGGTATCATTAGATCTTGTAAGAGGAGTATTTGAATATTCTTCTACCGAAATATCGTCCAGATAATAATAGCAATTCCAGTAACCCAAAGAGAATCCATCTGTGTAGTAAAGAAATTTAAATGCTGTTGCAGTATCTGGCTTGAAATTTCCTATTAATAAATACTGGGCAGGACTGGTAGCTACAAAACAACCTGATATTTTTACCCAGTTAGTAGTATCGGTTATTAAAATCGTTTCATTCACCTGCGGTGAAAAAATAAGCTCTGTGAAATAATTAAGATCGATCAAGGTATCTGAAAAATACATCCCCAAATTATTACATGCATATTCCTTCTTGTCCGACATAATAACATACATTGAAGCACAATAAGTTTTGCCTACTTCCAATGGATGAATAAGTGGAACTTCAAGATATTCGCGATAGACAGGTGGTAGTGAAGAGGAAGGTCCAGGCCATATTTTTCCGAATGGAATAAATCCGGCAAGAAAATTTCCGGTTCGCGGAAGCTCTGAACCCGATTCATTGATCCCAGTTGTTTTTACTCTCGGCATATGCAGGTCACAACCTGGAGAACTTAATGTACTATAAATGTCGGCGGTGGCAAGTATTGGCCATTGCCAGTATTGGGTGCTTGCCTTGAAAGTTGCCTTATCGAACATCAGGGAACATGGAGGAGTGGATAATTCAAAACCAGGATTGGGGACGAGATTCTGAGCCTTGACAGATTGTATAAAAATCAACCATATGCTAATACACAAAAATAACACTTTTCCATTTTGAGTATTCATCTATCGAAACCATTAACGTTCTACTAAATACAATTAGAATAACTAAAACATGAATACTTTAATTATTCCAAAAAAGACAAAAAATATATTATTTCTTAATACTAATAGATCCATGTTTAATTATGTTCAATCTTAGTTCCCATTACAATAATAATTAGAAGAAGTATTATCATAACTAAGGTTAAACAATTATTTATTAGCATCCATTTTCTATTCTCAGGCTTGACTCGAGAATACCAAAAAGTAAAATACCATTTGAAATTATTTACTATTCCTTCGTAATACCTTTTATCTAAACTCAAATTGTATTCCATTACAAATAGTTTTTTACTAACAAAATTTCTTGTGATACCAAGTATCATGAACAATAAAGTAAAATATCCAACCATTCCCGTACTGATATAGAATTTTTCTGCGAGGATTATCTTAATGGAATATTACGAAAGCTAAAGTTTTAATAAACTCAATGCATAAAATAAAGGCTAACGATTGCAATAATACAAATTACTATTACAATTGTTAATATATTATTAACCAGCGCTTTTTTTTTATTTTGAGGTTTAACATTTGAATACCAAAAAGTAAAATCACAAGCTCTTCTCTCCACACTACTATCTCTTGAAAATATTTTGTGCGGTTTGAAGTCAGTACCATATTCGCTATTATAAAGTTTTATATTAATTCTGGAACGAATAATTGTACATAGCCATAATATACCTGCTAGCAATCCAAGAAAAATTCCCATATGTTATTTTTTTAAGTCTTTCCATTATTTCTCATCCGAACCAAATACTTTATCAACGACTTGGTCTTGCGCTGTGCCGAAAAGGAAGTCATCGATTACACCTTTAGGAACAAACCCTAAAGTTACAGTTTCTGCAACTGTATAACCAATAACTCTTTTTCCAAAATCAGAATATTTACCTTCTACCAAATCCAATCCTGCATCTGTGACCTCTGCATAAGTATCCATTATATTTGCAGCTTGAAACATTACTGCTCCCACAGGTACTGTAGCAGGCAATGCTATAGGAACCTCCGGCCCCAAAAGTTCTACTGCAATTGCACCATAGGTCGTATATTCTGATACTGTTGTAATAAATTCTGTACCTTCTCTTAACCCTGCGATCTCATTTTTGTATTTGTCAGCAAATTTTGCTCTATAATTCTCGTACGTTTTAAAGCTTTCTTTCAAACTTGAAAAGGTAGAATTCATAATTTTTTCTCCATAATTATAAATTGGTGTAATAGCAAAATCGCTAAAATGTGTTATATCACCAACCGTGTATGTTGTAATATTAGTACTCAGACTTTCATTTGCACCTGTATTAAACCCCCACTCTCCCATTGATTTGCTGTAATGAAGACCATCACTGCTAAATCCATTTCTCACCCATGCCCCCAGCCATGTATATCCTCCATCCGGATCGACTTGGCTTACAGGGTTATTTCCCATTCCTACATATGAACTGTAAAACTGCCTGTATTGGTCCGGCCCCATCCATCTGCCTATTACAGGATCATAAGCTCTGAGTGCAAAATTACTGGTACCTGACTCATCGTCTTTTTCAGCATACTCCCCTTGGAATCCATAACGATAGTTTTCGTTCTTAGGAGTTCTATAACGCATTACCATTCCATAAGCATAATAATCTGTCCAATCCAGGATATTAACGTCTGAGTTAAGTTTATTACGATCAATAAGAGCTCTTACACTTCCTACATGATCTTTCAATTCATATACATACGCATAAAAATTATTAGTAGGGTTTCGGAAACTTGTGCCTATTCTAGTGGAACCATATACAGGAACTTCTATCAGTTCATAATCCGTTGGGGTATTATTCACTTTACCAACGGTACCTTGATAAATTCCGGTTACAGAACCATTCTGCCCATATACATACCAATTTTCAATATCTGTAGTAGTACCTATTATTTTCTTAAGGATCCGCAATCCACCTTCATCGTATTCGTATTCTGTTATTTTGGTAGAGTGTGAAGCATCGCTATATAAAGCATGTGGCTTTCCTGCTCTGTTATATTCTATGTAAATATCGTTGCCGTTTACATAATCTATACCGATAACTCTCCCGGATGCATCGTAACTATAGTCTGCATAGCCTGTAATCGAGGATAATTTATTTCCATTATAGACGTATTTGTTATTACTAAAATCATTCAATACAGCTCCACTGGCATCTGTACGTTTAAGACTTGTTATATTGCCGTTCTGATCATATTCCATTCCTGTTTCATCAAAAATACTCCCAGCGGTATATGTTTTAGATGTAAAATTTGGTGTGCCGAATTTTGAATCCGTTAATTGATTTTTGTGGTCATAACTATAAGCGAAAGCGGAAGCGGAAGTTGCATCTTTATAGTTCCAATTTATTCCTTTAATACTTCCATTATAACAGTCAACACTTCCTGTTCCATAATTTATGTTATTAATTCCATTTCCTGTTTTACTATAATCGCCCGAAAAATATTCAAGGGAACTCGCAAATACATCCGGCCTGAATGCAGACTGTATGTCATTCTGATTAGAAGGATTATTAATCGCTTTTAAATGACCTTCGATCGTATATATATAATCCTCTCCCTGAAGCTTAGCACCCGAATCTCCTAATTCCCTTCTTTTTAAAGGACCGTGCAGATAATATTGATAATCGGCATGCTGTGGTATATATTTTCCGTTAGGCAATTGTTTGTCATTCTCAACCGAAGCGGTGCTACCTGGCCCTGCGTATACATTAGAAAGTCTTGTATTTAAATCATATTCATAAAAATGATAGTAAACATCAGACTGATTTGGCTGGAACGTAACCATTTCAACCTTCCCATATTTATTATAAGTATATTCTGTAATAAAAGTCTTATTCAATTGCACATAATATTGTGCCATAGAAATCACGCGGCCTCTCTCATCATAACTGAACCAGGTTGTGACAACATTGCCTTTGCTCATACAACTAATTTTTCCAATAACGTTTAGCTGAGTAATAGGAGATGTATTTGAACCGTTGTCGCCATGATAATATTTATGAATCACTTCATTTTTTTGCCCCGTACTCAATCCTCCGGTTGAAGAAGTATTCTCAAGTATAGAACTGGTAATCCCACCCCAGGAAACAGCACCAGTGCCAGATACTACATATTCGCCAGATTCCACAGCAACTGCATCAGCATCATAATTCACGTAACTGTATCTCTGCGGAGAAGCCACTCTTTGTGCTGCATCTTGAGTGAAACGAATATTACCATCATTCCTATATTTAAATTCAGTTGTTCCACGATCTGGTTCATCTATAGATAAAAGCCATCCACGGTGATTATAAGTATAAGTCGTTTTTTCAATAGACGAAAAATTATTTCCTGTAAATCCTGCTACACCATTGGGTGTTACTTTATATTTTATTCTTCCCACCAAGTCATAAAAAGAATAAGCTACCGTTTTGTCAGTTCCCGTTGGGTCTACGATCACTACTAATTTTTGCCCGGTTCGATCATAAATAACAAAACCTTCAATTCCATTTTTATCAGTATATCGGACGCCATATGCGTTTTCAAATAAATCAGAAGGCTGCATTAGATCATTAGGAAATGCTTTTGCTCTCATGGTCAAATACTGTTGAACATCTGCATTACCAGCACTGATTACTTCAGTAGCAATTTTCCCCGTATGAACATGTCCTAGTGAGGCATCACGATAAACATTCCCTGGACCGGCGGTAGTTTTAAGCTGGTCTGTTCCATCCGTGTAATATTCTGTTTGTGAAAAAGGATACTGTGTTGCATCTGTCAGCGGTTCTTTATAGGGAGATGTTGATGAACTGTTATTGTTGTTACTATAATACCATCCGAGGGTTCCGGGTGAAGTATTATCTATTGCATCAGGTTTACCCAATTTTGTTCCATCAAAATTTTTATAGCTGTATTGATTGCTATTTGTGCTGATAAAGTTTTGCTTGTATCCAAATTGTAACTTCTCCCAGGCCAGACTCTGTCCTCCACAACTATTGGTGAGGTTATCATTTTGGCTAATAGGCGCAGGCAGGGTATTTACAGTAGGCCTGTTGTACTGATCATACAATGTTTCCATCGCTAATACAACACCGTCTTCAATATTTTTTATTTGAGTTTGTCGGATATTTCCTGAACTGTTGTAGTATTTTCTATATTCGGAAACGACATTTCCTTCATCGTCAAATATTTTCGTATTAATTATATTTCTGGAATAATCTACGTCCTGGTTATCCAATTGTTCTTTTACAGATTCATCGATTATTAATTGAGCTCCATCTTCCAATACTATTCCATTACCTTCATCCTTTACTATAATACCTTCCTCACTCGATACTTTCCACGCAAAATGCTGTAGAATAATAGGATCTTGTATGGTAAAGCCTTTAGCATACAAATAATCGGGCAAAGTAATTATACACGGTTCTATCGGGAAGGAAACATCCTGTCCTCCTACAAAAACTTTAAAGGGAGGCATAACAGGACATCTATTTAAAGGATCACTTATCGTTGTTAGGTCTAATCTGAAACTTCCTAAGGTAACACCCGAGGCAACTTTGAACGTATTATTGCCTGTGAAAGTAATATTAGTACCTGCATTATTAGTAAGTTTGTAATTTGTCCAAAAATCAGGGATGGCGGAGAATGAAGCTGTATTTTCAATATCTTGGACCACCTTGTAACCGCCACTACTTGGATAGCCTTCATCTACTACCTGGGTTTGTGCACCGGTAAGAGATCCTGACAGCATCGTAGAATTTAAATTATAAGCAGCGCAGGTTGGAAGTACGGTAAAAGCAATTGTTCTTACGGCCAGTACTCCACATAGTGGCATGTAAGCCGTGATTGTGTGATTACCGGGAGTAAGTCCACCTGTATTATAAGGCATACCGACATCAGTAGGATAGCCATCGATTCTATAAGTAGGAGTGCCGGGATAGCTTGACCAGCTAAGATTTATGTTACTCCCTTTCACTACTTCTTCGTTTTGTAATAATCCTGATAAGCTGGGAGCCGATTCCTCAGGACTTAATCTTTGTACCGTATATACACGTTTGTTAAATAGATTTGGTAAGGGAGTTTGAATTTCATCACAATCCAAGCAAACACCACAATGTTTTAAATAAACAGTTGCTCTAACATAAAACTGGAAAGTTCCAGACCAATTGGAGTTCCATTGTATGTATATTGTTCGGGCATCCCTGTCTACCCAATTAGAATTTTGCGAAAACTGGTAGCTGCCAGTAGGATCATAAGCACTCAATTCATATGTCATTTGTAACTGTGTACCTGATCTACAAATCCCGTCGCTTTCTGGGAATCCATCCAGCAATGGAATTGCAGTTAGTCCTTCTGAACAAGGCACTCTATAGGTTTGAGCCTGTAAGCTAATGTTTACAAACAAAAGCGATAAAACCAAAAAAATAATTCTCCCTGCTTTCATTTTATTGTTTCTTTCCATAGTTGATAATTTGTTCGGATACTTTCTTCTCCCCAACACTTGTATAAATCTCTTGATACGTTCTGCTCAATCTACCATGCTGATCATATTCAAAGCGGGTATAAAGATTATTGTTATTTAAAATAGCTAAAAGTTCATTCGACACAGGATCATATACATAACTAGACATATCCGAGCTCAATGGTTGTACTCTGAAGTCATCGAAATAAACAGATCTGCCATCCGAAGGCGCATTATTTTTTGCAGAAATTATAATATCTCCAGATGCTGTAGCAGGTACCACGAGCGTCATCAAATACCAGCTTCCGGCTTTTTGTGTAATTACGGGGTTTACCGAATTTGATGTTAGAGAGCTGGTCAGTGCAATTTGATTAAGTTCATCTTCTTGAGTTCCGGGCATGTATACCCATACACTTGCTTTGTACTTTCTATTAGCAACATATTGTCCGCTTTTTAATGTATAAGAAAATCCTTGTTTTCCCGGATCAACTTTTAAACTGTATTTTCCTGTATGGCTAAAATCAGTACTGATAGCTCCTTGGTTTTTATTGACAAATCCTTCTGATGTGAGCGCTGGTGTATAATATTCTGCTCCAGAATATGCAATTTCATTGTGCGAGGCATTACTTACACTTGTAAGCATGAATCGATCCGTAGGGTCGTATATATTTGATATATATTTACCATTGATATCTTTTGACTCAATTGCTTTCGAATACTTATTATATAATGTAATTTCATTTTGTTTTTGAAACGCAGGATTTGCCGTAAGATCAAAATAAGTATACAGAGGTGTATTTTTAAATGTAGGATGAAATCCTGAAGCCGGAACGACATAATTGCTGAATATAAAAAACTGCGAAGTGCCATCTTCCTGCATACTACCAGTACCTATCCATAGATATTGCGCAACAGGTCTTGGTACATTATTCTGAACTCCTACCCCCAAAACATTATTAGTTTTTGACCATGTAGACATAGAAGCTGAGATTAGACCTGTAGGGGAGTAATTATCAGTAGGACTTGTTTTATATATTAAGTTACCTCCTTCTTGAGTAAGCATATTTTTATTAGTAGGATCAAATATCTTAATCCCCATGCCTTGATCACTATATAAAACATATGCAGGTACTGTACTCGTTACATATTTATTACCGTACGCATCTTGCGTTAAAACACTGGTTGGATTTCCGGTAAAGTAATCGAATTGCAAATTTTCTGTTTCTAACGTAATACCTTTTGTATTATCCGAGGCGATTGTTTTGATAAGTATATTAGGATATTCTGTAAGCCTCGTATGGATTAGCTTTGGCGTTTGATCATCACGAATGTATTTAAACTCATGGAAAACTTGTTCCACATGACCTTGGTTTTTGTATGAAGTTCCTAAGGTTGTTTTAAAATCGTTGTTATCTGTATGCAGATCATGTAAATACAAATATTGCGTTTCATTGATTATAGAATTATCTGAGGACTTTATTAAGCTCTTTGATTTCAGATTACCTAGTTTAGAACTAAAATCATCAATATTAACCCGTGTTGCATTTGCAGTAAAATCAGGATCGCTACTATTCATAACAAATTGTGCAGACGTCTTATCAATAATTTTCTTATTATCAACATCTGTAAAAGTCTCGAACTCATATCGCTGGTGTGCTAATGAAAAAACTTCATTACTGCCACTCACATCTGCATAACTTTGTCTTACTTCAACCGCACTATAAAATACACCTGGACCAGGAATTATCCTGGATAATGCAAGCGTTCGTGAATAATTTTTAGAAACATTATTCCTATATGCATTAATGTAATTAGTTTCTGTTGTCTTTACATTATCACTGACTGCAGATCCTAAATAGGATATATTATCAAATTTATACATTAAAGGTTCGAAGGAAGTTACACCATCGTAATAATCATAATTGGTAGAATAGATTCTTTCATCATCCAGAATTGATATTTTACTTACGCGCAATCCTCCTCCATCTCTTATTATACCTTTGTCAAAAAACAAATTGCCTCCAACCAAAGTAGGATAATCAGTAAAATCATAATTTCCGTCTACATTCTGCCCCAGAATACCAGCACTACAATCATATGAATGTTTACCCAGAATAGCGACTTTATTATAAAGATCAGCATCTTCGACAATAATATAATCTGCTCCAATTTCTTTAACAGTTACCATATTATCTACATTCTGCCAAGTCCACACTTGAGGAACAGTACCACCACATTTTGTATTTTGATCGTAATCATTAAATCCATAATATCTCAACAATGCCGTTATTTTCACACTTGCATTTAATTGCAATAAATTGCCGAAATAATTTCCTAAAAGATTAACCGCTTCATAAAAATTGACTTTCACTCTATTAGCAGTTGCTGTTCGGGTAAAGGATTGTATCGTCAGAGTACTATTAAAATCGAGCGCAGAGTTATTATATTGATCTGACTCATAATTAATAATTACATTAGCTCCCATAGCTGATTCTATCCTTTTTAAAGACCATGCATTTGTTCTTGCTGCTGAAGCAGGAGAAACAAATCCTGATACATTATCATTTCCATAATCAACCCAATCTGATTTATAATAACCCCAGATATCTTTTTTGTCGTTACTATAATCAGGATTATTTACATCATCGCTTGTAATTGTAGGATCAGTAGCATAATTATATTTGAACGCAATAGCAGGTAACACAGTCGTTCCGGATTTACCATGAAATCGGATAGAATTCAACGTTAGTTTCCCTGACAGTCCCGATACACTAGGGATCTTTTGATAAGCCTGATCGTTGTCAAAACTATTTTTAGTCTGGTCACACAAGGAATAATCTGTATTAAAATCTATACTTCTCAAGGAACCAGCTGTTACCTTATCTAAAATTGGATTAACATCGCTAGCATCAAGCACATTATCGGCATAATGTGGTAACGAGATCGTTTGCGAGAAAGATTTAGTTGCACTTAATAGTTGAAATGTCCCTGAATAGTCAAAACTTTTTGCATATGGTTCGGTTCCATTTTTTTTCAAATCATTTAAGTTGGAACTGGTTACTGCATTTAATAAAAGACTTGTTAGCTGATCATTTTGAAAAAGATATATATTATTCAATTTCATTGTGCTTGTAGGAAAATTATAATAGCAGCAATCTCCTGTAATAGTACTTGCAGGTGGTGTAGTGGACAAACCAAAACCATCTACACTTGTGGGAATAAAACCACCATTCTCCGCATTGCAAACACCTTTTCCATCTTTGCGTATCTCCTTTACAAAAATTGCTGTATGTGTCCTGGTTCTGATTGCATCCAGATAATAAACTTCTTTTCTTCCTGAAGAATAAAATTTGACATCTGGATTTAAATCTTTCTTTTTGCCTTCATTAGGAGTTCTCCAAATAAAATTATCAGACCACATTCCGTAGTCAAATTTTACCCAATATCCCCAATCACCATCGGAAATTGTTTTTGAGTTATCCGCATCATAATAATCAGGTCCTGTAATTCCTGTCAGTAGCCAGTTTGTTGCATATGGTTGCTTATTAGAGACCTTTCTGAACTGGTCACCATCATGCGAGCTTTCATTGTATTGCACTTCATCATATGCATAAACAGGTAGAGAATAATGATAATTGACACCAGAAGAGTTAGTGAGCATAAACCCACCAATTTGGTCTACTAGATTAAAAACATTCACATCATCATACTTCCCTATTATCCTATCTTGAGGGGTATTTTCAAAAGATAAAAATCCTTTGTTATATGCCGTACCGGTTTTGATTTCATCATTCGTAAACCATTCAACGTGCCTGGACCCTGCCAACTTATTATTCGCTGAATTAAATCCGGAAAAATCATCGTCCGTTGTTCTTATCTCTTCTGTGAGGGATATGTTTGCAGTATTGGTAACACTGCTTATAAAGGAAGGATCGCTAATCGCTAAATAGTTAGAAAAATCTCCTTTGAATCTGAAGTTCACCTTGCCTACACCTTGATTCGTTTTACCAAACCTTACTTTAGTAGAAGGATCAAGAGGGTTGTTAATATTTTCCCTTCTTAGATTTGTATTTTCAAAAACATAAGGTTGTATTTGCCCTCCAATCCCTTGTCCTGAAACGCTATAATAATCATAGGCTGGTAAAGATCCTCCCGTCTGTTGTTCTGGCATTCCGCTAATCCCATCAGGAGAATCCGGATCCGGAATAGAATAGGAATCCAGGGATTCAAATCCAGATAAAACACTTTTTGAGAAATAATCTTCATAATGTAATACTCCATAATTTAAGCCATTCGATGTTTCATCAGACCAATATCGAACATAATTATAAGACAAAGAGGCAACCATGAACGATACATCCCAGCCTTTCGAACTACTGCTTATTTTACCTTGCTTATTGTTTACAGAATGGGAAGAATAACCCGCTATGTTTGCTTCTGGATTTTTACTATTGCTATTTAAATTCGCCCCTATTAAAGAAATACTATTGTCGAGCATTAGTCCTACTCCAACTCCTCCGCAAACATTTACTGTTTGAAAATTAGTAGTGATACCTACATTCGCTACTACATTTATACCTGTTGCAGATGCTACAGATTTTGGAATAGCATTTACCGATGCAGCAACTCCTAACACACCGCCGCCCTCAAAGGGTGGGGAGCTAGCGGTAAGACCAATTGAAGCCTGAGAATTTAGAAGAGGTGTGGTAAAATTATAACCCATCATTGCATCCACACCTATTCCATTTCCCTTGTAAGTATCCGAGGCAAATGTTACTGCCGCATTTATAGTACCTATCCCTAAGCCAACCGTAAAAGATTTAGTAGAGCCTCCCACCCAGCTATCTTGAACAGATTTGATACTTTCACTGTAATCATCTGCATAGCCATTTACTATTCTGTTAATGGCACCGGGGTTAAGCGTCCATCCTAACCCTACCCACGAAGCCTCAAGCTCTGGCATAATTCCAGCATGGTAACTCAATGCCATAGGATATCCACCTTCTGGTCCAGGAATGTCTAGCAACGGAACATTATACGTGAAATCGCCGGTAGCAATATCTACCATGGTATTTGTATCCACCGGCTCAAAACTTGAGAACTCAGGAGCTGTAGAGCCTGCTGTCAGTGCGTAACTCAAAGTAGGCATCAATGTTGTAGTCAATAAATTGATTGCAATAAACAATGCAACAATGCGTAAAATTTTCTTTTTCATATACTTTAATTATGATATAATCCATCATTATTTTATAATAGCTAATGACGGTATGTTTTTTATATCTTCTTTTCTAAAACTAAACTTTTGTGTACCAATGCCAAACCCGAGTTCCTTAAGTGTGATTTCCAGTTCTTGATAATTATTATCTTCACTTTTCGAAAAAGCAAACAGAATTTGAGTACTTTGTCTCATACCATATAAATTAGGCACATAATAATCGGCAAGATTGAGTGTATCTTTCTTATCTCTTAGTGCATATATATAATCCGACAACCCAAAATTAAGCTTGTTAATACAAGCACTAAATTGCTCCGTATTGGTACTTCCCTTATACACTACATCTTTACCACTGAGCGACATATTCAGTATAAAATAATTATATCGTTCATATTCATTCCTTCGTATTTCCAATTGTTCCGGTGTAGTACCGTTCTCGATTTCTTTTTCGATTAATAAATTAGTTGGATAATATGTAATATCGATTTTATAATCCCCTATTGTCTTCTCCTTTTTCAGCCCGTTATCCGGATCATTTAGGTAACTAATAAGATCTGATTTATCCGTTTTATTTTGGCAAGCGAAAACAAACAAGCACATTATCCATATACAAATGCCATTGAGTAAATATTTAGTGAATGATAAAACAGTTTTTAAACGGTTTTTTATTTCAATGATAGACATTTTTATCTTTGTTTAACTTCACTTTTTCGAATGAATCAACTCTATTTATTGGTTGATCATTTTTATAATATCTTCCGTTATATCGACCGTATTATCTGCATAAGCAATATTACCAGCAGCAGTGGCGAAAATGATTTTGTATCCATTTTTTACACCATATTCTTTTATTTTCGCATTAATCGCTGCCAATACTTCCTGCGTTCGTTTTTGCTCTTCACTTTGAGTTTTCTGCTGCACCGCTTGTTGGTATTGTATTAATTGTTTTTGTTTACCACGCAATAATTCCTGACTTAATTGTTTTTCCTTGCCAGTCATTTTCGACTGTTCTTTTTCATATTTTTTTAACGATTCTTGAAATTCAGTAGTCAAACTATCAATATTTGCATTGGCAATTCCTTGATCTTTTTCTACTTCTTTTTTAAGCACCTGCATTTCCTTACTTTGCTCCAGCAATTTTCCTGTATCTATATAAGCTATCTTTTCCACTTTAGTCAACACCAGTACAGAAAGCCCGATGACCACTACTGTCAGTACAATCAGCGCGATCGAAATTATTTTGTTATTCATCGTTTGCTCCTTACTATTTTTTCTTCTCCAACTTTTCTATTCTTTTATTCTGTGCTTCCAGTAGCTGAAGTAATTTCTCATTTGCCTCTTTCTGCGCTTCAATCAGTTTTTGTTGTTCGATCACATATAGCGTTAGCTCTTCCACTTTTTCTGTGAGCTTTGTATTGATCTCTCCCACCTGCATTCCGTCTTCTTCCACTTCACTTGCGGCAGGAAGGCCTGGAAGGTGTTTATGCTCCTGAATATATTTTTCTACTTCACCCAATGACATCAGCTTATATTCTTTGGCAAATACATAATCAGGCCATTTGGTACGAAGCTTCACTGCAATTTCTGTAGCGATCAGTTTTCCATTAATGGCAACCTTATATCCGGAAGCAACATAGCTATCACCAATACCAATCGTACCGTCGGCATTGAGGCGCATTGCTTCTACATTGTTGGTTTTGAAAATAATCGGTTGCGCGTTGGTCGTTCCTATAAAATTGCTGGTCGTCGCATTATTATTTCCCGCCAGCTTCCAGCCGCTACTCAGGTCTACTGCCAGCCAGCTACCGTTACCTGTGCTGTCTGAAGTCAATACCTTACCTACTCCTGGATTGGTAGTCAGTTGTAACCCTGTAGATTTTACTGTTCCGTTTACATTCAACTTTGCTGTGGAGGTAGCCGTAGTACCGATTCCGACAAAAGTTCCATTGTCATAGATCTGGCTTTTGGTAAGCGTTGTCGTACTGTTAAACTTAGCCACATAGTCCACTGTACCAATAGTGCACATAGATAAAGTAGCTGTTCCAAATAAAGAAGGGTTGTTAAATTCCTGGCTTGAAGTAGTATTCCACGCTGCGGTAGCAGCTCTTGTACTACTTCCATTATCATTGTCTTGAATGTTAATGTCAAATCCTATGGAGATATTACCGGCACTTGTGGGAGCCGTGATTCCAATTGCTGTCCATGGAATCGTAGCGATCAAATTATAGCCTGGCCATGAAGTTGGAACCATAGTAAATTGTAAGGAAGAATTACCATTGCTGCCATATAGAATTGTAGGAGCAGCGGATGTTCCGTAGGTAAATCCGAATTGATGATCCGTAGAATTATAAGAGCCAGGTTTTGTATTGCTTCCATCTATATAAATTTCTACCGCATCGTACATCCATGGAGAGCCTGTACCTACTGGAGCTGGGTATAGTGCGCCGTCTTTTACTTCTACTAAAACATAGAGATTGTTCACATCAAACATCGCTCTCCATTGAGCAGCATAGTCTGATTGTAATTGTGAGCCGGTACCTGTGCCCGGAACATATTTATTAATAGCATTAATGGGAGCTCCATTCCACGAGCATCAGGAAGACCTGTACGGGTAGGAACCGTTGAAGTATACACGGCCGTTGGACCTGTACAACTTGTTTGGGCAAATGAAGCTATGGAACTCAATACACATCCGAGTGCCAGCAAAGAAATTTTTAACTTGCGCATATTATTGATTTTAAAGAGTAATTTTTTTTGAGAAATGGATCTTTAGCTGTTTGTATTAAATAGAAT
This sequence comes from Cytophagaceae bacterium, assembly GCA_035535995.1. Taxonomy (GTDB): domain Bacteria; phylum Bacteroidota; class Bacteroidia; order Cytophagales; family Cytophagaceae; genus JANYCO01. The sequence goes on from DATLOZ010000005.1 coordinate 358,671, forward strand.
TTGTTCAGTATAAAACATACTCTACCTGCCAATGATTTTGAGACAATCGTATATCTCAATCATTGATTGATTTATTATTATTTATATATAAATGGCCAAGCCCTTTCTGACGTTAACCGGTTGATATTACACTCATACATATACTTCAAGAGTACCGTAGCTCTTAGGAAAATGAAAAAGATATTGAAAAATGGGATTCGGTTGGTGTAGTTGCTATCTATGGACTAAAAGTATTAGGTTGAAATTTATTTTCCAAAACTAATTGTGAAATTTTTTCCATATTCTTTTTTAAATATAATATTTCAGCGACCTGATTACATTTAAGACATAAATCAATATCTATTTATATAAAATGATGTAATGCAGTGTATCTGGATTGTTGAATCTTCAAAAACCTCTCAATGATATCTTATAATTGATTTCATCTCTTTTTTCATAAATTGTAAAATACATATATTTCAATAATTACATTTTGAACCTTAACCGCGATTATTTACCCGAACTAAAACGGGAAAAGCTTACCGAAATCACAGAAGTGATCGTGGCGGAAATGAAGCCTGCTATGGTGATCCTGTTTGGTTCATACGCACGCAAGCTGTGGCTGCACCATAGTTGAATGGCCGAAAGAACCGATCAAACCCGGCGAAAGCGCTTCCATCATAGTCAACTTCGATTCCAAAGGAAAGGAAGGAAGATTTAACAAAGTGGTGAACATTCTATCCAATTCATCCAGCAATTCTTCAAGAGTTACTATTTCGGGAACGGTAGAAAAAAGCGCAGCTCCTCCTCTCAAATAACAATGGATTCATCGTTAGGCATTAACGTCGAATCCATTGTTTGTTTCCATTATATTCTACCTGCATAGAATCTTTTTCTTTATGCAAGATGGTGACATTATTAATAATATCTTTTTCACTTACCATGTACTCTTTATCCCACAACCTTATTACACCTACTTTTTTATCGGTTTGCTTATTATAAACAATTCCAATGTAATTAATAAAGCTCCAATCAATAGGCGCTGTAGCTTCTTCTTTTTTTATGGTTAATTTTGTTTTAGAAGAAACTGTTTTTTTTGCAATCACATTTTCATTCACATTAAATGCATTAGAGGCAGCACCCAGAAATGGATCCCTGTAATTACCCAAAACAAGAACCGTTGGTTCCTCTTTCTGCTCGATTGATTTTGCCGGTAATTTTTGTGCCATTACCACTACATCATCATTGTTGGAATCTAATCCGGCGAAAACCCGGTAAAATACCAACCCCCATATCAGGAGCACACCGCTCATGAGGATATATGTAGTAGTTTTACTTTTCATGATTAAGGATGCAATATATTTTTAGAATTGCTAAGAGCACTTGCATTCCCTGCTTTATCTACTGCAGAAACTTTTGCATATATTTTATCTCCATTAGTACTTCCTGTAGGGAAGTTAACTGTCTTGCTTACGGTAGGAGCTGTTATCTGATAGGTCACTGGTGTATAGTTGACTGTATCATTGACGTAAATATACAACGTGTAGGTCTCCGCTCGTGTCACGTTATTCCAACCAAATGTAGCACTCGTACTATTACTGCTTGGCGTGATCATTACAGGGACTGCAGGTGCTGTTGCATAATAGCCGATGTAATAAGTAGTCCAGTCTGTTTCAAGTCCTGAATCATCTTTTGCTTTCACTCTCCATTTGTATTCTCCTTCAGGAAGTGTGAAAGCATAAGTATGATCTGTAGTTTCTTGGTTCAAGATCATGTTTGTTCCAAAATTACCAGAGATAGTATCTATATTAATTTCATATTTGGTCGCACCGGTTAGTTTATCCCAGGTAAAATTTATAAGGCCTCCGGAAGCAGCGCCGACAAAAGTATTGTTCGCAGGTGAAGTAAGATTCACTTCCTGCTTATCCAAAGATGAAACGAGCATGGTAAGATTGAACGTCTGGTATTGTGTTTTGTAAGCGCCGTTCTCCGCACGGATCCTCCATTGATATAGACCCGGACTCAATGTTTTATAAAATTTATTGGTACCTGTGATGACTGTATCTACGATACTCTGAGGGTTATCAAACGAGGGAGAAGCAATCTGGATCCTGTATTGAGAAGCACCGTTAAGATCCTCCCACCAGAACAGCTGTTTATACACCTGGCTTTGTGCTCCATCCGGAGGTGTATCGATTGTTATTTTCTGATTAGTAATGTCTTTTTCAAAAACATCCTTACAGGCACCCAATAAGAGTGTCACTGCTAACAGATACAAAAAGACAAATCGGTTATTCATTTTTCTTTTCATCATTCGTTTTGTTTTGTATTTACTGTAATGTTTTGCAGATACACCACCATGTATAAAACAGTTTTTTTGGTTTTAGTATCTACATATGATTTCCATGATACAGAACTCAGACGACCCAACTTCTGTGTATATTCCAACTCGTGAAGCAACTGAAGCAGATTATTGTAGTTCCCTTCGATCTTTAGTACGCTTGTGATAATTGTAAAATCTTTTTCTTTGGAAATTTTCCGTTGAGGCAATTCTTTTACCGTAAGTTTATGCTGGTGGCAGAATTCACTCACCACTTCCAGTAAATGTTGCTGGTCTTTTGTAGTATCGATCAGGTAATGATTTAATTTATTGTTCAATCCTTCTAAAGATTGGCGCAAACCAGCAATGGCGACAGGTGCATTCTCAGCCTTGCCTATTTTTGCCAAAAGACGGTTATTATCGCTGTATAAGTGTACCGTATTGCTAATCGTAGTCATATAGGCGATCAGAGCAAACACCAACGTTCCTATCAACAGGTAACGATTTTTTTGGCGATATGTAAACTGATTAAAGTTCAAAGTGCTGTTTCTATTTCCAAACTAAAAGATCCTATATTTTCTTTATTATCGTAGAAATAATTTACCAATCTGGCTTTGGTTATCTTATCGATCAATTTTATTTTATCTAACCATTCATTAAGTTCAGTCGGACGGGTGCAATTTCCTTTGATAAAAATTAAATTAGTACTGAAGAGTTCTTTTTTTTCTTCTTTTGATCTTCGTTCGTCAAGCGGGTTAATAGAAAGTTCTGTCAACCTTACCGAAACAGGTACTGTAGCAGCAATGCGATCGGCGAAGTAAGTAGCTTGAGAGGATTGCAGCCAACCCGCTTCCCAGAGGAAATTTTCTTTTTCTTTTACTTCCTTACTGATTGTTTCCATTTCGGAAAACATGCTACTGTATTTAGTTTCCTTTTGAATGAGTTCATTATTTTCAGAAGAAAAACTGGTAAACAAAACAACGTTTACCATCAGTGCTAACAGGAAAAAGCCCAGTACCGTCCAGCTTAGCTTTGTGAACAAAAGTTTATTTATAAATTCTACCTTTCCTTCCTGTACCCGCTCTATAAATGGATCAACACTATTATCGTGAACCAATAAGCTAAAGGCGGCGGCATAAGCTACCAGAAAATCTTCTTCTACTTTTTCTGTATCTACCTGTACTACTTTTTTTCTTTCTTCTGTTACCTGGAAATGATAATCTATTATACTTCCTGAATGATCAAAGACGACTGTATGCCCTGAAAATTCGAAACCCATTTCGCTTATATCATGAATAAGTGGGCGGATAGAAGCGATTGGTATTGCGCCAAGACTGAGATCGGTACAATAAATATTCCATTGACCGAATAGGGATAATAGTTCATCAACCGTTTCTTTTCTGATCAAACTTACCAGGACGCCTTTTTCGGAAACATTTTTTTGAATATAAAAATCCTGAGCTTTTGCATTGGGTAGCACAGTCTGAATTAAACTATTGTCTTCAGATACGGGACCCGTGATCTTCTTATGAAGAATCCCTCTTCCATTGAGCACCAGATATACGGGTACATCTTTATCAATCAAGTCTTTTATGATCTCAAGCGATACTCCGGTTCGCTGTTCTTTTTTCTCCAGCCGGATATTTTTTTTATCCAGCACTAGTTCTATCAACGTAAATTTATATTGGTTATCGGGAAGGAAGATAACTTCTACTCCAAGAGCTTTGGTGATTTTCGTAAGCGTTCCTTTTACCTTTGCCAGCATATTCTATTCTACCAGATATTTTTAGTAAATAATAATAGGTTTGATAAACACAACAGACACTACTTTATTTCTTGAATTAGTACGGCTGCTAAACAACCACTTCAATACGGGAATTCTGGAAAGGATCGGAACACCGCTTCCCTGTTTGTTTTTCTCGATCCGTTCAATGCCACCGAGCGCAATCATTTCCTCGTTTTTCACACGGATCATAGATTTAAACTTTGAATTAGATGCCGGAGGTGGAGCTGTAGGATCCGGAGAATCGAGGAAGTCGGAAATAGAAACATCGATCTCCAAAGTCACCTGGTCGTCGCCGGAAACAAGTGGTTTGATATTGATATCCAGACTTGCTTGTACCGGATTCCATTGTCTTGTACGTATGGTAGTGGTAGTAAGCGTTCCAAGGGTATTTTGTGTTTCTACAAAATAGTATCTTGTACTTCCGATACTCAAGTTGGCGTCATGCCCGTTAAGTGTAGAAAGTTTCGGCATACTTCGTACTTCCACATTACTATTATCTTCTAAGGCCGAAATGCTGGCATAAAATTTAGGAGTTACTCTTCCAAGATTGACGCTATTATTAGTACCTATAAAACTCAGGAAATCGTTGATCGTAGAAGAGCTTAGAGTCATGTCGACGCTGGGAAGAAAAGTACCTTTTGTAGTCACGGAAGAATCCCCCAGCCCGGCAGAGAGTCCTGTTTTTATCGTTCTATTTTTACGTACATCCAATAAAAGTACTTCGATCATCACCATAGGCACTACACGATCCAGCTCTTTCATGAATGCTTCTATTTCCGCAATCTGTGGTACCGAACCGGTAAGCAGGATACTGTTAAGTTCTTTGAACTCCTTAGTCTCTACATTTTTCTTGATCTCTGCAGGGATCATCTCCATCATTTTATCAACCGATCTGTATTGGAGCTGTACTACTCTGCTTGCCCGTAAGCCTTCCAATTTTCTATCCCCGATCAAATATATGCCTTGATCTTTTTTGTAAGTATATTCAGTGCCTTGTAATAAGTAAGTCAAAAACTCGTCAAACAATACGTTGTATACAGCAGTAGTAGCATGGCCTTTCACGTCTGAAAAAATAAAATATCCATCGCCCGTAAGTTGTGCTACATTTTTAATAATATCAACAATGGAAGCATTTACCGCTTCGATGGTAATTCTCTTTTGTCCGAGAGAATCAATCACATCAGTGAATAAACTTGCAGCAGTTGTACCGGAGCCATTGCCATTGCCCGGCTGCTGGCCATTGGTGGAAGTTCCTACAGAAGTGAGCGGCTTTGGGGCAGGTCGTTTTCTATTATTTTTCTCAACCAATAGATCCTCTCCTTCTTCTGGAGAACGGATCACATAAAAGTCATCTTCCGTTTTTACCACTTTCAAATTATTGGCATAAGCCATTTTCTTCAAGGCATTGTCAAGCGGTGCATCTTCGATGTAGGCGCTTACCAATTTACCACCTAAACCGGAGGAAAGGATTATATTTTTTTTAGTTACCTGAGTGATCTTTTTGGCCACTTGCTCCAGCGTATCATTTTTCAAATCCAGGGTGATGAGTTTACTATAATTATTGTAAGCCGCCTTGATCTCTTTTGGTGGTGTGGCCAGTTTTATTTCCGTAGGTGGCACATATTTGTAGAAAGACATAATGGTACCAACAAAACGTATATCCAGGTCGTATTCTTTACAAAGGAAGAGCAGGATCGTTGATACCTTTTCGTTTGTAAAATTGTTATGCACTTTAAACGAGAGCATAGGATCCACGCTTACGTTGAGATTATTAGACTCTGCAAGTGTTTTGATAAACTCCTGGATACTGGCACCAGAAATTGCAAAGTCTACTTTTTCATTCAAGCCTGGTACATCTTTTTTCAGATCGTCCAGCTTTTCCGCCAGCAGTTCAAAACGGTCAGGTTTGGGAGTGTTTTGTGAAAATAATTGAATAGAATATAATTGCAGCATCAATAATAGCGCTACTCTTATAGCCCAGGCGTTTAATTTGATAAAATCCATTGCGTTGGTTGTTTCAAAAGTTTAATAGCAGAGGATAAATTTCCTCGATTGTTGTTTCTCCTTTTTCAAATAGTTCAAAAGCATTTTGGGCTAATGTTTTAATTCCTCGTTCCTTCAATGCTTCCGATATATCGTGTTGATTAGTCTTGATAAATCCCACTAATTCTGTATCCACAGGAATCACTTCGTATACGGCTTTTCTTCCTTTATAACCTGTAAAATGACATTGTTCACAGCCATTTGCTTTATAGTGCTCTGTCACTGTGCCGTAAGGTTTAAAATGTCTTGGATAAAGACTTGTATCAAATGCTTCCTTGGTTTTGCAATGTGTGCAAAGACAACGCAACAAACGCTGAGCGGCTGTAGTAGTGAGCGTATTGGCTACCAGAAAGGGAGGGATTCCCATATCGATCAGCCTGGATACTGTTCCCCATGCGGAATTGGTGTGAATAGTTGAAAGCACCAAGTGACCGGTAAGCGCCAAACGAATAGCCATTGCTGCAGTATCCTGGTCACGGATCTCTCCCACCATAATGATATCCGGATCTTGTCTTAAAAAAGTACGAAGCGTGGCACCGAAGTTTAAGCCAATATTTTCTTTCAACTGTACTTGGTTGATCCCTTCAAGCGTATATTCTATCGGATCTTCGATGGTAAGAAGATTGCGGGTTTCTTTGTTGAGTAATTTCAGTGTTGCATAAAGCGTGGTGGTCTTGCCTGAGCCTGTAGGTCCGGAGATCAGCAAGATTCCGGTTGGACGTTTTACTCCTTCCAGAAAATTATGCAGATCAAAATCTGAAAACCCAAGTTTATTGATATCAATATTAGTAGCGTCGTTGCTAAGAATTCTCAGTACTATTTTTTCACCATACAGTGTAGGGAGTACAGATACACGAATATCAAACTTCATTCCCTGTCGATGAAAGGCGATCCTTCCATCTTGCGGTAATCGCTTTTCTGCGATGTCGAGGTTTGACATAATTTTGATCTTATTGACAATCGGAGGATAGTCTACTTTGTTGATCACATATCGTTCTACCAACATTCCATCGATCCGGATTCTTACGCGACAACGTTCCTCGTATGCTTCAATATGAATATCGCTGCTTTTTAATTTTTTTGCTTCCGCAATAAGATTGGCAAGAAAATCTTCTCCTTCGCCAGACGAGGCATAATTAGCAGATTTACTACGATCATCTTTTTGCTCTCTTCTGTAATGACGAGCCAGTAGTTGTTGCAATTCTTCACGGCTTATTTGCTCCAGTACTATCTGTTTCCCCAATATCATCTCAAGTTCCATTTCAGTAGAAGAAATATTCATCTCCTCATCAATGTATAATGTCAGTTGGTTACCAGTATTTTTTTTGGGAAACACACGATAATGCCATGCCTGTTCGGGACTCAACAGTTGTAAGTCTTCTGCTTTGATATCGATATTTAACAATTCACTCATATCGTCAGATATTGTTCAATCCATTGATCTTCACGAAAGGAAATCTTATCAGAAAAGAAAACAATTGCCCATACGATCAGCAATGCCATTGCTTGTATACCAGCCAGAGGAATTGTAGGTTGATCAGGCTGTACGTTGAAGAATTTCCACAAACTAAAAACAAATGTTACAATGATCATTGAGAATAGAAAGAACAGAACAAAATTCAGTGGTGATAGTAAAAGGCAAAGTATGATCCAAAACAAGATATCACCCCAACCCAGATAACGATGAGTGATATTTGTAAACTTCCGTTCCTTAATGCTAAAATAGATAGACAACATAGCTAATTGAATCAACACAAAACAACCGTTGAATACAATATCTTTAAACTTTAAATTATAATATTCGATTGCAGGTGCAAGCGCGATCAACAAAGGAAACAACCACCAACGAACTGCTCTGTATTTAAAATCGTCTACCAGCAGCCATGTCAACAATAATAAGAAAAGACAATAAAGTATTGTACTTAACATTTGAGAGAAGAGTTATTTTTATTGAGCTTAAATGATGCCTAATCAGCCACCACTTCCTTAAGATTCTTGTCCTGGTCGATTTCCCACACATTAAATGTCCCGTCTCCATCAAAGTCTACTACTGCCGTAGCTTTGGCAAGAAACGAAGTAGAACCTGCTTCTACTACCTCTACCCTATAATTTGCTTTTCCATCTTCTCCTTCTGTGGTGAGTTTTTCCTGGACAAATCCGATGCTATTAATATCCGTTGTATATTTTGATTTCTCGTAAAAAAAAGTTTTCTCCAGTGTATGCAAATGTTCCAATTGAATCTTTGCTTCTGTACTTTTTGCTTTTGTGATTAAGGGCATCAGGTTGGGCAATGCCAACAGCACAAGGATACCTACGATCACCAATACTACCAATACTTCTGTCAGTGTAAAAGCTTTTACACGCACTTCTGAAAAATTCTTATTCATGATAAAACAACTTTATTTTCTTAGAGAGGGTTTAAAGATAATAAAAATATCACAAACGAGAAAAATGTAAAAGACTAAAAATGAGTAATTCTCATTAGCTTTTAACCTTGAAAAATCATGTCCTCCAGATTATTTTTTCATTATTCTTTTAAAAGGTTGTACTTAGCTGGAATAATGGGAGATACATTGCTATCAAGATCACTCCTACAATTAATCCAAGGAAAATAATCATAAAAGGTTCGATCATACTGCTGATCAAACTGGTCTGATGTTCCACATCTTCGGAGTATTGTTTGGCTATTTTTCCAAAAAACATCTCCAATTGGTTCACTTCTTCTCCCACTTTTACCAACGATACTAAGCGCCTGTGGTAGACAGGGAATGCCGCCAGACTTTTATGAAGCGAAACACCTTGCATGATATCCTGCTCCACCTGGTCAAGCGAAACCTCGATTGGATAAAAACCGATCATTTCTTTCACCAATTTAATAGCACGCACAATCGGAATCTTAGCCCCGATCAGGAGTGCCATGGAATGGCAAAAACGTGCCATATAGATTTTTCTGATCATATCACCTACAAAAGGAATTCTTATTATCAGCAAAGAAAAAAACTTACGATACCAAAGATGTTTTCGCTGACTAATAAGAAAGCCAACAACAATAGCAAGAATTAAAAATACGAGATAGAAATAACTCCCGATCCAGTTTGACATATCTACAATCACCGAGGTGATAAATGGAAGTTTCCCCCCAAAACGTTTGAATACGTCGGCAAACATCGGCACAATAAAATTGAGCATAAAGAAAATCGCGCCGAAAGAAGTACATAATACAATTGCCGGATAGGTGAGCGCTCCTACAATCTGGCGTCTCAGATTAATATTACTTTGAAAAAAATCTGCAAGTTCTTTCAATACGACTGAAAGCTTACCACTCTCCTCTCCTATGCGTAGACTATGGTATTCATAAATTGAAAATTTGCCTGTATTTTGTACTGCATCCGATAAAGTACTTCCTTTCGTAACCTGGTCGCGGATGCCTATAAACAGCGTTTTGTCTTTCTCTGATGTTTGTTCGAATGCAATAAGGTCTAATGTACTCCTGATGTCTACGCCTGCGGTGAGTAAAATATGTAGTTCATGATAAAAAGCTTCTTTCTTTTTATCGCTTAGATTATTACCAAAGAGACTAATATCTTTGTTTAGAAAATCAAATATACCTTTTTCTTCTTTCGAAGCAGGGGTTGCAATTTTTTGATTCGTTTTTACTTTTGTAATATCAACTGCCACAACGTGTATCCGTTAAGTTTAAAATTTCACTTATTCACCTCTTCCATTGTCATCAATACATCGGCTCCGTATTGTTTTTTATAATAGAAATTTATTTTTTCTTCCTTAAATGTTGCCACAAAACTTACTTCGTCTACAAGATTGCCCGGAATATTTTCTGTTTTGTCGAACCATTTAAAAGATGTTTCTTCCGGAATGCTGATATGGAAGGTATCAACTATAGCGGCATGCCTAAGCACATAGGAATCGGTAAACTCATAAGAAATAATTTCTCTTTGAAAATAACATTGAAGACCTTCACTGGTGCGTTCTATTTTTTTGCTACCAGCAATATCCCTGGTCAGCAATTTATCCATCAGGAAAACCTGGGCAAGTTCATCGGAGTTCTTTTTATAGGACAAATACTGCTTTGTAACCAAAATATAACAGGTGTAGGTGATTCCAATGCTAAGCGCGCTAATTAGCATTACAACCAACATTTCTATTATGGTATAGCTTTTAATTCTGCGTATTGTCATCTTCGGAAATAATTTTTTTAAGTTCAGCTAAATTTCTTTTATCTGGACCCGTCGCCTGCAAATGCAAAAGCAATAAGCCATTGCCTCCCTTATAACTACCCACATTTTTAGTGATCAATACTCCTTCTTCTTCAAAATTTTCATCAAAAAAACTTTTTTTCAAAATCGTTTCTCTTGATAATTCTTCCAACCGATGAAGGGCTTTCATCTCGGCAATGTTGGTACTGCTTCGAATTACGTTTACATATATAGTCATGGCAATGGCAAACACCAACATGGTGATCATCAGTCCGACGATGGTCTCGAAAAGCGAAGAAGCTTTGAGAGCACTATTCAAGATTAATCTATCCATTTGATCACTTTCTTTTTGTTTCCTGCCGCTATCAGGCCTGTGCCCACGTAATACGGGGAGAGCTGGGTTTTATCAATCACTCCGTTCATCACATGATTTTCATAGACAGAGGCTTTTGTTTTTAAGAGCATCTTATTACACCATACAGATCCTTTTACTATTCCTTTGATATCGGCAAAGCCGTCTGCATATACCTGGCCTACTACTGTTGCTCCTGATTCTATTGAAATCAAAGTTTGCTGGAGATCAGTAATCAAGGATGGTTGGTATGTGAATACTACACCTTTAAGATAAGAACCTTGTTTGAATTTTATATAGGGTTGTTGCGTTTTATAGCTTTTTTTAAACAATCCTAATGCAGAAGGAAAATTTAGTTTGCAATTTTCTTCTACTACAATAGAATCGAGTGCAAAAGCCTGAAGATTGCCTGAGAAGCCGCTCTTAAACCGTATAGAGTTTGCCAATAAAATTACATTGTCCAGCTGAGCGTCTGGCTGAACGACAAGTGCTCCACTAAAAAAAAGAATAATATTACCTGATAAATATTTATCTGAAATAGTTCCACTGCTAAGGATCACCATCATAGTAGTATCTTCGAAAGAATGGATTAATGAATCTGCTGAAATATTTCCAATTTTATAACCGGTAGTACTAACGGAAATATGAAGCGAATCTGCTTTTTTTATTAAGTCTACTTTCTTTATGATTTTATCATCAAGTGCCGGGAGTGTATTCTTACTTACCTTTGTTTGTCCATCAATGAGTGTAGTTCCTTCAAATCCCCGGCCTTCGATGTATCCTCTTTTCACACCAGCTTTTGGCAAGTAACACGTACCTTTTATCCTGGTGTTTCCACAAAGGGTCAGCGGACGGCTCAGATCGGCAAGGTATAATGCGGGTGATAATGTGTCGTTAGGCCTATAGCCGTAAAATACTGTTCTTGTAAGGCTATAACGACCTGAAAAACTTTTTACATTGGCCACTTCAAAAACTCCCCAGGAAGATTTTTTTATTTTTACAGAATCCGATTCTTCTCCATAAAGGTCGAGTATTGTTTGGTCTTCTGTCATTAAAGAACTTTCCATTAGCAATACCATAGCCGATTGCAGGTTACGTTCCAGTTTTTTCTGAAGTAAATTTTCCAGGTTTTGAATTTTGTAATGAAATGATAGTATAATCAACGATGAGATCAACAAAGCGATTACAAAAGAAATAGCTACTGCTACAAATAAAGCTCCCGCACGCAACATAGGCTAAGTGGATTTGCCTGGTTGTGGAACTATTTTGATACTACGGCGAATTCGAATCTTAGGCTCTTTTTCCTTTTTTTTCTTTTTGTTTTTCTGAATCTCTTCCTGGGGTTTTGTAGTTGGATCAGAAGATGTTTCCTTTTCTGCCTTTGATCTCTTTTTTGCTCTATTTGATTTTTTGTCCTGGTCTGATTTTTCTGCTTGTTTACTTTTCTTTTCTTTCTTCTGTTTTTCTTTTTTCACAACCAAAACTCCTTTTCTATACTTCCCTTTAGTAATAAGGGCTCCAAGCTCGTTGTAGCGATAAAATTTTCCATTACGAAGACCATGCTTGTAATAAGCAATTTCGGATAGTTGTCCGTTGATATACCAGGATTTCCATTTCCCGATTTTCATGCCGTTTTTAAAGTATCCTTTTTTCTTAAGCTCTTTAGTGCCATAAAATTCTGTATACTCACCGTGCAGTACTTTCCCGTCAAATCCTCCGCGGGTTTCTTTGATGTCGTGCTGAGCATACCAGCAGTACCAATAATTATCTGAAATATGTATCTTTCTACCATCCTCTGCAGGGAGAAGGTGGGCATAGATAATACTGTCCTTGTGATTTAGTATTACACGGTTGAGTGCATCAATTTCCGGAAGTTTTTGCGCAAAAATTGATAACGGTAAATAAAAGGAAATAACAAATAATAAATATCTCATAACATCGGTTGTGCGTTGGTAAAGATATCATTTTGTGCACATATGTCCAAGCCTAGCTTTTACTCCCGCTGGCGTCTCGCCTGCCAGCGCGGTTTTACTCAATACTGTTGCTCTTGCTATTACTTAATCCTTCTCAACTCAAAATTTTCCTTCGGAGCGATCACAAGCGGTACTTTTTCTTCCACTACCGAACTGGTATCCAACCCAAATGCGCTTGGTTCTGATAAGCTGATCTCTTTCAGGAAGAAGTGTGCATCCATGATTATCTGTTCGGTTGGTGACAATTCGTTGTCGTTGCTCAAATGTTTTTCAAGCACTACAAAACGAAAATCTCCAATGACGTTTCGTTTGTTCAATGAGGTATAACGGCTGGTAAAATCGATCTCTTTATTTTTTACCATGTCTTCTACAACTTTCCTGAAGTAAAGATTTATTTTTTGTTCTACCCTGAATCCAAGTCTGAAATCCACGCGCACAAGATCGTCCGGAATGATCACATCTACTTTGTATTCCATCGTATACGGCTCATCGAGTACATCGATGTGTACAAACCAGTATACATCGGCTCGCTTTGGTTGTTTGTTGAAGATCGAGTACATGATCTTCGAATCTATATATCTTGGGTTGTCTGCACTGGTCAGGTAAACCAGGTGTGTAGCATATTTCGGAACTGACAGGTCGTGACTAAGTTCTTTGAGCATCGCATGATAATCTTCCAACACCACAAATTCCGTCAGCCTGTTTTTGATCTTCCTCGAAGCATACCAAAGCCACATCACTATGATAATAGCTCCTCCTATAAGAAGCGTAACATAACCGCCGTGTGTAAACTTCTTCAGGTTGGCAACCAAGAATGCTCCTTCGATACATACGTATACCATGAAGCACAAGGCTACCCAGATGAAAGGTATTTTTTTAATTTTCAAATAATAGCAAAGCAGCCAGGTAGTCATGAGCATGGTGATACTGATCGACAAGCCGTATGCTGCTTCCATTTCAGAAGATTCCCGGAAGTGAAGCACCACCATGATACATCCTGCCAACAACAACCAGTTCACACTGGGAATATAGATCTGTCCTTTCAGGTTGGTAGGATAATGAATGCGGACCTTCGGCCATAAGTTCAGACGAATGGCCTCGTTTATGAGCGTATAAGAACCGCTGATCAGCGCCTGACTGGCAATGATGGCTGCCATGGTAGCAATAGTAATTCCAACCCCAATAAATTTATCCGGCATGATCCCGAAGAATGGATTTTCGGTAAGCTTCTCTCCGCTATATTGCAACAACCATGCACCTTGTCCAAAATAATTGAGCAGCAAACAAATTTTTACAAACACCCAGGTGATCCTGATATTTTCCTTTCCACAATGCCCGAGATCGGAGTACAAGGCTTCGGCTCCTGTAGTACAGAGGAAGACAGCACCCAGTAACCAAAAACCGCCTGGATAATTGACCAACATATTGTAAGCATAATAAGGATTGACCGCTTTCAATATCATTGGGTAATGAAGAAGTTCTTTAAACCCAAGCACTCCAAGCATAAGAAACCAAAGGGTCATGATCGGGCCGAAGCTATTGCCCATGAACTTGGTGCCAAACCGTTGCAATACAAACAAAACGCAAATGATCGTGATCACGATCGGGATGGTATTGATCTTTGAATCTATAATTCTCAATCCTTCTACTGCCGAAGCCACCGAAATAGGTGGTGTGATAATTCCATCCGCCAGCAACGCACTCCCCCCGATAATAGCGGGCCAGACGAGTTTTGGATTTCTTCTTCTTAAGAGAGCGAACAAGGAAAATATTCCACCCTCCCCCTTGTTATCAGCCCTCAAAGTAATTACCACATACTTCAGGGTTGTTTGCAAGGTGAGCGTCCAAAAGACGCAGGAAAGGCCACCAAGCACAAGAGTTTCATTGATCACACTTCCACCGATAATTGCCTTCATCACGTAGAGCGGCGACGTACCTATGTCTCCATATATAATTCCTAAGGTAATAAGTAATGCGGCAGCGCTGACTTTGTGAATATGGCTATGGGTATGGCCATGTTTGGATGCTAAGGTCGACATTGATCTACTGATTTCTTTTGCCCAAATTAATGAAAAAATTGATGATTTGGAGATTTGATGATTTGATAATAATCACCTTTTTTTTTGCTTGCAAATAACTAAATATAAATTATTTTTTGTATACATGCGCAGCTCCTTTGCTGCCATGAATTTCAGCAGCTCAGAGTCCCCGACTAAGATTCTTGATAAAACTAACCTTCGGACGTGGGAGACTCTGAGCGGACGAATGGACGAAAGAGTTGATAATCCATATGTCTGAACTTATTTGTAGCGATGAAACGTATCGCTACATCAAATCCTCAAACGATCATCCTCCTACCAAAAAATAAAACACGAACCTACTGCCCTTCCCTGGCTCGGTTTCTGCATAGATCGAGCCTTGTTGGGCGAGGATGAAATCTCTTGAGATCGCCAGTCCTAAGCCTGTACCTGATACAGAATCCCCGTTGGGAATTTTAAAAAACTTATCAAATATTTTGTCTTTGTACTTTGGATCAAACCCTTTTCCCTGGTCGCTCACGGAAAAGATCACTTTGTTATCTCTTCGCGCAACTTCAATACTGACAGTACTTCCCGGAGGAGAATAGCGGACGGCATTGGATACAAGGTTGACCATGACCCAGGCTGTTTTTTCGAGATCGATAAAAAGCTTGGGAAGCTCCTTTTCAATTTCTGTGTGAAGCACAATACCTTTTTGCTGAGCTTGAAATTTCATAACCTGTAAGGCGTAGTCTACCACTTCTTCCGGCGCTGTTGGATTGTAGTGCAACTGGATATTCCCGGTTTCTACCTGTGTCAGGTCCAACAGCTCTCCGGTGATCTTCAGCAAGCGATGACTATCGTCTTTGATGTTTACAATGAGTTTTCTCTGCTCTTCATTCAGCGAGCCGATGCGTTCGTCTTCCAGGAGTTTCAATCCCATCTTGATGGAAGCGATCGGTGTTTTTAATTCATGAGAAATGGTAGCGATGAAATTTGTTTTAGCTACATCCAATTCCTTAAACTGTGTTACATTCTTCAGCACGATCACATTGCCTATCAACTTGTCTTCGGCGAAGATCTGGAGTGTTTCTTTGAGAAAATATGATTCCTTATTTTCTGCAAAGATCTTCAGAGGTTTGGAAGCATCGCTTTCATGCAGCAATACGCGGAGCAAATCATTCTTCAAGGCGATATCAGGTGCATATTTCCCCAGCACGTCTTCTTCTTTGACACCGAGAATGCCAATAGCCTCGCCATTTACAAAGAGAATATTATTAGCCTCATCCAATCCAATGATCGGATCGTGCATCGTATTGATGATGGTTTCAATCCTTTTCTTTTGGAAAATGATCTGCGCAAGATTACTATTTTCATAATCGTCCAACTCCTTAGCCATTTTGTTGAAGGCCAAGGCCAGCTCTCCAAATTCGTCGTTGGATTTGAAATGTACACGCTGCGAATAATTTTTCTTCGAAATCTCTTTAATACTTTCCGTAAGCTCATGGATAGGATTAGCGATGTAACCAGGGAAATTTACGATAAAGGAAAATGTGATCAGGATGGTAAACACACCGATCAGTCCCATATATAAAATAGCTTCATCGGCAGCCGCGCCTGCTTCCACGTTCTTTCGTAAGATCGCCTGCAGGTTTACTTCTGTAATCCGGTAAAGTTTCTGACGGATCAGGTTTTTCTTAGCTTCGGTGACCGTATCTGTTTTAAGATTCTGAAATTCGCTTCGCAATTCTGCAGTCAATTCTTTTTCTTCGCGCTCGGTAATATTTTTCTCCTGTGCCTGTAGATTTTTTTCAAATAATAGCACGGAAGATTTTTGATCGGCCTCCATTTCATCCAGGGCGCGCATCATATTTTTGGTATAGACAAGACTTTCATAATTATCCTTTGTGATGCGTCTTGCTTCGTTGGAAAGTTTGTGAATATAATACGTCCCCAGGCTACAGAGCAATACCACTGCGGCGAATAGAAAGATGAGACCTAACGATAATTTTGTTTTTATTTTCATATCCTAGCTCACAAGTACAATGTCAATATCTTTGGAATACTTTACTAATTTCCCGATCAGGTTCCGGTTCATGATAAAACTCCAGAAACTAAAATGAGGCTTCCCGATCACGATCATTTTGCATTCCTGCTCAAGCGTAGTCTCGGTAATGACACGGGCCACATCGGTGCCTTTCTTTTTGATCACTTCGGCGCCCAGCTCGGTAGCCATTTTAAAATTATTGATCAAATGGCGCTGAGAAGCAAGGTTGATCTTATCGCTTTCTTCGCGTGGCGTTTGCACATAAAGCACCATCCAATGGAATCCGTAAAAGGTAGCAAGCCGGGAGGTTTTTCTGATAATATTTTTAGCACCTTCGTCGTTGGTACTGATGCAGGCCAGGATCTTATCGGGAATGAAATTTTCTTTTTGAAAGATCTCTGTTTCTATTTTCCGTTCTACCTGGTGCGCTACTTCTCTTAAGGCAAGCTCTCTCAGCTGAAGAAGATTTTCGGGTAGGAAAAAATTTTTCAGCGCTGTTTCTATTTTACTTCGCTCATAGATCTTTCCTTCTTTCAACCGGTTGATCAACTCGTCGGCGGTGAGGTCGATGTTTACTACTTCGTCGGCGCTTTTCAGTACATGATCGGGTACGCGCTCGGCTACTTCGATGCCGGAGATCTTTTCTACGGTCTTATTCAAACTTTCTATATGCTGGATATTCACCGCACTGATCACGTTGATCCCTGCGTCCAGGATTTCGAGTACATCCTGCCAGCGCTTTTCATTTTTAGAACCAGGAATATTGGTATGCGCCAATTCATCAACGATCACTACCTCCGGATGGATGTTGATGATCGTTTGCAGATCCATTTCCTCCAGTTCTTTTCCTTTATAAAATATTTTTCTTCTGGAGACTACGGGCAAGCCTTGAAGCAGATTGTGCGTCTCTTCTCGATTGTGCGTTTCGATGTATCCGATCTTCAGATCAATGCCATTCCTGATCAAGGTATGTGATTCCTGGAGCATGCGGTAGGTCTTCCCTACTCCGGCGCTCATGCCAATATAAATTTTGAGCTTGCCTCTCCTGGATCGTTTGATCAGCTCGAGAAAATATTCGGGGGCTGCAGTAGTTTCGGGCATATCAGAAGGAGACGGCAAAAGATGAAACGATAAAATAATTGTAGTTGGAAGGACGATCATTCAGTAGAAAAATCTTGTCTTCGCTGTTATACATTTTTCCTTCCAATCTCACAAGCATATTGCTTACCGGTGCATAATCAAGGTTCAGCGAAGAGCCGAACGTCTGAAAGCCATGCAGGGTAGCAGTAGGAATGATCACGCCGCTTTTATCCTGGTAATATTCTGCCCTGGCAGCAGCGGCAATTTTTTCGGTAAATTTATAGCGGAGGATCAGGTTGGGACTGTACCAAAAATTATAGAGATCACTTCCCTTGGTCTTTTGTTCTGCTCCTATGTCAAAGTCTGCAATGATCCCCAATTTGTTGGTCAATTGAAAGATCCCATACAGGTTGTGAAAGTAGCGCATTTGTTTTGCGCTGTCTGGTTTTGTATTTCCGATGAACGAACTTGAGTTGAGCGTAATTTTTGAATTAGGTTGAAACACCACTTGTGTACCAAAGTCAGGACTATTATTTCCGTTCTCACGCTGGATCCTTTGCCAGCCGTTGAGATAGAAGCCTGCGAAGGTCCACTTACCATTGTTACTAATGTAGGTAAGCCTGGCGCCGCTTTCGTAGTAGGGTGTATTCTCTGCCATCAAACTTCGGGTAAGCGTCCAGCAATCTTTGGAAACGGCGCTTTCAAAACCTATATGCGAGACAAGAACTCCTGCATCGAGCCAGAGTGAGCGTTTGGCAGAAAGTTTAAATCCGGCATTGGCTTGGTAGATATTTTTCAATAATCCCGGTTCAGAGGCAAGATTGTATTGCGCGTAGGTTCCTGCCATTAGCGCCAGGTTGGCGCGGGCTCTGGCAGAGACAAAGGACGCTTTTATAAATCCTAAGTTCAGATTTACTTCATTGCTTCTGGTGTGATTGTATAAAAAAAACGGACGTTCGTGATTAGCTGGTTTTCCAAGATCATATCCGTAATAAATATCAGCATAAGCACTCAGGGTGACTTTTGGGAGAACATGATCTGTCGAGTCGGCAGAGGCGATGGTGTAGAAATTGATAAATAGTAATAATAAGAATATTCTTTTCATACAATTATTTTCAATCAACACCTGCAAGGTTTAAAACCTTACAGGTGTAACTTTGTAACAATTAATATAACAATTTACTTCGATAGATCATCCAGCGCTTTGTTCAGTTTTAATACATGTACCCGTGCAGGTCCAAACATTCCCCAAAGGGGAAATTCGGTATATTGGTGAACAAGTACCTGAAGTTCTTTTCCATCAAGCTTTCGTACCGAAGCAATCCTGTCTACCTGTACCATGGCTGCTTGTATAGAGATATGCGGATCTAATCCGCTGCCGGAAGCTGTGATTATATCTACCGGAATTGCAGAACGGTTTATACCTGGATTATGCGCCAGAAAAGTATCTCTGCGTGCTTGTACTAACGCGAGGTAATCAGGGTTATCAGGCCCTTTGTTACTACCACAGGATGCCGAGGCATTATAATCGGCAGCCGAAGGGCGAGAGCAGAAATAACGGTCTTCCGTAAATTTCTGTCCGATGTTTTCATAATCTCCTTTTCCTCCGTTCACACTTACCAATCCGATCACCCAGATCAATGCAGGGTATATGACGGCGAAAAAGAGAATACACAAAACGGTAAGCTTTAATGCGGGAAACAAATGAGTTTTCATATTGGTAATTTTTTAATTTCTTTATTGTTATTCGTCCTTGCGAGGATCCCGACGGGAAACGAAGCAATCTACCTGCGGCATCATTCCTCGCAATGAAGCCGTTTCTTTAACATCTATACAAACGCTCCCACCACCAAATCAATCAATTTAATTCCGATGAAAGGCACGATCACTCCGCCGAGGCCATAGATGAAGAGGTTCCTGCGAAGCAATGCACTGGCGCCGATCGGTTTGTACTCCACTCCTTTTAGTGCCAGTGGGATCAGTACCGGGATAATGATCGCATTGAAAATGATGGCGGAAAGGATCGCGCTTTCCGGTGTATGGAGTTGCATAATGTTAAGCTGTTGCAGCGCTGGGATTGACGTGATAAACAAGGCCGGCACAATGGCAAAATATTTTGCTACGTCATTGGCAATAGAGAAGGTAGTAAGCGTTCCTCTTGTCATCAGCAATTGTTTACCGATCTCTACGATCTCAATGAGTTTGGTAGGATCGTTGTCTAGGTCTACCATATTGCCAGCTTCTTTTGCTGCAGCGGTACCACTGTTCATTGCCACGCCCACATCAGCCTGTGCCAGCGCAGGGGCGTCGTTAGTACCATCGCCCATCATGGCTACAAGCTTTCCTCCGGATTGTTCCTTACGAATGTAACGGAGCTTATCTTCCGGTTTTGCTTCGGCAATGAAATCGTCGACCCCTGCTTTATCAGCAATATATTTCGCGGTAAGCGGATTGTCGCCGGTGACCATTACAGTTTTAATTCCCATTTTTCTCAAGCGCTCGAAACGCTCCTGAATTCCAGGTTTGATAATGTCTTGCAATTCGATCACACCTACTATTTTTTCATTGTCGGATACTACTAAAGGAGTACCGCCGTTTGATGAAATATGTTTTACTTTTTCAGTTACTTCATGCGGAATATTGTTTCCCGCCTTATGAGCCATCGCCTTGATCGCATCGTAGGCACCTTTACGGATGCGGTGACCATCGGGAAGATCCACACCACTGCAACGTGTCTCGGCAGTAAACTTTATGAAGGTAACCTGTCCTTCATGAGAACTCATCTTAGGTAGAGTGATCCCTTTGGTATTGGCCAATTCGATGATTGACTTTCCTTCCGGCGTTTCATCGGCTTTGGAGGCGAGTATGCAGATCATCGTGAATTCATTTTCTTCCATTCCCTGCGCAGGGTAAAAATTTGTGGCTTTACGATTCCCGATCGTGATCGTACCTGTCTTGTCAAGTAAGAGCACATCAATATCTCCGGCGGTTTCTACTGCTTTACCAGATTTGGTGATCACGTTGGCGCGCAGCGCACGGTCCATTCCAGCAATCCCGATGGCGGAGAGCAAGCCGCCGATCGTAGTTGGGATCAGGCATACAAACAAAGCGATGAAAGCCGCGATGGTAATAGGAGTTTGTGCATAATCGGCAAAAGGTTTTAATGTAACACATACAATGATAAACACTAGCGTAAAACCTGCCAGAAGAATTGTGAGCGCTACTTCGTTTGGTGTCTTCTGCCTGCTGGCACCTTCAACCAGGGCAATCATTTTATCGAGAAAACTTTCTCCCGGTTGTGTAGTAACCCGTACTTTGATCTTATCAGAAAGTACTTTCGTACCACCCGTCACGCTCGACTTGTCGCCACCCGCTTCGCGGATCACCGGGGCGCTCTCTCCTGTGATCGCCGATTCGTCGATCGTGGCAAGGCCTTCGATGATCTCGCCATCGGTAGGAATGATATCACCGGCTTCACAAATAAACAGATCGTCTTTTCTTAGTTCAGAAGAATTTACTACCTGGATCTCGTTCATATACATTTCTCCAAGCGTAGCGATCTTTTTAGCGGGTGTATCTTCGCGCGTTTTGCGCAGACTATCCGCTTGCGCTTTACCACGTGCTTCTGCAATGGCTTCCGCAAAGTTGGCAAAAAGAAGCGTGATGAAAAGAATAAAAAAGACCACCAGATTATACGAAAATGCACCTTGTGAAGGAGTTCCTGAAACGGCAGAGAATACAGTCACTACCAACATCACTACCGTGGCAACTTCAACTGTAAACATCACCGGATTTTTGATCATCACCATTGGGTTCAGCTTTAGAAACGACTCGCGCATTGCTTCGCGCATCTGATCCTTCTGAAATAAAGAAGTGGAATTTGGTTTCATGTTTTTTATAGTTTTAATAATTTTATTTTTTTATCTGAACTGTGCTTACGCTATTAAATGATGAACATTGGATAAATAAAATATGTCATTCAGGAGGAACCTTGTGCAAAGTCTGCACTGTCGTTTATATTTTCTTTCTTAATTTCTAATCACAAGGTTCCTCGCCAGCAAAACATTTTCATCACCAAAACATTTTCATCACTATTTTTTGGCTCAGATTAATACAACGTAAAATATTCCGCCAACGGCCCCAACGTCAGCGCTGGGAAGAACGATAAGGCGGCGATGATAAATATGACCGAGAAGATCACCAATCCAAACGTCGGGGTATCTGTTTGCAAAGTACCTGCGCTTTCGGGTACGTATTTTTTACCAGCCAGAATTCCGGCAATCGCTACCGGGCCGATGATTGGTAGGTATCTGCTCAGGATCAATACGAAGCCTGTAGAAATATTCCAGAATGGGTTATTGTCTCCCAATCCTTCAAATCCTGATCCATTGTTGGCCGATGCAGATGTGAATTCATAAAGCATTTCCGAAAATCCATGGAACCCTGGATTGTTGAGCGTGCCCAACGTAAGCGAAGAGCAATAACTTGCCAACGCTGTTCCGGCCAGGATTAAGAATGGATGCAGCAAGGCTATGATCATCGCGATCTTCATTTCTTTGGCTTCAATTTTTTTGCCGAGAAATTCCGGCGTACGTCCTACCATCAACCCGGAAATAAATACGGCGATAATAACATAGATATAGAAATTCAGCAGTCCCACGCCACAGCCGCCGTAGAAGGCATTCACGATCATGGCGAGGAGCTGGTTCATTCCCGATAAAGGCATAAAGCTATCGTGCATGGCATTGACAGAACCGGTAGAAATAACAGTGGTCAAAATACTCCAGTAAGCCGAGGCTGCCGATCCGAAACGTACTTCTTTTCCTTCCATCGCGCCATCGTGCAGATCAACACCCATTGCCGCAATTGCTGGATTGCCTTGCATTTCATAATAAACCGTCGGAATAGTGAGCAAGAGAAAACCGCATGTCATTACTCCAAAGATCATGAGTGAAAGTTTTTTCCTGTTTAGGTAATATCCTAATGCAAAGATCATCGCAAAAGGAATGATCGATTGGGCGATCATCAGGCAGATATTGGTAAAATAGTTTGGATTCTCTAAAGGATGCGCCGAATTGGCGCCGAAGAAGCCACCACCATTTGTACCGACGTGTTTGATCGCGACTAATGCCGCTGCCGGGCCATGCGAGATCTGTACGGTATCGCCCTGCATACTGACGATCGTTTCTTTTCCATCCAGGTTCATCGGTGTACCGTTGAAGACAAGAATAATGGCCAGGACAATAGAGATTGGCAATAAAATTCTTGTACAGGATTTCAGAAAATAATTATAGAAATTACCAAGCGTGTGGCTGGTCTTTTCTTTCATAGCGTTAAATACCGCCGCCATGGCAGCCATGCCTGTAGCAGCGGAAACAAAATGAAGAAAGACAAAGCAAATGATCTGCGATAAATAGGACACCCCTGATTCACCGGAATAGTGCTGAAGATTACAATTGACCAGAAAACTGATCGCTGTATTAAATGCCAGGTCCGGCGTCATAGAAGGATTTCCGTCGGGATTCCATGGCAGCCATCCCTGGTTGGTCAGAATGAACATGGCAAACAAAAACCAAATTAAATTGATCGTAAACATCGCGCTCAAATGTTGTTGCCAGGACATTTCTGCAGAAGCGTCAATACCGCTGATCCGGTAAAATAATTTTTCAACCGGATTTAAAACAGGGTCCGTAAACGTTTTCTTTCCTGCATATACGTTCGCAATATATTTTCCTAAAGGAATAGCCAGCGCTACTGTAGCGATGAACATTGCGATAATTCCTAAGATTTCAGTATTCATTTCGTATAGAAGTTAGAAGTTGAATTAAAATTGTTCGGGTTTAATAAGTACATATCCCATGTACAGGAAAACCGCTACCGAGATCAGAAACAGGAGTACCATAGTTATATTTTTTCAAAGAACCCTATTGATTTAAAGAACAAGACAAAACAGACCAAGCCGGCCAGCGTGAGAAGTAAGATCATAAGTGCTTCCATTTTTTTATTGATTGTTTCTTTTCCCTATGCCAAACCTAAGGCCAGGTTGCGTGTATGGGGGAAAAGTATTTTGTAAGTGACTGTAGTTGAGAAGGTCTATTCTTGAGAAAATATTTTACTAAAAAATCAGAAAACAAAAACCCTTCCATTTTGGTAGGGGCATCTTTTCATTTTGGTAGGGTTTCTCTAAACCAGGATTTTCAGAATTAACAAGCATGAATTTGTAATCATCGGACTAATTTATTCTGAACCTTGATTTTCTGGATTAAAAGATTTGCTTGATTTTGATTAACAAGATTATCACAAGTTTGTCCTTTAGAAAGAAACTTATGCAGACCTTGCACTATCGTTTAACTATTGATTAGATAAGGAGGAGCAATAAATGAAGTTTATAATTAGCAAAAATCATGAAATTAAAATCATGTAAATCTTCTAATCCAGAAAATCAAGGTTCAGACTTGCCCTTTGCAGGGGACTCTGAGCGGACTAATTTATTCTGAACCTTGATTTACAGGATTAAAAGATTTGCTTGATTTTGATTAACAAGATTATCATAAGTTTATCTTTTAGAAAGAAACTTGTGCAGACTTGCACTATCGTTTAACTATTGATTAGATAAGCAGGAGCAATAAATGAAGTTTATAATTAGCAAAAAATCATGAAATTAAAATCATGTAAATCTTCTAATCCAGAGAATCAAGGTTCAGGCAACCTACAACTTATACTCCTCTAGCTTCCGATACAACGTCGTAAGCCCGATGTTCAAAAGCCTGGCGGCCTCGGTTTTATTGCCTTTCGCGTAGGACAAAACTTTTCGGATATGTGCTTTTTCTATTTCTTCCAATGCAAACACCGAGCTTTGAATATGGCTCACATCGAAATCATAAGGTAAGGATTCAAAAGAAAGTTGTGTGCCTTCGGCCATGATCACGGCGCGTTCGATGACATTTTTTAGTTCGCGGATATTTCCTTTCCAGGGATGTTGCTTGAGTGCATTTAAAAATTCCGGCGTGGCTCCAGTAATTTTTTTATTTACTTTATTGGAAAAATAAGCTGCAAAATATTCGGTGAGCGCAGGAATATCTTCTTTTCTTTCTTGTAAAGAGGGAAGATGAATTTGAAAAACGGAAAGACGATAATAAAGATCGAGCCTGAAATTTCCAACCTCACTTTCCTTTTGTAAATCGCGGTTAGTGGCAGCTATGATGCGGATATTTACTTTGGATTCCTTGGTCTCTCCTACTTTGAGAAACGTACCCGTTTCTAGTACCCTAAGAAGTTTGGCCTGAAGATCGATATTCATCTCCCCTATTTCATCGAGGAAAATAGTTCCTTCATTGGCTTCTTCAAGCAATCCTTTTTTATCTTTCACTGCTCCGGTGAAGGCTCCCGCTTTATGTCCGAAGAGCTCGCTTTCCAGCAGTTCCTTTCCAAAGGCACTGCAATTGATGGCTACAAAATGTTTGCCTTTGCGCGCACTTTCGTAATGAATAGCTTGTGCAAATACTTCTTTTCCCGTGCCCGTTTCGCCGGTAAGCAATACCGTAGTATCTGTCTGGGCGACCTTCTTTGCCAGTCCTATGGCTTGCTGCAGCGATTTGGAAGTGCCGATGATGTTATCAAAACTATATTGGCTGGATATTTTCCGCTCGAGCATCTGTACTTTGTATTGTAGCTGTGCTTTTCCCATGGCTTTGCTTACCAGCGGTAATATTTTTTCATTGTCATCGCCTTTCGTAATATAATCGAACGCCCCATTTTTAATAGCCTTTACGCCATCCTGGATCGTACCGAAAGCGGTAAGTACAATGATTTCAATATGCGGATAAAGCTCTTTGATCTTTGCAGTAAGATCTACGCCATTGGCCTCGGGAAGTTTTACATCGGAGATCACCAGATGAATATCATCGCGCTCCAAGGTCTTGAGCGCAGCTTTTGCATTAGCGGCTTCCAGCACGTTGTATCCCTCCAGGCTAATGATCCTGGCCAGCAGGTTTCGAAGCCTTTCTTCGTCGTCGATGATTAATATAGTGCCTTGCATTTTTTTAGTTATGAGCTATGAATTATGAACTCAAAATTCATAATTCATAACTTTATTATTTCACTTCTCCTTTTTCAAAAACTCCTTTTTCCTTATTCCATTTCAGTTGTATATTTTTATAAGGGAGCTTCTGATATTTTTGGAAATAATCCATAAAACTTTCTGTTATCCGTCCATAGGTGTCTTGTTCACAGATATTGTCGGCTTTTGCGTTGATGATAGTACCATACTGAGGAAGCGTGTATACAAAATCTACGGGGATCTGCTGCGTGGGTTTCAGATCTTTTAGCGTAAGCGTCGGAAATACTTCTTTGGTTACATCCGTAAACTTTTTCGTATCGGGTGAATAGGTATAAAATTTTATCAGATAGCTATCGCAATCTCCGCCGGCCTGGTAGTAGTGTACTGCAAGTACTTTTGTTTTATCAGCCTTTACAAAATAGCACATCGTAAACGTAGATTCCAATTCGGTATCAAACCAAATGTGAATGTAGGCATTTTTCTTATCGATGGTTACTTTGCAATGTGGATCTGGCTTAAAATAGCGCTGCCTGCCGGTAAAAGGATCCTGGTCGTCGCCGGGCAGCGCCCAGTGGGTTTCGGAAGGGATCAACAGAAAATATTCTGAAATATCCGCAGGATTGTTTTGGATCTCCTGCTTTTTTCGCACCTGCGAAAATGTGTTTGAAGAAATTACAAATATTAGCGCGAGAAGTAATAAAGAAGGTTTCATGCTTCTATACTACTAAAAATAATAGTTGCAGACAATAGTCTACTTCCCTTTATGTTGTTTATGTGCTTTTGCCAGGGTAGCCTTCACCCCTGAAAGAAGCGATTTCAAACAATAATTAAATACGAATTTTTCAGGATCACGTTCGTAAAGGATCATCACGTCGCGCGGCTCTTCTCCGGGGAGCGGATTGGAATCCATAATTCTTTTGTTGGCTACAAAGGAAATCAATTTTGCTTTGATCGCGGTGGTATCGTTGGTCTTTTTATCTTTCACCGCTACGTCCAGCCCATGATATAGCATGGTCATCCTACCAATCGCTTTTTGTTTATCTGCTCTCATATTGAAATGAGCGCCATCTATTTTGCCACCGGTAACATAAATAAATGCATTTCTTCCGATCATCGGATTCAACTCATCGGCCTCCATTGCAGCTAGAGATCCTTCTAAGTAAAATGCATCCTGGGGATCGTATAATCTTGCTTTGAGCATAATATTCATCCGGGCTTTGCCCATGATGTACATATGTCCTTTCACAATTAAATCTTTTTCTTTCTTTTTATAATTCACGTCATTGCTGATATTAAAGACAACAGCATGGATGTTATTCAAGCTCGCATGTCCTGGTTTGTGGGCCATTTCTGCATGTTCTGCATAGTATATATTTCCTGCGATCAGCTTCAGTGAATCAATGTTTAGCTTTCCTTTATAGTTGTACATTAATTCCTGGAACATGGGCTTCTTTATATGATGAAATTCTTTGCGCTTATCGCGAAAGACATGCATATCGAGTCGTTCTACTTCCACATAAGAACTTGCGAGTGTATTATCTTTGATAAAATCGGCTATTGAAAAATCATACATAGAAATATCGTTGAGCGTGGCTGTGATGCAATCGGTCTGATATTTTTTCCTGGAGGTGAATGCATAGTCTGAATAATTGGGATGAACGATCAGATCGCGGGCAAAAAGTTTTTTTTCTTTGGTGGAATATTCTATGCCACTTGCAGTAATAGTATACATACTGTCGTCTACTGTACAGAAAAATTCCAATGCTTTAAAATCAAATTCATTGATCACACTTGGTGTAAGTGTATCTTTTTTATTGATACGAATGTTATAAATATTTAAAAGTCCTTCCTTCAGTTTGTAAGTCTCTGCACCGGGCTTGTGCACAACAAACAACTCTGTCTTGGTAAAGCTGATCTTATGCACTAATATGTTTTGCTTAGCAACCATCGACGCGAGTTTTTCTTCGTCGCTTTTTTCCTTGTTGGTTTCAGGAAGTACTCCTTTTAATGTTCCTTCGGAAACAGAGACTTCATCGATTTCAAGATCGTTGTTTGAAAATAATTTCTGAAGATGAATACCGAGGAAGGCCATTCTCCTGATCTCTCCTTTGAGTCCCATTTTGTCAGTAAATTCGGTTTTAGGAACAATGGAAACATTTTCCATTTCAATTCCGCGCGACAAAAAAAGGATATGCACTTTGTCTATATCGATCTTGTAATCGGTATATTTTTCGTGCAATACCGATTCAATCTCCTGTTCGGCCCAGGGTTCTATAAAAGCCATTGTCAAAAGCTTCACAAGAAGTCCTAACGCAACAAGGCTAACGCAAGTCCATATTATTATTTTCCACCCTTTCTTCATACTAGTTTTCGTTCGTTAAGAATACCTGTAAAGATCATACCCATGCAAGCGATAATGTTACACTTGATTACAAAACATTTATACAATTCACATATGCGTACAAAAAATATTTTTAACAGAAAACCTTTTCAAAATGTCCGGAGTTATGTAGCGTAATAACCAAACTAAAACGACCATGATCCACAACGCTGTTATGAATTCCGAGGAACAAACCCAGCAACTGGCTATCACTTTGATCAATCATTTGAAAAATAAAACCCGCGATACCTGGGTGGTAAAACTTTATAATGGGGATAAATTTACCGTGAAAGCCATCAGTGCTACGTATTGCCAGGGTTCTGAAGGTACTACTTCTACGCTCACGTATTTCAATGAATTACTCAATCAAACGGATGTACTGGATCTTTTTCATGTGAAGGAAATAGCGTGATCAGAATCGATCAGAATTTATGCTGTTAACACTCGTGGGATTTTCTTGTAATTAATTTATTCTTTAAATTCCGCTAATTCTTAAATTCTGATAAACATGCTTACAGGAATTATCATGTGCGGAGGCCAGAGTAGCCGGATGGGGAAAGACAAGGGATTGCTTATCAAAGACGGCCAATGCTGGGCAATGCATGGCGTGCAGAAGTTGGAGAAAGCTGGACTTCCTGTAAAACTTTCAGTGAATCCTTCACAAAAGAAAGAATACCAAAAAATATTTTCCCAACATGATTTAATAGAAGACAAGATCGATCTCCCCGGTCCTGCTGCAGGCTTGTGCAGCGCGTACATAGCCTTAGGTACAGATCTGCTTTTGCTGGCTTGCGATATGACGGATGTTTCCGTACAATCGATCCGGCAACTGATCCATCATTACGAACAGGAAAAAGATCACTATGATTTCTTTGTTTTTAAAAATAACGAAGCACTGGAACCCTTGTTTGGTATCTATTCTGCAGCGGGCATTCAAAAAATTCACCAGCAGTGGCAAGATGGAACATTGGATCGTTTTAGTATGAAATATTTATTGGAACAAGGAAAGGTGTTCGCGATTGCAGTTGAAGAAAGCCAGGAGAAAGAATTCAGGAATTATAATTCTCCGCTTGACATAGTTTAAATTTACTAACACACGATCTGATCAATGCAACTTATTCTCCTTCTCCAGGTGTAGAGCCATCATTGGGATATTAGTATGAAAAGCCATTGAACGTACACTCAGTTTCGAAGTGATTTTTTTAAAGAAATCTTTTTCAACGGTCGACATGCATAAAATATCGATATCGAGTACTGTAATAGCGTTGTCGAGCGCTTCTACTACGTCGTCGTCGTATACTAATTTATAGGTAATATTTTTATAGGCTATGTTCGAATCTCCGATCTCTGCAAACCAATCCAGGTTTTCTTTTTCTTCCACCATTTTCTCCGAATCGCTGCTGATATGCATTACAATGATCTCCGCATTGAAAGGCTTGGCAATCTCTGCAATCTTGGCTAGCTCATGAATGTCGCCGTATTGCAAGTCGGTGGCGTACATGATCTTTTTAATCCCGTGATAATGCGCACTCGTCGGAACTACCAGCACGGGACATTTCACTTTTTCAATGATGTCCACCGAATTGGTACCAAAGAAAAATGCTTCTATCCCCTTGGCTCCATGCGTTCCCGTCACTACCAGGCTGATCTCTTCATGCTCGATGATATCGGCAATTGTGTCTTTTAGAATTCCTTTATGAATAAGTTTATCAACGTATACATTGTGGCTTTTCACAAAATCAACCCAGTCATTCATTTGCTCATGGATCTCCTTATTTTTTTCTGTTTCAGCCTCGGCATAAATATAGCCTCCCATATCACTGGTGATGAGTAATGGCGCTTCTGTATGAAAAAGGATAATTCTGGCCCTGAGTGGATGTGCTATCTTGATGGCAAACTTCAAAGCATTTTTAGCTACTTCGCTGAAGTCTGTAGGAACTAGTATGTTTTTCATAATTGTAAAAATTATTTTCCAACCCAACAACTTCCGGAAAGTTCGAAAAAAAAGGAATGAAAAACATTACATAACTTTTCAAATAGATTGCGGTATTCACACCAGGTCACTATGGAGTGCGAGTAGAGAGGATTTGACTCCTTCGTGCTCTATTGTTATTCTAGGCCAATCATGATAAAAGCTCCCCAGTATTGAGGGTTATTGTATTTGGCCATAATTTCTTTTTTGGCTTCTACAAAAGCATTCCGTTTGGTTTGTCCGGAAAGCCATTTTTGGTAGAAAGATGCCATCAATTCAGTAGTCACTTCGTCGGACACTTTGAAAAGGCTCATGATGATCGTTTGCGAACCTGCCACGAGGAAAGATCGCTGAAGCCCGAGTACTCCTTCTCCCAGCTTCACCTCTCCCAGCCCGGTTTCACAGGCGCTGAGCACTACTAATTCTGTATTGTCAAAATTCAGGTTCATCGCTTCGTAAGCGGTAAGGATTCCATCTTCTTTGTTGAAAGCATAGACGTTTTCATTTTGAAGAATTTCTCCTCCGTTTTTCAAAAGTAGTCCTGAACGTAGTAATGGATTTTGTACTGCTTTCTCTGCTACTTCATCCAGCTCGCCTTCTTCAGCGTCTTCCAGGAAAAATCCGTGTGTAGCAATATGGAATACTTTCGGGCCCGACTGTTCTTTTACGCTTTCTTCAGTAGCCTCGTCGTAAACAAACACTTCAGTTTTGTATTTACTTCCGGCAAGAATATCGTTGATCTTTTTAATTTCCACCTGCGCACCTGGCAGCTGTGGTACACTTTTTTGTCCTGTATATCCCTGTTTGTAATAATCAGGGTTTCCAAGTAAGGTTACTTTTGCTGTAGTCGTCTTTGCATTATTCTTCTCTTTCTTAGCTGAAGCCTGGTTACGGTTTCGATCTATGAGGTCGCGCGAGCTTCCGATGAGGATGATCTTATTTTTATTGATGAGGAAGTTTCCGTCAGGAGTACGGAGTGTTTCCAGGTTGAGCTGGTTGTAAACACCGTCTGCGCTTAGGTAAACGGTTGTATTTTCATTCTTGATCAAAGGCGTAAGCTGCTCCCAGTATGCTTTGTAGGATTCCTCGTCTGGCAACTGGAATTTGATACAGTTGCGGTAATACTTCATATATTTTTTCTGAAGCTCATGTCCGTTTTTAATCACTACAAAATCAGGAATATTTTTTGTGGTTTCCGAAACCGCCATCATTGCATACCAAACCGTATCGGTGAATTTTTTATCGAAATAGCGGAAAGGCACAACTTCCAGCACTACTTCGTTTTTGCCTACTGTTTTCTTCAGCTCTTCCCAATCGTAGTGATTTTTCTTTTCATAGTTTTTGGCAAACAGTTCAGAACTCAGGCTAAGTTTCTTCTCCAGCTCTTCGATCTCCGTTTCCATTTTAGCAATATCGATCTCTGCTTCCTTACGCTGGCTGGCCGACATTGATACGGCAGCGCCCATATCTTCCTTCAATGATTGCCATCTTTCATAATTACCAATCAAAGTAGTATCGCCGCTGGATTGGATCTTTTGTTTTACCTTCACAGAAGAATTGAGCAAAATAGCTTTGGTACGAAGCGTGATGTTGTACACGGTACCAACCATCTGGGGATAATCTTTGTATTGCGTAAAGGCAAGCGTTTTATAAAACTCATAATCGTTTTTCACTTTTTCCCAATAGTTCGCTTTCCCGCGCTCACTCAGGCCTGGGAAGATCTTATCCAAATAAAGCAATGACTTTTCGATTGTTTCTTCGGAGCTGCTTACAGACTTTTTAACATCACCCATGATATAATACATCTGTGCACATTTACCTTGCGCCTCTATATAGCCAGGGTGATTGTCATCAAAGATTGAGCGGTACATATCGCGGGAGGAGACGAATTGCTGGAGCGCTTCGTTGTAGTTTCCTTTCAGGTGTTGTAGTGTACCACCGATAAAATAAACTCTCGCGGAGTTTACATTTTCTTCGCCCAGTAGATCCTTCCAGATCTTCTTTGCTTGATCTATGTTTTGATACGCTTTTTCATAGTTGCCGGAATACATTTCGTACAACGCGCCGTTTTCTAGTGCCAGCGCATATTCCGGGTTGTTGGCGCCTAATTCTTTTTGAATGATCCGGTACGAACGACTAAACATTTCGTCGATCGTTTCAGGTTTTTTCTCTACCGGAGCTGTTGTCGTATTGGTAGGTTGTGTGGTTTGTTTTTTAGGTTTTTCGCGTTTCGATTCTATCCCCCTCGTGGTACCATCGCCAGAGATAGCGGCTGTTCTGGATTCTGACTTGCTGGTCTGTGCTTTGAAAGCCAGATAATAATATTGCGCAAGCGCCAATTCGTGCAAATATTTACCAACCGAAATATTATCCGGACCGAATTGTTTGGTTTGAATTTCCACCACCTGGCGAATTGCTTTTTCTGCTTTTTCATAATCTCCTACTGCGAAATACAGTCTCTTGTGATACACCAGGCAAGCAGCGTATTTCAAAGAGTTGGAGCCAAAAAGTTCTTTCGAAATATTTTCCGCGCGTTGTATATTTTCTTCGGCTTCGTTATAATTTCCTGTTACAAGTTTTAGGTACCCTTTGTAAAGTAATGGATTGATAAGAGTATGGTGTTTTTCGCCAAAACGTTTTTCCCTTCGGTCAATGATCTCGTTCAGGTTATCTTCTGTCTGCTGGAATTTTCCCAGATAGATATTCAAAAGAGAAATTTCTTCTACAGAAGCATAAAGCTGTTCTTCTGACTCGCTGGTAGAGCGGATCAATTTTTTAATGGCTGCAAGGGAGGAAGAGGCTTCTTCAAATTTACCTTCGACAATCTTCAAGCGTAGATTGGTTTCCAGCGCGTGTAGTTTATCTGTATTGTATTTACTTTGAGAATAGTTTTCAAAATTTTTCAGGGATGTACTGATCTTGTTTTCCGCTTCCTGGTATTTACCGGTGGTAATATCGAGGTTGGCATACTTTTCTAATACAATGGCGTAGGGAACAGAATTTTTACCTGAGTTTTTTTCTGTCTCTTTCAACAGTTCTTCAAACAAAGCATAAGCTTTGGCGTATTTTTCCAATACTTCATAAAGCCTGGCTTCGCCGTAGCTATTCTTATAATAATTCCTGTTACCATGCGGAAGCTCGCGCCTGATCACCTGATCAAAACTATAGTTATAGATCTCTTCCGCTTCCTTGTAGTGATCGGTGTATTCTGTAAAGAACTCTGCCTGGCGCAGCAGCAACAGATGATGTGCAGGAGCATCTTTGCCGTATAAATTCATCGAAACAGATTTAGCGTCCGACAATGCTTTTTCAGCTTTTTCCCAATCGTTTTGATTCAGGTAAACGGCATAGATCGTTTGCAGCGCTTGCAGGCGGCTCAAGTGAATAGCAGGCAATGATTCTTTAGAAAGATAATCTTCCAGGTGGCGTGCTGCACGTTTCCAGTTTCTGTTCGCGATCTCACGGTCTACGTCGATCAGGTTGTTGTTGAGATAAGGCAAACTGCTCCGTCCGTAGTAGCTCAGGATCTTTACGTCAAGGTCGTTGTTGCGGATCGACGCCTCTTCAAATTTTGATTGGCGAAGTAAATTCGTAATGATCTGTTTTTGGATCTCTGCGTATACAGGTGAGTTGGCTTTGTAATACTTGGTAGCCACGCCGGAAGCCTTGCCCAGCCAACGTGCCGCTTCTTTCAGCTCGTCGTTTTCAGCGGCCATCATTCCATAAAGCAAATAGGTTTTGGCGAGCACTCCTCCTTTATACCCAATATTTTTGCGGATCCATTCTGCATATTGATCCAACATAACACTTGCCGAATCGGTACGCCCTTTTGAATAGACTACTTCTACCTGTAGCAGGATTGCTTTTGCATACAGTTCTTTTCTATTGAATAATTCAAATTTTGAGAGCTTTGCAAACGATACATTCCCCTTGCGGTCAAGCACTGAATCTTTGAGTACTATCCTTTGCTTGGCTGCACTGATCAGGAGATTGAGCGAATCGGATACTTTGTTGAGATATGTTTTTTTATAAAGATATAAATAATGAAGATAACGTGCCTGCAGGATCTCATCGCGGAGCCTGTAATTGTCGGGCGGTGTAAGACTTGTAAGCAAAGAATCTGCCTGGTTGAATTTTCCTACTACTGCATATGCTTCGGCAATAAGCCTGTTTGCTTTGAGCTGGTAAAATAAATTATCTTTTGCCGACGCTGCATAAGCACTGCGGGCAGAAGAAAGAGCGGTTTCGTATTTTTCAAACTTTCCAAGCTCTGCATAGATCATGGCTTCGTAAGCCTGGAAGGCTGCTACATAATAACTGCTTTGGCCTTTCTTCTTGGTATAATAGCGCTTCATTTCGCGCAGTCTTTTCAATCCCGTCTTATATTGACCCGATTCGTAGTACGTCTGGATCGCAGAGAAATTGCGCTCATCCGTTTTGGTCTGGGCGTGCAGCTCCGGGAGGAAGAAGAAAAATAAAATAATGGTTAAAAGAGATAATTGTTTCATCTTAATTCAATCCGTAGCTTAACATGAATTCATTGGTGCTGAATTTCCCGATCTCGGAGGAGGAAGTTCCGATCTCATAACGATAGCCTACTTTCAGTTTTGTAGTAAAGGCTACCATACCGCTGAGCGCAACGATCTTAGGTGTTACATATCCTGCGCCGATCGTTACTGTCTGGTTAAACTCGAAACCGAGGTTAGCACTCGCCATTACAGGTCTGGAAGGATAATACACTACCAAGGCAGAAGGCACCAGCGTGATGTATTCGCTCAGGTTAAACCTGGCGCCGCCCATAGCGGTGTAATTTCTTTTGATAGAACTATTACCGGCTTCGCTGGAGAAGAACTTTTTAGAATCTACCGAAAGCATATCCGGCGCGGAGACTCCTACATAGAAGATGGGTGTTTTATAGATCAACCCTGCTCCTATTCTTGGCACAGTACCTTTGCGGCTCGGGCCGTAGTACAACGGGTCGTTGTCGTCCCACTGGAAAAGATTTTCTCCAATATTGATCAGCGAAACTCCCGCGCGGATACCAGCTTGAAAATAACTTTCAGGGTTTACATACACACGGTAAGAAGCGTTTGCCAAAATATCATAACGGGTAAAATTTCCGATCTGATCCCGGGACACAACCAGGCCGGCGCCTACATTTCTTCCTACGGGTGCGTCCACTACAAACAACTGAGTGGAAGGCGCGCCGGGTACATTTCTCCACTGCGCGCGGTGCAGCAACGTAGCGCGTACGCTTTCCGTAGAACCGGCGAATGCTGGATTGTAAAATAATTGAGTTTTGTAAAACATCCCGATCATCGGCAGCTGCTGCGCTGTAGTCTGAAGGGCGAATACTGATAATAAGATCAGCAAACAAGTAGTTGTATATTTCATAAGAGTAAGGTTCTTCAGCTTAGCGGCGTATTTCAATCATTCCTTTTAATTCTTTTTCTCCTGAGTTCTCATTGAAGAGATAAAAATAAACTCCGTTTTCGAGCGCTTTCCCATTGTGGTAAGTGCCTTCCCAATCGTTTTGATAGTTGTCTGCCGAAAACAGAACGGCACCGTTGCGGTCAAATATTTTCAGGAAATTTGTTTTGCTCTTGTCTACATACCCGATCACAAAAGCATCGTTGAGGCCGTCGTCGTTTGGCGTGATGAGCTCGGTAGCTTTTAAAGCGGGAGCTGCGCCTATTTGTATTATGTTGATGAAAATTTTTGCAGAGCTTGAAGTATTGCCGCTGTGGTCAGCAATTGTATAGGAAAGCGTAACCAGTCCAAGTGCTCCTTCAAACGGAGTATAAAGCAGCACACCGGAACTATCAAATACAAAGGAACCGGAAGACGGCTCCAGGAACTTATCTTGTATTCCCGGATTTTCCATATCGATATCTACCAATGCTGTATCGATCGAACTCATTTTAGCAACATCATTTTGCAGGATATAAATTTTTACCTGCTGTCCTACCAGGGTCTGCACCGTATCATTTTCTGCTACCGGAGGTTGCGGGGCTTTAAAAACTCCTACCGTCACATTTATGGTGTTTCCTGTGTATCGGTCTGTATCGAAGAGTTGAAGATCAAAAGAGAATGTACCTTCAACGCCTGTAAGCGTAACTGTTCCATCATGACCTATGATCGCCACACTGGAATCGGAGGTTTGTTGGAAATCAGCTTCGGTATTGATGTTGTCAATATTAGTAACGTACTTGATCACCGGGTTCGGATCACTGATAAGTAAAGCGGTTTTATCAGCGCTCAGATCGGCGGTTTGTTTGTAGATTGTTAACGTTGCGGTAGCAGTATCCCCTATGTATTGTGTATTTGATTCCTGAATGACTGTAAGGGTATAACTATTGGAAGAAAGATTACCTGAACATGAAATAGTGATCTCACCGCTCAGCGTATCTACAGTAGCACAATATCCCGATGGCGAAATATAATAGTACTTCGTAGCAGTACTACTTGTATTCACACGATACGTTTGATCGTCACTCTTTTTATTAATTCCGGGTTTTTTAGAAGCAGACAATCCATAGGTCATTGGAATATCATCTATCGAAAGATTTGCACTAGGCAATACAGGTCCGGCGGCTACATTCATGGAGTAAGTAGTAGTGGTAGCCGTGGTACAAGGCAATTGCGCCACCCCGATCTGGATCGTGCTGAAATTACCTGTAACAGTAGGGATCCCGGAGATCAATCCTGTAGTAGCGTTGATGGAAAGTCCCGAAGGAAGGTTGTTAGCCGTCCACTGTGGATTGGTCACATTCGCGCTTTGCATCTGGAAAGAATAATATTGTCCGCTCGTTGCATCGCTGATAGTAACAGTAGTTGTCTGAGGAGTGAGGTAGTTAATGGTACCAACGGTGTTTATTGCTTTATAACTGAAAAATGCATTACAAGGTCCTATGTTGATCGTGCCAGGGTTATCGAGCGTATTAATGACAGTAATATTATCGCCACTATATACATCAAGCGTGATCGAACCGTTTGCCAGGGATAGGTTACTGCAAATAAAACCTCCCGAACTGGTTTTGTAAGAAGCGGCAAGGATCACATCAGAAGAAGAAGTAGGAACTCCGTTGCTCCAGCCACCACTGGTCCAGGTAGTAGAATTGGCTTGTGGAGGATATCCACCCGAAAAATACACCTGGACTCTATTGCCTTCCGTATCGGTTACATAAATATTTTGCGTACCCGGATCTATCCATACATCACCGGCCTCTGCTACCTGATTGTAGCCACCGCCTTGCGGAGCAAAAGAAGTATAGAACGTTCCGTTTGCTAAAAACACTTGTACAAAAGCAAAGGATTGATCGGCTACATAGACGTAGTCATTCCCATCCACGCCAACACCTGCTGGCAATTGGAACTGGCCGGTACCTGTACCATTGGATCCCCAAGTACCAAGATATGATCCGGTAGAATCAAATCTCAAGATCGAATAACTGCCCTGGTTGGAGACGTAGAGATCTCCATTACTGTTGATCCCGATTCCTTTTGGACTTGAGAGATATCCAGTGCCTATAATTTTTGAGAATCCTCCTGTAGGTGTAAACTTCTGGATCCTTCCATTAAATTCATCGACTACATAAACGAACCCGTTTTTTATTTCTACATCCTGTGGACCTGAAAATTGCCCCGGGCCACTGCCACTGCTTCCCCATTGTCCTTTTGAATTGCCCAACAAGTCGAACATCTGGATTCTATTATTTCCATAATCTGTAACATATAAATAATTGTTGAAAGGATTATAAGCAATACCTGAAGGATTTACAAACTGGCTTAAGCCGGAGCCATAAGCTCCCCAGGAGAGTACATAATTTCCATTAAAATCATATTTCTGAATACGACTATTACTCTGATCCACTACGTACACATTCCCGCTTGCATCAGTTACAGATGCCACAGGCGACCGCAGTGCACCGGGCTCCGTACCATCTAATCCCCATGTACCAACAAAACTTCCTGTCTCTGTGAAATATTGAATTCTTTTATTGTTCTGATCTGCTACATAAATATTGCCACCATAAGCCGCAATACCTCCCGGGTTATTAAACTGACCATTACCACTACCGGATATCCCCCATTCATTACTATAAACATTGCTGGTATCCCATATCTCTACGCGCATGCTGGACGCTCCGTTATCAGTAACATATACATTACCATTGTCATAAGTAATGTCTATAGGATTGTTAAACTGTCCAGGGTTTGTTCCTGCACTACCGAAATAAGAAAGAAAAGTACCATCCGAAGCAAATTTTTGAACTCTCTGATTTCCTTTATCTACTACATAAACTGTTCCTAGTGCATCAACTGTAATACCGTGAGGTTGGTTAAAGCTACCTGGAGCAGTACCAGTACTTCCCCAGGTAGTCACATAAGCCCATGCATTATTAAATTTCTGTATACGTCCATCCGTTCCTGATACATACACATTACCGGAAGCATCGGTTGCGATGCCAGTGGGATAAATAAACTGCCCCGGCGCACCTCCGTATCCTCCCCAACTGGTAACATAATTACCACTAAAATCAAAAACCTGGATCTGGTTGTTGCCGTTGTCTGCTACATATACATAGTTGTTGGTCGGATCTACTGCAATATCGGAAGGAGCACTAAACAGTCCCGGGCCGCTTCCGGCTGCTCCCCATTTTGTAACAAAATTACCGGTGGAAGAAAATTTTTGAATATTGTTGGCCATAAGGTCCAGTACAAAGATCTCACCACTACTGGCAGCGGCCACACTTGTAGCATTTTGAAAATCCACCAAAGGTGTTGGCTGTTTGTATCCGCTGATCTCTGTATCGTAGCCTTGAGCATTTACAGAGCCTGAATACAGCGCACACGCAAATAGCGGCAGCAAAAAAGAAAATCGTTTCATATAAGGTAAATTGATAAGCTGATTTATATTTTACTCCCCTGACCAGAACAGATATAGCTTTAAAGCGGAGTTAGAACTTTAAAAGTAAGCCTTATTTGCTTCTTTTTACAAAAATTAATGAAAAAAATATGAACAATCTTGATTTATACCTATATCCTACAAATAAGTATTCAAAAAATGATCTTGCTTTCGTTAAAAATGCATAATAGAAAACATTTCTACCGTTGTTTTTATTGTTTTATAAAATCACCACAGCCAAAATTTCACTATCTCTCCAGCCTGTATAGCTTCCCTTTCTGATTCGTGCAATGCCAGGCCTTGTGAATACAAAATAGAGGTTACATCGCCAGAGCCATTAAAGGTTGCGGGTTTCAGACTTGTCATTTGTTGACTCTCAAGTATGCAAGGAAAATATTCGTCGAGTTTTACTTTTTTCTTTTTAGCAACTGCTAAAGGCAATCTCCATTCTGGCAACGCTGGTAAGCCATAACATTGACGAAGAAAAGGTTCTATAAAAAGTTTAAATGCTACTTGTACCGACATTGGATTTCCCGGAAGTGCAAAGACCACACCTCGCTTGCTTCTTCCAAACCAGAGCGGCTTTCCGGGTTTTATGGCTACTTTATGAAAGAGTTTTTCTACCCCCGCTTGCTGCAAAATTTCCGGCACAAAATCGGCATCGCCCATTGACACGCCTCCGCTCAGGATCAGGATGTCTGCGCTGAGTTGGGCTTCTATGGCTTGCTGCAGGAGTTGTTTATTATCTTTTACCAATATTCTTGCAGCGAGTGGAATATTATATTTCATCAAAAAACCTTCTACTGCATAGCTATTAGAATCTCTGATCTGATGCTCCAATACTTCGTTTCCCAGAGAAACAACTTCATCTCCCGTAGAAATTATAGCGACCTTCGGTAGTTTGTATACATTTACTTTGTCTTTGCCTAGCACGGCCAAAGCCGCCAACTCAGGAGCAGTAAGCAAAGTATTTTCTTCCAGTACAAGTTCCCCTTTCTTTCGGTCCTCTCCTTTCGCTGCAATATTTTGTCCTTTTTTTAACGAATCAATTTGAAAAACTACAGTGTCGTTGATTTGTGTAGCATCTTCCACGCGTATGATGGCATCGGCTTCTAAAGGAGTAGAGGCGCCGGTCATTATTTTATAACATTCTCCTTGTTTGATCTTTTTGGCAGAAAGCGCTCCCGCAAAAATTTCTTCTGCCACCGTAAAACTTCTGATCCCTTTATCAAAATCTTCCGAACGCAATGCATACCCATCCATTGCCGCACGGTGAAAAGGCGGATAATCCCGATCAGCCTCCACAGCTATTGCCAGTACACGCTGATAAGCGTCACCAAGAAGTATTTCTTCTGTACCAAACGAATGCGCCTGCTGAAGTATAAGTGCCTGTGCCTGCTGAACGGTAATCATTTTAAATTTAGAGTTCCCCTTTTAAGTATTAAGATTAATAATGGATGCAAGATACCAGATGCCGGATACCAGATAGTTTAGATAAAACAACTCTGTTTTACAAATAAACTAAAAGACAATGTCATTACTTTCGCATTTATCCGGCATCTGGTATTTATTTGTTTCCTCTCCATACTGTCAATGTCCTCCGCCTTTGAGTATTTTTCGCGCATGAAATATTCCAGGAAGAATTGCCTCCATTCCTTCTCTTGCTCCGCTGGTACTACCAGGTAGAGTCACGATCAAAGTATGACCAATTGAGCCGGCCACCGCTCTGGACATCATAGCCAGAGGTGTGCGCATTTGTCCGTGTACACGAATCGCCTCTGTAATTCCATCGGCATCGCGCTCGAGAATTTCGGTTACCGCTTCTACGGTATGATCGCGAGGACCCAGGCCAGTGCCTCCTGTGGTGAAAATAAAATGAATGTCTTTTTCTATCCAGGCTTTGATCTGATCCTGGATCATTTTCTTATCGTCGGGTACGATCTTGTATTCTATTTGCTCCACTTTGTATTCACGCAGCATTTCCATGATCTTCTGACCGGAATTGTCTTCGCGCGTACCTTGTGCAGTAGAGTCTGAGCACACAAGCACTGCACAGGAAGGAGGTGTGCTGAAATATTTTTCCCGGTCTGATTTTCCTCCTTTTTTATCCAGCAATTTGATCGCGCCGATCTCGAGTTGTTTGTCTACCGGTTTGAGCATATCGTAAATGGTAAGCGCTGCCACAGAAATTCCTGTCAACACTTCCATTTCAATACCTGTACGGCCTATAGACTTTGCAGTTGATTTGATCAAAATTCCTGCTCGCCCTTCTGTTTCGGTTAGTTCAAAGTCTAGTTCCATTCCATCGATGGTTACGGGATGGCAATGCGGTAGAAGTTCATCGGTATTCTTCGCTGCCAGGAATGCGGCTGCGCGGGCGAATTCGAAAATATTTCCTTTGGGAATTTTATTATTTTTGATCAGGTCAATTGTTTCCTGCGAACAAAAAACCATTCCCGAACCGGAGGCTGTACGCAAAGAAATTTGTTTGTGAGTGATGTCACGCATAAAAGAAATTTTGAATTTTAAATTATGAATTTTGAATGAAAAATAATTTAAAATTTAAAAATTCATAATTTGAAATTGATTAGAGCATTTTCCTTTCAATCGCCAGCTTCACTAATTCAGCAGCGTTTTTAACGGAAAGTTTTTTCATCATATTGGCCCGGTGGTTGTCTACCGTACGAATGCTCAGCTCCAGCTTGTCAGCGATCTGGCGGCTGTTGAGGCCTTCTACGATCTGTTTGAGAATGATCATTTCTTTTTTAGAAAGCTTCACCAGATTGGTAGTTTCAGGTGCGCCTGATTTTTTCACTTTCAAGTATCCGTTGATGA
This sequence comes from Cytophagaceae bacterium, assembly GCA_035535995.1. Taxonomy (GTDB): domain Bacteria; phylum Bacteroidota; class Bacteroidia; order Cytophagales; family Cytophagaceae; genus JANYCO01. Next base: position 400,637 of record DATLOZ010000005.1, read on the forward strand.
TGATATTTGAAACAGAACTATTGAAATATTTTTCTCCTTTTGCTACTGTGCGAATAGCCGTCAGGATCTCTTCGCGTGGCGCGTCTTTCAGCAGGTAACCAAGAGCTCCTACTTCTACGGCGCTTAAAATATATTCCTCGTTGTCGTACATAGAAAGGATCAACGACTTGGAGTTTTTGTATTGCTTGCTGATAATTTCTGTAGCATCAAGGCCGTTCATTTGTGGCATTGAAATATCCATCAACACTACATCCGGCGAAAGTTTTTTCACGGTCTCTATCGCTTCCACTCCATTGTTGGCTTCTCCGATGATCTCGATCTCCGAACCGTCGATCAATGTTTTGATTCCATTCCTCACGACGAAATGATCGTCTGCCAGTACAACTCTTATTTTTTCCATGCTATCTTATTGATATTTTGCGGGGATCTTTGCCCAGATCTTCGTACCCTTGCCGGGTGTGGAAGTGATCTTGAATTCACCATCCAAAAGATTGGTACGTTCCTGCATATTGTATATACCGTTACTAATTTTCTTGTGGTCTGAGTCCAGATGAGGTTTCTTTATGTTAAAACCTTTCCCATTATCAATTACGTTAAGGTAGATATAATTATCGTTTAATAAAAGTTCTACCGAGATTTCTTTGGCTTGTGCATATTTCACTGCGTTGTTGATCGCCTCTTGAGAGATGCGATAGACACCGATCTCGATGTTCTTATCGAGACGACTAAAAGCGTTAGGACAAATAAGCACAACATTGGCACCAGAATTCTTGGAAGCCTGATCTGCCAGTTGTTTCAGCGCTGATACAATACCAAAATCGCTGAGCACAGTAGGCATAAGATTAAAAGTGATCGTCCGTGTTTCTGCGATCGTTTTGCCAATCAGTTTTCTTGCTTCTTCCAATCGTACTTTTTCTTTATCGGGCAATTGTTCGGGAGAAATACTTTCAATGTTTAGTTTCAACGCTGTCAGCATCTGTCCTACGCCATCATGGATATCGCGGGCGATGCGCTTGCGCTCACTTTCCTGACCTTTGACGAGAGAAGTAGAACGGATCTTTTGTTCGTTCATCTGCTGCTTATATTTTTCGTTCGTAGAATTCAACAATTCCTGTTCGGTTCTTTTCAAAGAATTATTGACAACGGTCAATTCCTGGTTGATAAAATTTGCCTGTGCCTCCGATTTGATCAGGCGTATCATGGCCTTTCGCAGCTCAGCTACAGCAGGCTTGAAAACAAATAATCCTTCTAACACAAGAATGACAAGTGTGATGGCAAGAAGAATTACTTCGATCTGTTTTAAATCGTTTACACGCTCTCTCGCTTCATAAGCGTAGGTGAATACGATCTTGTCCATATCCTTGAGAAAAAGTTTTTCTTCTCTCATGACCTCGCTGGTAACTTGTCTGCGGTACTCAGGGGTAGAGATAGCAAGTGTATTGCTCAGTGCGTGGGCATTGTTGTAGATAATGAGAAAGTGTGGTTCTATTTTTTTAAAAAGTGCGAGAATTGTATCGCTGTTATTAACATCGTGATCCAGCGTATCGAGGTTTCCGGTTTGAAGTCCGGTGTGAAAAGTATGCCAGGCGGCGAGCGCCGCATCGAGTTCTTTTTTTTGTTCCTGGCGTTGGAGCGTATCAATACTATACCCCAGCAAAAGTACATTCTTACAGATCTTTTGGCTGAGCATTCTTTGTCTTCCGGCAATGTTTACCACCCTGGCGTCGCTCGACTGTTCGTTGAGAGTTATCTGCACCAGCACTTGTCCTCCAATCGACAAAAGCGCTACTGCACTAAGGGCAATGATGTATAATCTGGTAAACTTCCTGGATACGTATGTATCAATATTTTTGCCCGTCTCTTCCCCTTCCATATGGTAAATTATTAACATTCATTTGAGATTCCAGATGCCGGATGCCAGATACCGGATAATGAATTGCAATTAGTAACAAACTTTCTATTGAGTCAATAATGGAAAGAAGTTTTTTAAACTATCTGGTATCCGGCATCTGGTATCTTGTATCTATTATTAGTACTAACATCTGAGAGAGTAGCTATAATTATTTTTAAATCAAAATATAAACCAATCCGTTTTCTACTTTCACCGGATATACTTTGATCGTATAATCATCCCCGCTCAAACATTCTCCTGACTTTAGTGAAAATGTTTTTTTGTGAAACGGACAAGCTACCTTCGGCTCTTCCTGCGTTGTACCGATCATACCACGCGATAAGATCATTTGCATTTTATGAGGACATAAATTTTGCGTAGCGTACCATTCGTTTTTCTGAGTAAAATTAAATACCGCTACCTGCTCTCCTTCCAGCAATACACAGGCTCCGCCATCTTCCGGCACATCTTCTGTACGACAAGCCTTGCGCCATATTACTTCCTTTTCTGTTTCAATCATAATCATTCTATTTTTTACCCAACAAATATTTTTTTAGCAGACCTTTTATTTCACCAAATTCGTTCCCCATCCCTGCGGGAATTTTTGTCCTCTCTCTTCTTTAAAGACCAATACCGGATCTGGCTCTTCTGTGTTTACAAAATGTTTGAAACGTTTTCTTAATTCAGGATTTTCTACTACTTCCTTCCATTCACAGTTGTAAGTGTTTACCATAAATTCCATTTCACGTTCCAGTTCTTCTGCAATCCCCAGACAATCATTGATGATCACATCTCTCAGGTAGTCTACGCCACCTTCCATTTTGTTTAGCCAGGTAGCAGTACGAGTAAGCGGATCAGCGGTGCGGATGTAGAACATCAGGAAGCGATCTATGTATTTGATACAGGTTTCTTTGTCAATATCGGTGGCAAACAATACGGCGTGCTGAGGTTTCATACCTCCGTTGCCACATAGATAAAGGTTCCAGCCCTTTTCAGTAGCAATAATTCCGAAATCTTTTGATTGTGCTTCGGCGCATTCGCGTGTACAACCTGATACAGCAGATTTTAATTTATGCGGCGAACGCAGTCCACGGTAACGCTCTTCTACTTCAATGGCAAAGCCCACAGAGTCTTGCACACCGAAACGACACCAGGTAGAACCTACACAACTTTTTACAGTACGCAATGATTTTGCATACGCATGTCCGCTCTCAAAGCCTGCATTGATGAGCTCTTCCCAAATCTCCGGCAGTTGATGTACATGCGCTCCGAAAAGGTCGATTCGCTGCCCGCCCGTGATCTTGCAATAGAGATTATATTTTTTCGCCACTTCGCCGATCACGATCAATTTGTCTGGCGTGATCTCTCCACCAGGAATTCTAGGCACTACCGAGTAAGTGCCACCGCGTTGAATGTTGGCAAGAAAGCGGTCGTTGGTATCTTGTATCGTTACATGTTTTTTCTCCAGGATCATCTCGTTCCAGGTACTGGCAAGGATCGAGGCTACTGCAGGTTTACATACTTCGCAACCGCTGCCGTTTCCGAAACGATCCAGCAATTCGTCAAACGTTTTGATCTTGTGGAATTTTACAAGGTCAAGAATTTCCTGTCTTGAATAATGAAAATGTTCGCAGAGTTCTGTCTTCACCACCTTGCCTTGCGCTTTCATTGTTTCTTTTACCAGGTCTGCGATCATTGGCTTACAGCCACCACAGCCCGTTCCGGCCTTGGTGCATTTCATTACCTGCGAAACCTCTGTAAAATCATTGTCAATTACCGACTGGCAGATCGCGCCTTTCGAAATGTTTTCGCAGGAACAGATCATCGCTTCGTCTGGCAGCGACATAACACCAGCGCCGCCACTTCCTTCCGAACCACCGCGGCTACCCAGGATCATGTCTTCCGGGTTTGGCGGAAGTACAATATTATTTTTAACAGTTTGCAAAAGCATGTTGTAGCTCTCGGCCTCTCCTACCAGCACTCCGCCCAAAAGATATTTTCCATCTTCGGATACATTGATCCTCTTGTATACTCCTTTGATCTTGTCCTGAAAAGCGATCGATCTGCTTCCCGCAGTAGTACCAAAACAATCGCCAAAGCTGGCTACATCGACCCCGATGAGTTTTAGTTTGGTAGACATGTCAAAAGCTGTAAACTCTTTGGAGGTTCCGAGAATATTAGCCGCTACGATGTCTGCCATTTCATAGCCAGGTGCTACCAACCCGTAGATCATTCCTTCGTGCAAAGCGCATTCGCCGATAGCAAAAATATCAGGGTCAGAAGTTTGAAGATGATTGTTTACTTTAATGCCTCCGCGTTGACCTGTTTCAAGCGCCGCCTGCCTGGCCAGCTCATCGCGCGGCTTGATGCCGGCAGAGATTACAACCATATCTGTTTCCAGGCTTGAGTCGTCGTTGAAGACCAATGCTTTTACTTCTTCTTCACCATCAAAATAAGCAGTGTTTTTATTCAAGTGAATATGCACTTTGAGCGATTCCATTTTTGATTTCAGGATTGCTGCTCCTTCTTCATCCAGCTGGCGCGGCATAAGGCGCGAAGCAAATTCGATCACATGTGTTTCCAGGTGCATATCGAGCATTGCTTTGGCGGCCTCCAGTCCTAATAGACCACCGCCGATCACTACTCCTTTTTTACATTTTTTAGAATAGTCCATGATCATGTCCAGGTCTTCGATGGTCCTGTATACAAAGATCCCTTCCTTTTCTACGCCTTTAATAGGGGGTACAAAAGCAGAAGAGCCTGTAGCCATTACAAGCTTATCATAGGTTTGCACAATACCTTTGGAAGAACACACCGTTTTATTTTCGCGATCGATCGAAACGATAGGATCACCCAGGTGGATCTTAATATTCTTTTCCAGATACCATTCAAAAGGCGCCATGGTAAGTTTTTCAGCATTAGCATCGACGAAGTATTCACTAAGGTGTACGCGATCGTAAGCGGGTCTTGTTTCTTCCCCGAATACAATGAGGTTATACTTATCTGCTCCCGTTTTTGAAAGGAATTTTTCGCAGAATTTATATCCTACCATCCCGTTTCCAATGATTACAATGTTCTGTCTGAGTGCTTCCATGGGCTATAGTGTATTTAAACCTATTTTTAGCCAAAACACATATTATAATGTATAATTATACAATTTTTAACATGTATTTTAAATAATACTTAGTTTTATCATAAAAACTAGTCATTATTTAAGGCTACTTTTTAATTTTTATAAAAATAACGCATTTGAATGAAAATTAAAAATAAAACCTGAGTATTTTTACTCAATTTTATTAATCTCTGATAACTAATAATTTATATAAGCGTCTTTTTTACAGGGATATGAATTTATTTATATAAAATGGTAATTATTACTTAGTGTGGAGCAAGGGCCTGAGTATAGAGGAAAAAATCTGATGAGTATAAAAATGGACTGTGAATTTTGAGTATTTCTAATGTTCAGGTCCAGTCATAAAAAAACATCGGGTGTAAATTTTGAGCATTTCACACTCATCATTTACACCCGATGTTGACTTTCGTGATCCCGAAGCGATTCGAACGCTTGACCTACTGCTTAGAAGGCAGTTGCTCTATCCAGCTGAGCTACGGAATCATTTCCTTTCTTAAGGGGCTGCAAAACTAATTATTTTATCTTAAAAAAGAAAAAATACCCTTAAAAAAATCTATTTCAAGCTGCCATCAGGCTGTAATACATATACTTTATCGCCCTTAGTTAATTTCCTATTGCCCTCGTTGTCTTCTGTATAGCTATCGTACTCGATCGGCACTACCAATTTCCCCATACGGTTGGTAACGCCCCATTTGCCTTTCATTTTCACAGCAGCCAGTTTATTGGCAAATTTTTCGGCTTCCTCGTATTGCGGCTTTATTTTTTCTTCTCCTGCCGGAGTTATATAGCCCCATTTGTTTCCGGTCTTCACAGGAGCCATGCCATCGCCAAATGATTTGACCTCTTCGTAAGGTATTTCGGTAGTTTTCCCTTGTGTGTTTACCAGCATCAATGATTTTCCTTCTTTAGCAGCATACAAGCCATTTCCTAAGTAGCCCATCTCTTTTGCTTTGATCGGGAAGACCTCCTCTCCTTTCTCGTTGATCAATCCAAACTTGCCTTTTTGCGAAGCCATCGCCGGCCACTCGGGGGCATCCGGGAAATCAAAACTGCTGCTTATAAAATCATAATTAAAATCCGTCACCGCTGCTCCTGTTGTGCGGAGGATCGCATATTTTCCATTCTTTTTTACTTTCAAATAATTCGGCAATGCCGGGTTGATCCTATCGTACTCGTTTGGCAGAATGATTTTTCCATTTGCGTCTGCAATTCCTTCTTTTCCATTTTGCACCGTACGGAAAATGATCTTGTTTTGAAATCCGTCCTGCACTATGGCATCGTATTGGCAAGGCAGGATCAACTTACCGTTCACATCGAGCAAGCCCATTTTGTTTCCGTTGGTTACTACTGCATATCCTTTTACATAAGGTTCGGCGTTGTCAAATCTTTCTGTTGTCACATAAGATCTTGCCGGTACATTGTAGTAACCATACTTGCCATCTTTCTTTATTCTTACCGCATACACCGTATCTTCGGTTAATATTTTTTCAAAACCTTCTTCACTGATCTTTTTAAAATTAAAATCATAGAAATACGATTTGTCGCCTTGAGTGATCGCATAATAATTTCCCCTGCCGGCAGAGATATTGTCGAACTCGGGTTTCAACAAAAATTTATTGGTATAATCGATCACGCCCCACTTGCCTGCTTTCTTTACCGCTGCCTGTTTGTTGCGAAAAGGTTTTGCCTCTTCGTACACCGGTTTTATCAATACTTTCCCTACGCGGTTGGCGTAGCCGTAGCGGCCGTTTTGTTTTACGATATAAAATCCTTCGTTAAGCGCACCGATCTCTTCGTATTCAGGAGTGAGTATTTTTTTCCCCATCATTCCATACAAGCCATACTTACCGGCTTTCTGCACTTGTATCAGTTCGTCGTTCTTAAGAAAGATCGTATCAAAGTCGGGGTTGATAATTGTTTTGCCAAGGTCGTTGAACATGCCCCATTTTCCATTCTGTTCAAATATGATATCGTGCGGAGCGAGCTTTTTTACTCTTGTCAATTCAAGAGGTAAAAGGTATCCGCAGTTTACATGGTTAAGCACGCCGAAATTTTTATCGACCTGCACCAAGGATGCATTGATGGACATCACCTGGGCAATTTTAAATTGTGGCTGACAAGTAAAATTATTTTTCTCTTCGTTGAAAAGTCCCCATACATTATTTTTCTTTACCCATGCCAGTTCAGAGTTTACGATCGGGTTGATCTCCGTATATTGCGGCGCCTGAAAAATTTGTCCTTTCGCCCCGATCAATCCCCATACACCTTTTTCCATTGCCCATACCTTCCCATTCCGGAAGCTGGTAAGCTTTTCGTATTTGCACTGCAGGATCACATTACCTTCGCAATCGATCACGCCGGAAAGAATGCCTTTTTGTACAATGGCTTTTCCTTCTATAAAAGGAGAAACCTTTGAATAGATAGGTTCGATCAACCATTGGCCAAAAAGATCGGCATATCCCCAGTTCTTTTTATCTTCCGAGTACTTTGGCACTACGTCATCCGGGCAGCCGGTTCCTTTTTGTGCATTGGCTTGGAGAGAGAAAAAGAAAATCAAACAGGTAAATAGAAAGGCAAGGGATCTTTTTGTCATAAAAACTTTATTTTGATTCAAATTTATGGATTTAGAAGTATTCTGCAATGGTATAATGCAGAGAAGGAGATTTTGATACAAAATGGATACCGGGTAAAATTAGCCAAACTAACGCTTGATATTCTGCTGGTCTCTATTTTTTATCTGGCATCTGGTATCCGGTATCCCGTATCTGATAACAATTGCTATCTAAGCTACCAATTGTTATTTAAAAGTATTTTCGGCCCTTGCAAACACAATTATTCGAAATTTAAGCAGCCTGTAATACTACTTAAGCGTAAAAAATAAGGTGATCTTGAGCTAAAAAATGCCTTTATCAAGGTTTTTTGTAAACATTTAAAGTTGAAGTTTAATCGGGTCTTTTATATTGAATACAGACCTCTATGCTAGCTAGTAGCTATTGGTTTAATAAAATACAAGCCATGAAATTGACCGGAACCAACTTTACCCTACCAAAAATCACGCAAGGCCTGTTTTTCATTCTTCTATTCCTTGCCTCTTTCCATACCCATGCAGAAAAAATTATCAAGCTCAATGATTCCGAAGAATACCAAGTGATCACAAGCGAATATTTGGAAGTGATGGAAGATACCACGGGAAATCTTACCATTGAAGACATGAGTGATCCTTCCATAGCTAAAAATTTCTACGTGGCCAACCGCAATTATGCACTCAACAAACATGTGGGTTCTGTCTACTGGGCACGCTTTCAAATTCAAAACCTTTCGAGCAGCAAACGCAAATGGCTACTCGAAATTCTGGACTCTCGTCAAAATGATATTCAACTTTACCAGGTAGACCAAGGACATATATACGCGCTCACCAAGGCAGGCATCAACGGCAGTTTTCACAACCGTGAATACGAGCATAAGAATTTTATCTTTGAGATCTCTCCTACTCCAACGCCTCAATATTATTACCTGCGAATAAAATCCGATGCGCGCACCAGCTTCCTGATCAAGATCAGCACTTCCAAATTTATTCTGGAGTATGGCCTGAATGAATATTATCTGCTAGGACTCTATTATGGGATCTTATCCATGATGGCGATCTATAGTCTCTTTGTATTCTTCATGATCCGGGAGCGTGTTTATCTCTACTACCTGATCTATATTCTGAGCTGGATGTACAGCTCCATGCTGGCCGATGGTACAGGCTTCCAATACCTGTGGCCGGAGATCCCGCTTATTTCTAAAATAGGAATTTATGTTTCGCGGCCTCTCTTGCTGATCGTGTTTGTTCTTTACTCTCTGGAATTTCTAAAAAGCCCGGATGTAAATGTGATCAACAAAAGGTATGTATATTATTCGCTCGGGTTGTATCTTTTATTCTACCCAATCCAGTTTATATTCGACCTTGCATTGATCCACAATACGCTTTTCCTCACACCGTTCATTGTGATCTTCTACTATTCCGTACAAAGCTTGCGCTCAGGTTATAAACCGGCAAGATATTTTCTCATCGGTAATTCTATCGTACTGCTCAGCGTCTTGCTGACGCTCTTGAAATACAATGGTCTGCTGGATTTCCTAAGCTCCTTCTGGACACTCGAGATCATCATCGTATACAGTACCAACATTGCCATGGTAATGGAGATCGTAATTCTCTCCTTTGCGATGGCCGACAGGATTAAATTCTTTAAAGTAGAAAAAGAGAAAACCCAGGAACTGCTGATCGCGCAGCTGGAAGAAAATCATTCGCTCAGCCAGAAAGTAAACCGCGAGCTGGAACAGAAAGTAAAAGAGCGCACACAAGAGATCGAAGAAAAAAGCCTTGAGCTCGAAGAAGCAAATTTGAAACTACAGGAACAAGCACGCCAGATCAACGAAATGAACGCAAGACTTGATCTTGACAACTGGAAGTTGAAGAAAAGTATTATCGAAGAAAAAGAATCCAGGATCAAATTTAAAGAGATCAGTTTTGAAGAATTCAAACAAGTATACCCGAATGAAAATATTTGTTTCCAGTTTCTCGAAGAATTGAAATGGGAAAAAGGCTATACCTGCAAGCGCTGCGGCAACGATAAATACGGCAAAGGAAACCACCAGTTCTCCCGCCGCTGCACCAAATGTCGCTACGACGAATCGGTAACCACCGATACTATTTTCCACAAATGTAAATTTGACATCAACAAAGCGCTCTACATTGTAGTAATGGTAAACCGGTACGGTGACAAACAATCCATTTCCGAACTCGCGCACGAGTTAGACCTGCGCGTAGCCACTTGCTGGAACTTCGCCCAAAAAGCGCTGAAAGTACGCAACAGCAAGGAGTACGCCAAACTGGACGATGAGAGTAAGTTTAGATTTTTGATCCAACAGGAGATCCCGGATTGATGAGGGGAAAATTTCTTTGCTGGCGGGGACGCCAGCAAAGAGGTAGGTAAATTATAGTTGTGTTTACCCACCGCCCAGAGGGCTACAAAATAAAAGGCACAAGTCTTAAGACTTGCGCCAGCGAACTTTTGTAATTCAAAATTTACAATTCAAAATTTCCTGCTCACCCACTTACTCCCTTCAATCCCAAATCGCCAGGGCTTCTTGGCCCACTCCGCTGCGTAGTCTACCCCTATGCGCGGGCCTTTCAGGATTTTTCTTTCGGCAATAATTATTCCCCTGTCTTCGATCCAGATCTCGTTTCCCTGAAGATCTGTTCCATTATATTTTCGATCTATACCGAGTGCCTGGCTCATAGAACCAGGGCCGCATGTAAGCGCTGGATTTACTTTTGTTTTATTTCTTCTCGTCATCATATATTCCATACCTTCCACCGGCTCTATAGCGCGGATCAGGATAGCATGAGGTATATTTTTTTGATTGGTGACAACGTTAAAAAGATTGTGAATGCCATAGCATAAATATACATAAGCTACGCCGCCTTCGCTGTAAAATATTTCCGTACGTTCTGTACGCCTTCCTCCAAACGCATGCGAAGCCTTATCCTCCGGTGCGCGATAGGCTTCGGTTTCGGTGATCATGCCTCCTGTAATTTTGCCCTCAATATTGGTAAACAAAAATTTTCCAAGAAGCTCTTTGCTGATCTTTAGTACATCATTCTGGAGATAAAATTCTTTTGGGAGTTTCATTTAAAAATCAACCTACGTTCAGTACAGTAAGCCTGTCCTGTTGGATCACACCTCTTTCCTCGGCTTCCCGGGCTTCTACTTCAAAACGGTTTTGGTAATAGCCGTGGCGAATACTTTCGAGGATGTATAAAAAAAGAAATTTCACAAAACCGTTTTGACGGTATTGCTCTACATGCATCAATTCATGGATCAGCCATTTGCGATCGCTGATAAAACGCTGGCGGTCTACCCCGCTCAGATGGATCGTGCTTCCCAGCACCATCGCAATGCGCTTTGAGCCAAAAAACAAACGGGCTATCCTGGCGAATGGAGAATTTTCTACGATCCTGTAATGCATTTTTAAAGTTATGAATTTTGAGTTATGAATTATGAATGAATAAATAATCATTGGTTACTCGTCCATTCGAATAACGAACTTATAATTCATAACTCATAATTCATAACTTCAATTACATTTTCCCGTTCTTCTTGCAGCACTCCGGCAGCGCGTCGTGCACGGCTTGCGGGCTTTGGATCGTTTTGGTTTCGTGGCCTACGTTGGCTACGGCTTCCTGGATCTTTGCTTCGGAGATTTTAGTAGAATCGTACGAAACAGCGAGGTTTTTAGTTTCTACGTTCCAATCGGCTTTTACCACACCATCCAGGTCGGATACTGTTTTTTCAATCCGTTCTTCACACATTCCACAATTGCCTCTTACATAAAATTCTGTTTGTTTCAGCGAATTGCTATGCCCGCAGGAAAGGGCAAAGGTGACCATAAAACAAAACATGAATTTACTTTTGAAGTTCTTCATAGGATTACAGTTTTTACAGAGAATTTAACGCTTATGAGCTGAATTAGATACGCAATATAAAATATTTTCGTCAAAAATATATTGTAATCCAGTACCGGGTTACTAAATTTGCCCGCAAAAAATCATAGCATGGCCAAAATATCAGACATTTCAAACGGTACATTTTTACGCTATAACAACGATATCGTAGTAGTACTGGAATACCAACACCGTACTCCAGGTAACCTGAGAGCATTTTACCAGGTAAAAATGCGTAACATGAAAACAGGCAAACTAATTGAAGAGCGCTACAGACCTGACGAACAAGTAGAAATAGTTCGTGTGGAAGTGAAAGAGCAGCAGTACCTGTATAGAGATGGCAGCAACCTTGTTTGTATGGACAATGAAACTTTTGACCAGACTTATATTCCTGAAGAAACTGTAGGAGAAAACGTAAAATTCCTGAAAGAAGGAATGGTAATGAAAATCTCTTTTGACGGTGAAACGGCAATTTATGCAGAAGCACCAAACATGGTAGAACTGGAAGTGACCTACACCGAGCCAGGCGTAAAAGGCGATACTGCTACCAAAACATTGAAGCCTGCCACCTTAGAAACAGGCGCAGAGATCAGAGTGCCTCTTTTTGTGAACATCGGAGAAAAGATCAAAATCGATACACGTACTGGTGAGTATGTGGAGCGTGTAAAATAAATTTTATCAAACTTATGAATTGAAAGGGCCTGCAGAATTTTGCGGGTCTTTTTTTTTATCTTTTACAGTGTCGATCATTCATTCAAAGCCTGAAAAAGCAAGAGCAACAGCAAGAATATTGAGATCTCAATACTCTTACTGTTGCTCAGGACTGTAATGCTGTAGGGGGTAGAGTCGAACTACCATAGGGCGGTTAGCTACAGGACAAATAAATCAATTGTGGTCAACCCATTATCCTGCGTTTATCCCGAACTCCCCACCCCCGAGACAGGAGGGCACGGCTGCCAGTTTCGTCACCCTACAGGGTATATAAACACATCTACTATTTATTCTAAAGAACGATTCGTTTTACCATCAGATTTCTTTACTGATAATTAAAACAGGTTTTATTTCATAAAGAAAAACTTTTTTCTAATTTTAGGTCCTATTTTTAACCTTAATTATAAAAAACTAAACATTTCTTTAAGAACTTGATTCAAATTTTAACCCTGAACCCGGATTTAAATCATTTTTTAAAACCAAACAATTACTTTTTTAGGATAATTCTTGTTTTAAATAAAACTTATTGATGCAAAGCTAATAAATCTAATGTTCTATTGCAAAATTTTTATCAAAATATTTTTTAACTTGAAATATTGTTAATAAATTAATATAATAATTACAAAATTTGTAATTTACAATGAAAATATGGACAAAAATTTAGAGATTGATAAAATAGATTACCAGATCCTTTCGCAACTAATGGAAGATGCAGGCACTCCTTATACTGAGATTGCCAAAAAAATTAATGTATCCGGAGGTACTGTACATGTGCGCATGAAAAAATTGCAGGAAATGGGAATAGTAAAAGGCTCTTCCCTGGTAATTGATTATTCCAAGCTTGGCTATGATATTACCGCCTTTTTGGGGATTTATCTGGAAAAAAGCTCGTTTTACGATCAGGCTGCCCATGAATTGTTACAAATTCCGGAAGTCGTAAACGTCCATTACACTACAGGAAACTATAGTATGTTTGTCAAGATCATCTGCCGCGATACCCAACACCTGCGCGAAGTTTTACATGATAAGATCCAGAAAGTGACCGGAATCAATAGAACCGAAACGATCATTTCACTGGAAGAATCGCTGAACCGGAATATTAAGCTCAATGACTAATATGCAAAATAAGATACCAGATGCCTGATACCGGATAGTAATGTCTGGTATCAGGCATTTAAACAAACTATTTAATAAATCCGTAAAACACACCACATGCTTCTAAACCTTTTTTAATTAAATTTACGACTCAAATTAAGTGTTGGATTATGTATAAAAGGATTCTCTCCCTTTTTTTTCTGGTATTACTATTTCTCATCGTACAAAACTCGCTAGCACAGTCGGGGGATTACTATCTAAAACATTTTAACATTGAGCTTCCCAATATTGACAATGATAATTATGCCATCACACAGGACGGGCAAGGCAGAATGCATATTGCCAACCGCCAGGGCGTACTTCGCTTCGATGGCACTTTCTGGTCGATCACTCCTACTCCAGGTACTGTACTTTCTGTAAAATACGATCCTATCACCGACCTTATTTATGTGGGTTGTATCAACGATTATGGTTATATCAGAACAGACGCTACCGGTCGCGAAATATATATCTCTCTTTCCAGAGGCGATGTTTTTGCCAAAAACATCGCAAAGATCGAGGTGTTTGAAAATTTCGTTTATTTCCTTGGTGAAGATGTGCTGTTTGAATTTTCAAAAAGAGAACAAAAAGTGCTTCACTCCTACAAAGACCATGTAGTAAACTTTTTCTCTTACAATAAAAATATTTATGCCTGCTACGATAATCATACGATCTCAAAGCTGGCGATCAAAAAATTCAACGAACAATATTTTGGCAACATACCTCCTGCCGATATTATTTTTTCTACACAATTAAGCAAAACCACCAACGTAGTCGGTACGATCGATAATAAGCTGTATACCCTTTCGGGAAATTATTTTACAGAAATAAAATTAAAAGACGCTGCCTATATCGAGCACTGCGAACTACTGGACGCCGTAGCCATGGACGATAGAACCGTAGTGATCGCCACAACTAAAGGTGGTTGCCTGGTAGTAAATATTGTTACCGGCGAAACAAAATCTATCATCAACTATTACTCCGGTTTGCCCGACAACGAAGTCTACGCGATTGGAAAAGATATTTCAGGAGGCGTATGGATCGCACATGAATTCGGCGTCACCAGACTGGATTACAATCTTCCTTACCGCTGCTATTCCAACTACCTGGGGCTTGAAGGACACCTTGAAACTGCTATTACATTTAACGGAAAATTATATGTAGGCACAAACGAAGGGATCTTCATGTTGGATGAAACCAAGCTTTACAAAGAGATCCCTGAAATAAAAAAAGAAAATAAAAAAGTCACTACCGTAAAAACGGTGAAGGTGCAGAAAAAAGCTGCTGCCACTAAACCTCCCTCCAACAAAAATAACCCGCCAACCAAAACTACTGCTACCGACAAAGAGACCAAAGCTACTGCGCCCGCTAAAAAGGAACGTTTTAAAATCCGAGATTTCTTTAAAAAGAAAAACAAATCGGACACTTCCGAAACCAGTGCTAAAACAACTGAGAAAAGAGCGGGTGATAAAAAAGCTAAGAATTATTTTTTTAAAAAAATATACGTCACCAAATACAGACCTTCCGAAAGTCAATCCAAAAAATATGTATTGGAGTCGATCAAACACAGTTTCAAAAAAGTAGCGGTGGGTGATTTGAAATGTCTGCAACTAACAATTATCAACGGAAGATTGCTCGCCGCTACCAACTCCGGGATCTATGATATAAACGGTCTTACGGCTACAAGGCTTTGTGAAGATAACATTCGTTATCTCTATGCTTCCAAATTTTCCAATAAAATTTTCGCCAGTACTTCTCATGGCGAAGTACTCACCTTTGGCTTTAGCAACGACAAATGGAATAAGATCGAATTGTTCGGTTTCATCAAGCAACCGATCACCTATATCGCAGAAGACAAGAAAAAAAATCTATGGTTGAGCGGCATTGACCAGGTGTATCGCTTTACAATCGATGATAGTTCTAACATACAAGACATTTACGAACAGGAAATAAAAAATCCTTATTCGGATGATATCTTTATTACAAATCTGAACAACCAGATCTATTTCTCGCTTTCTTCTACTTATTATTATTTCGATTACAATTCCAATAAGCTGATCCGTGATACGATTACAGAAAACAAATTCAAGCACTCCGATCGTATCCTGAATTCGCAAAGCGATATACTTTGGATCCTGAAAAATAAATTCTGGCAATATTTATCAGACAAGGTGAAGAACAATGAAAATTTTGTTTACCTCTCGCTCTTCAAAAACGTCGATGAAATGATCCTCGATGAAAAGAGCAGCGCTGTGTGGGTGATCACTTCCGATAACAAGCTGTACAATCTTTCCCTGCGAAAGAATTATAATATTCTTTCCCAACCCAAAGTCTTTGTAAACGATGTGAAAAACGGACGGGGAGAATATCTTTCGATCTCTAATTTCTCTGTGCAGCAAACAGAAAGTAATTTGCACATGGATATTATCTCTGCCGATTATTATGATCAGAATGCGTTGGAGTATCAGTATAAAATTGTCGGGCTCAACGACCATTGGTCGGCCTGGAGTACTAATAATACCATCATACTGAATTACCTGGCCAGCGGAAAATACAAGATCCTGATCCGTTCGCGCAATGCGCTGGGCCAGATCACTGAAAAAGAAGCGCTCAACTTTAAGATCAAACCACCTTACTGGCAAACATGGTGGTTCTACCTGATTGAAATGATCGTCTTCGGCTCCTTATGGATCTTGTCGTTCCGGCTCAATCGAACCAATTATAGTAACCAAATCATCCGTAAGTTATTGACCTTCCTTACTCTGGTGATTACCGTGGAATTCATGAGTACTGTGGCCGAAAACATGATTAATATTAATATTTCCCCTGTCGTAGACTTCCTGGTAAAAGTGGGTATTGCAATAATCCTATTCCCCTTTGAACAACTCTTAATGAAGTTTATCGGAAAAAAATAAGGTTTTCTGTCATTTCTTAGAAATTTTAAGTACCGGTGAACGAATATTACCGGAAAATGTTATATTTTTGTACTTACAACTTGGACTAATTCCAAACAGTAAAGTCCAAAAATATAAAGCATGAGTGAAAACCTGAAAGTTCTGGAAGAAATCACCTCATCCGAATACAAGTATGGATTTGAGACGAAGATTGAAAATGAATCAGCCCCTAAAGGACTGAGTGAAGACATTGTACGTTTCATTTCCGCGAAAAAGGAAGAGCCTGAATGGTTGCTGGAATGGAGATTAAAAGCTTTCCGCCTTTGGCAAACGATGAGCGAGCCTACCTGGGCCAATGTTCATTACCCTAAGATCAATTTCCAGGACATTATCTATTATTCTGCTCCTAAGCAGGTAAAACAATTAAACAGCCTCGATGAAGTAGATCCTGAACTAAGAGCTACGTTCGAAAAACTAGGTATCTCGCTCGACGAACAAAAACGATTGACCGGTGTAGCCGTAGATGCGGTGATCGACAGCGTTTCTATCAAAACTACTTTCAAAGACAAACTTGCCGAACTAGGCATCATCTTCTGCTCCCTGAGCGAAGCAGTGCAGGAACATCCTGAACTGATAAAAAAATACCTGGGCTCTGTAGTGCCTCAAAACGACAATTACTTCGCCGCTCTAAATTCCGCCGTATTCAGCGACGGATCTTTCTGTTATATTCCAAAAGGCGTACGCTGCCCGATGGAACTTTCCACCTACTTCCGCATCAACGCTGCCGGCACAGGGCAATTCGAAAGAACATTGATCGTAGCCGATGAAAGCAGCTATGTAAGTTACCTGGAAGGATGTACGGCTCCCCAGCGCGACGAGAATCAACTGCACGCAGCGGTGGTGGAGCTTGTGGCAATGGGAAGCGCAGAAATAAAATATTCTACGGTACAAAACTGGTATCCTGGCGACAAAGAAGGTAAAGGCGGTATCTACAACTTCGTAACCAAACGCGGGATCTGTATGGGTGCAAAATCCAAGATCTCCTGGACACAAGTAGAGACAGGTTCTGCCATCACCTGGAAATATCCGAGCGTGATCCTGAAAGGCGATGACTCTATCGGGGAATTCTATTCTGTGGCTGTAACCAACAACATGCAACAAGCCGATACCGGTACGAAGATGATCCACATTGGTAAGAACACCAAAAGCCGGATCGTATCAAAAGGTATTTCTGCCGGTAAATCTCAGAACTCCTACAGAGGATTGGTAAAGATCATGAAGCGCGCCGAAAATGCACGCAACTATTCTCAATGCGATTCACTCCTGATGGGCGACAAATGCGGCGCTCATACATTCCCATACATTGAAGTAGAAAACAACAACTCTACTGTAGAGCACGAAGCTACTACTTCCAAAATTGGTGAAGACCAGATCTTCTATTGCAATCAAAGAGGTTTGGATACAGAACAAGCCGTAGCATTGATCGTGAATGGCTATGCCAAAGAAGTGCTGAACCAACTTCCGATGGAGTTTGCCGTGGAAGCACAAAAGCTATTGGCCGTAAGTCTGGAAGGAAGCGTAGGATAATGAAACTCTGTATTTCCTGCGGAAAAGAAATTCCGGAGCAACGATTGAAAATCCTACCAAACAGTAAATCTTGTGTGCAATGTTCAAATACCGCAAGGGTAGCGGGATTTCCACTGATCACCAACAAGACCACTTACTCCGAACTACAGATCGTACCACAGGAAACAGCACAGGAGCTGTATACCAAACAAGACCGGAAAGGAAGCATTTCCACCGGCGTGCAGTTTAAGAATACTCCTCCTCCCAAAACAAGTAATTTTGAATAGTTGCACCGACAGTGCATTAATTAATAAAAGAAAGAGATGCTAACGATTAAAAATTTACAAGCACAAATAGAAGGCGGAAAACAAATTCTGAAAGGATTGAACCTCGAAGTAAAAGCCGGAGAAGTACACGCAATCATGGGTCCGAACGGAGCAGGAAAAAGCACACTAGCTTCTGTACTGGCAGGACGTGAAGATTACGAAGTAACCGGAGGTTCCGTAGAACTGCTTGGAAAAAACTTACTGGAAATGAGTCCGGAAGAAAGAGCACGCGAAGGAGTATTCCTTGCATTTCAATATCCGGTAGAAATTCCAGGCGTAAGCACGATAAACTTCATGAAAAGTGCTGTCAACGAAGTACGCAAGCACAGAGGCCTTGAGCCGCTAGATGCCCCTGCCTTCCTTCGTTTGATGAAAGAAAAAATGCAATTGGTAGAGATCGATCAATCTTTATTGAAACGCTCGCTCAACGAAGGCTTTTCAGGAGGTGAGAAAAAAAGAAACGAGATCTTTCAAATGGCCATGCTGGAGCCAAAACTAGCGATCCTCGACGAGACCGACTCAGGACTTGACATCGACGCGCTGAGAATTGTAGCGAACGGCGTAAACAAACTGAAATCAAAAGACAATGCAGTGATCGTGGTAACGCACTATCAGCGTTTGCTGGATTATATCGTTCCTGATTTTGTACACGTGCTTTATAATGGTAAAATCGTGAAGACCGGTACCAAAGAGTTGGCACTGGAACTGGAAGAGAAAGGATACGATTGGATTAAAGCTGAAAATTTAGCAGTATAAGACAAAGTATATTATGGATGCACTTCAAATAAAATTACTGACCGAGGAGTTGAAAGATCTCCCGGATAGTTATTTAAAAAAAATATTGCAATACATTAATATACTTAAAGCGTCGGAAAAAAGAGAAGCTCTAAAGCCTTTCACATATGAAGAGTTTATTGCAAGATATGAGATTTCTGAAAAGCAATTTGAAGAGGGCAATGTCTTTAATGAGGAAGAAGTAAAATATTATTTCAAGAAAAAAAAGAATGAGTCTGAAGATTGAATATTCAGCATTTGAAAATAAAAATCTTAGATATATTCCATACCAAACAAAACCCTGATAAAATTACAAGTAGAGAATAGATCTCTAAAAAAATGAAAAACACTACCATCGATACAAACCTTACAGCTGTTTTGCAGGAAGAATTTAAAAGATCGGAGAGCAAAAGAAATGCAGCTGGTCCGGTATTAGCAGCCAAACAAAAAGAAGCTTTTCAGAACTTTGAAAAAACAGGTTTCCCTTCCGTTAAAAATGAAGAATGGAAATACACTAATCTTTCTGTACTGCTGAAAGAAGAGCTAAACCCTGCTCCTGGCGCTACACTTAGCAAACAAGACATCGAAAAATTTCTTTACCCGGTCGAAGCCAATGCATTGATCTTTGTAAATGGAATTTACTCCAAAGAACTTTCTACCATCCTCTCTCCCACTGCTGAGTTGGAAATATTGGAGATCAAAAACGCTGACAAGACTCTTACAGAAAAATATTTCGCAAGAAAAACTTACTCCTCTGGCGACGGACTTTCTTTACTTAATACTGCCTTTGCAGAAAACGGTTTATTCGTACAAGTAAAGAAAAACAAAGCGCTGAAATATCCGGTGATCCTTTACAACTTCACCGACAGCCGACAGGGCAATGTATTGGCACAACCAAGAAACCTGATCTTGCTGGAAGAAAATGCACAAGCAGGTGTGATCGAAACCTTCCATACATTCGGCACAAATACCGCTTTTACAAATATCGTCACAGAAGTAATTCTGAAACAAGATGCTAATCTTGACTACTACAAGATCCAGGATGATACTGAAAATAGCTACCACGTAGGTTCCACCGAGATCCTGCACGAAGCGAAAAGTTTCTCTTCTGCCACTACCATCTCCATTGGCGGAGCGATCACCCGAAACAATCTGAACATTACGCTTGATGCTGAATATTGCGAAGCGCATCTGAACGGTCTTTATATGCTTAAAGGCGATCAACATGTAGACAACCACACCATCGCCGATCACGCGAAAGCGAATTGCTACAGCAACGAACTTTATAAAGGTATCATGGATGAGCGTTCTACGGGCGTATTCAACGGGAAGATCTTTGTAAAGCCAGACGCGCAAAAAACGAACGCATTCCAATCCAATAAAAATATCCTTCTTTCCAAAGAATCAACGGTAAACACCAAACCTCAGCTTGAAATTTACGCCGACGATGTAAAATGCTCACACGGCGCTACTACCGGGCAGCTAGACCGGGAATCCTTATTCTACCTGCGCTCCAGAGGTATCGGCGAAGCAGCGGCGCAAAAATTGCTGTTACATGCTTTTGCGAATGATGTACTGGAAAGAATCAAGATCGAACCGCTGAGAGAGTTGTTGGTGCTAAAGATTGAGGAAAGATTGAAATAATTTTGTCTGAACCTTGATTTTCAGGATTAGTAGATTTACTTGATTTTTATTTCCAGAATTTATTCGTCGTTGTCATTCAGGAGGAACCCTGTGGTTAGAAATTCCGGTTCTTCACTTTACAATGCACTAGTAGAAACCCAAGAAAAAGAAACTATTAAACATTAGTGCAGAATCTGCACAAGGTTCTTCCTGAATGACAAAATTTTTACAGATCACCAAATTTTCAAATTCGCAAATCCAGTTAATCAAAATCAAGTAACTCTACTAATCCTGAAAATCAAGGTTCAGGCATCCGTATTCACCATAAACATCGCCGTCTGCGGAAACCGTTCAAACAACTCCGTTTTCATTTCATCTGTAATTGGTAATTTATCAATGGCAGTATGCATGCATTTCAGCCAGGCTACGGCATCGTCTTGTGTAATACGGTGAGGCAGGTGTCTGGCTCTCATTCTTGGATGTCCGAATTTTTCCGAATACCGCTGTGGCCCGCCTAGGAACTGGGAGAGAAACATATATTGCTTTTCCATGATCTCCGATTTGTCATTCTTAAACAAATGCTTGATCTGTTCGTCTTCAAAAACAAGATCGTAAAAATTCTGCACCAACAGTTTCAGATTTTCGTCACCGAGACGATCATAGAGTGTATTATTTTCTTCCATAAATATTATTGATACAGATGCCAGATCTAGCATTCTGCATCTTTTTAATAATAAGTGATCGCACAATTAGGATGGTTCTTTTTAAATCGTTGGATCTCATCCTTCCCTATTTTAGTGTAATAACATTTCAGTACAACTAGATTTTCCAACTTATGCACCCCTCCAAGCGTGGTGATCTGAGGGCAGCCGGAGATCTGTAGTTCGCGCAGCAAATAAAAATTATCTACTACCGACAGATCCGAAACACTGGAATAATTCAGATAAAGATTTACTACATAACGATAATTTCGAATTGGATCCAGCGTGGTAACTTTATTGTTAGACAAATCCAGGTGGAAAATTTTTTGCAGGTTGCGAATCGGCTCCAGGCTAGTGATACCGGTATTGAAGCAATCCAGATACACCAGGTTTTTCATCTGTTGTACTGGTGTCAAGTCTTTGATCTCGATTTTACGGAAAGATAATTTTTCCATATTGACAAGGTTTCTCACCGCATCAATATTTTTCACTTTTATATTGAGTGAAATATTCAGCTCTTTTAGGTTTACCAGCTCTTTCACCGCATCGATACTGTCAAGATCATTTTCTGCGCAATTGAATTTTACCAAACTCACCACCGTGGCCACCGAAGCGATCGAGGTGAGTTGATTGCCTACGCAATAGAATTCTTCCAATTTTGTCAGCTTTTCTACTCCTTTAATATTTTTAATCTGTGACTTTGAAATATCAAGATAGGTCAACGATTTCATTTTAGAGATCGGCTCAAAGCTATTAATATTGGATTCTGAAATGATCAGCTTACGCACGTTGGTAAAGGCTGAGAGCGGTTCGTAGGTTTTGAATACTGCTTTTTCAAAATTCAATTCTGACTGATAAGTAAGTCTTTCCAGGTCCGATTCCCTTGGATAAGCGTCCATCTTACGCGTCTTGTTAAGTAAAGTTTTCCATTCATCGTCTAGCCCCAGCCACCACTTCTGTAGCGGCTCCAACGGCGGTAATGCCGGCATCTTTCCTGGTTCAGTAATTGACCATAGACGGAAATTTTTGGAGAGGCCATTCTCTTTTTCAAATTTCACAAAAATAGAAACAGAGACTTCTTTGGTAACAGTATCACGCTGCAAAGAATCAGCTACTTTTTTCGTTTCAATCCAGGAAAGTTTTTTAGTAGCTTTTATTTCAGCATAATAAAATCTTCTCCATTGATCGTATCTCATTTTTTCATACGTTACTGAAGCTTTATCAATACTATGTTTGAGCGTACCGCCTTTAAAAGGAGCAAGACGGTTCATATAAACAAGGAATTTTATATTTTCCGTTTTACCCGTTGTATCAATATCATTGATCGTAAACACATCGCCTTTGGCCAACACTTCTTTCATGAATTTGATCGTAGAAGCTTTTTTCCCTTCAGGATCACCAGGTACTGACATTTTATTGACAAAAGTCAGATAGGAATCGGTAAGCTTACGCAATTCCGCTTTCTCCTGCTCAGAAGGTGAAGGTAATAGTTCTACCTGGGCGGAAGCCGCAAAACCTGTTGACAGTAGTATTAAAAATATCCAAATCTTTTTCATAAATGATTATGTCGTTTAGAAATACGGGATGCTAGGTTAAACCGTCATTGCGAGGAAGACGGCCATAAGGCCGACTGACGAAGCAATCCGTTGCTATGCAACCGTTGTCAATATGAAACCAATCGTAAAATAAACGGGCTCAAGCTTCATAGCTAAAAGATTGCTTCGTCAACATTGCTACGCAACATTTCCTCGCAATGACGATCATTTTCCGCATCTTTCCTCTATAAAGCAAAAATACCGATTTTATTTTGGCTCCCTCAATAAAATAATGTCTGTGGATAAATCGGCTTTCTTAAAGCTTTGTAATTTTGTTAATTTAGAGGACAATTTAGTATTTAGGTCAATGGCAGAAAAGAAAGTAGAATATACCGAAGACAGTATCAAGTCGCTCGACTGGAAAGAACATATTCGTTTACGTCCAGGTATGTATATCGGGAAGCTCGGTGATGGCTCCGCGCAGGACGACGGTATTTACATCCTCGTGAAAGAGATCATCGACAATAGTATTGACGAACATATGATGGGTTATGGTAAACTCATCGAGATCAAACTTTCTGATCAGAAAGTGGAAGTACGCGACTATGGCCGCGGAATCCCTTTAGGAAAAGTGATCGACTGCGTTTCTAAAATCAATACGGGAGGTAAATACGATTCCGGCGCTTTCCAAAAATCGGTTGGTCTAAACGGTGTCGGTACAAAAGCAGTGAACGCTCTTTCTTCTTATTTCAAAGTACAATCTATTCGCGAAGGCAGAACTAAAATTGCCGAATTCGAAAAAGGCAACCTCTCTAAAGACCACCGCGAACAAGCTATCGAGGAAAAGAACGGAACCTACACCTGCTTCGTTCCGGACAATACGATCTTCAAAAACTTCCGCTATATCCCCGAATACCTGGAAGAACTTATTCAAAACTATACTTATCTCAATGCAGGACTTATAATCAACTACAACGGAAATAAATATTTTTCCGAAAAAGGATTGTACGATCTGCTTAGTAAAAAAATAGATCCTGAAACGGCGCGCTATCCGATCATTCACCTGAAAGGAAACGATATTGAACTTGCCATGACGCACGGTGATCAATATGGAGAGGAATATTATTCTTTCGTAAACGGGCAGAATACTACACAGGGCGGTACACACCTGGCAGCTTTCCGCGAAGCGGTGGTAAAAACAGTACGCGAGTTTTACAAAAAAGATTTCGATGCTTCTGACGTTCGTTCGTCGATCGTGGCTGCAATTGCTATTCGCGTGCAGGAGCCGGTATTTGAATCGCAGACAAAAACCAAACTAGGCTCTATCAATATTGGTCCTGATGCGCCTACGGTACGTAACTTTGTAAACGATTTCATCAAAAAAGAATTAGACAATTATCTTCATAAAAATCCTTCCGTAGCCGATGCGCTTCTGAAAAGAATTCTTCAATCGGAAAGAGAGCGAAAAGATATCGCCGGAATTAAAAAACTTGCCAACGAACGCGCGAAAAAGGCAAACCTACACAACAAGAAACTTCGTGACTGCCGCTTCCACCTTGATGAAGGGAAAAATGAGAAAAGATACGAAACTACACTTTTCATCACCGAAGGAGATTCCGCAAGTGGCTCGATCACTAAATCAAGAAGTGTAGAAACACAAGCTGTATTCAGTCTGCGCGGTAAGCCGCTCAATTGTTTCGGCCTTACAAAAAAGATCGTGTATGAAAACGAAGAGTTCAATCTTCTGCAACACGCACTGAATATCGAAGATGGACTCGAAGGACTACGCTACAACCGCGTAGTGATCGCTACTGATGCCGACGTAGATGGAATGCACATCCGCCTGCTGATGCTGACCTTCTTCCTTCAATTCTTTCCGGACTTGGTAAGAAATGGCCATGTGTATATTTTAGAGACTCCGCTTTTCAGAGTACGAAATAAAAAAGAAACATTCTACTGCTACAGCGAAGAAGCCAAGCAGAAGGCTATCGCACGCCTTGGCGGAAAGCCGGAGATCACACGTTTCAAAGGATTGGGAGAAATCTCCCCGGATGAATTCGGTCTTTTCATCGGTGAAAATATCAAGCTACAGCCGGTGATCCTGCACAATGATTCTTCTATCGTGAAGCTTCTGAATTACTACATGGGAAAAAACACCATGGAAAGACAGCAATTCATCATCGATCACCTGCGCATTGAGAAAGATCTTATAGCAGAAACGGACAAAGAGAAGGAAGTGGCAGAGGCGTAATTCATTCCGGACAATGATTTCTCTGGTTAAATAAACAACATTGAACTTAGTTGTCAGGAGAGCTTGTTCTGGTAAAATAGAGACAGACTCTCCTGGATAACAAAGGAATATTCTGCAAATCTTTTAATCCTGAAAATCCTGGTTCAGAAAAATGCCCGACTACATAATTTATTTTTTCATCGCCGCCGCTTTTAGTTATATAGGCTCTGTAATGCCTGCTTCCGGCAATCTAATCACCATTCAAATTTCTTTAAGTAAAGGGCTGAAGGCCGCACTGCTATTTGCCTTGGGCGAAGTGATCATGGAGTGTATATATGGTTATGTCTCTCTAAAAATTTCCGACCTTATTGCTCAAAATGCTCTCAATGAAAAATATCTGAACATGATCGTGGTTCCGGTTTTTCTTTCTTTGGCTGTTTATTATTTTTTCAATAAAAAGAAAGTAGAAGAACAGCCTGAAAAAAATTATCGTGCTAATTTTCTATACGGCTTACTAATCGGTTTTCTAAATCCTCTCGCGATTCCTTTCTGGGTCTTCTATTTCAGCTATTTTTATTCCAACAATTGGGTAGTGGAAAACAGTCCTTACGAATGGGCGCTCGTAGCCGGAATTCCTGTAGGCTCCTTTACTTTACTACTCACGTATTCATTACTTGCGCGAAAGGTATCGCGCTTATTTCAATTCAGGATTGAATTATTTAACAAAGGAATCGCCGTAGTTTTTTTCCTGCTTGCAGGATATTCCTTTATACGGCTTTTAACGATGGACTGAGTTTCACCTTTGGCGTTGATACATAGCCAAACTCTTCGAAGTAAGCGGCCCATTCCTGGCGGATGCGTTTCTTTACTTCTTCTGTCATGTAGTGTTCGTTGGTTTTATAATCTTTATAAGAGCTCAACTCAAATTCGATCTGCGGACTGGCTGATTCAAAATCATCAATGTCAAGATCTTTGTAAACCTTTCTAAGCAAGGAGATCGGATCGTTTACAAGATCTTCGTAGGAAATAGTGGTAAGTCTCCCCTCAGGGATCAGCGAAAGGCTATCTATATATTTTCCATATACTTGTTTATACGAATCGAAAATAAATTCTTCCATAAAACGATTGTCTACTTCATGAAAGGCAAAGAGCGGCATTAATGTTTCGTAAAGCTTTTCATTAGAATAATAAACTTCGTAAGGATTGCGGTGAATATGAATAAACTTTGCATCCGGAAACATTTCCAGGATCTGCTGAATGCGGGCTGTATTGAAAGGGCTTTTTAATAGAAGTTGTTTTTCAGGACTTTTATAATTCAGCTTTTGCAAAAAGAAATACATTTTCTTTTTCCATTCACGCGCATACTTCTCGTCGTCTTCAAACATTACGTAGCGACGAAGGTAGGTCCAGAGATTTTGAGGAAAATAAAACCCGTTTACTATAGAAGCATCAGACATGGCTGAAATGGCGAACTCTTCTTCTTTCGGAAGATTAGATCCCATTTTCATATTATCGATCAACCTTGTTTTCGGAAGAAAATTTTTCATGATCTTTACGATCGAACTGCCGAGACTGAGAAAAATATTAGGCATCAATACCTGGTAGGTAGCTCCGTAAGAAAAACGCTCGTCTTTGCTCATCAGGTAATGAAGAAAAGTAGTACCGCTTCTTGGATATCCTACAATGAAAATCGGCTCTTTGATCTTTACCTTTTTTACGGCTCTTGTGTAGCGAAGTTTTTCGAACAACCGGAAAACATGTGTGGAAAGAATCGCCATGGTGATCCATAATACCTTGGGGATGGCTGAAAATTGGATCTTGAATTTATTATTATAAAGTACAGTAAACCAGTTAATTATTCCGTAACCAAAAGCTCCGTGCATATTAAGCTTAAAGTGCCTGTCTGGCTTGTAGCGAAGATTCATTTTAACTTTTTATTTACCCTTACTTCAAAATAACCTCGTAATACAAATATACTTCTTTATACGAATATACCGAGGAGGATCAATTTTTTCTTCTACTATACGTAAAAACGCATAAACTGATTCTTAAAAATCTGCTTTATTAAGAAATTCTAATGTATTTAAATGCCAGATACAGGATGCCGGCTCCCAGATAAATAACTGTAGATAATTATCCGGCATCTGGTATCCACGTCTTTAATATTGCATAAACAAAGAGAATTATTATATTTGTTTATGCGTCTGTTTGCGTTCGTCCTTTCTCTTTTCATTCTGGTACTTTCCACAGTACCTTGTTCGGATGATCATGAGCAAGCACAACCATCCACAGGATTAAGCGATAATCATAGTGATCACGAACAGGATTCATGTACGCCTTTCTGCTCCTGTTCCTGCTGCGGTATCGGCGGGATCGTACTTTCTACTCCTGTTTTTTCCGTTACGCTTCACACTGTCCAGACTTCCTCTCCTTCTTCTTCTCATTATTCTTTCGACTTTATCTCTTCTTATTTTTATTCTTTCTGGCAACCGCCTAAATTGAGCTAATTTTCATTTATTGACTTTATTTATTTGTCATGATTTTCCTTTACGGAAGAATCATGACATAATTATCAATTACTCAATTTGTATTTACCATGTTGGATAAAATAATTCTGTTTTCCATAAAAAATAAATTGGTGATCGGGCTTTTCACTGTAGCCTTGATCCTCTGGGGCAGTTGGTCGGCTACAAAGCTTCCGATCGATGCAGTGCCTGATATTACCAATAACCAGGTTCAGATCATCACTAATAGTCCTTCGCTGGCAGCGCAGGAAGTAGAAAGGCTCATTACCTTTCCGGTAGAAATGAACATGGCCAATATCCCGGGCCTGGTGGAAGTGCGCTCCATCTCTCGCTTTGGTCTTTCAGTGGTTACCGTGGTCTTCACCGATGAAACCGATATCTACTGGGCAAGACAGCAAGTAGACGAACGTTTGAAACTTGCCACCGGAGAAATTCCGCAAGGCTTAGGCGTACCATATTTAGCACCTGTTACCACCGGTCTTGGCGAAATTTATCAATATGTACTTTGCGCGAAAAAAGGATACGAGAACAAATACTCTCCTATGGATCTCCGTACCATCCAGGATTGGATTGTACGAAGACAATTGCTTGGCACCAAAGGCGTAGCCGATATCAGCAGCTTTGGTGGTTTTGTAAAACAATACGAAATCGCCATACAACCTGATAAACTGCGGAGCATGAACCTCACGCTGTCTGAAGTTTTTACAGCGCTGGAGACAAACAATCAAAATACAGGCGGTGCTTATATCGATAAAAAACCAAATGCTTGGTTTATCCGCACCGAAGGCCTGGTGACTAACCTCGACGATCTAAAAAAGATCGTGATCAGGAATACTTCTAATGGCTCCCCTGTATTGATCGGCGATGTAGCCACGGTTCAATTTGGACAAGCGATTCGCTACGGCGCTATGACGCAAAATGAGCTGCATCAACAAGGCGAAGTGGTAGGAGGCATTGTGTTGATGCTAAAAGGAGAAAATTCCAACGAAGTGATCGGCAACGTAAAAGAGCGCATCGAGCAGATCAAAAAAAATCTTCCGGAAGGAATTCAGATCGAAGCTTTCCTCGATCGTACAAATCTTGTAGACCGTGCCATTCACACCGTATCCAAAAACCTGATCGAAGGTGCATTGATCGTAATCTTTGTGCTGGTGCTTTTCCTTGGCAACCTGCGCGCCGGATTAGTTGTGGCTTCAGTGATCCCGCTGGCTATGTTATTTGCGCTGGCAATGATGAATTTATTTGAAGTATCAGGAAATCTAATGTCACTCGGCGCAATTGACTTTGGTCTTATCGTAGATGGCGCTGTGATCATTGTAGAAGCTACGCTGCATCATATTGCAGATAAAAAATATTCGCATCGGCTGGTTCAGCAAGAAATGGACGATGAAGTATTCGAATCCGCTTCGAAGATCCGGAGCTCGGCTGCATTTGGAGAGATCATCATCCTGATCGTTTACCTGCCAATCTTGGCGTTAGTAGGCATCGAAGGCAAGATGTTCAAACCAATGGCGGAAACGGTTTCTTTTGCCATCCTTGGAGCTTTCATACTTTCGCTTACCTATGTGCCAATGATGTCGGCCTTATGTCTCAGCAAGGCCACAACACACAAGCGTACGATCTCTGATCAAATGATGGATTTCTTCCAGCGGATGTATACACCTGTTATTCATTTTGCATTAAGGCAAAAAGCATTGATAGTTCTTAGTTCTATAGCTTTATTATTAATCAGCCTTATAGTTTTTATGAATATGGGTGGAGAATTTATTCCTACACTCGACGAAGGCGATTTTGCTGTAGAAACGCGCGTACTTACTGGTAGCTCCATGACACAGACGATTGATGCTGCACTTAAATCAGGGGATATCCTTCTTAAGAAATTTCCTCATGAAGTAAAAGAAGTGATCGGAAAGATCGGTTCAAGTGAAATTCCTACAGACCCTATGCCTATTGAGGCCTGCGATCTTATGGTTATTCTTAAAGAGAAAGAAGGGTGGACAGCTGCCGACAATCGTGATGAACTGGCCAACAAAATGCAGGAGGCGCTTGAAGAAATCCCAGGTGTTACCTACAGTTTCCAGCAGCCAATTCAGATGCGTTTCAACGAACTGATGACAGGCGCCAAACAAGACGTAGCGATCAAGATCTACGGCGAAGACCTTGACATACTTACACAACAGGCGCGAAAACTAGCTAAGCTTATCCAGCCAATCGATGGTGCCAAAGATCTGTATGTGGAAGAGGTGACAGGACTTCCGCAAATTGTGGTAAAATTTGACCGCGATAAAGTGGCGGAATACGGGCTCAACATTGCACAGATGAACCGCATGGTAAGCGCAGCCTTCGCAGGAGAAAGCGCGGGATTGATCTACGAAGGAGAAAAACGTTTTGATCTTGAAATCCGACTCCAAAAAGAAAACCGCCAGGGATTAGAAGATGTAAGGAATCTTTTTGTCACCACTTCCAATGGTACCCAGCTCCCATTGGCACAAGTGGCCGATATTAATTTCAGGGTTGGGCCGAATCAAATCCAGCGCGATGATACCAGGCGCAGGATCACTGTAGCCTTCAACGTACGCGGGCGTGATGTAGAAAGCATTGTGGAAGAGATCAAGCAAAAAGCAGATAAGCAATTGCGTTTGCCACCGGGTTATTACCTGACCTATGGAGGTCAATTCAAAAACCTGATAGAGGCCAAAGCCCGCCTCTCTGTGGCCGTGCCGCTTGCTATGGCACTTATCTTCGTTCTCTTATATTTCACATTCGATTCTATCCGTCAAAGTATTTTGATCTTTACGGCTATTCCGCTTTCCGCCATTGGCGGGGTGTTTGCGCTGTGGATACGACAAATGCCTTTTAGTATTTCCGCGGGTGTGGGTTTCATCGCATTGTTTGGCGTAGCGGTGTTGAATGGTATTGTGCTTATCGGAGAATTTAACAATTTGAAAAAAGCAGGCCTCACCGATCTCAAAGACATTATCCTGAAAGGTACCGCCACACGCTTGCGCCCGGTGCTGATGACAGCGACAGTAGCCTCGCTTGGTTTTCTACCAATGGCACTATCGCAAGGCTCCGGAGCAGAAGTACAAAAACCACTTGCCACCGTTGTGATCGGGGGATTGCTTTCGGCTACGCTTCTTACTTTGTTGGTATTGCCTGTACTTTATATTTTGTTTGAGCAAAAATTCCGCATGAAAATCCCTAAGACAACCCTGCTTTTACTACCTGTGCTCTTCTTTGCATTGCCTGCAACTTCATACGCTCAAACAGCGAAGGAGCTCTCTTTACAACAGGCAATGGAGATTGCATTGCAGCAAAACAAGAGCATACAATCCGCCCAGTATGGGATTGATTACACCAGGAAACTCAAGCAAACTTCAACCGATATAGGCAAGACTACTGCTACATTGATGTATGGACAATATAACAGTTACTACAACGACAACAACATCACGATCAATCAAACCTTGCCACTGCCTACTACCATGCACAAGCAGGCACAGTTTTTCAGCGCTGCTGAAAAAGGCGCTGAATACAATAAACAGGTAACCGAAAATGAATTGCGCTATCAGGTGAAAGCAGCCTACTACTCGCTTCAGTATTCAAAGAGTAGGGAACTCCTGCTTATAAAGCAAGACAGCCTCTTCAGCATCTTTCTACGATCAGCGGAATTACGTTTAAAAACAGGCGAAGGCAACATCCTGGAACAAGCTACTGCTGAAAGCGAGCTCTACGAAGTACGCACCTTGAAAACCCAAAACGATGCTGATATTTTAATTTATCAAAATCAATTGCAAACCCTGCTGAACTCCAACGAAGCAATTACTTCGCAAGGAAATACATTGGAAAAGCGTACGCTGAATTTTTCAGACGACACTTCGGTTGTCGGTGCCAATCCTGCTTTGCATTATTTTAAACAACAGATAAAGATCGCCGAAGCTGAAAAAAATCTTGAAAAAGCCCGGCTGGTACCGGATTTGATCTTAGGATATTTTAATCAATCTTTATACGGCACGATCAATTATCGTAATGAATCGGTTATCTCCAATGCCAATACACGTTTTCAAGGTATTTCAGTAGGAGTCGCTATTCCGCTTTGGGCAAAGCCTCAGCTAAGCAGGATCCAGGCCAATGAAGTCAACCGCAACAGAGCGCAGGCCAATTTCGATCTTTATCATAAAAACCTTCAAGGTCAGTATGCACAGGCTTTTCAACAGTATTTAAAATACAGAAATAGTTTGTCGTATTACGAAACCAGGGCATTGCCAACAGCCGATATTATTGCGAGAAACGCTTTAAAAAATTACCAAAGCGGCAACATCGGGTATGTAGAATTTTCGCAAGGGCTCAACAGGGCGTTGAGTATTCAAACCAACTACCTTAGTATTTTAAATCAGTATAATCAATCTATCATTCAAATAGAGTTTCTCGTTGGAAACCAACAATAAATACGATTATGAAAAAAATTAACTCATCCATTTTATTTGTCCTCCTTTGCTTCTTTACATATGCCTGTGGGAGCAAAACAGAAAGTGCAAAAGAAGAAGCTGTACACGAAGAAAGCGAAGTAGTAGAATTTACGGAAGCACAATATAAAACAGCAGGCATCCGGTTTGGGAAAATAGAAATGAAAAATATGAGCGCCACCATCACCGTGAATGGGATGCTGGACGTGCCACCGCAAAACCTAGTCACCGTTTCGGCCATGATGGGAGGATTTATAAAGTCTACCGATCTCCTGCAAGGAATGCTAGTAAAGAAAGGCGATGTACTAGCGGTAATTCAGAATCCCGCTTTTATTGAAATTCAAAGTCAATACCTGGAAAGCAAGCAAAGGCTGAAATTCTTAGAACTGGAATACAAACGCCAGGAAGAATTATCAAAAGAGAATGTAGCTGCTGCTAAAACTTTCCAGCAAATAAGCGCCGACTACAATAGCCTGCTCGCCACAACTGGCGCGTTGGAAGAAAAACTGAAGATCTTAAATATAAATCCAGCTACGCTCTCACAATCCAACATCCGCAGCACAGCCAATATTTATGCGCCTATCAGCGGTTATGTCACGGTAGTGAACGTAAACATCGGTCGTTATGTAAATCCACAGGACGTCATCTGCGAGATCGTAAACACAGATCATTTGCATGCAGAGCTTACTGTTTTTGAGAAAGATGTTTCCAAATTAAAAAAAGGACAGAAAATACGTTTCGTACTCGTCAACGAGAGCAACAAAGAAAGAACCGCCTCAATCTATCTGATCAATCACAAGATCTCGGAAGAGCGCACCGTGCGCGTTCATGCACATCTCGACAAAGAAGATCCTACCTTAATGCCTAATATGTATCTGAAGGCGCTTGTAGAAGTAGAAAATAATAATACTACAGTGCTGCCGGAAGAGGCCGTAGTCAATGCCGCAGGCAAGGAAGTTATTTTCATTAAAACAAAGGGACATGAAAAAGACGGATATGCATTTCAACCTGTAGAAGTAAAAAAAGGCATCACTCAAAACGGTTATACGGAAATAGTATTACCGGAAGGATTTGACATCGCCAACACAGAAGTAGTGGTGAAAGGCGCTTATGATATTCTTTCGAAAATGAATAATGCAGAAGAAGAACACGAACATTGATCTAATAAAATAAAAATTAAAAATGGATCACGAACACACGCACGAAGAAGAGGAACACCATCATCATCACGATCATGGCGATACGCATGGTTTGCGTTGGGAATACTTACTGCCTGCGGTAAGTACGTTATTGCTCCTTACAGGACTTGTACTGGATTATTTCATCAAAGATTTATTTACTTCATATATTCGTCTGAGTTTCTACCTCCTCGCCTATCTTCCTGTTGGATGGCCGGTTTGGAGAAATGCTTTGAAGACTATTCGTCACGGAGATCTGTTCAATGAATTTGTATTGATGGGAATCGCTACTATCGGAGCTTTTCTCATAGGAGAATATCCTGAAAGTGTGACGGTGATGTTGTTTTATTCAGTAGGCGAACTTTTCCAGGATGCAGCTGTAAGTAATGCCCGAGGCTCGATCAAGCAACTATTGGATCAACGCCCGGATGAAGTAAGAGTATTAGAAGGAAATCAGATCATCAATAAAAAAGCTAAGGACATAGTCCCCGGTGAGATTGTGCAGCTTCGCCCCGGAGATAAACTGTCTTTGGATGGAGAATTGATTTCCGAATCGGCGAGTTTTAATACCGCTGCCCTTACAGGAGAAAGCGTTCCGGCTACCAAACACAAAGGGGAAGCTGTGTATGCAGGTATGATCAATGAGAATCAAGTGTGTGAAATAAAAGTAACACAACCATATTCAAACAGTAAACTATCAAAGATCCTGTCGCTCGTGCAGGACGCTACTTCCAGGAAAGCGCCGACAGAATTATTTATCCGGAAATTCGCAAGGGTGTACACTCCTATTGTATTTTTCTGTGCAGTAGCCATCGTAATAACACCTTATTTTCTTGCACAAATTTCTATACTTCCGGAATATATATTCAGAGATTGGTTTTACCGTTCTCTTATCTTCCTTGTGGTGTCTTGTCCTTGTGCCTTGGTCATTTCTATTCCGTTAGGTTATTTTGGCGGTATTGGCGCAGGTTCCAGGAATGGGATCTTATTCAAAGGCTCGTCTTATCTTGATCAGATGAGCATCGTAAAAACGGTGGTGATGGACAAAACAGGAACACTCACCAAGGGCGTATTCAAAGTCCAGGAAGTAAAAATAAACGAACAAGAATTGCTGCCTCTGTTAGCGGTTCTGGAAAGTCATTCTACACATCCCGCCGCGAAAGCGATTGTAGCTTATGCAGGAAATATTTCTCCTACTCTGTCCGTCGAAAAAATAGAAGAGATTGCCGGACATGGATTGAAAGGAAGGATCAATGGGAAAGAAATCCTGGCGGGAAATTTCCGGCTGATGGATAAATTTAATATTCCATACGATACCTCTTTGCAAAATATCCCATTCACTACTGTAGCCATTGCAGTGGATCAAAAGTTTACCGGATATATAATCATTGCCGATGAATTGAAAGAAGATGCTGCGCAAACGATTAAGCAGCTTCAGTCAATGGGTATAAAAACCGTTTTACTTTCCGGCGATAAAAATGCCGTAGTAAGTCATATCGCAAAACAACTCGGCATTGTCCAATACTTTGGAGAGTTGATGCCTGAAGACAAAGTAACTAAAGTGCAAGAGTTTCAAAAAACAAAACTGCCCTTGGCCTTTGTAGGAGACGGTGTGAACGATGCTCCTGTCATTGCCGTCTCAGAAATAGGAATTGCCATGGGAGGCCTGGGCTCTGAAGCAGCGATTGAGACGGCCGATGTGGTAATCCAGAATGATATGCCTTCTAAGATCGTAACAGCCATTCATATCAGTAAAGTCACAAAAAAAATCGTGTGGCAAAATATCGGGTTTGCTTTTGGCGTAAAACTGGTGGTTCTTCTTCTCGGTGCCGGTGGCCTTGCCACTATGTGGGAAGCTATCTTCGCCGACGTGGGCGTAGCGTTTTTAGCGATCCTGAATGCAATGCGGATACAGAGAATGAAATTTTAAATTTTGAATTGGTTGCCGGCAGATAATTTAAAATTCAAAAATTCAAATTTTAAAATTTATATTTGTCTTTCGATTGATCGCATATGGCCAAACAGAATCATAAAAACAGAGAAGGTGTGGTGTATTCTACCGATGAAAATTTTGAATATACCGTCAACCAGGACGAAGAAACCGATACATTGATACCAGAAAAACAACAGCTTCGCGTTTCCCTGGATACCAAGGCCCGCGGTGGCAAAAAGGTAACGCTCATCACCGGTTTTGTAGGCAAAACTGGTGACATTGAAATTCTCGCCAAGGAATTAAAAAACAAATGTGGCGTGGGCGGAAGTACGAAAGATCGTGAGATCCTCATCCAAGGCGATCACCGCGATAAGGTGGCAAAAATTCTTACCGATCTAAAATACAAAGTGAAGAAAATATAAAGTAATATTATTAGTGGTG
>DATLOZ010000006.1:0-29663 GCA_035535995.1 Cytophagaceae bacterium
ATTCAACATTCATAATTTTTTCTTAGTCTTTTTCCCCGTTTCCAATTTCACCATCAATTCCCTCACTGCAATTTTAGGCAGAGAATCTTTATGTTCTGCCAGGTATTCTTCCGTTTTAAGTTATGAATTATGAGTTATGAATGTTGAATTTGATCATTCATAACTCATAATTCAACATTCATAATTTTTTTCTTTGTCTTGTTCCCGTTTCCAATTTTCACCACAATTCTCTCACTTGTAATTTTAGGTAGAAAATCTTTATGTTCTGCCAGGTATTCTTCCGTTTTAAGTTATGAATTATGAGTTATGAATGTTGAATTTGATCATTCATAACTCATAATTCAACATTCATAATTTTTTCTTAGTCTTTTTCCCCGTTTCCAATTTCACCATCAATTCCCTCACTGCAATTTTAGGCAGAGAATCTTTATGTTCTGCCAGGTATTCTTCCAATGCTTTTCGTTGATGTTTCACCATACAGCGCGCCAGCCAGGAGATAGCTTTAGTGATGAGAATATCTTTTTCGTGTTTGGTTCTTTCGAATAATTCAAGTGCAAGCGTAGAAAATTTTTCATCTCCCGATTGAAGCGCTGGTGTAACCAGCAATACCATTGCTCCGCGGCGCTTTTCGATATTTTTGCTTTTGGATAATTGTGTGATCGTTTTCTTCCACTCGTTCCAGTGTTCGAGCATTTCTTCCGGTGTAAAATGGCCCTGGCATAAAGCATCGATCTCGCTCCAACCTTCTACGTGGTTGAGCCATTCGTCGTAGAGCGCGGGCTTGAGCTGTTTCCGTTGTGCAGGAAAATAATCCAACAGCAAACCACCTGTTACTTTTTCGGTAGAAGATTCACCTTCCAAAAGACTGCTGATGAGTGTAGCGAGTTCGGCAGGTTTTATTTCCTTATGCTCCGAAGCCCAGGTTTTAAGCAGCTTTCGTAGGGTAGGCATATTGATCGGATAACGAAAATGCGAAGTACCCAGGTAAGCATCCAACTCAGTATGCTGCGTACCTTTGCCGGAATGTTGTTTGATAAGGGTTAGGAGTTCTTGGTGGCGGTTGGTCATTTTGTATTTTTTTTCTCTATACTGTTGCTCTTGCTGTCCTGCATTCTGTCAGCAAGAGCAACAGTATGGAGTATTACACAGTAAATAGTTTCATGAAAGCCAGCGCACTTTCCTCCGAGGCTTCCGGGCCGCTGGCGGTAAGGATGCCGTCGTCGTATACTACTGTTTTTTCCGGTTCGGGAATAGCGCCGAATTGGAGGGCTAGTCTTGGAAATTGTCCGTCGCCGTTGTGGCCCGTTGCTCTGCGGCCTTTGAGCAATCCCCAGTGAAGAAAATTGCGTGGTGCGGCACAGATAGCGGCTATGGGTTTTTGCGCTACAAAAAAAGCTTCAGTGAGCAAACGCGCTTTTTCATTTTGAATATATTCGGTAGAACCTACACCGCCTACAAAATAAATACCGTCAAAATTTTTTACATGCAGTTCATCAATCATAAAATCATTGATCACTTCATAGCCGAAACGTCCGGTAGAAAGTTTGGCGGAAGAAGCAGTAGAAACCTTAAAACCATTTTTCTCAAAAAAAGCTCTCGGCACAATATATTCGACATCACGAAACCGTTCCGAGGCGAGGATCATCAATATGTGTGGCATAAAATAGGGGTTAAAAATTTATCCTAATGTACTAGAATTTTGTAATAAGGAAAATTTACTAAAAAAGGAGAAAAAGTAATTATGAATGTTGAATTATGAGTTATGAATTGTGATTCGGCTCATAATACATACTTTATTTTTTTTGATATTATTGATAACGATGCGTCACAGGAAACTCTACAGTTGCTTCAGGTAAACTTTCCTCCACGGAAAGAATTTCCAATCCTATGATCCCTTCGTGGCGGTGCAGGCCGAAAAGGTCGGTAAAGATTTCATTCAAGTCGTTGGTTTCAGATTTGAATGTTTGTATAAGAATATTCTGATTATGAGAAAATTCACCGTGGCTCTCAATAGCCGTAGTAAGGGAATACCGTATTTTATAATATACTTTACCTTCCATTTTTCCGTTGTTTTTTAGGATAGACGGATGAGCGGAAACAATATTTTAAAAAGCCATAAAAAAATTAACGCATTCAGAAACCAATAGATTTACAGAGAGTTAATGTGCATAAGATATTGGCACAATAGAAAGGCAGAAGGATAATTCTCAGTATATTTATCATAAATCTTGGACGGAAAAAAATATTCAAAAAACTGGTTTTTCGGGTGTTTTCATAAAAATAAAGTATAGTGAAAAAGATTCTAGTTACATTACTGGTAGCGGGTTTGATACTTTCTTGCAAGGGTGGAAGAAAAGCGACGACTTCTTCTAACGAGCAAAAAGAAAAACCAAAAAAAGAATCGTCCGATGCTAAAAAAGCCGACCAGGTAATTAAAACCGCCCGCAGTTACGTAGGTACTACATACAAATACGGCGGCACCACACGCGCCGGCATCGATTGCTCAGGGCTCACTTGCGCTTCCTTCAAATCAATAGACATTGCACTTCCCAGAATAGCAAACGATCAAAGTAATTTCGGAAAAAACGTAAGCCTGAGTGATATCAAAAAAGGTGACCTCGTATTTTTTACCGATAAAAAAGGAAACAAAAAAATCACCCACGTAGGAATTATAACCGAAGTAAAAAGCGATGGCACCGCTAAGTTCATCCACGCCTCCACCAAGCTGGGCGTAGTGGAAACAGACCTCTTTTCTAATTATTACAAGCCTCTTATTGTGAAAGCAGTGAGGGTGTTCTAACCCTCCCTACTCGCGCTCGCCCTCCATACTACCTCAGTAAAGAGAAAGAATGCGTCCCACAAACAACTTGTCATAATCCGCAGAAAATTTAAAACGTTAACTCCACATCCCCACCTATCGGAAATCCCTGGCAAGTCAGCACTCTTCCTTCTTCG
The DNA here is from genome assembly GCA_035535995.1 of Cytophagaceae bacterium. Classification (GTDB taxonomy): domain Bacteria; phylum Bacteroidota; class Bacteroidia; order Cytophagales; family Cytophagaceae; genus JANYCO01. The sequence goes on from DATLOZ010000006.1 coordinate 2,956, forward strand.
ATTTCTTTGTCCATCAGTACACCGTTATACAGCATCCATACTTTTCCTTTCAGGCAAGTAGCTGCGCAGGTGCCGCAGATGCCGGCTTCGCAGCTGTAGGGGATTGAAATATTTTTTTCTTTGGCGGTGGCCAAAATTGTTTTGGGGTATTGTACAGTCAGTTTGTAATGATGTCCGTTCAGATGAATGAAGACAGTATGTGGCGTGGTATCCGAAGGATGCGGAATATTGAGCGGAGGTAAAGGAGTAAAAATTTCTTTACGGATCTTATCATTTTCAATTCCTTCGATCAGCAAACTGATCTGGATCATTTGCATGTATTCAAACGGGCCACAAAGGTAGAAGAGTGTATTTGTTTTTTCAGTTCTCAAATATTCTTTGAGCAAAATATTCAGTAGCCATTTGCTTAGTCTTCTCCCATGCTGGCTCTGTACGAAATGCAGCTGAAAAGTAGATTGGTGTGTATACTGTAATTCCTGAAGTTCATTAAAAAAAATGGTATCGTTCTCGTGGTGATTGCTGTAAATGAGTACTACTTGTTTGTTTGTAGTAGCAAGCAATGTTTTGATGATTGAATAACAAGGTGTGATACCGCTTCCGGCGGCGAGGAAAAAGAGTTGATCCGTTTCTTCAAGATCTTCGGGAAGCGTAAAGAAACCACTGATGCCTGAAGTATGCAGGATCATACCTTCTTTTGCTTCGTAGAGGAGCCAACGTGAGAATTCTCCGTTGTCTACTTTTTTTACTGTAATGCTCAAAGGCTCGTCCAGCGCGGGAGAAGAAGACATTGAATACGATCTTCGTTTCTCACCGAATTTGGTAAAGAATACGAGCGTGAGAAATTGTCCCGGTTTATAAAAAGGTTTCCAATCGTCTACCGGCTCCAATACAAAGGTTTTGGCATGATCCGTTTCCGTCCGGATCGAAACTATTTTTAATTGATGTAAACCAGTTTCCATTTATGTTGACAAACAATTTTGGGATGAATGATTGTTCTTAGGTGAAACTACAAATAATATAAATAAACAGGAAGAATCTTTATGCCTTCGTGTCTTTGTGTTTAAAGTTCTTGCTGGCACCCTTACCAGAAAGTTCCATTCGTTGAACAATAAACATCTCTTGCTTATATAATAATCTGTATTGATCAAGCAAATCAAAATCCTGGAAATCTTCTAATCCTGAAAATCAAGGTTCAGACAAATTTTCTTATATTTGAATTTTACAACTCGAAAAAATCATGGACACTACTTCACTCGACGGTTTTTATAAAGAGACCAATGCCGGTAATCTGATACCCAAAGGCATCAGCAAGGAGATCGGGCATTTCAATGTCTTTAATACCAAGGAAGTGATGATGCGGATGAAAGAGAAATCGGTGATGCCTTACAACCGCCGGACCTATTACAAGATCAGCCTCATCAACGGCCGCAACAAAGCGGAATATGCCGACAAGGTGATTGATATCGAAAAAAATGCTTTACTCTTTGCTACGCCTAAAGTGCCTTATCACTGGGTGCCGCAAGATGATAAGCAGGGAGGCTACTTCTGTATTTTCACCGATGATTTTCTCACCAAAAATAAAGGCGGCGTATCGCTCGACGAACTGCCGATCTTCCAGCCCGGCGGATATCCTGTGTTTGAGCTGACGGAAGAAGGGTCTAAAGAAATACTTTCTGTTTTCTTGAAGATGGCAAAAGAGCTCTCTTCCGATTACGTGTATAAATACGATTTGCTGCGCAACTATGTAATGGAGCTCATCCACTACGGGCAAAAGCTGCAACCCGCTTCTGCGCTCTACCCCGCGCATACAGCCTCGACCAGGGTGTCTTCTTTGTTTATAGAATTGCTGGAAAGACAATTTCCCATTGAATCACCTCATCAACGACTTTTGTTGCGCACGGCAAAAGATTATGCCGACCGTCTTTCGGTGCATGTAAACCATCTTAACAAAGTACTCAAAGAAAATACCGGAAAAACTACTACCGATGTGATCAGCAGCAGGATCTTGCGCGAAGCAAAGATTTTGCTCAAACAAACCGACTGGAATATCTCAGAAATCGCCTATTGCCTGGGTTTTGAAGAAGTAGCGCATTTTTCAAATTTTTTCAAAAAACAAACCTCTATAGCGCCGATGGCTTTTAGAATGTGAAAAGAAGTTATGAATGATGAGTTATGAATTATGAATTAATTATTTATTCATAATTCATAATTCATAATTCATCATTCATCATTCATAACTTCCCCATATTTGATTTTTACAAACAATGGATTGATGTTCGCAAATGCCTCCTTTTGTTCATCCTCTATCTTTGAGGTATCAAAAAATTAAAAAACACTAAATGGAATCTACAAACAAAATAGCCCTGGTGACTGGCGGTAGCCGTGGACTGGGAAAGAACATGGCGCTTGCGCTTGCTAAAATAGGAATTGATGTAGTGCTTACTTATAACAGTAAAAAAGACGAAGCACTCACCGTAGTAGCCGAGATCCAAAAAAACGGATGTAAAGCAGCGGCTTTGCAACTGGATGCGGGAAACATAAAAAGTTTCGATAACTTTTTTAGCCAACTGTCAACCACGCTTAAAACCACTTTTCAGAAAAACCGTTTTGATTTTCTGATCAACAACGCTGGAATAGGCCTCTATGGCTCTTTGGCAGAGATGAAGGAAGAAGATTTCGACAATCTTGTAAATATTCATTTCAAAGGCGTTTACTTTCTTACACAAAAATCGCTGCCTTTGATCAACGATGGAGGAAGGATCGTCAACATCTCTAGTGGCCTGGCACGTTTTGCAATGCCTGGTTATTCGGCTTATGGATCTATGAAAGGCGCGGTGGAAACATTAACACGCTATATGGCCAAAGAACTTGGTGCCAGAAAAATTGCGGTGAATGTAATAGCACCCGGCGCCATCGAAACAGATTTCGGCGGAGCCTCGGTACGCGACAATCCTCAGGTAAACCAGCATATCGCCAGCCTCACCGCCCTTGGTCGTGCAGGATTACCGGATGATATCGGCGGCGTTGTAGCCTTTCTCTGCACCGAAGAAGCCAGATGGATCAACGGACAGCGTATTGAAGTTTCAGGAGGTATGCTGTTGTAATTTTATAGAATTTCCCTTTTAAGTATTAAGATTAATAATGGATGCAAATAAGCTAGCTAAAAGAAAATGTCATTAAATTACTCGTGGATTTATCCGGTATCTGGCATCCGGCATCTGGTATCTCAAAATAACTATTAATATTGAAGAGGGGAATTCCATAATTTTTTAACACGAAGGCACAAAAATTCCTTTGTGCCTTCGTGTCTTTGTGTTTTTATAATTTGTTAATCCTGTACAATTGACGTAATTTATCAGTTGAATAACCGCCAATATTCATCATGATAAACCTTATTATTTCTCACAGAAGAATTCTCTTTCTTCTTATCGCCTTCTTCTTTGCAACGATCACCCACGCTCAAACCTTGCAGGAAGAGCTTAAGAAAGGCGACGATCTCTACTACAACGGGCAATACAAAGAAGCCATCGATGTTTACGAAAAAGCGAGGACGAATAAAAGCTATCCCCACGATTCGCTTTATACTGTACTACTCGACGCACTCGCCTGGACCTATGTAGACGAGTATTCATACAAGAAAGCAGAACCGCTGTTTATAGAAGAAAAAGAACTGAAAGAAAAACTCGTAGGAAAAAATCATTCCGATTATGCTTATGCTACGAGCTGTCTCTCGCTTGTCTACTATTATCAAGGCTTATACAGCAAGGCGGAACCCCTGGCGATCGAGGCAAAAAATATTCGTGAACGCGATCCTGGTAAGAATAGTTTGTCTTACGGAAATTCCTGTTTCAATCTCGGTAATATCTATTACGACCAGCGTCAATACAGCAAAGCCGAGCCTATCTATCTTGAGGCCAAAACGGCTTATGAAAAAGCCAAAGGAAAAGAAGACAAGGAATACATCAAGACCTGCAATAAATTAGCGGATCTCTATTACGATCAGGTGCTCTATAACAAAGCACTACCGTTGTATATAGAAGTAAAAGAACTGCGCGCGCAAACCCTAGGCCTGCAGGATCCGCTCTACGCAAGGGCTTGCCACAACCTGGCAAGTGTATACCTTGATAAAGGTCAATACAGCCAGGCGGAAACATTGTTTGTAGAGGCGAGAACTATTTTTGCCAAAAATCCTGGTGCCGATCAACCGGAATATGCGTTGTCCTGCAACGGACTCGCAAATGTCTACTTCGAGCAAGGGCTCTATATGCAAGCGCTTTCCTTGTATCTGGAAGCAAAAAAAATCTACGAACAGAAATACGGCAAAGAATCTTCGGACTACGCCATGGCTTGCAACAATATTGCAGGAGTATATAAGGCACAAGGGCAGTACAGCAAAGCAGAAGCTTTGTACATCGAAGCAAAAAATATTAAGGGAAAACTTTATGGTAAAGATCATCCTGAATATGCCTATGCCTGCAACAACCTTGGAACTATTTATGGGATGCAAGATTTGTACGATAAAGCAGAGACACAATTTCTCGAAGCAAAAAACATTTATGAGAAAAAATATGGCACCAATCATCCGGAATATGCCATGGCCTTGGGCAACCTGGCCACGCTCTACCTCGACGAAGGAATGTATGCCCGCGCCGATCAGTATTATATAGAAGCGAAAAATATCAAAGAGAAAATATATGGTAAAAACCATCCCGACTATGCAGCGGCTTGCAATAGTTTGGCGAATCTCTATACCGACCAGGGCTTGTATAGCAAAGCGGAACCTTTGTATATCGAAGCAAAAACAATTTACGAAACCAACATAGGAAAAAATAATACAAGATATGCTACTGCCTGCAACAACCTTGGAAACCTCTATTTCAGTGAAGGCCTTTATACGAAAGCCGAACCACTGTACCTGGAAGCAAAATCAATTCAGGAAAAAACATTGGGCAAAGACCATCCTGCTTATGCCATGTCCTGCAATAATCTGGGGAGTATTTATTACAAGCAAGGCCAGTATGTAAAAGCCGAGCCTTACTACCTGGAAGCAAAATCAATCCAGGAAAAAAAAACAGGCAAAGACCATCCGGATTATACGATGTCTTGTGGCAACCTTGCAAGTTTGTACCGCAGGCAAGGACAATACGCGAAAGCAGAAGCGCTTTATATAGAAGAAAAAAATATCAGGGAAAAGATTTTTGGTAAGGACCATCCACTCTATGCAAACTCTTGTAACAACCTTGCGAATCTTTATGCTGCACAAAATAATTTTTCAAAGGCCGGGCCGCTCTATAAGGAAGCTGTCAACAATAAGCTCAAACAAATAGACGAAATGCTTCCTGCTTTGTCGGAAAAAGAAAGAGACGAGTTTTATAAAAGTATTGATTATTATTTCAAACGTTATTATTACTATGCGCTGAAATCTGCAGACCCAGCGGTGTACAGCGATTTGTTCAACCTACAGCTCCAGATCAAAGGGTTGATCTTTCAATCCACTCAAAAGATGCAGCGGCAGATCCTCAACAGCGGCAACGCAGCATTGATCGCGAAATATGAAGAGTGGAAAAAACAGCGCACCGTACTCAATCGTTTCATGCAAATACCGGTTGCCGAGCGTATCAAAAAGGGTATCAAAACCGATTCCATACAGGCGATCATCAACGACCTCGAAAAATCGCTGTCAATCGAATCGCAGTATTTTGCTTTAACACAAAAAGGCAAACGCAGCACCTGGCGCGATGTGCAAAAGAAACTCCAACCTAACGAAGCTGCCGTTGAGATCATTCGTGCCGACAGTGCGTACATTGCTCTGATCATTACACCGCTTACCAAAGACAATCCCGAAGCGGTGATCTTCCGCAACGGTGCGGAAATGGACAAACGACTGATCACCTACTATCGTACCTGTATCGCGCACAAGCTCGAAGACGAGCGCTCATACAACAGCTTCTGGCTTCCTATCAAAGAAAAGATTGGCAGTGCTACAAAAGTATATGTTTGCGCAGATGGCGTATATCATCAGTTGAATTTGCTTACGCTAAAAAATCCTGCAAACAATACATTTCTGCTCAATGAAACTTCTATACAATTGGTCAGCAATTTTAAAGATCTGATGATGGTACAAAAAACAGAGCTGGAGCAGCAGTATGAAAAATATAAAATTCACCTCGTCGCCTATCCTCAATACGATGGAGGGGTAGCGAATAAAAAAGAAACGGTCAATTTGCTGGAGCCTTTGGAGAAAGATACCAGCCAACGCTTCTACGACCGCGGCGGAAAGATCCAGATGCTTGCCGGTACGAAGACGGAAGCGAGCAATATTGCAGCATTGTGCACACAATTGAATTTGAAACCGGAAGTAAAATTGCTGGAAGAAGCTTCTGAAAGTTATCTCAAATCGCTGAACAATCCCGGCATCTTACACATAGCCACACACGGATTTTTTCTTTCTTACGAAGAAGCTGTGGCAAATTCCAGAACGCTCAACGGCGATGAGATCGTCGAGTATGTACACGACCCTCTACTGAATAGCGGACTTCTGCTGGCCAATGCGCAACAAGGCATAACAGGCCTGCTCACCAATGGCGAAGACGGTGTACTCACTGCGAAAGAAGCGCTCAACCTTACGCTGGATAAAACAGATCTTGTGGTGATGTCGGCCTGTGAAACAGGACTAGGAGAAATTCGCAATGGGGAAGGCGTATACGGTTTGCAACGTGCCTTCCAGCAAGCAGGAGCTAAAACAGTAGTGATCTCTTTGTGGAAAGTATCCGACGAAGCGACGCAGGAATTGATGAGTAGATTTTATGAAAATCTTTTATCTAAAAAACTCAGCAAGCGTGAAGCATTTCAACAAGCACAGAGCGCATTGATGAAAAAATATCCGGAGCCTTATTATTGGGGAGCGTTTGTGGTGGTGGGGGAATAACTCTCCCTACTCGCGCTCCATACTTTTTTAAGTTATGAATGCTGAGTTGAAAAATTAATAACGCAACATTCATAACTTAAAATTCAATGTTTCTATTGCATATTTACTTTGATCAAAATGTCTTCTTTCCCTTTTTTATAAGCTTCCAATACAAATTCTGACGAAGCAGTTTGAATCAGTCGGCCTGTAGAGAATTGATGAATAGACATGCCTTCCACATCACGCACATCGAAAAGTGAGCTTCGCGTAGTTTGCCCGGTAGTATAATCAATTTTATAAGCTGTTAAAAAACCGCCTAACTTATCACGGTGGGTAACGGGAACTTGATCGATAGTCAGGTTCATATTTTTGATATTGTCGAGAAACAGTACATAATAACTGTTAGCACCAGTGATCAGACTGTAAGACATGCCACCTTTGTATGCAGGCATGTAAGAGCTGCTGCTGAAGACCTGTACTTTCGGAATTTTTCTCATCCAGACAAGTTTACCACTCGGGTCTATTTTAGAAATCAGTACATCGTTATAGTGATAATGATAGGTAGTGCGAGACCCGCTGGAAGTATAGACAGTAGTTTGCGTAATATAATGTTGTTCACCCACAAGGATAACACTGCCATCATTGTTAATGATCAAGTCGCGCAGTTCTAGATTTTTGAATTCTGCTTCGCCTTTTTCTTCGTTTTTCTCATTTTTCTTCTGAGTACGTGCGCTTTCGTATTGATTCAATATTTCAAGCGGGATTTCAAAATATTTTTGATCTGCAATAGAATGATCTTTGTTGAGCTTCAGCATAAATAATCCATTTGCACTGCTCCGTACATTTCCAATATTGTACAGGCCTGCACAGTACATCATGTCATTAGGTCCTTCAAAGACGGCAATGGTTTGAATAAATTTGTCGTTCACCGCAATGATTTTGGATTCAATATTTTTCTTAGGCACAATTTTAAGTAATTCAATATGATAGTTTGCGTCTTCGTCCTTCCCCTTCTTGTCATCGGTAGAATTGTCGTCAAACACTTTGCATAGAACATAAGCATTGCCTTCAGAGTCTACTGTGTAGTCTAGATTATCCATCTGTTTTTCTGTGTAGGGCATTTGTACAACGTCACCCCATACCTGCTCCATATTTCTTCCGAAGACCTTCAAGCCAATAAGGTCATAACTTTTGGAATCTTTTTTCTCTTCGGGCTTCATCCGGTATTGAATCACTAATTTGGAACTGTCGTAAGAAGTATAAAAATCGAATTTGTCGGTTACTTCAAAATTATAAAAACCTGCACCAGAAAGTGTCCCGGCAATTTTGTTGTCTTCGGTAAACATAAGTTTCTCTTCCCCGATAAATTTTGCATTGCTGAAATCTATTTCGCGGTAGAACAATTGTTCTTGTTTTGCATCGCGCAACCAGTAGGAGAAGAAGAAATAACAGCGACTGTTAAATACCATGATGTCTTCCATTACAAATCCTTTTGGAAGATCTTCGTAGGTATTGTCTTTTACTAATGTAAGTGTTTGCGGATCCAATTTTTGAATGTACACTTTGTTGCCTGCCACTTTTACTGTAAGCAGTTCTTTACCACGCAGGATGTATGATTTGGTTTCCGCATCTATCACGCCGTACGGCTCACCTACCTGCACCTTTGCTTGTGCTCTTACTAGCAATGGCAGCATGGATGAAATGATCAAAATAATAATGATTGCTGATTTTTTCATAAAATAGAATTAAGGTTGAAATAGATTATTCAAATGTAATTTTTTTTGTCAGATAAAAAAAGCAAGATACTATGTGGCGTTAACAAAAAATAAAGTCCCTTTAATTCAACTTCATTATTAATCACTCCACCCCACCACTACCACCTCTTTATACTTCTTCACTTCCCCTTTCAAATTGAAAACTTCGAAGTAAAGAATATAATTTCCACTTCGTACCTTTTCGTTTTTCTCATTATTCCCATCCCAACGATAGCAGCCTTCTGTAGCGAGTAACTCATTGCGGGCGAGATATAAAATAGTTCTGCCGGAAGGGTCGTATACTATGATATTTGCCATGTTGCCGGGGTTGTCGAATTTATAATAGAGGAGGGTAAAATCTTTGTTACCGTCTTCATCAGGAGTAAAAACTTTTGGACTCACCCAAACTTCTGAAGCTTTTGTCTGTTCAATGCTTTCAGAGTTTTTATATCCAGGCGTAGCATAGCCGGACTGTGATGAAGCAGAATGCCAGTTGGAAGGGTTATCAGTATTTTCGTAGATAGAAATTCTTTCCAGCGAAACACCTTCTTTATCATCGATCATCGGGAAATGCATTTCTTCGGAATAATCAAAACGATCCTGGATCTGCTGACGGGAATCCAGAAGGATCACAGAGCCTTGGTCGTCGTTGAAAGAGGGCAGGTCTTGTAGTTGAACAATTCTATCAGCATGTCCTAATGGATAATAGTTGAGCAACATACTTTTATTTTCAGTAAATGCGATGTACTCTTTCGGCTTTACAATAAAGGGCTCCAGGCTCATTGGTTTTTTATTGGCAATTATTTCTTTGTCGATGTTCGCCAGTTGCCAATTTTTCAGATCGATGTATTTTTCGGAAGCATTGTACAATTCTACAAAATCGTATCCTCCTGGTTTTGGATTAAATAATAGTTCGTTGAGTAAAATATCACCCGGCTTGGCCTCCTCTGGCAGCACCAGCGTGACAGTCTGAGGAAGTGATGGATTTCCGTTACAATCTTTTATTCCTGTAAGGGTCAACGTATAGAGCTCGCCTTTTTCAAAAGGATGATCGGCAAGAAGAAATAGTTGAAAAGCTTTGGCGGGAATAATTTTTTGAATGAAATAATTTTTATCCAACAAAAAAGCAGTCGTTTCAAGCCCAGTGGTATCAGGTTTCTCGTCGAATGTTAACAGAATGTGTAAGCTGTCAGTTAGAACAGCAGAGATCAATTGAGGTGCTGTGCGATCGGGTTTATAAGCGGCGATCGAATTTATTTTTCCTGGCGTTCCTCCGGAAGGATCGATTGATGCGGCCCAGTTGTCGGCCTCTCCGCAAGGGTTGTCAACATCAATCATTTCGAGCGACCAGCCGCCTTCTTTTTTATCATTGTCACCATACCAAAGATCAGTATAATCCACCTGGTGCAAGAGATTTCCGTGCTGATCCCGCAGCGTAATAGAATCTCCGCTGTTGTTGAGCGAAGGAAAAACAGGTAAGCCAAGTACAGTGCCGTATGTCTTCCAGGCATTGCTATTGGCAGTATTGCACAAGAGCATGTATTGATGCGGAGCAAGTTTGCAGGCAGAAAAAATACCTGTGCTGCTTCCATCAGAGATGGAGAAATTTTGAAGATTCAGCGTATCGTTTGTGCGGTTGTAAATTTCTGCATATTCCGACTCAGGCAAACTTTGAGAAGGCGAAGGATCGGGAAATAATTCCGTGAGGATAAGATCACCGTATGTTGTGTAGTGATGGTAGGAGAAATTAACGGTATTCAAAAACCCCAGAGGCTGTAATTGCTCGTCCAGCATGCCGTGTGTGGAAATGGAATAACTGATACCTGTATGCATGGCAGAAGACAATTGCAGCAAAACTTTTTGTCGGTTATGTACATCGACCGTTACTGACTGAACAGTCATATTTGAAGGATAAAAATCATAATTAGAAATATCGGAAGCCGTTTGTATATCCACAGGATGATTGAACGTAAGCGCTACGATGTTTGGCGCGATTGTTTCCGCGGAAAGCAAACACAAAGGAGCTTGCCGGATGTAGAGATCGTCGAAATAAAATAATTTTCCTTTGGTAGAACTATGCACAACATACACACCACAATAGGCCGAGGTAGAAAACGTAGTATCATATGCCTGGCCTTCCTTCACAAAGTGATTGCCTGAGCCGGTAGAGTCGGTATAGAGATGCCAATTCCCGTATGGATCGCAAAGGATGCGGAGGAGGAAAATATTCATACTTTTTTTTCCGGCCCGGCCCGCTTTTCCAGAAATGAGCTTGGTATGCTTCGTGCTGTCCTGGCGATAGAAATCAATGGAATTAGAAGTACCGTCAAATTTCAGATAATAGCCTTTGGGATTATTTTCCGTATCAGAGCGGTCGCTGGTGAGGTAGAACCGGGCATAGTTAGAAGTAGTGATATCAAAGTTCAGCTCGGCGTAAATATCCCATTGCGTATCGAGGCAACGGGAGTTAGGAGTGGAAAGATGAAGCAGGCTAGCTACCTTGGGGCCATTACTTTGAAGTTTAAGATCATTGGATATTTTAAAAAAAGTAGTTTTTCCCAGCCATTCAGGATTTGCAGTAAAGTTGCTGTCGGAGAAGGTTTCTGTAAGCTGGGCGTGCGCGGAAAGGCCAAAGGCCAAAAAAACGAGTAATAAATAAGACCGTTGCATATCAAATATTTAGAATAAATTTATTTACTTTGCACCGCTTTTTACGGGAGGCGTGGTTTTTAAAAATTGAAAAGTTTAAAAAATAAAAGCCAAAAAATTCTCCGGCAATCTATATCAAATAATCAATTAAAAGAAAAATTAAAATGAAAATCGCAGTTGTAGGCGCTACCGGGCTTGTAGGTGGTGAGATCCTGAAAGTTTTAGAGGAAAGAAATTTTCCTGTCACAGAATTAATTCCGGTGGCTTCTGAGAAGTCAGTAGGTACAGAGGTGAAATTTAAGGGCAAATCCTATAAGGTGGTAAACGTAGACACCGCGATTAGCATGAAGCCGGCGATTGCGATCTTCTCTGCGGGCGGTAGCACTTCACTGGAGCAGGCTCCAAAATTTGCAGCAGCAGGAATTACGGTAGTAGACAACTCTTCTGCCTGGAGAATGGATCCTACCAAAAAACTGGTAGTGCCGGAGATCAATGCTTCCGAGCTTACCAAAGACGATAAGATCATCGCTAATCCAAACTGCTCTACCATTCAAATGGTATTGGTACTAAATCCTCTTCATAAAAAATATAAAATTAAAAGAGTAGTAGTCTCTACCTACCAATCTGTAACAGGTACAGGTAAAAAAGCAGTAGACCAATTGATGGACGAGCGCAAGGGCGTTGACAATGGCAACAAAGCATATGCTTACAAAATTGACCTGAACCTGCTTCCACACATCGATGTGTTCCTCGACAACGGTTATACCAAAGAGGAAATGAAAATGGTGAAAGAGACGAACAAGATCATGGGCGATGATTCTATTAAGGTAACTGCTACCACCGTGCGTGTGCCGGTAATTGGCGGGCACTCCGAATCAGTGAACATTGAATTTGAAAACGAATTCGAACTAAACGAAGTACGCGAGATCCTTTCTAAAACAGAAGGTGTGATCCTGAAAGACGATGTAAAAAATCTTCAATACCCAATGCCAATCGATGCGCACGGGCGTGATGAAGTATTTGTAGGACGTATCAGAAGAGACGAAACCCAGCCAAAGACTTTGAACATGTGGATCGTGGCGGACAACCTGAGAAAAGGAGCCGCTACCAACGCTGTGCAGATCGCGCAATATTTAGTGGATAAGAAGCTTGTATAAATAAATTTGGATACCGGATACCGGATGCAAGATGCCGGATACCAGATAAAAAAGCCTAAAAACCCAATATCTAAACTCCGACAAGAGGAAGGTATTGGGTTTTAGTATTTAATCGTATCAGGTTTATTCGACTTAAAATAATTATCCGTATCTGGTATCAGGTATTCGGCATCCCAAAATAGAGGCTGTTAATTTTAAGACAATCAATGAATTACAAATTAATTTTTTGTGGATAAAATAGATCGTACGTTATGCGATATTTATAGTAAATTTGAGGATACTTACCGATACCTAAACCTTATTTTATCATGGCGAAGAGTAATAAAGGGGGGAAAGTTGAGAAGGCAAAAACAGGAGCGAGCAAGAGCAAAACAAAACCCAAAACTGCCGTAAAACCCAAAATAACGGCGAAAGTTAAAAAGACAGCGGCCAAAGCTAAACCGGCTTCTTCAAAAACCGCCACAAAAACTCCTGCAAAGGCTAAAGCGAAAAAAGCTACCCCTGTCAAAAAGGTAACGGCAAAGTCGGGCACAGCGAAAGCCACTAAGAAAACAACTGCCTCAAAGGTTACTTCTTCCAAGGCTAAAAGCATTAAACCAGCCAGTACAAAAACGGTAACAACCTCGAACTTAAAGAGCAAAAAAAACGTATCAAGCGCTAAGGTCGTGAAAAGGAGTAGTATCAGTACTACTACAAGCTTTCATGGCATCGTACTCCGCACGGGGAGAAGACCACAGGCGATCATTAACAAAACGAAGATAGAAACAGAAGATATGGGCGAAGAAAAATTAAGATACTCAGAAGAAGAGCTAAAAGAATTTGAAGTATTGATTCTGGAGAAGTTGGATAAAGCCAAAAAAGAGCTCAACTACATGAAGGAAATGCTGAGCAAGAAAAACGATGAAGGGACAGACAACACGGCAGGTACCATGAAACTACTGGAAGATGGCGCCGATACGCTGGAAAAAGAAAATTTCTCCCAACTCGCCGTAAGACAGCAAAAATTTGTGACGCAGCTCGAAAACGCGATGGCCAGAATTAAAAATGGTACATATGGGATCTGCATCGATACCGGTAAGCTCATTCCTAAAGAGCGGCTGAAAGCAGTGCCGCATACACAACATTCAATTGAAGCCAAACTAAATCGTAGAGACTAATGGATTTTCTGCAAAATCATATCGAAGCCCTGATCTTTTGCTCTCAAGAGCCGGTAAAACCGGAAGAGGTCAGACAGGTATTGTCCGAAATGTTTGAAGCTGATGTGCCGGAAGCCGATGTATTGGCTGCCCTGGAATCGCTGATGGTGAAATACGAAGCGGATACCTTCCCGTTCCAGATCTACAAGATCGGAGGCGGATACCAGTTTCTTACCAAGCCGGCTTACCAATCTAGTTTGAGCATTTTCTTAAAACAGAAATCCAAAAAAAGATTGTCAACCTCCGCGCTGGAAACCATCGCCATCATTGCTTACAAACAGCCGATCACTAAAACACAGATCGAGCAGATCAGAGGCGTGAACTGTGATTATGCAATCCAAAAATTATTGGAAAAAGAATTGGTAGAGATCAAAGGGAAATCCGATGGGATCGGAAGACCGGTATTATACGGTACGAGCGATAAATTCATGGAATATTTCGGGATCAACGATCTGAGAGACCTTCCAAACCCTAAAGATTTTTCCAAAGAAGAAAATACGATCGGAGAAGAAAACGACATGGCTTTCGTAGCCAGTACCATGATCGCCGAAGAAAATAATAACCCGGATATTTCTTCCAGCACGACGGAAGATTCAGCACCTGCCGCTAACCCGGAACCGGAAGAATAATTAAATAGTTATGAATGTTGAGTTGTGAATTATGAATGAAATAATTTTAACTCATAACTCATAATTCAACATTCATAATTAAAAAAGGATTGTTGTGATAACAAACCATAAACAGAGAAAGACGTGAAAAATAACAAGCGGGATAAAAAGCATCCGTTGACCGAGAAGGTAGACAAAGCTTTTAAAGGAAAAAAGAATACAGAAACCGGAAAAAAATTTTTATCTAATGACAAATCTGGATCTTCTTCAAGAGGAAAAGAAAAATCCAAATCCACTTCCGGTGGATCTCGATACGCAGGTGTTGGAAAAAAACATAAAGATACTGAAAAGACTGAGCCTCGAAATTATAAACCAAAATCCTCTACTCGCCCAGGATCCGGTACTGGAAAAGGCCGTAAATCAACTGATGCAGATCAGCACTTTGGAAAAACTGATGGTGATCGCAAAAGAACTGGCGCAAGAGATCGAAAACCAACCCTCGGCACAAAGCCACGCACCGGCGCTGGAAAAACTTTTGATGATCGCAAAGGATCTGACAGTAGAAAAACTGAGCCAAAACGAGGAGATCGAGAAACTCCAAAAAAATATCAAAAAGGGACAGAGCAAAAAAGAAATTTCACCCGAAAAGATTCTGAAGACTCCAAAGGTAAAACCTACAACCGTCAAGGTAAAACTCCCGAAAGATATAAAAGACGATCAGCAACTTCTTCTGGCGTTTTAAAGAAAAAAAATACCGAGGAAAATGATGACGGCACAATCCGTCTGAACCGTTACATTGCCAACTCCGGTGTATGTTCGCGCCGTGATGCAGACGAACTGATCGCGCAAGGACTGGTGGAAGTGAACGGAAAAGTAGTGACCGAAATGGGCTACAAAGTAAAGCCCGGCGATGTAGTGCGCTACGATGGAGGTACCCTGAGAAGGGAAGAGCTTGTTTACATCCTGCTCAACAAACCAAAAGATTTTATTACTACCATGGACGATCCGCAGGAACGCAAAACGGTGATGCAACTCGTCGCGGGTGCCTGCAAAGAACGCGTATATCCTGTAGGTAGACTAGACCGTAATACCACAGGCCTGTTGGTGCTCACCAACGATGGTGCGCTTGCTGAAAAACTTACACACCCTTCCAATAAAATAAGTAAAGTATACCAGGTAGAATTGGACCGCCCACTTGATCGCGCAGATTTCAACTCGATCGTAGAAGGAGGGATCGTGTTGGAAGATGGTCCTGTACATGTAGATGAGATCGCCTATGTGGATGGAACTAAAAAAGTATTAGGCTTGGAAATTCACGAAGGCAGAAACCGCATCGTAAGAAGGATCTTCGAGCACCTGGGCTACGAGGTAGAAAAGCTTGACCGTACCATGTACGCCAGTCTTACCAAACGAGACCTGCCAAGAGGCAACTGGAGATTTCTTACCGACAAAGAAGTGACTCGTTTAAAATACCAGAAATAGTGTTATTTTTAAATTATGAATATTGAGTTATGAATTATGAATGAAGAGAGCGCTAAGCATCTGATAATTCATAATTCATAACTCATAACTTAAATCAACATTCATAATTGTAAAAATGATCTACGAAAAAATAAAAAATAAAGAAACCTATTTGGCAGTGATCGGCCTTGGCTACGTAGGCTTGCCAATTGCACTGGAGTTTTCTAAAAAAATAAAGGTAGTAGGTTTCGACATCAACGCCGCACGTGTGGAGATGATGAAAAAGAACATCGATCCAAGCGGAGAATTAGAGGCGAAAGATTTTGAAGGATGCGATATTGAATTTACCAGCAAGCTGGAAGACCTGAAAAAAGTTACCTTCTTCATCGTCGCCGTTCCCACCCCAATCGACGAATTTAATCTCCCTGATCTGAAACCATTGCTCTCCGCTTCTAATACAGTAGGAAAGGTATTGAAGAAAGGAGATTATGTGGTATTTGAATCTACGGTATATCCTGGTTGTACAGAAGAAGACTGCGTTCCAATCCTTGAAGAATTGTCGGGCTTGAAAGCGGTTACTGATTTTAAAGTGGGTTATTCTCCCGAGCGCATCAATCCTGGCGATAAAGAGCATACACTGGCAAAGATCGTGAAGGTGGTATCCGGCTGCGATGCAGAAGCTGCTTCGCAAATCGCGGAGGTATATAAACTAGTAGTGAAGGCAGGCGTACACCAGGCTTCCTCTATCAAAGTAGCAGAAGCGGCAAAGATCATCGAGAATACACAGCGCGACCTAAACATTGCGCTCATGAATGAATTGTCGATGATCTGCAATATGATGGATATTAATACTTACGAAGTATTGGAAGCCGCCGCTACGAAATGGAACTTTCTGAAATTTACTCCTGGCCTCGTAGGCGGACACTGCATCGGTGTCGATCCTTATTATCTTACGCACAAAGCAAAACAACTAGGCTACAATCCAAATGTAATCCTGAGCGGCCGTCATATCAACGACAGCATGGGTGCATACATTGCAAAAAATACGGTGAAGCTTTTGATCCAGGAAGGCAAAGTGATCGCAGGCGCTAAGGTGCTGGTGATGGGAGCTACCTTCAAGGAAAACGTGGAAGACATTCGCAACTCAAAAGTAGTAGACATCATCCGCGAGCTTAAAGATTTCAGTTTGCAGGTAGAGGTGATTGATCCGCATGCTTCGGCAGAAGAGTTTAAGCATGAGTACGGATTGGAGCTTGCAGACCAGGCAGGCAAAGATTACGATGCGATCGTGCTGGCTGTAATGCACAAAGAATATCATTCCCTTCCAACTTCTTTCTTCACTTCCATCACTGCCGACAAGCCAGTCTTTATTGATATCAAAGGAATTTATAGAAACAAGCTGCAAGGGTTTAACTATTGGAGCCTGTAGGAGAATTATGAGTTATGAATATTGAATTATGAATTCATAGCGCACAATTACAGTATCTTCTAATAATTAATTAATAAATCCATTACGAATTCAATTCATAATTCAACATTCATAACTCATAACTTAAAAAAGTATGTTCGAACACAACTACCACCAATGCGATATTTCTGCTAAAAATTTTCTGGTTACAGGCGGTGCCGGCTTTATTGGGTCCAACCTGGTAGAATATTTACTGAAGTACAAGGCAGGAAAAGTAAGAGTGTTGGACAATCTGAGCAATGGTTATTACAAAAACATCGAACCGTTTTTATCTAATCCTTCTTTCGAATATATCGAAGGAGACCTGCTCGACGAAGCTACTTGCCTGAAAGCATGCGAAGGGATTAACGTGGTATTCCACCAAGCCGCGCTGGGCTCGGTGCCTAGAAGTATTAAGTTGCCTTTGGTCACAAATGCTGCCAACGTAACGGGTTTTCTGAACATGCTTACAGCTGCTAAAGATTCCGGCGTAGAGCGATTTATTTACGCGTCGTCTTCTTCTGTATACGGCGACAATCAAGACATGCCAAAGCAGGAAGAGATCATCGGCAACGCACTTTCTCCTTATGCTGTATCAAAACGTGTGAACGAATTGTATGCAAAAGTATTTGGCCAACTGTACGGAATTAAAACCATCGGCTTTCGCTACTTCAATGTTTTCGGGCCGAGACAAAATCCTAAAAATCCTTATGCAGCGGTGATCCCGCTTTTTGTATATGCACTGCTGGACGGACAAGCGCCGACCATCAATGGCGATGGTACACAATCGAGAGATTTCACCTTCGTGGAAAATGCCGTGCAGGCCAATATCCGCGCAGCTGTTACCGAACATCCGGAAGCGTTCAACAGGGTATACAACGCTGCCGTGGGCGATAGTATTTCACTCAACGATCTGTATCAATACCTACAAGATGTTTCAGGTATAAAAATTCCTGCGCACTATGCTCCTCCGCGCCCTGGCGATATCCGCGACAGCCAGGCCAATATTTCTATGGCTAAAACCTATCTTGGTTATGATCCGAAATTCAAAGTGAAAGAAGGATTGGAAATTCTTTTTAACTGGTATAAAGAGAATAGAGATTTTTTGGAGAAGGACTAATTTTACTTACCTGTTATAAGATACAATCAATAAAAAAGATTGAAAAAGCAGAATGTGAGGAAACTTTGTTTTTTCCGTGACGTTTTGCTTCGCCTGAATCTGTATGTGACTTTTTTTCAATAGATTTTTTAAAATAATGTGTGACCCATGTCAAAAAACATAGTGATGTTTTTACATTATATATATGTTTTAAAAAGGTTTCATTTAAAATAGAATAAAAAAAGGAATCTCTATAAACAAAAAAATAAAAACTGTTTTTTTTTGTCACGTAGTATATCTTGCGCATCATATTCTCGGAAACAACCCACTATTGAGGAGTATAAAATAGATTTACTTGCTATAAATTATTTTACGAGGGAACGCTCGGTTTTTTCCAACCAGAAATTTTAGTAATAATAAACCTTACCCATGAAAAAAGGATTACAGTACGTCTTCGGATGTCTGGGAGTTATCTTTTTGCTATGCTTGTCGCTTAGTAATTTCTCCCATGCGCAAATCATTTACAGGGATCTTGTTCCCGATGGTAGTTTCACTCTCGCCAATTCCTCCAGCCCTACAGGATTAGCTCCTGTCGATCTCGACAACGATGGCACACCGGATTTTGATTTCCGCTACGAAGCAACGGATGCTTCCAAATATATAGTGCATATCGTACCTCTTAATAACAATGAGGTGTTGACGAGCACAGCGCAGGATGCGAATGGAATAAATTATGTTTTTCCGCTTCTTTCAGGAAATGCAGTGAGCTCTAGTCCTTATCCCCAACAAGCCTGGGGTACTGCTGATCCAATCCTGGTTGATCAAGGTGTTCAGAATTTTGCCATTGGTATGGATCGCTTTATTGGTGTGCGCCTTAAAAGCGGCAGCGATTGGTTGTATGGCTGGATCAGGGTAAATATTTCTGCAATGTATCCTGTAACCGTTACGGTGAAAGATGTTGGATACGAATCCAACATAGCAAACACAAGTATATTAGCAAATCAGAATCTTCAGTCTTCGGCATCTTTTATTAGCGATGCTTCTTCTGTAAAATTAGACTTTTCGGAAGTAAACACTTCCGAACCTTTGTATGCATGTAATTCTACAAAAAGCATAAAACTTACCATTCATCCTCAGGTATCATCTCTTTCCGGAAAGATTAAAATTAAGATTGCCGATGCAAGCAATGGTTTATATATCGCCGCAGGAAGCGTTTCCAACAATGCAGCTGTGTTGATCGATAATGCAGGATCTACAGAGAAATTTTTGGTGCTGGTATTGAATAATCTTACTTCCAATGCAGAAATTATTATTCCTGTGTATGCGAGTTATTGTAATATTTTCGGCGCACAGGAGCAGGCACAGAACAAAGTTATTTCTTCCGTATTTGCGGCAGATTTTGGCTTGTCGGTCGCTACTAATCTTAGTTTAAATATTAACCGTGGTGCAGCGATATCAGTGGTAACCAGTAATGATCCTTTTGCTACCATTCGTACTGCCGGCTCAGATCCTAATAACAATAACCTTGTAACATTTCAGTTCTCACTAAACAATAGTTCAGACGAACCATTTAGCGGATGGGTGTTATTCCAGGAATCGGCCGCATCACTGGGTACGGCCTTTGATATTCGAGCAGTCAAATATTATTTATATAATCCGTCTACCGGCACTCAGACCTTGGTGCATGTGAATAATAACCCTGCGACAACAGCCCCGGGAGATCCGAATAATAATTCTTTTATCACCAGTGATAATCCTGATCTTAGCAGCAAATTGTTATATGTAACAATTCCTGCGAAATATATTTTGTTGATCAAAGAAGAAGTCAGAGTAAATGGATGCCTCACCTCTCCTAAAAATAAAGCACAACCAATCCTTTCATGGGGTTGCGGCGATTATACCAAAGTAGGCTCGGTAGAAAATTGCGCTACAGCTTCAAACAATGATACCAACATCAATGACAATGTACTTGCTGCATTCTCGTATGTGCCGGAAAAAAGTAATTATTACCACACTTACATTTGTGCCGGAGATTATCGCGAAACAAAATATGTGACGCATCAAAATACCGGAACTGGTATTGCCTACAACGTAAAGTTGAAAATGAGAAATGACAACTGGACCACGTACCTTGTAGAAAAAGATCCAAGTAAAATTTATATTGAGATCACGCGAAACGGCGTCACCACAAGGTATGCGCCTGATCTTACCAATTACGATCTGGATCCTGTAGCCATTGATGCGCAATACGATCAGCTGACCTTCAACAGTCCTTCTGATTTGCCTGCCCCATTTTATTTACCTGATTCCTGGTTCACTGATAATGTACAGAACACGGCAGTGGGTTTCTCTTATCAGAATGGTGACGGTTACGATATCAACGCTGCGCATAAACTTAAAGATGTACACTTGTATCAATGGGGCCGTAATGATTACGATCCGACCGCGGTATCATATGATAACATGAGCTGTGGAGCTCCTGATCAGACCTCGCTCGGGGAAAAACGTTTTATCTATCGCCTCATTATAGACCGCTATTGGGATCCTGCTACAAATTCTTATCAAAAAATAAACCTCGATCCGGGCGATCAGGTTACGATGGGTTGGGAGCAATATAAATGTTGCAACTCCGCTTCCAATGCGCCGAACGGATATGCCGGACTTTATGAACCTTCTATATTTATTAAATTTAATACCGGCTGCATCAGCGACCAGAATTATGCTACGTCGGAGCGTTATGGCAACTACGCAGGTTATGCAGGCAACGAACTAGGTGGGCAAATGAAGATCGAGTCGTACAACCCTACTACCCGTGGAGATGTTGACTGGTGTACTTCTACCAAAGACGGCGCTGTAGAGCGTATCACCAGCGAGTTTACAGAAGGCTTATATATTGGTATCAACGAATGGCAGCAAAATACTCCGAAAGATGCCAATGGAGTATACACTGTAAATACGGATGAACCTTTCCAAAACTGGGATGGCGATATCGTTTACCGGATCTACCTCGAACAGGGAATAGACCTGGATAGAGCACTTTCGGGAGCGGTCGCTTCTGGCTTCTTATCAACGGCCGGTTACAACGATGTAGTGTATAATGGCAATGACTTCACAACCAATGGTACAGGTTGTACAGAAGTCTGTACCGGATGTTCACTTACTAATACACTTTCTCCTAACCAATTTCATGTGGTGATTAGAAAGGACGGTCCTGGAGGTACAGTCATTCAGCCTGCAAGTATTACATTGAGTGATTTCAATACCGATTATCAACCTGCCGTGCAGCTGGATAATTTTAAGTTCATATCCAGCGATAATTCACGTCGCTATGCTTCCAATATTTATGAAGTGCGTTTCCATTTGCAGGATCTTATTAATAGCGTACCTGACAATGGGATTAGTCTTGCGGTACAACCGATGAAGCAAAAACTACAGGAGTTCCTCACTGGAGCATTCCTGGATGCAGATGTGAGAGTATACTGCGCTAAAAATAGTTTTCCATATTTCAAGATCGTTTCTTTCCTTGATAAATGCGGCGGAACATCTACTTGCGACCTGAATAAAAATGGATATACTGCGATGCATCCATTGACACAAGTATCCGGGAAATTCCTGGTAAACTGTCCTGGTTGCTTGGTTCCAGGTGCTAACGTAAACACAGGAAGTGTTACACGCGATGAGATGGGAAATCCTGATGTTGACGACGACGGTGTGGCAGACAATGGTACTACACTTCCTCTTACACACCCTAATGCCAGAGTGATTTCCAACGGAGACCTGTTTACGATCAACATGAGTATTGCCATGTCAAATGGTATTTCGAAAGATATATTGGATGAAAACGGACGTAATAAAGGTTGTTTAAAAGAAGAGCTGGATGCATCAAATTATTTTCTTAACAATTTATATGTTCAAATTCCTTTAAATGGATTGGGAGCCTGGTATGCAGATCCGGAAAATACAATTATGCCAATAGGTGCAGAAGCTTCCATCGATGGAGGCACTACCTGGCAACCGATGACTATTTACAACAAAGCAAAAACGGATGCCTACTTATTACTCAGGATCAATTCGGAAGCTTTTAGTCCTACGAAGACCTCGTTTGGGGTCAGTGAAAATATTATGGTGCGTTTCCATGGAAAAATGGGATACATTTCCGGTAGTACTGATAACTTCGAAATTCAATACCGTGCAGGATTTTCAGCTTGCAGCACTTGCGACAGTTATAGTAATTTCATTATTGTAAATGGAACCTTGAACAACGGTATATCGGGAGCATGGCCTAATACCTATATTTCATATGATGATCTTGTTCAGCATAGCAATACGTTTTTTATTTGCACCACGTTCTCTAATAATTTCAAGTTTGTACCACGTCAGCGCACGATGTATTTTTATACAGATACTGATAATTCCTACTATGCTTCCTGTCAAAAAACAGTGAACATCATAACTAGACAATCATTCGAAGGGGGAAGTAATGTATACAAAGGGGAGATCAGAAATAGTGGAGATACCAGGGTTATAGAGTTGCCTATTCCTG
The DNA here is from genome assembly GCA_035535995.1 of Cytophagaceae bacterium. Taxonomy (GTDB): domain Bacteria; phylum Bacteroidota; class Bacteroidia; order Cytophagales; family Cytophagaceae; genus JANYCO01. The sequence goes on from DATLOZ010000006.1 coordinate 25,777, forward strand.
CTGGCTACGAAGTAAGCCAACTAAAATTGCTTGCTTATGAGGACGTGGATCCTGCACAAAAACTGCAGCACCTGGATCTGACCACTAATCCACCGGAGCAATACAAGTCTTATAGATATTGGCAGCAGTATACACTGAAACAAGCTGACTTCTCTAAAAATAACTGGTGGAATAATTTAATTCAAATTATTCCTACGAGTGATCCAGCATTCCCTAATAAATTGGTGCTGACTATGCCAAATACCACGGTGCCTAACAACACCGGCCAGGCCAATCCATATGATCCGAATCTTTATCGATTACATTATATGGTACTTAATGATCAATGGATCTCGGCTACCAATCCACTGATGGAGCTCGATGAATCTTTTCAGCGTAATATCAACGTAACCTTGACACCAGCTGCCAATGTATGTTTGAATAATAATGATATTGTTTACACCGATAACAGCGGTGGAGCACAATTGAAAGGCAACTTAGGAGACTGGTGGTCTGTAAGTAGTTCGGAGAGTTGGAGACAATACTTCCTCAGAGATTTGGCGACTACGGCAGATCTTACTTATACTGCATATGGTAGCTGGAATACACCTGCCAACCATGAGTTTTTTAGATTAATTGTACCAAAAGCCAATATGAGCCTGGCTCCTGCCCAGTTGAGCAATTACGAAGTATCCAACGAAGGATTGGTACAGGTACCTGTCACGATCACACTTAATCCTATAGATGCGAATGGAAACAGGTTCTCTGCCGAATATCCTTTCTTACATATCAAAGGATTGGGCATTCAGGAAGGACTTGTACTGCGCGCCGTTTACAGAGGATTGCCTGCGGATAGAGGGTATACAGACAACATTCTTAAAAATGCCTGGAGTCCGAACAATTGGGCAAACGGACCTACTAATTTTATCCGCTCTCAAAACAACGAATACATCGTTGGACTCGACCAGGATTATACAGAAAGTATGAATATGCCTTACCTGGAATCTATAGGAAGAGAGCCATATATCAATTATACGCAATTGACATTTACCCTGGTCTTCTCGTACAATTGTCAATCGTGTTCAAGCCTTGTGGCTACTTCTTGCCAGGATAATTCTACGAATGCTTGTCTTACAGGTAACAACCTCCAGGTTGCTTACGGGTACAACTGTAAAGATTTTCCAACCTTTGCTGATCTTGCAAACAACAGCGTCTGCAAATATTACGATCCGATCAATTTTAGTATAACCAACCAGAAGATCTATGTAGACGCTACCAACTATATCAACGGAACCCGCATTCTGCCAGGCTTCCAGGCATCTATTTTACCATGTAGTACTTTTACTTACAAGGTGAATCTCAACTCTTGTAAGAGTGGTGGTGTTACCGCAGCGGATATTGGTTTGACGCTTCCTTCCGGATACAGCGTCGTTTCTTCTCCGGCGGATGTTACATTCGCAAATGGTAATTACCATGTTAATTTTGCTCCGGCGCTCAATATCGGTGCTACCAGAGATCTTGAATTCCAGATCATGGCTCCTTGCCGCATAGATGCGCAAGACCAGATCACCTGCAGCGTATCAGCGCTTGCATATTGCGGACAAAATATTCCAATCGGTTCGGTGTCTACAAAGCTCAAGCTGGATAATAGTATCCCCGACCTCACGAGCGTAGGCGTAGCTTTTGATAATATCACAGTGGCCAATCCAACTACTGATGTTTATGCAAATGGAACTACTTTGTCTGTCAACTATACTGTGGCAGGAGCAAGTGGCTCTTCCGCTACTAAGAATGACAATACATTGAAAATAGAAGTGAGTGGTCAGGCGGCTACGATCATTTCTATTCCTGCGAACACCACAAACGGTGTGTATACTGCTCAGATAGCACTTCCTAACCTGTGTGCGGATTACAACGTGACGGTTACGCCAACGCTTGGATACATTACGCCTTGCGGAATCAACAATGGCGTGGAAGATCCAACCTGTAAAAATACGATTGATGCTTCTTCCATTGTAAATACTACGATTCATATAACAGCCAGTATAGGAGTGGGAGTCGGCACCAACAACGGACAAGCAGCCTTCTTATGTGGCTCCGGTGGTTCGGCTACTTTCATAGCTACCGGTTATCCTTCTGGCGGTAATTATTCCTACAGCTGGACAGGCCCGGGAATTGTAGGGCCTAACACAGGCAATACGATTACAGTAAATGTAGAAGGTACGTATCACGTGACGATGACCGATAATAATTGTCATATCACCGCAACCAATTCCATAAATGCAATAGGTCATATCGATGTGCAATGTCCACAACCGATTTGTCCTGGAGATATTCCAACAATCCAAGTGCTGAATGCCGGCAACACAGGTGGTACCTATACAGCGCAATGGTACGATCCGAACGGTTCTGATACCAACGACCCTACAGACCTTGCGGCAGATATTTTAATGGATCACGGAATCTTTGTCTCCGGTTATTACTATGCTGCGGCGATCACGCCAAGCTGTACACTGCGTACCAATATGCATACGCCAGACAAAAGATGTATGATCGAAGTAAAACGGGCTCCACAGCCATATCATATTACTACCAATAAACCGTCGGGTGATGCACCGGTAGTATTCCTTTGCGATGGACAACAAGTAACGTTCAGCGTGACCAACAAAGGGGCAAACAGCGCACATCCCACCGATGTGATCTGGCGAAGCGGACAAACTACGCTGGACGATGTGATCGCTCCGGGTAGCTGGACTGATCCGGGAGGCAATGTATTAACGGCAAAAGAACTGGAAGACTATCACTACTTCATTGTAGCCATTGATGAGGAGACGCACTGTAGAACTTTATCCAATGAGATCGCGATAGAGACACCAAGAATTGCGATCGTTCGTAGCTGCGAGAGCGGAAGCCAGGTGAAGCTTACAGCAGTTTCCAACTTCCAGGTAGCAGCCAATCAATACGACTGGCAACTGGATGGGAATGGATTTGCGCAAAGCACCGATCATGTGATCGCCACCCAGGCGGGGGCATACAGCGTTACCGAACATTCCACAGGTTGTACATTGTATAACAGATGTTGGGGTATCAAAGAAAACCTGAATACATCCGGGGCACCTAATTCAGAGATGCTATCCATCCAGGACGGAGGATTTGAGGGGATCACGGATTGTAATGTCACAAGAGGCTTTGACACCGATTACGATTGTATCGATCGCAGTGGTTACAATGGCTCAGCCCTTCCGGCCGATTATACAGTTGATCATTTTATGATCAACCAACCAGGTCTGCAAGCTTCCAACTGGAGTCCGAACACACCGTCTACCTGGGTGAATAATAATACGACCTTCACGGGAGACGGTGCGATGTTCATCGACGGACAATCAGCGCCAACAGCCAAACTGATCTGGGGTAAAACAGTGCCGGTAGTGCATGGTTACAATTACCTATATAGATTCAAAGTAAGAGATATCAATATCTCTGCTACGTATCCGGTACAGGAGATTCCTGAACTGTATGTACAGCAGACGTATTACGATGCGCAAGGGAACGGCACACGTTATAAAACAAATAAGGAAGCGTTGTTCAACAACGGGACAAATCCATGGATTGAATTCAGTTCGTTCACACCGGCCCTTCCGGATATCATTCCAAGTTGTCAAAACCCATCAGAGATCACCTCAATGCGCGTAGAACTCTTTATGGATGGCGGTGGAGCGATCGGCAGAGACTTGTCGGTAGACGATGTATCGCTGATCCCGATTGGCATTTGCGACGATGTGATCCAATTGCATCTTCCATGTAACACAGCCTTAGCGGATTTGCAGAATAATCACCAGGTGGTATGTCCGGGTACTACGGCTACCTTTGATGTTGTGAATGCCCCGGCAGGCTTGACGTTCAAATGG
>DATLOZ010000007.1:0-55099 GCA_035535995.1 Cytophagaceae bacterium
GAACTACTGGCTTTGGTTCCTCCTTCTTCACTTCAGCCACTGGTGCTGGTGTTATCGGTTTTGGTTCTTCTTTCTTCACCACTGGTGCCGGAACTACTGGCTTTGGTTCCTCCTTCTTCACTTCAGCCACTGGTGCTGGTGTTATCGGTTTTGGTTCCTCTTTCTTCACCACCGGTGCTGGCACTGCTGGCTTTGGCTCTTCCTTCTTCACCTCGGCTACTACTGGCGCTGGCGTTACCGGTTTTGGTTCTTCTTTTTTGATTAGAGAATTTGGATTCGGTTCAGGTTTTGCGAAAGCATCCAGGAGATCTGAACTTACAGGAGTAGGTTTAAATTCCGGTTCACGGTTCGCGTCCTCTTCTTTCTTAATTACGTTCTCTACATAATTCTGACAGTTACCCGAAAGTTCTGAATTGATCTTGGCCAACGACATTGGCTTACCCATTGAAAGAATTTTGAATTCTGTTCTTCTGTTTACCTGGTATTCCTCTTCAGTACAAGCCACGCCGTTTTTACATTTATTGAGCGGCAAGGTTTCGCCATATCCTTTTCCGGAAATATTGGCTACGTTCACTCCTTTAGATTCTAAATATTTTTCTGCTGACTTTGCGCGCTGGTCTGAGAGCGTTAGGTTCTTTGCATCGTCGCCGCGGCTATCGGTGTGGGCGCGGAGCTCGATCTTCATGTCCGGATATTTCTTCATCACCGGAAGCAGCTTGTCCAGCTGAGCTGCGGACGCTGGTGTGATGTCTGATTTTCCGAGATCGTAATAAATATCATCCATTTTTACAACGTCGCCTTTACAAAGCATTGCAAAGTCTGCCGGGATATCCTTGTTTGAATCAATGCCGACTGTAGAAACTACTGTAGAGTTGACACCACAATTATCTTTTATAGCACTGATCGCATAACAGCAGTTTTCTTTCAGCCGCATGCTGAAGGCACCACTGGCATCGCTATACATCTCATCCGTTTGGCCGGTGCAGTTGTTATAAATTTTAACTTTCACATTTACCATCGGCAATTTGTCGTCTTCACCGTATATATTTCCTTTTACATAAATGAAAATTTCTTTCGGTTCTAACTCAAATTTTATTTTGCAGGTATCACCTCTTCCAAGATCTGCCGTATTCAGATTTACCTTTTGCATATGGTATCCTTTGCGGTCTACAAAAAGAATATAATCTTTCCCCGGAGGTAATTTCGGGAAAGAGAAGGTACCGGCCTGCGGTGTAAGCACACTATCCAATCCATTCTTCAGATCGCGCAGCACTACCTTCGCGCTGTCGAGCGGGGTGCCCGATCCTTTTTTTACTACAGATCCTACTACTGTAATAGTAGTGGCACCTACATAACGGAAACGATAGATATCATCGTCGTTGGCTCCTTTTCTACGGTTGGAGCTGAAATAACCGCTGGTAAAATCTTTGTTAGCAATAATTCCAAAATCATCTTTTTTCGAATTGATCGGGAAGCCAAGATTCACGGGCTTGCTGAAGATGTTATCTTTTTCTCCGAAAATATTCAATTCCGTTTCGGAGAAATAAAGATCCAATCCTCCCATACCGCCCCATCCATCGGAAGAGAAATACAGGTTTCCATTGTCGTCTACAAAAGGGAACATTTCATTTCCTTCCGTGTTAACATTTTTCCCGCAGTTGATCGGCGCCGACCAGTGGTCGCCCTCCCAGTTACAGACATACACGTCAGATCCACCAAAGCCAATCGGCGCATCGGACACGAAGAATAATTTTTTATTGTCTTTACTGAGGCAAGGGTGACTGATCGAAAACTGGTCATCGTCGAGCTCGATCTCTTTCACATAAGCGGTATCCGTTTCAGAAGTATTTCTATTGAACGTATTAAGACCGGTGAATTTTACGTAGTACTGAAATTTGTTGAATTTGATAGGCTTTGGTACTGTCCACGAATCGCCGTCTCTCTTGGAGCTGTATATTTTCAGCTTGCTGACCCCATCCTTGCTTTTTCTCAGCTTGCCTCCGTGGTAGCCATTTCTGGTAAAGACCATCGAGTCGAGGTCTTTGGAAAAACTGGTTGGGCCTTCGTGGTACTTGGAATTTATTCTTTTGTTGAAAGGCACTACCAAATGCTTGGTCTCCTCGATCCATGCTTCGTCTTCTTGCAAAAAAGTATTTCCATAATAACCGAGTGTATAGGAATCATTACCCGAACTTTTTGTATCCTCTGAGTGCCCACCTACTACGTGACCGGAAGAATCATAGTGAGCTGAAACATTGTCTTTGATCAACTCTGTATAATAGCGCTTGCCTTTGATCTGGCTGGTATCCGCGATGTAAAAAAGATTCAGGAAAGCCGATTGATCCCAGCCGTATACATACTTCACAGCGCCGCCCTGGCTTCTGGCGGAACAGAAAACAAGACCTTTCTTGTAATACATCGGACTAAAATCTGCTTGAGGAGAGTTGATGGAAAGGAATTCGATTTCCCAATTGGCAGAGTCTTTATAGAACCTTTTAAAATTATTATAAGAATTTAAAAAACGTTTTCCGCGTGAATCAATCGCGAGAGCGTTGTCATATTTTTTATACCAGACTTTAGCCAAGTCATACTTTCCATTTTCAGCGAGCGCTTGTGCATAGTAAAGTTTGTTGAGCAAACCCACGCTGTCTTCCACTACCAATTGGGCATAGACTCTTTCTGAGTTCTTGGTGTCGTTGGACATCCGGTAACAGGTAGCCAGTTTTTTCTTGGCTTCCAGGTTGTTCGGGTCTTTATGTAGAATTTCTTCGTAAAGAGGAATTGCTTCACCGTACAGAAATTTGCTGTATTCTTTATTAGCAATCTCCATCTTCAGGTTTTGAATAACCTGTGCGTTGGAATTGAAGTTGATCAAAACAATCATCGCGAAAGCCGGGATCATTGTGACCAATCTTGAGTAAGTAAAAAACCTGTTCATAAAAACCTGTTGCGTTTTGTAGCCCTTAGTATACGTGTTGATCTTACTTATTGTTGAGAATATGTAAGGATAAATGTTAATATAGGTATTTTTGTACTTATTTAGAAAATTTTGCCTGGGTTAAGAATGCCTTTAGGATCAAAAACCTTCTTTATTTCCCGCATGAGCTGTATTTGTTTTTCTCCTAAAGCAATATCAATATACGGTTTTTGAACATAACCAATACCATGTTCCCCGGAAATTGTGCCTCCCAGCTGTACCGTCAGCTGGAACAATTCACGGATACCTTCGGGTACCTTTTGCAGCCAGTCTTCCTCCGACTGATCTTTTTTAAGTACAAAAATATGGAGGTTTCCATCGCCTGCATGTCCGAAACAAACAGTATTGAAATTATAGCGTTTGCCAATCTCTTTGATGCCTGTGATCAGCTCGGGCAGATGCGCGCGAGGCACTACGGTGTCTTCTTCTTTGTAAACAGAATTTGCTTTCACTGCATGCGCCACATTACGACGTAGTTTCCACAGGTCTTGTTTTTGCTGGGCTGTGTCACCCAGGAGCGGCTCTTCAATATCGAATGCAGAAACTACTTCGTAGATCTTCTCGGCATCGCGCTGAAGCTGCTCCAGATCGTTGCCATCTACTTCCACTAAAAGGTGCGCTTCAATATCACTGGCTACCGTGAGTCCTATTCCCAAGTATTCGGCCGACCAGAGGATCGCGTCGCGCTCCATGAATTCGAGCGCGGAAGGGGTGATGCCCGAAAGCAGGATCGCATTTACTGCCTCACATGCCTGGCGTGCAGAGCGGAAAGGGATCAGCATTACGATATCATATTTTGGCAATGGGATCAACCGCAGTACAGCTTTGGTGACGATGCCCAGCGTGCCTTCGCTGCCGATCATCAGTTGTGTAAGATTGTAGCCTGTGGCATTTTTGAGTACGTTGGCGCCCGTCCAGATGATCTCTCCGGTAGGAAGCACCACTTGGAGATTCAACACATAATCTTTGGTCACGCCATATTTCACTGCTTTCGGGCCTCCGGAAGATTCGGCGAAATTTCCTCCAAGGAAACAGCTACCGCGACTTGAAGGATCAGGCGGATAGAAGAGTCCTTTTTTTGCTACTGTCTCCTGAAATACTTGTGTGATCACGCCTGTCTCCACAGTAGCCTGGAAATTTTTTTCATCGATCTCGATAATTTTATTGAACCTTTCCATCGAAAGTACGATTCCTTTATGAATAGGAAGTGCACCTCCGCTAAGTCCAGTGCCGGCTCCACGTGGTGTAAGCGGAATTGTATGTTCGTTGCAAAGTTGTACGATCTTGCTGATTTCCTCAACTGTGGCAGGCTTTACCACAATATCAGGAAAAAAACGAAAGTCTTCTGTTTCGTCGTGCGAATATTGTTCGAGTGATTCTTGGTCTGTCAACACATATTTTTCACCTAACCATTGCTTGAGTTGACTTAGCACCGAATCAATAATTGTACTTTGAATCATTAGAATAGCATTTTAAAACGCCAAGTTAAAAAATATCAGGCCTTTTTGCCTATTTATTTTGGGCGAACTCTGAGAATACGTAATTTTGAACATTGATTATCTGCTTTCAAAACCTATAAGGTTTTATGAAAAAACCTCACACCATAAAATATACATTTAGCAAAACCTTATAGGTTTGACAATAGCATTGTTTACCAAAATTTAAATCCGAATTCACAAACCAACATATGCGCACCGTAGCAGAAATACCTCACAGCGATTTTAAGATCACCGTTTTTGCGTGGAATAATAAATACGTAATCAAACTTGAAAAAGGAAATTTCGAACAAACATACAAAGTAAGCGAAATGGACACCAACGGCGACAGCGATATTCATGCGCTGATCCAAGACGAAGCCTTTATTCTTGCAGCCAAGGAACGTTTCATCAACATGAACAAACACTTGAATGAGGCATTAAACAGGCTTTAGAAATTATGAATTGTGAATGTTGAGTTATGAATTAAAATCATGTTTGACAACTCAACATTCATAATTTTTCATATTACTCTAATTCAAATATTTGTCCTTTCTCCGGAATCTCACACTGCTCATACCCTTCGTGCGCAAGGTTTTTAGAAAAATCGATCATGCTTTGATGTTCGCCATGCACTAAAAATATTTTTTTCAATTTGTTTTTGTCCTGCTGCGCTACAAACCCCAGAAGTTCTTCTTTTCCTGCGTGCCCGCTGTAGATATCGGTGCGCTCTATCTGGGCTGTGATTGGAATATCCTTTCCTCCTATTCTCAAATATTTGCCGCCATTCATAAGTGTATACCCCGGTGTGCCTTCGGCTGCATAGCCGATCATAAGAAAGGTGCAGTATGGATTGTTCAGATTTTTCTTCACATGCATTTCCATTCGTCCTCCCGTAAGCATACCAGAAGCAGAAATAATAATGCATGGTTCGTAGTAGTTGGTTATAGCGCGGCTTTCTTTGAAATTGGCAACGTAGGTCAGGTTTTCAAAATCGAACAATGTTTGGTGTTCAGCGAAAATCGCTTTTGCTTCTTCATTAAGCAAGCTGTTAAACTCTTCATAAATTCTTGAGCTTACTTCTGCCATAGGGCTATCGGTAAATATTTTGATCCTTGGCAGTCTTCCCTGCAAGTGAAGTTTGTGCAGTGTAAAAAGAATCGACTGCGTACGTCCCACGCTGAATGCGGGAATGATGAGGCGACCCGCTTTTTGCACGCAAGTTTCCATGATGACCCGTTCGATGACATCCTCCGGATTTCCTTTTTCCTGGTGACTTCTATTGCCATAAGTAGTTTCGCAGACAAGATAGTCAACCTGCGGCACAGGCGATGGGTCCGGAAGCAAGGGATAATTTTTTCTTCCAATATCGCCGGAGAAAAGAATTGTTTTCAGTTTTCCATTTTCCTCTACTTCTATGAGAATATTGGCAGCGCCTAATAAATGTCCGGCAGGAATGAATGTGATCCAAATATGATCGTGAATTTGGAAACGTTTGTGAAAACCGATCGTCACAAAACGTTGCATGGTGTCTTCCACTTCTTTCAGCGAAAGGATTTCGATCTCTTCTTCGCGGTGAGCATATCGATAGGCACGGTTTACAAGACGTTTTAATTTTTTGGAAGAAAGCGAAGCGCTGTCGTTGAGCAACAGTTGCGCCAGACCAAAGGTAGGCGTGGTGCAGAGGATTTGCCCGTTATAACCATTCTTGATCAACTGTGGTAAACGGCCTGTATGATCGATGTGGGCATGTGTGAGGAGCACAACATCCAGGGAGGTGCAATCGAAAGGAAATGTACTCTGAGATTCGGCGTTGCGCGACATATCAGCCCCACAGTCTACCAGGATCTTGTAGCCATCGTCTGTTTCAAGCAGGTACATACTCCCGGATACTTGTCTTGCGGCCCCCCAAAAACTCAGCTTCATTCTTTTTTGAAAAACGTTTATTTGTGATAAGTTTTACTTTATTTTGTCAAAGTAAATAAATTATGAGTTATGAATGTTGAATTATGAGTTAATAAGTTTTATAAACTGACAATCCTTCATTCCATTCATAGTTCATAGCTCAACATTCATAACTTATAACACATGCAAACGAAGATAGCCATCTTTTGTTCCGGCTCCGGCTCTAATGCGCAGAAAATAATCGAATATTTTCAAGGTAATAAAAATATAGAAGTAGCCGTACTCATGGCCAACAAACCCGATGCCTATGCGCTCGAGCGTGCTAAGAAGCTAAACATTCCTACCTGGACATTCAACCGCGAAGAATATAATTCTGGAAAGGTGTTGGAAGAGTTAAAAAAGCGAAACATTGACTGGATAATCCTGGCGGGTTTTCTGTGGCTGGTTCCGGAGCATTTGGTACAAGCCTATCCCCACAAGATCCTCAACATCCATCCGGCTTTGCTCCCTAAATTTGGCGGAAAAGGAATGTACGGCATGAACGTACACAACGCTGTAGTAGCCAACAAAGAAAAAGAATCCGGAATTACGATCCATTACGTAAACAAACATTACGACGAAGGAAATATTCTCTTTCAGGCTTCCTGTGCCGTAAGTCCTACCGATACTGCGGATGATGTAGCGAAGAAAGTGCAGGTGCTGGAGCATGAGCATTTTCCGAAGATGATAGAGAAAGCTATTCTGAACCTTGATTCTCAGGATTAGAAGATTTACTTGATTTTTATTTGCAAGATTTATTTTCCGTTGTCATTCAGAAGGAATATGTTGGTTGGCGGATGATTAGAAATTCCAAACGTTGACATCAAAAGGCCAGTAGAAATTCCGTAAAGAAAGTATCAAACGTTAGTGCAGATTCTACTCCATTGGCTGCGGATCACTCTGAAAGACAACTCTTACTTAATCAAGAAATTAAAATCAAGTAAATCTTCTAATCCTGAGAATCAAGGTTCAAAACTTATATTGCATTTCATACAAATGCGCATAATACCCATTCTGCTGCAGCAGTGATTCGTGGGTACCGGATTCTTTGATCTCTCCTTTATCAAGCACTAAGATCTGATCGGCTTTCTGGATGGTGGAAAGGCGGTGAGCAATGACGATGGAAGTTCTTCCCGCCATTAATTTATTGATCGCTTCCTGGATCAAGGTTTCTGTTTCACTGTCGATGGAAGCAGTAGCCTCGTCGAGTACGATGATGCGTGGATCGTAGACAAGCGTGCGGATGAAAGAAATAAGTTGACGCTGACCGACGGAAAGCGTATTGCCTCGTTCCATCACATTGTACTCTAATCCGCCCGGAAGTTTTTCTATAAATTTGCGCGCACCTACTAAGTCGATGGCTTCCCAGATCTTTTCGTCCGAAATGGTAGAATTGTTCAACGTGATATTATTTCTGATCGAATCGGAAAAAAGAAATACATCCTGTAACACCACTCCTATCTGCGTTCTCAGATGATCTACGTTAAATTTCCGGATGTCTTTTCCATCGATACAGATCACTCCTTTATTGATCTCATAAAATCGGCTGAGCAAGTTGATCACTGAAGATTTTCCCGCGCCTGTAGCGCCCACCAATGCGATCGTGCCACCGTGTTTCACTTCAAAGCTGACGTCTTTCAACACATAGGCTTCCTCGTTGTAGGCAAACCACACATGTTCAAATTTCACATCGCCTCGGATGGTTTCTTTAGGAGCGTCTACTACCGGGCTAAGATCTTCTTTGTTGTCAAGAATGCGGAAAATCCGATCGCTGCTGACGATGCTCATCTGGATCGTGTTGAACCGGTCGGCGATCATACGAATCGGGCGGAAGAACATGGAGATGAACATGATGAAGGATGTGAGCGTCCCTACGGTAGTAATATCTTTCAACGCCGACTGTGCGCCATACCATACCAGCAGTGCGGTGCTCAGCGAGGCGATAAATTCTGCCACTGGAAAATAAACAGAATAATAAAGCACGGATTTCAAATTGGCATTACGATGCTCTTTGTTGATCTTTACAAATTTATCATACTCTCTTTGCTCGCTGTTGAATACTTGTACAATGCTCATCCCGGTGATATGTTCCTGTACAAACGAATTGAGATTGGCAACGGCAGTGCGCACCTGGTTAAAAGAAGTTTTTACTTTTTCTTTAAATACATAAGTGCTCAACAACAGCAATGGCAAGGCGCCCAGTGAATACAAGGCAAGCAGCCAATTTTCATAAAACATGATCCCAAGAATTGCAGCGATTAGCAGTAAATCGCTGACGATGCCAGAGAGCCCCTCACTGAAAATATTGGAAAGACTTTCAATATCGGAAACGTTGCGCGTCACTAATCTTCCGATCGGTGTCTGATCAAAATATTTTAAACGGAATTTCATCAGGTGTTTGTACAGCTGCATACGGATGTCTTTGATTACCGTCTGCCCGATCCAGCCGGAGAGATAGGTGTTCAGATAGTTCACCAGGCCATGTACAATCTGCAATCCTACTAAGAGAGTCACCATCTGATACAATCCTGGCAGGTTGCCATGCACGATATAATTATCAATCGCTTCCTTGATCACAAGTGGCTTAGCGATGGAGAGAATGGCGGAGAGGATGGTGAGAACAGTAAGAAAATAAAATCTCGACCGGTACGGACGAGCATATACCATGAGCCTTCTGATCACTTTTACATCAAAGACATTTCCACTGATTTTTGATTCTTTCTCCACGCGATGTTTAAAATTAATGTGTGTTATGATTGGATACCAGATCCCGGATGCCAGATACCAGATATTATTTTTTATCTGGTATCCGGCATCTTTTTCGTTTGCCATCCTATCAGATAGAACGTCACCAGCAAACATACTCCCAGCTGGTTTTCCAGCGTAGCTTCTGAAATATAGGAAGTCAGAATTATCACATTCACCGCCAAAAACAATTCGCTGTAATAAGTGGTTCGTAGAAAGAAAGGATAAAAAGTGACAATTGTAAATATGATCAATCCGATCAGGCCGCAGGCTGTGAAAACGTATACAAACTGGCTGTGTGGGATCAGGTGATTTTCTTTGGAAATCTCCGGATGATATTTTTCATAATAAACAGCCATATCCTTCTCTACATCGCCCGCGCCAATGCCGGTAAGCAGATGTTCTTTCCCTAGCTCAATACCAATCTGTAGCGAGAGCAGACGATTGCCGTCGGACCAGCGGTTTACATTTTTCCCTTGCAAAAATCTGCTCACGTCGGTAACCATATAGTCTACCTTATTTCTTACCGTAGGAATGGATTGATAAGCCAGGAAAGGCGCAAGCAGGATGAACAGTAATAAGATTGCACCTGTTAAATATTGACGGAAAATGATCATACGGCTCGCTACCATTGCAAAAGCAGTAGCATAAAATGCTAATAACCCGCTACGCACAGAGAGCAGATGGATAAAGGCGAGGATAAAAATTCCCGCGAAGGCAATTAAATATTTTTCTCCTTTTTTAATTAGAAAATATTCCTGGCGAAAAAGATACAAGGCCGAGAAGCAAGCCGTCACCAGCATAAGGCTGAAACGGATATGACTGATACCAAAAATATTTGGGATCACTTTGGCTGACTTATAACTTTCGGTGATCTCCTGGTAATGCATGATGTACATAGCCACACTGATGGCCGCGGTGATCAGGGCAAAGAGGAGGAATGCATACAATATGTGTTGGAAATATTTTACCGGCATTTCTTTAAGCGCCGCAAAACCCAGCGGCATAAAAAGCAATGGAAGCTTGATGGTAAGCCGGGGCCAGAAGTCATCGATATGCTCTGTGTTGAAAATGCTGATAAGATAGATCAGAAAAATAAACGACAAAAGAAATAATATTTTATCGCGGTAATATAACCGGAATGTTTCGGCCAGATCTTTCTTTAAAAAAAATTGTACCCCGATCAGGATCATTCCAATGCTCATCATGGCTCTGGAGGCGAACATTCCGATAATTATGCTTAATAAGGATATTAATGCCAGTTTGTATCGAAAAGACGGTTCCTGGAGGTTTAATATAAATGCCAAATTATTTTTACTTTAATATGGTTAATACTTATCTTTGATTTCCCTGAAAAGGCAAAATTAATAATATTACTACACAAAGGCACTACTTTTGGAACACAATAAATCTGAATTGAGTAAAGCGGAAAAGGACAGCTTATTTGAAAAGGAGTTCATGCCCCTGATCGGTCCGCTTTATAACTTTGCATATAGACTTACTTTCGACGAGGACGATGCGAATGATCTCGTACAGGAAACGTATTTAAAAGCATACAGATTTATTGAATCGTATGAGAAGGGAACTAATGCCAAAGCATGGTTGTTTAGAATCCTAAAAAACAGCTTCATTAACGAATACCGTAAAAATGCCAAGCTGCCTAACAAAGTAGATTATCAGGAAGTAGAATCCTACTATAACTCTGATGACGTGGATGAGCCCATCACCTCCGACCTCAGAGTAGATGCTGTTAAAGACATGATTGGCGATGAAGTAGCCAATGCTCTTAACGCTCTGGATGTTGATTTTCGTACCATCATTATTCTCTGTGATCTGGAAGGATTCACGTATGAAGAGATGGCAAAAATACTTGATATTCCAATCGGAACAGTTCGTTCCAGATTACACAGAGCAAGAAACCTGATGAAAGAAAAACTCAGGGAATACGCTCAGAATATGGGATACGGAAAAAACCAATCGAATTCATAACCAAAGTATATCAGTATCGTACACTATAGAAAAATTCATTTCCATGAAGGCCGCCATCACTAATCTATATTTTAAACTCATCGGCAAGAAGCAAGGCTACTGCTGCAAGGATTGCGTAAGCAACTTATATGCTGTACTGGACGGAGAAGCTACCAAAGACCAGGAAGAATATTTCAAAACGCATATCCAGGAATGCTCCCACTGTTTCAACCTTTATGAGATCGACAAATCGGTGAAGGAAGTGATCAAACTCAAAGTAGCAGACAAAGAAGTTCCTAACAGTCTTATTTCCTCCATCAAAGACAAACTCAGCAACCACGCCTGATCTTACTTCTCCGATAATTTTATATGCAAGGCAAACTGATTATTTTCTGCGCACCTTCCGGCTCCGGAAAAACTACTATTGTAAAACATCTTCTCGCTACCAATCCTAACTTAGGTTTTTCAATCTCCGCCTGTACACGCGACCGCAGGGGCCGCAGCGAAGTGAACGGCAAAGATTATTATTTTCTCACTCCAGAAGAATTCAAAAAAAGAATTGATAATAACGAATTCGTAGAATACGAAGAAGTATATCCCGGCGCTTACTACGGCACGCTGAAATCTGAGATCGAGCGCGTATGGGCGCAAGGCAAACATGTGATCTTCGACGTAGATGTAAACGGCGGATTGAACATTAAAAATTTCTACAAAGACCGCGCACTGGCTGTATTTGTAAAAGTCCCTTCCATGGAAATACTCGAGCAAAGACTCCGCGAACGCAAAACAGATTCCGAAGAAAGTATTTCTGCACGTTTGTTTAAAGTAAAATTTGAAATGTCGTTTGAAAGTAAATTTGATACCACACTCGTAAACGACAACCTGGAAGAATCGCTGATAAAGGCGCAGAAGCTGGTGGATGATTTTTTAGCAGAATAATCTGAACCTTGATTTTCGGGATTAGAAGATTTTCTTGATTTTGATTTCTTGATTAAGTAAGAGTTGTCATTCAATCAGCGTAATCACAGTTCAGACAAAAAACAAGTGGCGACAATCCCACCAGACTGCCGCCACAGAACAACTAACTACTAACTAACTATTCATAACCTGTACTCAAGGTCAGTGCTGAGTCTTGAGTATTTAGTCATGAGAAAAAACTTAATACCCATACTCCCTGCTTTTTATTCTTTGACCATTTTGTAAGTATAATTTTCCTGATCTGTCAGAATATTTATAATGTAAGTTCCTCTGGAAAGATTTTCTCCAACAGACAAACTGTACGAAGCTTGTTCCATGGATCTTGTTTCTACTACTCTGCCCAATACATCCAACACTTTTATCTGCGAACTTTTTTCGCCCGAAAAATTGATCGTAAAATTATCAGTGAATGGATTAGGACTTACGTTGACAGTAGTGTTCTTCTCTGTCTTCAATATGATCACATTGCTGTATGTTTTTTTACCATTGTAGTCATATTGCACCAAACGATAATAAGCCACTCCACTAATACTGTTGGCGTCGGTCAGCTCGTATTCATGCATCCCGGCGCTGCTGCCATTTCCTTTTACTTTTCCTACAGGATAAAAATTAATCCCATCGTCCGATCTTTCTACTTCAAAATAATCGTTGTTGAGCTCTGTCGCCGTAGTCCAGCGAAGCTGTGTCTGCCCATGTACATAAGAACCTGTGAAGCTGATAAGACTCACAGGAGCAGCTGCGCAGGAAAGATTGATGCTGATCGTATCGCCCCATTGTTGTGTACAATAGGCATCGTTGAAACGCAGCATTACCGTATAAGTGCCGTTGCCTCCATACACATGTGTAGGCGTGGCGCCCTGGCCTGTCTGCCATCCGGCGCCTTCACCGAAATTCCATTCGATGGAACCTGCACTTACACTTATATCATCGAGGAAATACGTTTTGAAATCGAAACTAAAATCTACCGTAAGGCAACTGATCGAATTATTGATCACCGGATCGTTTGGGTTCAGCCATGCTTCGTTGGCCAGGCCGATGTAGGGACCATTTCCCGAAACTGTAAGCGCATTGCTGGTATACCCGGCGGGGGCGTCACCAATAGAGTTGGGCGATGTGACCGCTGCGATATTGTTGGAAAATCTTGCAATATAAATTTTATCGTCGGGGCCGAGCATCATTCCGTTGATGGTATTGGTTCCTGTAATCGTGATCAGACCGGTAGCATAGCTTTTTGAAAGATCCCATTGCTGCAGACTACCGTTGAGGCCTGTGATGTACAATACATTTCCATCCGGCGAAAACTCGCCACTGTAGCCGCTTGCAGGTCCATTGCCTGTGCCGCTGAAGCCGATAAGTGTGCCGGTTACTCCATTCTTTTTATCCCAGTTATATACTTCCACTTCTTGTGGCCCTATCAACGCGATCTTAGTTTGGCACTTACTTATTTTTATGGTCCCTCCAGCTCCCGAACCTCCACGGCTTGAGCTGGCCGAAAACTGCGTAGCACCCACGCCTGATGCAGTGACATGCCAGGAAAGATATTGGTTAGGTGGTCCTTCGCTGTGTGATACTACCCAGTAACCGTGATTTCCATCTGCCCCTACTACCATCCCTTCGTTTACAGCTGCCTTGGCAGCTACGTTGTTGGGCCCGCTGACAACGGAATAAGTAGCGCCTGTTTTCCGAACAAGATACCAGTTCACACCATTCGATGTACCACCGGTTTGGTCGTCACCGGAAAAAATATAGGCTTGCGTCAAAGGATTGGCGGGATCCGGAAATACTACAGCGCCTTGTGTAGAAGACTGTCCACCATTTGGGGAGTTGATTGACTGCACGAGGTTGTTGGAGCCATCGTATATTTGGGTATTATTGCAATACGCGAATATACTTTTATTAGGCAGACAGAGTGTAGAGGTCGCTTCCTGGCCACCGTTGAACGCCGGGTTTCCTGTCAGGTCAGCCGGGCCGGGAAAACTCATCCCTGAGGTTCGGCCTATCATCCATTTAGGAGAAACTGTATAAGGCGCCACAGTCTGGGCGGAAAGATTGTTTGAAATAAAAACTGCCATTATAACTACATACGACCATCTGATTGCTTTCATTATTGTTATTGCCTTCATAGTTGTATAGTTTAAGTTGTACTTCGGGAAGTCTCGCTTCATGATTTTAGATTGGTGGAAAATCATGTGTTATTGACTGCCTGTTTATCCAAGAAAAAATTATTAAGGAATTATGGCAGTATTTGCGCAAAAAAAGGCCTGTAAATGAGAGTTTTTAGATATTTTTCAGAAAAAAATGTTTCGTTTTAGTTACGAAAAAAAGCCTTTTAAAAGACAATTGACAAAGTTTTTGTGTTTTTAAATCCCATTTTAATATTAGAAACTAATTTTTTATCAATAATTAATAAAAAACTGCCTCTTTTTTAACTAATAAATAAAATTTGAAATCTTTTTTTCAAAAATGTACCTTTTAAATAGCCCTACTTTTTGATTTTTATGCAAAAAATTATTCTTGAAGTGAATAATTTAATAGCAGTTTTGCAATATTTTTTCTAAAAATATTATCATCAGGTTCAAATTTTAGGTAAAGAGGTAATAGGTTGAGAAATATACTGTTGTGGAAGTTTTTTATGAATTTTTTTTAAGCACTATTCACCACTTTTCTGGCTTTCTAACCGCAAAAAGAGACTATAAGTTGATGGTTTGAAAATAAAAAAGGCTCCATCTTTCGAAGAGCCTTTTTACAATACTATGTTATGTTACCATCCTTAGAATGCATCTGTCACACATCCTTCTGAAGCAGAAGAAACGGTGCGAAGGTATTTGTAAAGCAAACCGCTGGTAGCTTTGTAGGCTGGTTTTGTCCATGTTTTTCTACGGGCATCCAATTCAGCGTCTGAGACGTGTACCTCTATGGTGTTGTTAACAGCATCGATCGAGATCTTATCTCCATTCTTCACTAGGCCGATGTTACCGCCTTCCTGCGCTTCAGGTGTGATGTGACCTACCACGAATCCGTGTGTACCGCCTGAGAAACGTCCGTCGGTGATCAATGCTACCGACTCACCCAAGCCTGCGCCTATGATCAGAGAAGTTGGCTTCAGCATTTCAGGCATTCCCGGAGCGCCTTTCGGGCCTACATAACGGATCACTACTACGTGACCGGCTTTTACTTCTCCTTTTTTGATCCCTTCATTGAGTGCTTCTTCTGAATCGTAGCAAATTGCTTCGCCTTCAAATTTTACTCCTTCTTTTCCAGTGATCTTAGCTACCGAGCCTTCGGTAGCAAGATTGCCCCAAAGTATTTGCAAGTGTCCTTCCTTTTTGATCGGGTTGCTCAACGGTAAAATGAGATCCTGGTCTTTTGGAAGTTCAGGATAAAGGGCAAGGTTTTCTTTTAGTGTCTTGCCTGTTACAGTTAAGCAATCGCCGTTTAGCATTCCTTCTTTCAAAAGCATTTTCATGATAGAAGGCACACCGCCGATGTTGTCGAGATCTTCCATCATATACTTTCCACTTGGCTTGAGGTCTGCAAGCATCGGAGTTTTATCAGAAAGCGCTTGAATATCTTTCAAGGTGAGTTTTATTCCTGCTGTTCTGGCGATCGCTAAGAAGTGAAGCACAAGGTTAGTAGAACCACCGAGGATCATTGCTACGCGAATACCATTACACATGGATTCGTACGTGATCAGGTCTTTTGGTTTGATATCTTTTTCAAGAAGGATCTTGATCGCTTCTCCTACTGCCAGACATTCGTTGCGTTTTTTATCGCTGATAGCCGGCGCGGAAGAGCTATATGGAAGCGACATTCCCATTGCTTCGATAGCAGAGGCCATTGTATTGGCTGTATACATGCCACCGCAAGCGCCTGCGCCTGGGATCGCATTTTGAATAATACCTTTAAAATCTTCTTCCGTGATCGCATGCGCGAATTTTTTACCAAGCGCTTCGAAAGCAGAAACGATGTTCAGCTTCTCCCCTTTCCAAACTCCCGAACGAATAGTACCTCCGTAAACCATGATGGAAGGGCGATTGATACGGGTCATGCCCATGATCGCGCCCGGCATATTTTTGTCGCATCCTACTACCGATACGATGGAGTCGTAATAGTGAGCTCCTGCAATCGCTTCGATGGAGTCGGCGATCACATCGCGTGATACGAGGGAATAGCGCATCCCGTCGGTTCCCATCGAGGTTCCGTCGCTGACGCCGATCGTGTTGAACTGCAAAGGCTTCAAGCCTGCTTTTTTAACACCTTCTTTGACCAGCGCTGCAAGATCGTTGAGGTGCATGTTGCAGGTGTTCCCTTCGTAACCGGTAGAAGCAATGGCTACCTGAGCCTTGTTCATATCCTCTTCGGTAAAACCTGCGCCGTACAACATCGCCTGGGAAGCAGGCTGCGACGGATCTTGTGTCAGTTTGGAACTGTATTTATTTAAAGACATTTTGAGTAATTTTTTTTGTAGTACAAACGTACGAATTTACCAACTTGAGAGGATAATAAAAAACACTGTTTTTTATGTAGAATTTATGGCATAAATTGAGATAATAAGGGTAATGGATAAAGTTATGAATTATGAATGTTGAATTATGAGTGAATAGTTTTAATGCATGCTTCAACATTCATAACCATTTTAACTAATTCAAAATTCAAAATTCAAAATTTATAATTTCTATGTCTTCCTTCTCTGAAAAAATAGCAACCCTTCAATCCATCTATCGCTCGCAGCATGATCTCAGCAATAAACTCGCCGGAGCAAGTTTTGCAGACGATCGCGGGTATCTTTCTGAGGCTGAAAAAATCGAGTTTCAGCAGATCCAGGAACAATACAGCCAGCAGGAAAAAGTGGAACAAACATTGCGCCAGGAGATCCGTGCAGAATTCCCGGAGGCATATGAACAACATTTAAAAACGCTTCAAACAAAATTGCTCCAACTACAAACATATTTTCAATCGCTCAAAGGCGAACTGGAATTCCGCCAAAGCTTCAACAAAACTTTATGTGAAAGCCTGCTTTCCGATCTTTCTAAATTAATTCAAAATAAAAAAACAAACTACGAACTCAACTGGCTCTTCGATGTTTCGGAAAGTTTGCTGGAGGAGTATAAGAATATTTAAAAGTGTCATCTAGCGGTGCCACGACTCAAAGTCGTGGCGCCGCTCCAATAAAGTTTGCTGGAGGATATTTAAGCGCCGGTCAACCAAACTTTCAACAAATCCGGTCGCTCTATCAATCCTTCTAAACTCGTACAACGCTTTATTACTTTTGTACTATCTGCACAGCTATTTTTAGCATATTTCATTTTTTTTCTCTTCTTAATACGATCAAAACAATTTAACTTGAAGAAGAGGTTTATTCTATAAAAAATGAAACATATCTTTTCCTTTTTGATCGTTCTTGTTTTGTCCCTTAGCGGAAATCAGGGATATGGCCAATTAAAAGTAGTTGGTTACTTACCTACCTGGAACGGTTATCCTACAAGCATTAATAATGTAGATCTAACCAAAATAGATTGCATAAATATTGCCTTTGCCAATCCAAGCAGCTCGGGTGTACTCACTACTACTGATGGAAATCCTGCGGCCAACATGGCTACTGTGGTAGCAGCAGCCCATGCACAAAATGTACAAGTAATGATCTCCATTGGCGGAGCAAATGCCCCTGGAAATATTTACTCAAGCCTTATCACCAACAATCTCTCTGGTTTTGTAACCAAGATCGTACAATATACCATTGACAATAATCTCGACGGAGTCGATGTAGACCTGGAAGGAGATGTAGTAGACGGCAGCACGATCACCAGCACGCAATACGAAAATTTTGTCACCGCGCTGCAAACCAGTCTGCATGCCAACAACAAACTGATGACAGCTGCATTGGCTACCTGGTTTGGAGATTATATCACCAACACCGCCGCCAGTAAATTTGATTTCATCAACGTAATGTCGTACGATGCCTATGGCACCTGGACAGGGCCCGGACAACATTCTTCCTATGACATGGCTGTCACCGATCTTGATTACTGGCATACTACGAAAGGAGTACCTTCTTCCAAACTGATCCTGGGCGTGCCTTTCTATGGATATTACTGGGGAAGCACCAATACTTCTTATACTTACTCCACGATCGTTTCCACTTATAGTGGTGCGGAAAATAAAGATGAGGTTTTTACTCCTTCAGGCGGAGTGATTTTATACAATGGCATTCCAACCATCAAACAAAAGACGGTACTTGCCTACCAACAAGCCGCAGGCATTATGATCTGGGAACTCACGGGCGATGCTACAGGCAGTAAATCATTGCTCTCGGCTATAGACGAGGTAGCTAGCAACTATGCAACCGACCTAGCACCTTCCGTATCGATTTCCAACCCGCTCAACAGCGCTTCGTTTACAGAAGGTGATACCGTTTCCATCGATATCACCAGTGCGGACAGCGATGGACAAATTATCAAAACAGAATACTATGCCGGCACATTCAAGATCGGCGAACAATACAGCACTACTCCGCAAACAATGAAATGGAGCGGTATGGAAGGAGGTACTTATTCCATCACTGTGAAAGTAACCGACAACGACGGCAAGAGTACTACTTCTGCAGGAGTCTCTATTACTGTTGGTCCAGCCGGCGCTTCGCTTCCCTTTACTGGCACTGCATTGACAATCCCTGGAAAAATAGAGGTGGAAAATTATAACCTTGGCGGAAATAATGTAGGTTATTACGACAATTCCGCTGCCAATCAAGGCGGCGCTTACCGGGCGGGGCGAGTAGATATAGAGGAATGTTTTGATACAGGAGGCGGCTACGATATTGGTTGGACTGTGCCGGGGGAATGGCTTGAATATTCTATCAATGTCACAACCACAGGTAACTACACTTTCCAATCGCGTGTGGCTACGCAAAACTCGGGGAAATTTTTTCACGTCGAAATAGACGGAACTAATGTAACGGGTAACATCAACGTCCCTAACACCAGCGACTGGCAGAAATGGCAAACTGTAACTACCAACAATGTAGCGCTTACTCAAGGCGCACACAAAATGAAAATTGTATTTAACTCTGGAGATTTTAATATAAACTATATCAATACTATTTTTTCTTCTGCCACCGCTATACAAGAAAGTACTCTTGAAAACAAGTATACACTTTCTCCGAATCCAGTAGTACTACAAGCCCTGCTCCGCTTTAAACTTACGCAATCCGGCCCCACACGCATAGAGCTGTTTGACAATCAGGGGAGATCTGCGCGGCTGCTTGCGGAAGATAATATGAATGCAGGCGAAAATGAGCTGATGATTTCCACTTCATCTCTGCCCAAAGGAATTTATTTTTGCCGCATCACCGGTACACAAGAAGTCATTGGATTTAAGATGATCGTGGAATAAAAGTATTTTATAAAAGTTACCGTCATTGCTTCGTCGTTCGGCCTATGGCCTCTCTTCTCGCAATGACGACCTTATTTTAGCAAAGATTTTCTTATCATAAGATCTACTTCCGTATATTTAGTATATTGAAGCCATTATGAGGGGAGAATATTTATATTTTTATAAAAACCATTTTTCACAAAAGATCTTTTTATTACTTACGCTTTCTTTATTTTTAGGAAAATTGTGCGCGCAAGATATTCCTGTAGAATTAAAAAATGACTCCTCACTACTCAATCGTTTGTTTGGGCATAAGGAAAAAAAAGTGCACCTGACCCCGCTGCCTTATATTGGCTATCTTCCTGAAACCCGCATTGTAGGCGGTATGGCGCTGCTTCTTACTACAAGGGTCAGTAAAGATACTACGCTTCCTTTTTCTTATTCCGAACTTTCATTCACCTATACACAGAATCATCAGGTTATTTTAGAAAACGATTTTTTCTTCTACATCGGGCATCATTATATTATCAAAGGGTTGATCGGGTATGAAAAATATCCGGACCGCTACTGGGGAATAGGACCTAATACACAGCAAAGTGCAGAAGAGCGCTACGACAGTCACCGCGCTTTTGCCAACGTGGCTTTCCTGCGAAAGATCAAGGGAAGATTTTATATCGGGTTAAAATATCGCCTCATGGCGATGTACAACATGAATTATATTTCAGGCCAGCAAAACCTGACCCGCGACCAATTCAACGGCAGCTTCTCCAACGGTGTGGGTGCAGCGTTTATCTACGACTCCAGAGATCATATTCTTACGCCCAGTAAAGGAACTTATATAAGCATGCTCAATCCAAATTACGGAAAGCTCACAGGAAGCACACAAACTTTTTCGGGGATCGAATTTGATATTCGTAAATTCTTCCGTATCGACAGCAAACAAGTCCTGGCGTTTCAAACTACCGAAAATTTTATCATCGGTAGGCCGCCATTCAATATGTACGCGCTCTTGGGTAGCGACGACGATATGCGCGGCTACTACAAAGGTCGCTTTCGCGACAAAGATTTTTTCAGTGCGCAACTGGAATACAGGCGTTATTTATTTTGGAGAATCGGCGCTACTGCTTTCGCAGGATTTGGAAGCGTAAACAATACGATGGAACATTTATTTTCTTCTTTACCAAAATATTCGATCGGCGCAGGATTAAGATTTAAAATGAACCGTAAAGAAAATATTAATCTGCGTATGGACTATGCCTGGGGAAATGCGCCTAACAGCGGACTCTATATATTTTTATCGGAAGCGTTTTAACATTTTGCGCTCTTTGCAAAAGAACTATTTCTTCAACGAATAAAATTCACGTTACCGCCTTGCTTCATTTTATGTTCTGTTTTTAAACGCAAAGTGCGCAAGGATAACATTTTTTAAAAATCAATTGTACAGGAGTTTTTCTTAACAGAAAATTTAATTGTAGCACCTAAAATTAAAGGGAAATTATCTGGCTCATGGCCGGTAGGAAAACCGTAGCATACAGGATACTTATATTCTTTGACCGCATTTGCGATTATTTCTAAAGCGGTTTTTCCAAAAGGAACCGGATTATCTTCCATATTGGTAAAATGCCCCACAATCAAGCCTGACAAGGCTTTCAGGATACCTGCTCTTTTCAGCTGTACGATCATTCTATCTACACGGTAAAGATTTTCTCCTACGTCTTCGAGAAAGAGAATTTTATTTTTCATGTTCACCGCAGAATTCGTTTCGAGTATAGAACAGAGAATCGCCAAATTACCACCGGTAAGTGCCGCTGTTACTTCCCCTGTTCTATTCAGCGGGTGCGCCGGAAGCTTGAAGCGAAGGGGTTTCCCGAAAAGTGTTTCTTTGAGTTTTTTGATGGAGGGATCATATGCTTTATTTCCAAACGAGATCGGCATTAATCCATGAATACTTTGAATGTCATTTTTTTCAAGCTGCGCGAGTAACACTGTTACATCACTGAAGCCAACAACCCACTTAGGTGACTTGATAATTTTTTTCCAATTTACTTCATCGATGATCCGCCCGGTTCCATAGCCTCCACGCGCGCAGAAGACTGCTTTAATTTCTTTTGTATCCAATGCCCATTGAAGATCTTCCAGGCGTTGCTCGTCGGTGCCTGCAAACTGATCAGCTTTTTCATACAAATGTTTTCCTTCCACTACCTGTAAGCCCCAGTCTTTGAGTTGTTGAATACAGGAAGCGAGTTCTTTCTTTTCAAAATTCTTAGCAGTAGCTACAATAGCTACAAGATCATTTTTTTGTAAGAAAGCAGGCATTTGCGACATAATATATTAATTGATGTTACTACGTTAAGGTACAAAAAAAAGAGTGACGTTTTAGACATCACTCTTTTTTATAATTTTTTAATACCGGATTATTTTCCTGTGGTACCAGTAGGAGTAGGCTTAGGAGCAGTACCTGTACCCGTTGTACCTGTACCACCTGTAGTGTTGGTAGCATCTGTAGGAGGTGTTACGCCAAGGTCTTTCAATACTAGGTTAGAAATATCATCGTCTTTGCTTTTTGCATACAGGATGATCGCTGATCCGCCGTAGTCGGCGTGAGTGCTGAGGATATAAGTATAACCATTTGCAGCCGCTACTTTTTCGATTGACTTCTGTATCTTGTCCAGTACTGGCTCCAGAAGAGCTACTTGTTTTTTCTGCAAAGAAGATTGAGCTGTTTCTTCAAACTCTTTGATAGAAGATTGCAAGTTGGTCAACTCTTTTTCTTTGTCTTGTCTTACAGGATCAGCCATCATGCCTTTTCCTTTTTCGTAATCCTGATATTTTTTCTCAAACTCTGCAATCTTAGAATCCATCTGAGCTTTCAGTTGTTTTTCGTAGGTCTGTAGTTCAGAGTCGATTCTTTTTGCATCTGGAAGAAGGCTCAAAATATATTCAAGGTTAGTATAGCCGATCTTGGTGGGAGTAGTCTGCGCAAACGCTGCAGTACTCAAGCTGAATGCGAATGCCAGAAGTACTAGGATCTTATTTTTCATTATTGTAAAATTTGTTTATTGTCTTTTTGCAAATATTATACCTTTCTCCGTATTTACCTAATATTTATTATTATAACGTTCATTATCAGGCTTATCATTTTTGTCTCCCAAGCCTAGTTCATCCAATACAAAATCGGAATAATCGTGAATAGGATTGGTATAGATCATGACCAGTTCACCGGATTTATCAAACACGATCTGGAGCTGTTTGGCTTTGGCTACTTTTTCTACTGCTTCGTAGAGCTTGTCCTGCACAGGCTTTACGAGCTCTTGTTTTTTCAGGAAAAGCATTCCTTCAAAACCGAATACTTTTTTCTGAAAATCGCGCATTGCTTTTTCTCTTACCTGGATGGTATCCTGGCGTTCTTTCTTCATTTCTTCGGTGAGCAACACCTCTTCGGCCTGAAATTTCTTGCGCAGGTCTTCTACCCCGAGGCGCATTTTTTCCAGTTCCTTCTGCCAGTTTTCAGAAGCTTTGTTCAGCTCCTTCTGTGCCTTACTATATTCGGGCATCTTGGCCATGATGTATTCGGAATCAATGTAACCGAATTTCTGCGCGTGCGCATAGCCAATTGAAACAATGATAAAAAATAAAATGAGTGCTATGTTTTTCATCGGTGATAACATTATAGTTGAAACGACGAAACCTCTGGTATCTTGCTTGTTAAGTTAACTAAATTTATCGCAATTGCTGACCAATGGTAAAGGTAAATACTGGCTTGTAACCCCTGTTGCCGCGCGAAGGATCAACAATCTGGTTTGGAATTGCATCCATTGGCCAACCGTAGTCCAGACCAATTAATCCGAATGCCGGCATAAACACCCTGGCTCCAACTCCTGCCGCACGGTATACATCAAAAGGACTGAATTTTTTTACATTGTCCCACACGTTACCTGCTTCAAAGAATGTAAGCACGGACAAGGACAGAGCCTGGCTGGTGGCAATCGGGTAGCGAAGTTCCATCGTGAATTTGTCGAACACCGTTCCTCCTACCGAACTGTACGTACCGTAAGGAAGCGAAGAAGCCTGGTATCCGCGCAAGCCGATGAAGTCGGTACCAATCGCTCCATAGTACCCAAACATACCGTTACCTCCCATCACAAACCGTTCGAAAGGACCAATGCCTGTGGTAGATCGATAAGAACCGATGAGTCCAAAGTTTGTTTTCGCTCTTAATACGAGTTGACGTTTTTTACCCGGGATCAACGTAGTATACCAATCGCTATCGAAGCCCCACTTGTGGTATTCTACAAATTTATATCGCTGATTAGGCGTCAACTTTGAATAATCCTGGTTGGTGAAAAGAGAATACGGCGGCGTAAGAGAAAGCGAGATAGAGATGCTCGAACCCTTGGTAGGGAAGTTGAACTCATCAATACTGTTTCTCGAAAGCGTAGTGGTAAAGGCGATGTTGTTGGAATATCCGGTATCGATACCAATACGGCTGTAATTGATATAATTTCTATAATGGTACAATGAATAGGTCAAGCTGTTGTTGAGCGTGAAATAATCATCCGGCCTCTTCAAGCGGCGACCAAGACCGGTACTAAGACTAGTGATGTCAAGGTGCTGATCGTACTTGCCATTTGTGGCATTATAACTATTTACATTGGAGTGATTGGCACTTATCGAGAACGAGATCGGCTTGCGCCCGCGGAACCATGGCTCCATGAACGATGAAGAATAGTTTTGATAAGTTCTTCCATTTGATTGGAAGTTGATACTAAAACGCTGGCCATCGCCTGCAGGCAGCGGATCCCAGGTTTTAGGTTTGGTAATGTTGCGCATTGAGAAATTGTTGAACACCAATCCGAGTGTTCCTGTCAATCCTCCATATCCATAAGGTGAGTTACGGCCACCACCGCCCCATCCGCCGGAGAGCTGGATCTGGTCGCTTGGTTTTTCTTCTACTTTATAATGGATGTCCACCGTTCCCTTCGCCGGGTTTGGCACTGGGTTGATCTCTATTTTTTCAGGATCAAAATATCCTAACGTGGAAAGTTCGCGTTGCGAACGGATAAGATCGGAGCGACTGAATTTTTCTCCGGGCACAGTTCTAAGCTCGCGCAAAATTACATGGTCATGTGTTTTTGTATTTCCACTAACGGTCACTTTGTCGATGATCGCTGGCTTACCTTCGTAAATCCTCATCTCGATGTCGATAGAATCTCCTTCTACGTTGATTTCTACAGGATCTACGCTGAAGAACAAGTAACCATTGTCTAAGTACAGCGAGCTAATATCAATTCCATTTTGATTGAAGTTCAATCTTTTTTGAAGCAGTTCAGAATTGTAGACAGTACCTTTTTTGATGTTAAGAATACTATCAAGTCTGCCTGTGCTGTAGATATAATTTCCTTTCCAGGTAATGTTGCGGAAATAATATTTATGTCCTTCTTCAACGTAAATATCGAGGTCAATTTTATTGGAGCGATAATTGGAAATACTGTCTTTCACGATCACCGCGTCGCGGTAGCCTTTTGAATTGTAGAATTCAATTATTTTTTCCTTATCCGCATCGTATTGTTTTTTGATGAATTTGGAGGAGACAAAGAATTTATAAAAATGTTGTTCCTTTGTCTTCTTCATTTTTTTCTTCAGGATTTTTGGCTCGAAGGCCTCTGCTCCATGGAAGCGTATATGTTTTACGTGGACTTTCTTTTTCCGGTTTACATTTACCTTCAGAAAAATATTATTGCTGAGTAGTGAATCTTTGATAGGGACGATGGTTACGTCTGCGTTGTAGTATCCTTTTTCAAGATAAAAATTGCGAATTTTTTTCTGCGAATTTTTGATCATCGCATCGTTCACTACTGTTCCGCGTGTTTGATCTATTTTTTCCAGGAGGTCATCCTTCTCGCCTTTTTTTACACCTTTGTTGAATACATATTTGGAAAGTCTTGGACGTTCTTTTAGTAAAAAATCCAGATAGATGATATTGCCTTCGATCTTGACGATTCGCACTTCTACATCCCCTATCAATCCTTGATCCCAGATACGTTTGATGGCATTGCTGATCTGATCGCCGGGAATGGTGATCTTGTCACCTGGCTTTAAATTTGTGATAGCAACGATTGCAGAAGGGTCGAGAAACTGTACACCGCTTACAGTAATTTCTCCGATGATATATTCGGTAGGATTTCTATAATCAGCTCCGGGGTTTTGCCCGAAAGCCATCGCAGAAAACAATATTCCAAAAACTATACTTAAATATTTTTTCATTTATTTTCCGCTACTATCTATTTGTTCGCTTGTTTTCCCAAATCTTCTTTCTCTTTTCTGGTAATCGTGGATAGCTTCGTAAAAATGATCTTTTCTGAAATCCGGCCACAGTACATCGGTGATGTACAGCTCTGAATAGGCGATCTGCCATAAGAGAAAGTTGCTGATCCTTTTTTCTCCGCTGGTGCGAATGAGAAGTTCGGGATCAGGAATATTGTGGGTGGACAAGTATGAAGACACGGTTTGTTCATCAATACTTTCAGGTGAAAGTTTTCCTGCTTTAGTATCTTCTGCTATTTTTTTAACGGCTTCTACAATTTCCCAGCGCCCGCTATAGCTCAAGGCGATGATCAAAGTAAGACCGGTATTTTGTGAAGTAATTTCTTTTGATTCTCCTAACTGTTGTTGGCAGACCTCGGGAAGGTCTGTAATATTTCCAATTGTGGTGAGACGAATATTATTTTTATGAAGTTCGTTGATCTCTGAGCGGAGTGTGGAGACCAGTAATTCCATAAGTGCGTTTACTTCATCTTTTGGTCTGCTCCAGTTCTCGGTAGAAAAAGCATAAAGGGTTAGGTATTTTATGCCCAATTCGGCTGCGCTTTCAATCACATCTCTTACCGACTTAACAGCATTTTGGTGTCCGAATATTCTTAAAGCTCCTTTTTGCTTAGCCCAACGTCCGTTGCCATCCATGATCACTGCCACATGTTCTGGCAGTTTGCTTTTATCAATTGTGTCGTGTAAGCTCATTAATACTCGGTTTCCAAGGGGGCAAATCTACGAAAAGGATATCCTTAATAAAAATCCGCCTTTAATATTTATATTGCTGCGGACAGTTTACTCCGTAGATTGTATAACTCAGAGAGATACCAGTATAGAAATACCAGTCGTCGTCCAGTGGGTTTCCTGTGCTTTTGTGTCCTATCTCAGCATTGCTGAGGCCATCTAGATAATCATTAAATGTTTTTCGTGCCACAAACTCAGTACCCAGGTTCCAATTTTTATTGAGGATAAATTTGATCCCTACTCCGAAAGGTATTGCCAGGTTTAAGCTTTGACCCGTAGGTTGCGTGTCGACAGCATTTGCCTGATATTTGAGATTTTGTGCATAGAAGGCGAGACCGCCAGTCATATAAGGAGAAAATTTCAGCAGTTGTTTTTTATCACGGTAATTGATGAAATTATATTCAAACATAAGAGAGAGCTCACGCATGGTAGATTTAAAACTCGCGTCTCTGATCTGGGCTGTGGCTTCATGTGATTTTTTTTCTGTTCCCGATAATTGACCTACTGAAACACCCAATCGGAAAGCAGTCACTCGATTCATGGAATTATAACGGTAAAAAGCCATTCCACCAGGCCGGTAGGTAAGAAAATTGAAACGGGGGTTAACTTCTCCTGTATAAGTATATCCTCCAAGGCCTGCACCAAATTCATGTTTTTGGGCAAAGGAAAGATTAGTCGAAAAAAGTGCTAAAAATAAAAAAACAGGAACAACTATGTTTCCTGTTTTTTTATAGTATCTACTTTCAAAATGTTGCATACTACTATTTTAAACAGTATGCAAAGATAACGTTATTTTGATAATTCTATTGTATTATCTGAATTTAGGGCACACAACTCTTGAAGGGATGATATACATCAGGTGAACACCTGTAACGATGTAAGCATCTTTGTTTTTCTTGTCACCTCTTTTATCTCCTTGTCTTCCGTATCCATCGTAGCTTGTAATTGGTACTCCATTTACAAGTTCTGTGTACGTTCCTTCCGGCGAATAAATATTAGGATCGCTCAACAGCTCGGGAGATCTGTCTGCCAGCATTACAGCTGTCATACCTTTTGCAGCCGCCAGTGCATTTTTGTCTACATAGTGGCCTCCTACGTCATCAAGATAATCGGTGGTAGTAAATCTCCAACCTATTTCAAAGGCAAGGTCTAACTGCTTGCTTAGTTTGTAACGTACCCCGATACCAATTGGCAAAGCGATCTGGTTCAGGCTATATTCTTTTGGAGAACCCGGAATTCCTGTTCCCTGGCCTTCTGTAGAATAATCTCTAAGATTGTATGTCTGACCTCCGATTCTGGTTTTAGGATTATGATGAAAATAAGCCAATCCAATGAATACGTAAGGTACGAAGTCAGGACGTTTCTGGTATCTTCCTCTATGTTCGATCAGGTCGATAACTACATCACCTTTCACTTCGAAAATACTGCTAAAGAAATCCAGGTTTCTAATCTTTCTATTAATATCTCCACCTCTTTCTGAATAAGTAGAGTTTTTAAAGTCATTTCCTGCAATTCTACCATAAGAAACTGCTCCACGCAAAGAGATCCTTGGGCTTAATCTTCTCATTATTACTGCGCCCAAATTATATCTTGTAAATTTGATACCTGGGCTAATAAAACTTGGACCTGGATCCAGTTCTCCCACGTAGTTCATAATATTGAGTGTCCCCCCAATGCTCCAGTATTTATATTTAGAATTAAATCCTTGCGCGTTTGCTTCCACGGCAAGGAATAAGGAAAATAAAAATGATAAAAGTACTAATTTGTATAACTTGTTCATATTCTGTAATCTTTTAATCATAAACCCTGATAGACCAATGCTACAAATATATAAGACTTCTACGAAAAACAAAACAAAATCAGTGATAATCGCTATCTTAACGAATAAAAAAATTACAAAAAAATCTTATATTATGAAAAGATATATGAAATTTTCAAGTACTCCAATTTTCAAAAAAGCCTGTTTTTGACCTGTAAATTTAGTTTCTGAGGTCTAAACCCCAATTTAGTTTTTGCCGGAGCGTTTCGTAATAATTGTAATTTTTTAATTCCACCAGTTTAATCTTAAAATCGGCTTTTTTTACCGCCAAACGAATGCTGGCAGGCACTTTCACCGATCTTGAGTCAAAGGAGATCAAAAAGTTATTGCTTCTGCTTTCTACCTCAAAGGAAATAGTACAATCATCCGAGACAATCAGCGGTCTCACATTTAGGTTATGCGGGCTTACCGGAGCGATAATAAAATCATGCGAAGCCGGCGCTACTAAAGGACCTCCACAACTAAGGGAATAGCCCGTAGAACCAGTAGGCGTGGAAACAAGCAAACCATCGGCCCAATAGGAATTCAAATATTCTCCGTCAACATAGGTGTGCACTACGATCATCGAAGACGTATCTCTTTTTAGAATGGCAAACTCATTTAATCCATAATTGATACCGCCAAACCATTGCTCTCCATTGATGAGCTTAATGAGCGTTCGCTCTTTTATTTTGTATTGTCCATGAAGCAGGCAATCGATCGCTTCGGATATTTCTTCACGGGCAGTAGTAGCTAAAAAACCAAGACGACCGGTGTTGATCCCAAGCACCGGAATACCACGGTTTCCCACATAGGTAATGGCTTCCAGCAAAGTACCATCGCCGCCAGCGCTGATCATAAAATCGGCTTGGAATAATTCTTCTTTGGTATTGTAGGTTGGATAATCGATGTGACGGATTTCTTTTTTCTCCAGGATTGCTTTGAAAGGCTGATGTAATTGAACATCCAGTTTATGTTTTTTAAGATGATCAAACATAGCCTGGATATGGGTAATAGCATCATCCTTGATGGGTCTGCCGTGTACAGCAATTTTCATAGGAGTTTCATTAAAAAATAAAACACGTTCATTTAAGAGATTAAATTTAGAAATAAACGTGCTGATACAAAGACTTGATGAAAATTTATTTTCAAAAACGGCGAATAGTGCTATTTAAATTCTAAAACCCAAAAACAAATTCCAAATCATCGTCTTTGGAATTTGTTTTTGGGTTTTAGAATTTAGTCTTTATGCTTATTTAAAAGAATCTATTTTTTGGCTAATATTTGAAAAGATCTCTTCGATCTCCCCGATACCATTGATCGCATGATATTTTCCCTGTTTCTCATAATATTTTGCTACAGGAATAGTCTCATCCATATACACTTTGATCCTTGTATTGATCTTATCTTCGTCCTGGTCATCAGCGCGCCCGGAAGTTTTGCCACGTTCTCTGATCCTTTTTTTCAGTTCACCTTCTTCTACTTCCAAAGCCACCATTCCTGAAATCGGTGTTTTCTGATCGTTTAATACTTTGTCAAGAGCCTCTGCTTGTGGCACCGTACGAGGGAATCCATCAAAGATCACCCCTTTGGCGTTTGGATTTTCCTTGATCTTTTCTGCCACCATTCCGATCACTACTTCGTCTGGTACAAGTTTTCCTTCGTTCATGTACTTTTGAGCTAATTTACCCAATTCGGTACCTTCTCCCAGATGTTTTCTGAACAGGTCACCGGTAGACAAATGTACCAAGTTGTATTTGGCGATCAGTTTTTCACTTTGTGTTCCTTTCCCAGCTCCCGGAGGGCCGAATAATACGATGTTTAGCATAAGGTCATTAATCCAATTAGAAAATTAGAGGGTCAAAATTAGTAGAGTATGTTAAAAAACCCTATCAATCATTCATTTATTTTACAGATAAACTATGGCAGTACTTCTTTTGTTGTATCTTGGAAACCGTTTTTAGTAATTTTTATGGCATTTGTCCAAAGGAGCCTGGTTTTATTCTCTGTCATATTGTCACAAATAGGGAGCTTTTTAGCCACATGGCATAACCATTGTTAGTAGACAAATAAGACTAATAGCAACTTTAAACTTTTAAATTGAAATAAGATTATGGGAAAAATTATTGGTATAGACTTAGGAACTACCAACTCATGCGTAGCCGTAATGGAAGGTAATGAGCCGGTGGTAATTCCTAACAGCGAAGGCAGAAGGACCACGCCTTCCATCGTAGCATTTCTGGACAATGGCAATGGCGAGCGTAAAGTAGGAGATCCTGCTAAAAGACAAGCAATCACCAACCCTAAAAATACAATCCAGTCCATCAAGCGTTTTATGGGAAGAAAATTTTCCGAAAGCAGCTCTGAACTTAAGAATATTACTTATGTAGTAGAACAAGGTCCAAACGATACTCCTCGCGTGCGCATCGGCGACCGTTTGTATACACCACAGGAAATTTCTGCAATGATCCTTCAGAAAATGAAAACCACTGCGGAAGATTACCTGGGTACTACTGTAACAGAAGCCGTGATCACTGTACCTGCTTACTTCAACGATGCAGAAAGACAAGCAACTAAAGAAGCCGGACAGATCGCAGGATTGGATGTAAAAAGGATCATCAACGAGCCTACTGCTGCGGCATTGGC
Source organism: Cytophagaceae bacterium (assembly GCA_035535995.1). Taxonomy (GTDB): domain Bacteria; phylum Bacteroidota; class Bacteroidia; order Cytophagales; family Cytophagaceae; genus JANYCO01. The sequence goes on from DATLOZ010000007.1 coordinate 30,953, forward strand.
TTATGGACTTGACAAGAAAAATCAGGATTCGATCGTAGCGGTATTCGACCTTGGTGGTGGTACGTTCGACGTTTCTATTCTTGAACTTGGTGATGGCGTATTTGAAGTAAAATCTACCGACGGTGATACACACCTGGGAGGTGATGACTTCGACCACAAGATCATCGACTGGTTGGCCCAGGAATTTATTAACGATGAAAAAATCGATCTGAGAAAAGATCCTATGGCGCTGCAACGCTTGAAAGAAGCAGCAGAGAAAGCGAAGATCGAACTTTCCAGCAGCAATGAAACGGAGATCAATCTTCCGTACATCATGCCTGTAGACGGAATTCCAAAACACTTGGTAAGAAAATTGACCCGAGCAAAATTCGAACAGCTTTGCGATGACCTTATCCAACGTACTCTGGAGCCTTGTAAAAGAGCGCTTAAAAACAGCGGCATTGCTCTGGATAAGATCAACGAAGTAATTCTTGTGGGTGGCTCTACCCGTATTCCTAGAATACAAGACGAAGTAGAAAAATTCTTCGGAAAAAAACCTTCCAAAGGTGTAAACCCTGATGAAGTAGTAGCAATCGGTGCTGCCATCCAAGGTGGTGTATTGACCGGTGAAGTAAAAGATGTACTTCTTCTGGATGTTACTCCTCTTTCTCTTGGTATCGAAACAATGGGCGGTGTATTCACCAAACTGATCGATGCAAATACAACGATCCCTACCAAGAAGTCTGAGGTATTCTCTACCGCCGCCGATAATCAGCCTTCTGTAGAAATTCACGTGCTACAAGGTGAGCGTCCGTTGGCGAAAGACAACAGAACGATCGGCCGCTTCATCCTGGGAGATCTTCCTCCTTCAATGCGCGGTGTGCCTCAGATCGAAGTTACGTTTGATATTGATGCCAACGGTATCCTCAATGTGTCTGCAAAAGACAAAGGAACCGGCAAAGAGCAGAAGATCCGTATCGAAGCTTCCAGCGGCCTGACCGATGCAGAAATTGAAAAAATGCGTAACGAAGCGAAAGCCAACGAAGAAGCTGATAAGAAAGCAAAAGAGGTAATTGAAAAAGTAAACCAGGCCGACAGCTTGATCTTCCAGTCAGAAAAACAACTGAAAGAATATGGCGATAAACTTTCCGCAGCAAATAAATCTGCGATCGAGGCTGCGCTTACTCAATTGAAAACTGCACATGCTAATAAAGACGGTGATGGCATCGATGCCGGGCTAGCGGCTCTGAACACTGCATGGCAGAATGCTTCCCAGGAAATGTACGCTGCTACTCAAAATCCGGAAGGCGGAAGCACGGAAGGTCCTACCAACAATAACAACGGTGGTGGCCAGGATACAGTGACTGACGTGGATTATGAAGAAGTAGATAAAAAATAACCTGTTAGATTTTAGTAAAACGCGCGAGGCTCCAAAGTTTGGAGCATCGCGCGTTTTGTATGCCTATCAATCGTCATTGCGAGGAAATGTTAAATTCCCGAATGACGACGTATGCGGATCGCAGCGTAGTTGATCTGCTCTGGTCCTTCTTCCGGTTGTGATTTCTGTTTTACAAACAGGGTGCTGTCGTCTTTCCATTTTACTTCATCCGGCCCCCATGTGCTGAAATCTATTTTGAGCATACTCACGGCACTGTCCGGAGTAGCGGCGAGAAGCTCGAGACCGTTGAATGTAAAGGCCGCCACCATATCATAATTTCCCGCTACGTATTGTTTTTTATCAGGTGAAAAAACAGGTGTGCCAATCGTGAAAGTAGATTTTCCACTTTCTGCATTGATCAGGAAATAACCAAAGCTTTCATAATAAAATACCGCCACGGTATAATATCCGTTTTCATCAAGTTTTTGAAATTGGTATACTTCATAATTGTCTCCCTCTTGCTCTTCATTGTTGGTGAGGGTAAGCGTACGTCCATCCGCCAATGAAAGGACGAGATCTTTTCCGTTTCGTTTTACTTTATCGGAAGCTTTGGAAATATAATATTTCTCCATGATCTCCATACAGCCGCCTTCTTTATCGTTGCACAATTTATTGCGTGTAAGGCTATCTTCCTTTTCTTCGCTTTTGATCGTCTCATACAGATCTTTGCGGATGGTGTTGACCAATAAAGTATAACCAAGCGTATCGTATCTTCCTGTAAAAGGTCCTTCTTCGATGTTTGAAAATAAAAGATCCTGTTCGTTTCCGGAAGTAACGTCTTCCGTAGTACTATCGGTGCAGGCTACCAAGGTAGTGAGGATCGCTATAAAAAATGTGGTGTAAAAAAATCCGATCGTTTTCGTTTTCATATTTTTAACTGTGTTTTTCTTCCAATACTTTTTTCAATGCAAAATATTCGTCGCGAAGTTTTGCTGCTTCCATAAAGTCGAGGTCTTTGGCGGCGCGTTCCATTTGTTTTTTGGTACGTTCCATCAACTTTTCCAACTCGGGTTTACTCATGTAATTCACTACAGGATCAGCCGCGATGCTTGGCTCTTCTTCTGGAATATAATAATTTTTTGTTTCTTTTTTGGAGTCGGCCACTTTTGTCTGCCCGAGAATAGCCTCTTTGGATTTCGATATGGTAACTGGTGTGATACCATGTTTTTCGTTGTACTCCATTTGAATGGTTCTTCTTCTTGCAGTCTCATCGATTGCTTCGCGCATGGAATCAGTCATCTTATCGGCGTACATGATCACCTTCCCATTCGAGTTTCGCGCCGCGCGACCGATCGTTTGAATGAGCGAACGAACGTTACGCAGGAATCCTTCTTTATCGGCATCCATGATCGCTACCAACGATACTTCGGGAAGATCCAGTCCTTCTCTCAGCAGGTTCACTCCTACCAATACGTCTATAACACCTAATCGCAACTCGCGCAAAATTTCTACGCGGTCAAGCGTTTTCACTTCGGAGTGAATGTATTTTGATTTTATATTCAGACGGCTGAGATATTTATCCAGCTCTTCAGCCATTCTCTTGGTAAGCGTTGTTACCAGCACGCGATCACCGGCCTCGATGCGCTGGTGAATTTCATCCAATAGATCATCGATCTGGTTGGTACTTGGCTTCACTTCGATGATCGGATCGAGTAAGCCTGTAGGGCGAATGATTTGTTCAACCACTTCTCCTCCCGTTTGCGTAAGCTCATAATCAGCGGGTGTTGCGCTTACGTATACCACCTGGTTCACCATGCCTTCAAATTCATTAAACGTAAGCGGGCGGTTGTCCATTGCAGAAGGCAAACGGAATCCAAAGTCTACAAGATTTACTTTCCGCGAGCGGTCGCCTCCCCACATAGCGCGGATCTGCGGTATAGTTACGTGACTTTCATCAATTACTATCAGGTAGTCGTCAGGAAAATAATCGAGCAGACAGAACGGTCTGGAGCCTGCAATACGCCGGTCGAAGTAGCGGGAATAATTTTCAATACCTGAGCAGTAACCAAGCTCGCGCATCATTTCAATATCGAATTCTGTCCGCTCTTTCACGCGTTTTGCTTCCAAAAATCTTCCTTCACTTTCAAAATAATTAATCTGCGCAACCAAGTCATCCTGGATCTCGCGGATCGCTTGCTGAAGCGAATCCTTCCCTGTCACAAAAAGATTGGCAGGATAAATAGCAATTGCTTTCTCCTGGCTCAACTGCTTGCCTGTAGCAGGATCTATGCGGTACATATTTTCTATATCGTCGCCCCACATATAGATCCGGTAAGCGTAATCGGCATAGGCAGGGAAAATGTCAATGGTATCACCCGTGACGCGGAAAGTACCGCGTTTGAACTCTGCGGTGGTTCTATTGTAAAGAATCTCTACAAAAGAATATAAAAGCTGGTTACGACTGATGCGATCTCCCTGCTGAATTCGTACGATATTTTTCCCAAACTCTACCGGGTTACCAATACCATAAATACAAGAGACAGACGCTACCACGATGATATCTCTTCTTTCAGTCATCAGAGAAGAGGTGGTGGCAAGTCTTAGTTTTTCAATTTCTTCGTTGATCGAAAGATCTTTTTCGATGTATAAGTTGGTAGTAGGAATGTATGCTTCGGGTTGGTAGTAATCATAGTAGGAGATAAAATATTCCACTAAGTTTTCCGGAAAAAATTGTTTAAACTCCCCATATAACTGGGCCGCCAGCGTTTTGTTGTGACTAAGGACCAACGTAGGTTTGCTTACTTCTTTGATCACATTGGCCATGGTAAATGTTTTCCCTGTACCGGTGGCACCCAGTAGCACCTGATGTTTTTCGTGGCGATTGATCCCTTCGACCAGCTTCTCTATTGCCTTTGGCTGATCTCCGGTAGGTTTGTAATGGGAATTGATCTTAAAATCAGACATGGCGGATGATTCTCCTTGTTGTTAGTTCTTATTCAGTTAATATACGAAGGTTTTTTCTATTTGAGATACCAGATGCCGGATACCAGATGCTGGATAAAATTTATCTGGCATCTGGTATCCGGTATCTACATCATTTTTTAAACAACCAACAACTATTCAAAAGCGTTCCAGATCTCCCAGGCTTTCTCTGCTTGCAGGTAAAGCATTTCCAGTCCGTTTTTCGTGTGAGCTCCTCTTTCCGCTCCTTTTTTCATGAACATGGTTTCCTCGGGATTATATACCAGATCGAACAAGTAATGACGTGGCGTCAAATATTCATAAGGGATTTCAGGATAGGCATCTGTTTTAGGATACATCCCCAAAGGCGAAGTATTAATGATAAGTTTATGTTCGGCTAAGATCGTTTCGTCCAGTTCGTCGTAGGAAATATTGTCTTCTTCTTTTCTCCGCGATACAAATACACAAGTAATGTTCAGGTCCTTCAAAGCTGCTTTTACCGCTTTGGCAGCGCCTCCGGTACCTAAAACAAGGGCGCGGGCATGAGTGGTTTCTCCAAGAAAACGTACAAGTGATTCGCGGAAGCCATAGTAATCGGAATTATATCCTTTCAGCTTTCCATTTTTTATTTTAATCACATTCACCGCGCCGATCGCTCTGGCTGCCGGATCGAGCTCATTGAGAAAAGGAAGGACGTTTTCTTTGTGTGGAATAGTTACGTTTAATCCTTTCAGTTCAGGATTATTTTTAACTACTTCTAATACCTGTGGCGCTTCTTTGATCTCAAAAAGTTCGTAGCGTGAATCAGCTATATTTTCTTTTTGAAATTTCTCTGTAAAATATTTTTTGGAAAAAGAATGAGTGAGTGGAAAACCGATGAGACCGTAAAGATTCATAAATGAATTTTGTATTAGAGATGATCGTGGGTTGACAGTAGAATAAGGTTTAGTTTTTACTTATTATTTTTTCCGGGTTTTGACGAGTATCAAAGACTCCCGTAATGAATATAATATCAGACGAAATTTTATAAATGATCTTGTAATTTCCTTCCACTAAATACCGATGATTTTCTTTTAACGGTTCTAAGAACTCATCCAAAGATCCTGCTTCTGGATTTTGATATAATATATTTACTCGATCCAGACATGCATTTTTTATTTTTTGTGCGGTAAATAGGTTGGCTTTGTATTTATAATAATCAAAAATAAATCTTAGATCCGTTCGGGCTGTTCGGGTCCATATAATTCTCATATTACCAATTTTCAGATTCTTTTTTCAAATCTTGGTGATCAATTATATCACCTGCTGAAATATCATTATTAGACTGCTCCGCTTTCTGAAGATAGGCTTGTTGAGTCATTGGCTTCAACAGCGATTCATAAACCTGTTGCTTTTCGCGAATCAAAATTTCATACAATTTTTTTACCAGCGTCTCATTATTGAGCGCTGCAAATTCTTCTATGAATTTGATTTTTATTAATTGTATGTTCGTATTTGCATCCATTTATACTAAATATAGTAAAAATTTGAGAGAAAATCAATTTCTATCTTTTTGACAACACGTGTCTCAAATATTGGATGATCGGCGGCAGGATCGAGATCAAGATGATCCCGAAGATTACCAATTCAAAATTCTTTTTCACTACTTCGAGGTTACCAAAGAAAAAACCGAGCATTGTTAATCCTATCACCCAGACAAATCCTCCAATGATGTTGTAGGAAATAAAACGTCCGTAGTTCATATGACTGATCCCAGCTATAAAAGGAGCGAACGTACGAATGATTGGAATGAATCGTGCAATGATGATTGTTTTGCCTCCATGTTTCTCGTAGAACGCTTGTGCACTCAGCACATGCTCGCGCTTCATGAATTTCAACAGGATCGTGCGGAAAATATTTTGTCCTGGTTTTTGAAGATAGTATTCTTCGGAAAGCACTCCCTTGCCTAAGGTTTTACCGATAAAATAATTCAGCGTATCCCCTAGAAAAGCGGCGATGAACAAAAGGATCATCGACCAAAACAAATTCAGTGAACCACTTGCGCAGAAAGCGCCTACTGCAAACAACAGCGAATCACCTGGCAGAAAAGGCATGATCACCAATCCTGTTTCCACGAAAATAATAGCAAAGATGATACAGTACGTCCAGGTACCATAGTTGGTAATAAATTCGCCTAAATATTTATCGAGGTGAAGAAAAAAATCCAGGATGCTTTTAATGGTTTCCATAGAAATAGAAAACCCTGCAAGGGATCCTGCAGGGTATAATTTATATTTTGTGATTTATAATTTATCGAGAAAATAATCGAAAGTATCGCTGCGGAGGCCGAGGCGTAAGGTTTCCAAAGGTACCACTTCATGCGGAGCGATGTTTCCAAGATTTACATTCGTGCCCAGAAGTTTGATAAACCATACTTGTTGCTCTTTTTGCGGAGCTTCCCACATGATCTTTTCGGAAGGAATTTTGGTAAGAATTTCTTCTACCAGACCTGAACGAACTTCTCCTGTAGAGCGGAACAATCCTACGTTCCCGCCCTCTCTTGCTTCACCGATCACTTTCCAGGCGCCTGCATCAAGTTCTTTCTGCATTAGCTCGATCCATTTGTATGGAGGAATGATCTTCTGTACATCTTTAGAACCTACTTCTGAAAGTACAGTTACATGTTTGGCAAGGGAGTGAATATATTCGCATTTTTTGTCGTGCTCCAGATCAATGGATCCATCGGACACTTCTGCGTGTTGAATTTTATATTTTTCGAGTACGCGCAAATAATCTTCGAAACGATCGCGAATAATAAACGCTTCCAGCAATGTACCACCCAGGTATACTGGTATACCAGCGGCGCGATACACGTCCAGTTTGGCAGCCAGGTTTGGCGTTACATAAGAAGTAGCCCAACCGAGTTTAACGATATCGATGTAATTGCCGGAAACTTCTAAAAGACTTTCTACATCTTTTACGCTTAGTCCTTTATCCATGACCATCGTGATTCCGGAATTTCTGGGCTTGCTAGTCCTCTCTGGGACCTTTGTTAGTGAAAAATTATTATACATTTTACTTCCTGTACTGATCTATTATTTTTAACAGCGCTTTTTGGGTCTCCAATTTAGGAAAAAAATCAAAAAGAACAGCATGTTTGTCAAAATCAAGTACAAGACCGTTTTCCAGGTATGTAAAGGCTTCTTTATATCTGCCTGCGTTTAAGAGGTATACCGTTGCTCTATAGTATAATTCAGCGTTATCGGGCATTTCGTCAATGGCACTCATGATAAGGGTAATGGCCCTTTCTATTTCACCATTTTCGTAGTGTACAAACGACCAGTTTTGCCATACTTCCGTATTGAAAGGATCCAATACACAAGCTTCTTCATAGGCTTCCAGACAGGAAACGAGGTTACCTATCTTATATTCCGCATTGGCAGTAGCCAGCCAGTAGATCGCGTTTTCTTTATCGAGTTTTAATGCTTTTTTGAAGAAATGGATCGACTCATAGGACTTGTCCTGCACTTCGAGGCATTTCCCGATTCCAAACCAGGCTTCATGGTATAGATTATCCAATTTGGTAGCTTTTTTAAAGCATTCCATTGCTTTGGTATAACGGCCCATACGCTCATGGCAAATACCGAGGTTACAAAACACATCGGCGCTTGGCTCTTCGAGCTCCTGGGTGCGCTGAAAGCTTTCTATTGCCTTTTCGTATTGGCCGCTATTGAGATAGCAATTCCCCATATTGAAAAAAGCAGAAGAAAAATTCTCATTGATCGTCACCGCATATTCATAGGCTTTGATCGACTCTTCGTACTTACCCAGTTTGAAATATACGATTCCCATATTGTACCAGGCGAAATCTGAATAGGGATCGTTGTCAATGAATTTCTGATAGTAATCGATGCTTTGTTCCAGCTGACCGGTAACATCTAAGCAGTATGCAAGCTCGTAAAGCGCATCTTCGTTGTTGATATTGAAGTCGATGGATTTTTTATAGGATTCTATTGCCTCTTCCAGCCTTCCCCAGTCCTGGTAGGTCATTCCCATGGCGAAATAGATCTCGTCTTTTTCTTCTACCATTTCGAGTGCTTTTTCGAGGTATTCGATGGCCTCGTCAAATTTTTCCTCCTGGCAGAGAATATTGCTTTTCAAAAGAATAACATCGGGATCGTTGGGTTGGAATAAGTCTGCTTTTTCCAGCAGTTCCCAGGCTTCAGCGAATTCTTCTTTACGGATAAGTAAATGTGCTTTTTGGATAAGCAGCTCGGTGGAATATGGATACTGAGCCATGGCTATGTCACAAACGGCAGAGGCCTTTTTAAACTTACCGAATTCTATATAATGTTCGATAATTTCTTCAAAGACATTGAGGTCAAAAAACAGGTTTTCACCATTTTTGAGCATTTCTTCAAATCTTCTGACCGCCTCTTTCCCTTCCTGGTTATGCTTATATCTTTTTCCCATATGTATGTATTAAACGAAAAGAAACTGGTATGTGTTATCACGTCACTTAAATATTGTAAAAATAATTAATTATTCCCCAATGTAAGTTTCGTATTATTTATGCACATATCTGTCTTGTAATTCCTTGCATGTTTGAGCTATCGTACTCTCCAATGGAGTGAATGAATAATGCAATAATTTTGCAATTTTTTCATTTTCATATTCAAACGAAAGACCGGAAAGCTTCACGGTTTCTTTTGTCAGGATCGGCTCTGAATCGCTGAACACTGCACGCATTCGCTCCACTCTCCAGGCAATTTCAGACAAGAATTTTCCTACTTTAATTCTTGGTGCTTTTTTATTAAAAGAACGTGCGATCAGGTTAAAAAGTTCTTGGTAAGTAACTCTTCCCGCGTTGAGAATAAAACGCTCGCCCTCACTATTTTTTTCTAGCAAAGAAGCTACGATCTTAGCGATATCGCGAACGTCTACATAGCTGATATGGCCTTGCGTGTAGAATTTATTTTCTTTAAAAATATAATGAAAAATCTTTGTACTTCCGTTGTGCCAATCGCCAGGGCCCAATACTACTGAGGGATTGACGATAAATGCCGGTAATCCTTCTTCAATTCCCCTCCACACTTCCAGCTCTGCCATGTATTTTGATTTCGCATAATGCGTATTCATTTCCGAATCTTCCCACAAGGCATTTTCATTGATCTTCCATTCGTTTTTCTTTCTTCCCAGTGCAGCAATGGAACTGATATAGCAGAATTTTTTGATATTATTTTTCAATGCAGCATTCACAACATTCGCCGTTCCTTCTACATTTATTTTGTACATATGATCGCGTTTTCCCGGAGAAAAAGAGATGACCGCAGCTGCGTGGATCACAGTGTCTGCATCTTCCATCGCTTTGTTGAGGATTTCTGTATCCATGATATCACCTTCGATCCATTGGATTGAAGATTCAATGTCTTTGATCAGGGAAAGGTCGCTGGTGCTTCTTCTCAGGGCGCTTATTTTTTTACCTTCGGCAAGTAGCTTTCTGGCGATAAAGCTTCCTACAAGTCCATTACATCCGGTTATGAAGATCATCCGAGAAGAGTATTGTTGATATTGGTTTTAAGCGCTTTTTTATAGTGGCTGGTTTGCCGGGCTCTTTTTTGTGTTTCAATATGACGCATACCATGACAATCGGAGCCAAGCATTTCTACAATGCCCAGGTTGATCAGTTCTTCGGCCATGCGCTGCGCGCCCTTGTTGTAGTAGCCTGTAAGCGAATTGATGTTTACCTGTAGCACCACACCTTTTTCATGGATCTCTTTCAATACCTTGGTATTTCCGTGCCAATACAGGTAACGCTCCGGGTGTGCCAATACTGGCCTGTACCCTTGTGTTTTGAGTGTGAAAATTGTTTCGTTTACAAAAGAAGGCTCGTTGATATAAGAAAGTTCAAAAAGCAAATAATTATTGCCGAAGGTGAGTAATTTTTCATTTTTCTCCAACCTTTGAATAAACCATTCGTCGAGGTAATATTCGGCGGCGGCTTCGAGCTGCAGATCAATGCCAGCGGCCTTGGCGGCCTGCTTTAATTCTTCCAGTCTTGGCAAAATAGTTTCGGGAGTATTTTTAAAAAAATCACCCATAATATGTGGTGTGGCGATCAGTTTTTTGTATCCCATTTGCTGGAATTCGCGTAGCAGAGTAAGTGAGTCTTCAAAACTTTCCGATCCATCGTCGAGCATAGGAAGCACATGCGAGTGCATGTCTACCAGAAGATCCGGCGATAGTAGTTCGGATTGCCTGGCAGGCGAAAATATGTTTTTTAGAAAACTCATTTACGTTTAAATAATTTCTTAAAGAAGCTTCCGCTACTTTTCTTTTCTCCTTCGTAGTAACCATAGCCGTAACCGTAGCCATAGCCATAACCGTAGCCTCCGTAGCCATAGGTATTCACTGCCTTCATTGCATTAACCACTACTGAAAGTCTTGTGAATCCACCGCTACGATATACTTTGTTTATATTTTTCTTCACTCCTTTTTTAGAGTAGTTTGCTCGTACCACATACAGCTGCACATCTGCTTTTTTCATGAGCAGGATTCCATCTGTTACCAAGCCTACCGGCGGAGTATCGATCATTACTACATCGTAGATATTATGAAGATCTGCGATCAACTTATCAAATTCAGAACGGAGTATTAGCTCAGAAGGGTTGGGCGGAATAGGACCAGCGGAAATGAAATCCATACCAGGGATAGAAGTGTGGTGTATACATTCTGCTATATTGTGTTTCCCGATCAGGATCGTACTAATCCCTTTTATATTCTCTTTGCCGAAAGCCAGGTGCACTTTAGGTTTCCGCATATCGAAATCAAGGATGATCACTTTCTGATTGGAAAGTGCGATAATACCTGCAAGGTTGGTAGAAACAAATGTTTTTCCTTCTCCTCCTACCGTAGAAGTAACGGTAATGATCCTTTTCTTTTTACTTGGACTTACAAATTCCAGGTTGGTACGAATAGAACGGAAAGCCTCACTGATGGCAGATTTTGGACTTATATCTACTACCAGACGGGAAAATTCCATCTTGTCTTTTTTGTATTCAGGAATGCTTCCAAGTACGGAAGCTTCCACCACTTTCTCCAATTCTTTTTGCGTAGCAATAGTATCGTGCAGGAAGTAGCGGAAGAAAATAAAGACGATACAGAGAAATATACCTAAGGCTATCGAGCCCATATAAAGCAAGCGTACGTTAGGATATACAGGCACTCTGTTTTCCAGGCCGGGAGAAAGGATCACAAAGTTGGGGATCGTTCCTGCTTTGGCAATACCGTATTCTGCTTCTTTTTCAATCAACAGGATGTAGAGTTTTTCATAAAGTCCGTAAAATCTTTTTAGTCGTACAAACTCTGTTTCCTTTGCCGGCAATCCCACTACATTATTTTCGAGCTCCAAGAATTTGGCATTGAGCTGTGAGATTTGTTCATACAGAAGTTTTTTGTTTTGAGTGATTAGCTCCTGAATTCCCTGATGAACTTTTTCAATACTTTTATCTTTCTGACGAACGACAAAAGTATTTTCTTTCTGAGATCCTGCCAACTTATCGCGCTCTTGGTAAAGCTGGTTCAGGTTTTTAATCGCATCAACCAATTGCGGATCCGGAAGCTGCGAGACCGTTGGAGTGAAAGATTTTAGATCTTTGTTATTTATAATTGCATCTTCGAGATCATCCAATAACGAAATTTTCAATTTCAAATTTAATTTTTCGTTATCAAGCGCCTCCATTTTTAACATGGTCCGACCGAAATCACTTTTTACATCGACCGTTTTATTTTGGCGGACAAACGATTCCATTTTATCCTCCGAATCCTGGAGATCTTTCTCTGTTTTCTTCAGCGAATGCTCCAGAAAGGCAATTGTCTGCTCGTGTGTTTTGGATCTTGCAACGATCGTTTCCTGCAAGTACACACTGTCCAATGCATTTATAATATCCATTGCCTTGGTGGGATTGTAATCCTTGAATGCCACACGGATTGTGCTGGCATCAAGGTTCAGGATTGCTACGGAAAGGCTTTGAGAAATATAGGCAATCAAACTCTCTTTAGAATATATCTGAAAAAAGTAAGGCTGAGAATATACTTCCGGTTTAAAGTTTTTTGTTTTCTCGATGACAAATTTAAAATCAGGAGCATTATTAATTGTTTCTCCAAATTTATATATGCCTACTACTTCTTGTTCGCCTACCTTATAACTGAGTTTGAATTTTTCAGCATTCAGGATTGTAACGTCAAAAGGAAAATTATAGTAGGTAAAATTTTCGGGATCGTATTCTACTTTAAAGGGTGATGCTTTATACTTTTCTTCTATTAGTACTTTCCCATAAACAAAATATGCTACCTGTAAATCCTGCCCTCTTCGTTCAATTACCTTTTCGGCAACAAGACGTGATTTAAGAAATTCTATTTCACCGGAGATAGTGGTGAATTTAGTTGCTTCCTGTACACTTTCGTCTTTAAAATTTTTAAACCCCAAAACTCCCGCATTACTTTTCAAGTCCAGTTTAAGGATCGAAGACGATTCATAAATAGGTTTGGTATAACGGTTGTATAAAAATGCACCAAGGATAGAACTGCCAAAAAGAAGGATCAGCCAAAGAATACTTTTCTTGGTTACTACCAGCAAGGTAGCAATATCAAAGTCGCTTAGAAAGTCTCCGTAATCTTCGTCGGGAGAATCTTTGAAGCGTCTGATTATCTCTTCATTTTCCGTTGGTTTTGTATGCTCAGTAGGGTTACTCATTGACTATTATTTTTTGCTATTCGCTAGGGTGACAAACAATACCAATAGCGTGAGTACAGAACTTATGATTGAAACGATAGGGTAGATATCCTGTAAAGTTTGTGGAAGGATCCTTTTTATAGGTTCAATGTAGATGATATCGTTTGGCTCTACATTTTTGGTAGCTTGCCTCAAACCTTCAATGGTAGAGAGATCGAGTATGCTGACGTCAGGATTGTTAAGATCGCCTCTGATCAGGCGGATATTGTGTGCACGGCTATCGCTGTTTACACCTCCATAAAGCGCTATTGCTTCTACTACGGAGATATTATCATTATCTATCGGTATTACTTTCCCCCCTAATGCCCCCAACACTACGATCCTATTATTTAGAATTTTAGTGATAACGAATACATCGTAATAATATTTACTGTATTCGGCACTTAACAAACTATCTGCTTGCCGCAATGTATAGCCGCTCATTTTAATATCTCCGATCATAGGAAAATAGACGTATCCATTTTGCCTCACCAGGTACCTAGTGTCCTGGTTTTGCTGATTGGCTGACCCACCGGCGCCAGATGATTTCATAAGTTCGAAATCCGGATCTATAATTCTTTCTCCCCTGTTAGTGTATACTTTTATAGAAATATAATCATTCACTTTGATCACAAAATTTTTGTCCGCATGTTTATTGGCCTGGCGAATGGAATCGACTACAATCGAAATTGGCGTTTTAAACATGATATTGGCTCGGTATGCCTTGCAGGAGAATAAAAAAGGGATCAATAAAATAACCGGTAAGACTCTAGGTAGCTTCATTCAATCAGTTTATATGCGATTGGTTTCGTTTTATATAGTTATAATACTATTTATAGCAGAAAAGTAAGCATTAATTACGAGATTTTCATCAAAATTTTCCAATATATACTTTCTTGAAAGAACAGCCATAGAGCGATATTCCTGCTCCTCAAGATGGATCATCTTTTTCATCTTGTCTGCCAGGTCCGACGGGTCTTTTACATTACAGAGATACCCGTTTTTCCCATCCACCACTACTTCGCGACAACCGGGTACATCTGTAGCGATCAACGGTTTTCCGCAAGCGGCTCCTTCCAGGAGCGAACGCGGCGTGCCTTCGCGGTAAGAAGGCAATACAACGCAGTCGGCCTGATGATAAAACTCTACCAGGCGATCGGTGAAAGGAAAATATTCCAGCAATCCTTCTGCTACCCACTCCTTCACTTTTTCCATACTCACCCCCAGGTTGGCCGATTCATCAATCGCTCCAACTACCTGGAACCTGGCTCGAATGTTTTCCTTCTTCAGTTGACGGATGGCTTCAATGTATTCTACAATTCCCTTGTCATAAAGTAATCGCGCAACCATCAAAAAAATAAAACCAGTCGCTGGTTTTGACTTTTCCAACACCGAAAATTTTTCGGTGTTGACACCCGAGCCCGGTAGCAACGCGGTTTTGGCTTGCGCTACAAGTTTGAGATCTACAAACAATTCACGATCTTCCTTATTTTGGAAAAAAATTTTCACAGGAAATTTAAACGCAAGCCTGTACAGTTTTTTTGCGATAAAAGATGTAAGGTTCTGATGCAAAAATACCGTTCCGAGACCTGACACGTTGTTGATCGCCGGAACCTTTGCCAGCCTGGCCGCCAGCGTGCCGTAGATATTTGGTTTGATCGTATAATGAAGCACTACATCCGGACGAACGGTTTTGTAGAGCGAATATAAGCGGAATAAAAATTTGAGATCGTTCCAGGGGTTGGAACCTTTGTTTTCGATTTTCACCGGAATGTACCGGCAGCCCCAGCTGACCAGCCTCTGAGAGTATTCATCTTCGGGCGCGATCGCTATTACCTCTACTCCTTTTGCCAACAGAGCCTGCACAATCCCAGCTCTGAAATTGTAAATGTTCCAGGAGGTATTTACTACGATCGCTACTTTCATTAAGTAAAGTTATGAATTATGAGTTATGAATGTTGAATTAATTCAACATTCATAACTCATAATTCATAACTTATTTTAAACATTCCCAAACACATACATAGCCGCAAGCGTAGGCACTTTGCTGCCTCCTCGTTTTTCCAATGTTACTGCATAAGCTTGTGCGCCTCCGATGGATCTTACTTTTTGCAAACCTGCGCTGCGGTCTGTTTCAAAAACGCCGGCGTCTATTGGTTGTCCGTCTTTGAGCGCCCAGAGCTGGTATTGCATTCCCTCTGGCGCTTGCGGAAGGTTACCAGGATCGATGAATACTTCGCGGGTATTTTTATTCCAGAAAACCATCGCAAGCGAGGCCGGATAATTTTCAACACCTTTCATGGTCACCTTCACTACAGCGGTGTCCAGGAGGACGTCAAAATTCTCCGCCATCTGATTGATCTTGTAATTCGCTTTATTGATCTGGTCGGCGTAGCGATTGCTTTGTTCTTCCAGGGTTACCAGTCTTTCTTCGGCACCTTTCCATTTAGACCAGAAATAACCCGCCAGACTGCCGCAAACAATCATCAGTGCTATAGATGCAGCGGTGGCGTATTTGTAATAAGATAATTTTTGTGTGGATTCACGATCGCTTCCAAGTACCGGAGCAGGAGGAAGCTTGTAGAGAATTTTATTTTTCAGTTCAGGGCGTGGCCTTACAGCCACTGATTCTGCATAGGATTCAAAGGCTCTTTGCAACGAAAGGATCTCTTTTCTGATCTCCGGATGTTGCGCAGCCATTTTCTCCACCTCAGGGATCTCTTGTGGATCCAGGCCTCCCAGCACGTATGCTTCCAACAATCCTGATGCTATGTATTCCTTTACGTTCATTTAAATAATTCCTTCAACTTTTGCATAGCAGCCTTCGCCCTTGTTTTCACGGTTCCAAGAGGAATTTCAAATTCTTCCGCGATCTCCGACTGCGAATATCCTTGAAAATACATCAGATCGATAATCTGTCTCTGATCGGGGGAGAGCTGCTCTACTAATTCTTTTACTCCTATGAACTCTGATTTGTACTTTTCAGAGTATCCTTCGTCAAATATATGTACGTTATGGCTGATATCATCGGTTTTACGGATGCCTTTAAATTCTTTCGACCGAATCTTGTCGATGGCCATGTTTCTTGTAAGGTTGAGCATCCAGGTAAACAATCTGCCTTTTTCAGGATTGTAGTCGGCGATTTTATCCCAAAATTTGAGAAAAGCATCTTGCAATACTTCCTCGGATAATTCTTCTATTTTAACGATCTTAAAAATGACCCCATACACAGCGGAGGAATAGCGATCATAGAAGTATTCAAACGCTGCCCTGTCCCGCGACTTCAGCAGCCGGATCAATTCATCTTCCGCTATTTGTTTTCTAGGTGCTATGTGAAATCTATTTTTATGACTGTATGTTCGTCAAACCTTCTACTTAAAATTCCAAAATGCAAATACCAAATCCCAATAAAAAAAATCTTTGGGATTTGGTATTTGTATTTTGGTAATTCAATATCAGCAATTATGCTCCTACCAATTTTTTGTAGCCCGCTGCATCCAGCAGGGAATCCAGGTCTGCAGGATTGTCGATGGAAATTTTTACGATCCATCCGTTGCCATAAGGATCGCTGTTTACATGCTCCGGGTTTGCTTCCAGCCCTTCGTTCACTTCCAGCACTTTCCCACCTACAGGCATAAACAGATCCGATACTGTTTTTACTGCTTCTACAATTCCGAATACATCAGAATTTTTCAGCGTCTGGCCTACGGTATTAATATCAAGAAACACTATATCGCCTAATTCTTTCTGCGCAAAATCGGTGATCCCTATAATGCCTGTATTACCTTCTACCTTGATCCACTCGTGGTCTTTAGAATATTTTAATTCGGATGGAAAATTCATGTTGCTCAATAGTTTAAATATGAGGCTAAAGTAAGGTTAAAAGTTTAAAGTTAAAAGTTTGTTGAAGGAATTATGAATGTTGAGTTATGAATTATAAGTTATTAGTATTGAGTTTTTAGCCATGACAATTTAACTAAAAGTCAAAAGCTCATATTTGATGCCAGACTTATAATTCATAACTCAACATTCATAATTCATAACTTCCTCTTATCTTTGAGACTAAAATTTTTGGCTTCATGAAAGAATACATCCGCAATCAATGGGATACCAATCCCTTAAGACTTGTTTTAATCCTGGCGATCACAGTACGTTTGATCGCTGTGATCTTTTCCAAAGGATACGGTATGCACGATGACCATTTCCTGGTGATCGAAGTTTCGGAATCCTGGGCAGAGGGAGGCGATGTGATGAAATGGTTTAGCAAGTCGCAGGAAGACAATGAGAGCGGCCGGAATTTTTTCTATCCTGGTTTGCATTATTTTCTTTTCAAAGGTATGAACAGCATTGGGCTGCACGATCCACAGGTAAAAATGTTTGTAGTGCGTTTTCTTCATGCGCTATTCTCTTTGCTGGCGGTATATTATGCTTATAAAATCGCAGAAAAAATTTCCGGCAAGGAAACTGCACGCCAGGTAGGTTTGCTCATGGCGCTCTTGTGGTTGCTGCCTTCCATGAGTGTACGCAACCTGATCGAAATGGTAGTACTTCCTTTGCTGATGGTTGCTTCCTGGTTTGTGCTCAGCGCCGATGAAAGCCGCCGTAAATGGTGGCTGCTCTTTGCCGCGGGATTGCTGGTGGGGATCGCTTTTCCGATTCGCTATCAAACTTTATTTTTTTCCGGTGGTATTTCAATCGCGTTGTTCCTTCGAAAAAGATTTTTGGAAAGTATTGTTTATACGTTAGGAATGTTCGCGACCATTGCTGTGATCTCAGGTTATTTGGAATGGCTGCTGTGGGGATATCCTTTCGGGAAAGTGATCTATTATGTAAAAGATAATATCATCAATGCACAAAGTTATTTCTCCTTGCCCTGGTACACCTATATTTTGCAAGTGCTGATCATCTTTGTGCCGCCGGTGAGTTTCTTTATCTTCTTCGGACAATTCAAAGTGTATAAAAAATACTGGCTGATATTTGTGCCTACGTTCTTGTTTTTTGCTTTCCATTCTTATTTCCCAAACAAACAAGAGCGTTTCATTTTTACCATTCTACCTTTCATCCTCATCATGGGAATCGCGGGCTGGAACGAGATCCTGAGTACATCGACGTACTGGCAGAATAAGAAAAAATTCATTCGCGGAAGCTGGGTCTTTTTCTGGTCATTAAACACAATCGTACTTTGCTTATTTATATTTTCTTATTCAAAAAAATCGAGAGTGGAAGCAATGTATTATTTCCATGATAAGAACGATGTAAAAGGAATTATCCTTGATCATTCTTCTATCTCCAAAACGCTTTTCCTTCCTCGTTTCTATATGGATCACAAATGGCCAAAGGTGATCAACATCAATAAGGATAAAACGATGGAACAAGTGAAACAGGAGATCGATGAACAGCCTGCAAATGAAAAACCGAATTATATTTTGTTCCTCGACGAGAAAGAACTTGACTCCAGAGTGAACAGGCTAAAAACGTTCTACCCCGCGCTGCATCAAGTATCCGTAGCAGAACCTAGCCTACTCGATTGGATCCTCTGGAAGATGAACCCGGTGAATGTGAATCAGGTGATTTACATATATAAGACAGAGTAAGAGTTATGAATGTTGAATGAAAATAATTCAACATTCATAACTTTTTTATCCAAATTTAATTGCTCGCATTGAAAGCGATCCGTGGTGAAATCCTTCGTAAAGAAATTCTACTGGCTCGTCTTTATCGGCCAGGCCTGCGCTGTATAGAAGCGGAAGAAAGTGATCGTTGGATGGATGTGCGAGCCTGGCGATGTTTCCCCAATTTTCATACTGCAAAATTTCCTGGTGGTTTCCCGACAGAATATTAGCTTTGATCTTGTCATCAAATTCTTCCGCCCAGTCAAACGGCTTTGCATTGATATTCCAATCGATCTTGCCGAGGTTGTGTGTGATGTTGCCGCTGCCGATGATGAGTACACCTTTTTTTCTCAGCACTTTCAGCATAGAAGCTAATTGATAATGCTGGCTCAAACTGTTTCTATGATCAATGCTGAGCTGGTACACGGGAATCTCTGCCGACGGGAACATGTGCAACAGCACTGTCCAGGCACCATGGTCCAGGCCCCACTCATGATCGGGCATGATGATCTTTTCTTTTTGGATCTCAGTAGTAAGCTTTGCAAATTCTGGAGCTCCGGGAGCCGGGTAGCTGATCTCATACATTTCTTTGGGAAAACCATAGAAATCATAAATCACTTCCGGCTGCGCAGAAGAGGTCACAAAAGTACCTTTTGTAAGCCAATGGGCCGACACTACCATGATCGCTTTGGGTTTGGGCAGACGGGCACCTGTTTTGCGCAGGGCAGCTGTAAAACTATTTTCCTGAATAGCATTCATAGGACTCCCATGCCCAATAAATAGTACGGGCATTTTTACTTCTTCGTCAGGAAAATTTTTTACCTGTTCGTAAAATTCTTTAATTCCGCTTGTTCCAAAAGGGATTGTTGCCATAATTTTCAGAAAGTCTATCCGGTTCATATATATGTTTAAACATATAATTTAGCCTTGTTAGTTCAATTAGTCGCCTATTTTAGTAAATAGTGATACCTCGACGTTGAGTTGTGGCACCACTCATATTTTCAGAAGTTCAACAATTGAATTATTTTTTGTTTCTTTACAGCCTGTTTTACAATAGTTGAAGGTTAAAAGATTTAAAGTTCAATAATTGTCATGGTTCAAGGCCCTGAAATTGAACGTGAATTTTCATCCTTATTTCCCCCGGTCAAGGTGAAAAATATCCGTCACATTATTTTTTTAAAAGATGTATTGCTGCTCACACTAGCTGCTTTTGGTGGGCCGCAGGCGCATCTTGCATTGTTTCAAAAGATCCTTGTAAAAAAACGCGCTTATATTTCCGAAGAAGATCTCATCGATCTGAATTCTTTTTGTCAGATCCTTCCTGGTCCTGCTTCTACACAGACCTTAACGGCTATCGGTTTCAAGATCGGCGGGCCACGATTGGCTTTTCTTACGCTGTTGGTATGGATCCTGCCGACCTGTATCCTGATGACACTGGCCGCGATTGGCATTACCTATTGGCTTGATGTAGTAACGCTTACCAGGATCAGCCGTTTTATCGAACCGATGGCGGTGGCGCTCGTGATGTACGCTGCCTACAGGATCGGGCGAATGGTGGTGAAAACCAAAACCAGTTACGTGATCTTCGTGATCTCTGCAGTGGTTTGTTTTTTTGTACCTACACCGGCTATATTCCCGATCGTCCTGCTGCTGGGTGGACTCGCTACTACTTTTCGCTGGAAGAAACAGCAGGTGGAAAAAATAAAAGAAGAATGGAATATTCAGTGGGCAAATCTTATTTTGTTTGTCGGTATTTTTCTTGGCTCGGCTTTGCTTGGGCAACTGACAGAAGCTTTACCGATCCGTTTGTTTGAAAATTTCTATCGTAACGGAAGCCTGATCTTTGGCGGCGGAGACGCGCTCAGCGCTTATTTCTATAAAGAGTTTGTGGAGTTTAAAGGCTTGCTCACGAAAGACCAATTGCTGACAGGTTTTGCGATCCAGAAAACATTGCCTGGTCCTTTGTTCTCTTTTAGTTCTTATGTAGGAGCATTAGCAATGAAGCAATACGGCTTACCAGGACTGATCTGCGGCGGTATCATAGGAGCGGCTGGAATTTTTCTTCCTGGCACTATTCTTATCTTTTTTTTGATCCGTATTTGGGATAAGCTTAAACAGAACCGTGTGGTAAAAGCTTCCCTCGAGGGGATCAACGCAGCGAGTGCCGGTGTGGTAACGGCTACAGGACTTGTGCTCTTTTGGCCCATCATGGATCTCCCGACAGCAGAGGCGTTCACGAATGTGCTCATTATCGTCGCCACTGTAGCGGTGCTTATTTTTACAAAAGTGCCACCCCCTTATATTATTTTGGTGGGATTGCTGGCGGGATTAATCGTCTAAAAAAATTATGAGTTATGAGTATTGAGAAAAATATAATGCTCAATACTTACAACTCATAATTTTAATATTGAAAAAAGTCCCCTGCGCATTCCCAAGTGGGAAGCAGGAGACTTTTCCATCCACACAACTTATTTAATCTTTACCACTTTATATGTTTTAATTTTCTCGCCGTTTATGACTTTTACTACATAAACACCTGCGCTAAAATCATTGCCAAATAAATATGGTTCGTTTGTTTTGCTTGTTCCTTGTTGTACAATCTGTCCATTAATATCTGTCACGATAATTTCGATTGTCTTGTCTTGTTGCGAATGAACGATCAGATTGAAATTCGTTTCCGATGGGTTTGGAAGAATATCAATGATGTCAGCAACTATTTCCAAATCATTTTCTCCGGCACCTGTTCTACAAGTATTAACTGTAGCTACTACGGCTGTTCGCGTTGCAGACACACAACCATTCAAGATTGCTTCTGCATAGTACGTAGTGGTTGCTGAAATGCTTGGTGTAGTGAAGCTCGTACCAGTTCCCAATAACGTTCCTCCTATAGAAGCAGTATACCAGTTGACGGTAGCGCCACTGCTCGCTGTAGCGCTCAGCGTAACCGTACCAGCGCCGCAACGTGAACCAGGAGTACTACCCGTAATTGTTGGAGCGGTAGTGCCGATCGTTGCTACCACTGGTGTGCGTGCAGAGGTACAGCTACCCGAAGTAGCCGCTACATAATAAGTAGTGGTAGCCGTGATAGATGGCGTGGTATACGAAGTACCTGTGCCAAGTGATGTACCTCCTGTCGATGCCGAGTACCAGTTGAGTGTACCAGCGCTCGCGGTAGCTCCCAGCACTACTGTACCCGTGCCGCAATGTGCACCCGGGGTAGTGTTGGTGATAGTCGGCACTGGGTTTACCGTAATTGGAATACTTACTATCGTCGAGCAACCATTCGCATAGGTAACTCCTGTGATCGAGTAGTTGGTGGTTACTGATACCGGATCGAATCCGATATAAGCAAATTGATAACCACCGTTTCCGCCGCCACCAGGATAAATGCTGTGGATACCTGTAGGATATGGTGTAACGATATATGCACTCGCAGGACCAGTCGCAAAGGTAAGCGTGGCACCAGCATCTGCGCAAGAAGTAATGGATGTAGTCTGCATTTGATTCGCCGGATACGCTTTGATCGTGGCTACTACAGCTGTTCTCGCAGATACACATCCATTCAGACTTGCTTCTGCATAGTACGTTGTAGTTGCTGAAATGCTTGGTGTAGTAAAGCTTGTACCGGTTCCCAGCGAAGTACCTCCGCTGGAGGCTGCATACCAGTTGATCGTGGCGCCACTGGTAGTAGTGGTAGCACTCAGCGCGACCGTACCAATACCGCAACGCGATCCTGCCGTACCCATAGGCACAGCCGGCAATGGATTTACTTCAAGATGCGCCACAGTGGCCGTGCTACAACCTGCTGCTATTTTTGTTAATATAAAATCTCCCGAACCGATCGCGTCTCCTCCGAAGAAGAAATAACCTGTAGTACCTCCTGAGCAACATCCGTTGGCTAATGTAGGTTGGGTGAACGTATAGTTAATCCCCGGATCATTATAGGTAACTCCTACCGACAAATGAGTACCGGCACATACTGCACTGGTTGGTACGCCTGTAATTGTACCCGCTGTCGGATTTGGATTCACTGTAATCGTTGTAGCAGTTGAAGTAGCCGTACAACTTCCAATACTCACTACTAAGGTATAGCTTCCTGAAACGGTTGCCACATAACTGGAACTGGTAGCACCTGAAATATTGGTGCCATCTTTCTTCCATTGATATGATACTCCTGTAGCAGTAGTGCTCAGCGTTACACTTTGTCCGCTGCAAATTGTAGTAGAACCAGAAGCGGTAACATTTGGTACAGATGGCGCCGGATTTACTGTTACCGGTACATTTTTTATTAATTGGCAGCTGGTACCATTTCTGGTGGCCGTCACTGTAGCGGTAAAGCTCGTAGCATTCGATGGCAGCTGATAATTTTCATTCGACCCCCATGAACCAGACGAACCTCCTGCATAAGTCATTCCCGAAGGGAGTGGTGAAAGAGTATAGGTCACTGCATAGATCTCCGGTGTGCCAATCACTATGTTGATCAATCCGCCCTGGCAGACAGGACTGGTAACGGTGAAGGTGAAGTCTTGCGGTAAGGTAGTTGACACTGTTATAGTAGTAGCCGTTGAAGTAGCCGAACAATTGTTTGCATTCGTTACCATAACCGTATAGTTTCCTCCTGTGGTGGCTACATAACTAGAACTTGTAGCACCCGAAATATTGATGCCATCTTTTTGCCACTGGTAGGTTACACCGGTTGCCGATGTACTTAGCGTTACACTTTGTCCTCCACACATGGTAGTAGGACCGGAAGCTGTGATCGTTGGCACGTTCGGCAATGGATTTACTGTAAGGTGTACAGTAGTTGTAGTGCTGCAACCTAAAGCTGTTTTAGTGAGAACAAAATCTCCGCTGGCTATTGCTCCTCCGCCAAAACCAAAACCAGCGGATCCCCCGCTGCCTATCTGGTTTGATAAAGTGGGTTGCGTAAAGCTATAAGTAGCAGTACCCGGACCATACACAACTCCCACATTGATTCCATCTCCCACACATGCGGTGGTTGGTGTTACTGTAATTGTTGCGGCTACAGGATTAGGATTCACCGTAACAACAATCGCTGTAGAAGTGGTAGTACAATTATTACTAGTTGTTCCCACTACTGCGTAACTGCCTGAAGTAGCAACCACATAACTTGCAGTAGTAGCGCCTGCTATATTAACTCCGTCTTTCTGCCATTGATACGTCACTCCTGTTGCCGTCGTGCTCAATGTTACGTTTTGTCCATCGCAGATCGTGGTAGCGCCTGATGCATTAATATCTACTGATGGTGATGGATTCACGGTTACCGTCACCCCATCTGTTCCTCCGATACAGCCTGTAGCTTCATCGATCGCACTTACTGTATACGATAATGTTCCCGCTGTTGCTGTACCTGCCGAACTGATCGTTGGGGTCGCACTCGTCGCATCGTCCAGATTGTCGGTCGGTGTCCAGCTGTATACAACTCCTGTTTGTGCCGTCGTTCC
>DATLOZ010000008.1:0-159776 GCA_035535995.1 Cytophagaceae bacterium
CTTTTAAGTATTAAGACTAATAATAGATGCAAGATACCAGATGCCGGATACCAGATAGTTTAGATAAAAACAACTCTGTTTTAAATAAGCTAAAAGACAATGTCATTAAATTACTCTCGCATTTATCCGGTATCTGGCATCTCAAATAAGTATTAATATTTAAGAGGGTAATTCCATAAACTTATATTAAAACGAAGGCACAAAGACACCAAGAATCTTTGTGCCTTTGTATTAATTGTTTATTTATTGATTCTATCTGGCATTATCTCAGCTTCCGCCTAGTATTTGATATTCAGGCAAATTCTTTGTAAATCGCAGCAGCAAAAATCAATAATTCACCTAATAATAAGACGAGCGACAATGAGTAAAAAGAACAGAAAAGTAGATTCAAAAGAAGTAGGACTAGAAGTAGGACTGATTTTATTTAAATATTTTCTGAATACAGAATACCTTCATTACGGTTATTTTTCTGACGGGCTTGCCACTGAAGTACAGAACCTCTCCAAAGCTCAGATCAATTATGCTGAATTTTTAAAAGGTAATATTCCTGCTGGTGTAAAAACTATCCTCGACGTAGGATGCGGTTCCGGACGTTTCGCGCTGGAGCTTTCCAACTCAGGTTACAAACTGGATTGTGTGTCACCAGGCACCATCCTGACCGATCATGCACGCAAATTGCTGGGCGATCGTTGCCATATCTTCAACAGCAAATTTGAAGATGTAGTGACCGACAAAAAATACGACATGATCCTTTTCAGCGAAAGCTTCCAATACATCAATATGGATTCAGCATTTACCAATGCGCTGAAATTCCTGAATCCGGGAGGACATATCATGATCTGCGATTTCTTCAAAACCGATCCGGAAAACAAGAGTATGCTTGGCGGTGGACATCAGTACCACGAGTACCTGGAAGTGATCAAAAAATATCCTATCACCGAACTGAAGTCACAGGATATCACCAAAGAAACTGCTCCCACAATCGACCTGGTAAATAAACTTTCTTCTGAAGTAATTCACCCGATCTATAATCTTCTCTTCATGCTATTGGAAGACCGATACGAATGGATTGCAAAATTCATCCGTTGGAAATACAAGAAAAAACTGGAAAAGATGGAACGCAAACATTTCCAAGGCCAGCGAAACGGAGAGAACTTTATGAAGTACAAAAAATATATGTTCTATCTCTACAAGAGCAACTAAAATTAATTATGAATTATGAGTTATGAATGTTGAGTTAATCAATAATTCATAATTCATAACTCAACATTCATAATTTTAAATTATCATGCCGCTTACTGCTTCCTGGAAAAAACATACTCTTATCTTCCGCTTTGAGGCAGGCACTTCCAGAGGAGTGCTCACTACAAAAGATACCTGGTATCTTCAAATCCACGACACCGAAAATCCTTCTATAGTTGGGATCGGCGAATGCGGCCCACTGAAAGGACTTAGTCCTGATGATCGCCCGGAGATGGAAGAAAAGCTCCGGGAATTTTGTGCAAACATTTCTTCCCTTTCTTTAATAAATTTTTCTACCGCTACATTACTTCAACAATTTTCACTGCACGAATATCCTTCCGTTTTATTTGGCCTGGAAACAGCGCTGCTGGATTTACAGCAAGGCGGCAAACGTGTGATCATTCCTTCCTCTTTTTCTTCGGGGCACACCAGTATTCCGATCAATGGGCTGGTGTGGATGGGAGATGAAAAATTTATGCGCATACAACTGGAGGAAAAAATTGCGCAAGGCTATTCCTGCATCAAGCTCAAAATAGGCGCCATCAATTTTGATTCGGAAATCGGATTGATCCAATCGATCCGAAAACATTTTTCACCGGAACAAATTACGATACGGGTAGATGCCAATGGTGCTTTCGGTTTTGAAGAAGCAAAAGAAAAATTAAAAATCCTTTCCGATTATTCCATCCACTCGATCGAACAACCGATCAAAGCCGGACAACCAGAGCAGATGAGAGCTCTGTGCGCACAGACTCCACTGCCTATTGCGCTTGACGAAGAATTGATCGGGATCAAATCATTGAAAGAAAAAAAACAACTGCTTGATTTTATTCGCCCACAATTTATTATTTTAAAACCTACGCTTGTAGGCGGACTCAGCATGAGCCAGGAATGGATCAGGCTGGCCGAAGAGCGAAACATAGGCTGGTGGATCACTTCAGCCTTAGAGTCCAACATCGGCCTGAATGCAATCGCTCAATTCACCGCTTCTCTGCCGATCACAATGCCACAGGGCTTGGGAACGGGACAACTTTATCACAACAATATTCCTTCACCGCTTACGATCAAGAATGGACAGCTCTTTTACCAACCTTCGTTGAATTGGGATATGGCAGTATTAAAGTGATTTAGAATTCCCCTTTTAAGTACTAAGATTAATAATGGATGCAAGATACCAGATGCCGGATACCAGATAGTTTAGATAAACAACTCTGTTTTACAAATAAACTAAAAGTCAATGTCATTAAATTACTCTCGCATTTATCTGGCATCCGGTATCTGGCATCTCAAATAAGTATTAATATTTAAGAGGGTAATTCCAAAGTGATTTAATTCAAAAATTATCTGGCATCCAGAATGCGGTATCTGGCATCTATTTAAATATTTCCCTAACTTTATAACTTAACAACACGCCATAGAGCTGATGGAAGAAAACATTCATTCAAAAGGTAGTTTCCTGTTTTTTGATAAAGATTATGTAGCCGAATTTGTATACGGAGGTATTGACGGCGCCATTACTACTTTTGCTGTTGTGGCAGGCGCTTCCGGGGCCAATCTCAATCTATCTGTGATCATCATCCTGGGCGTGGCCAATTTACTGGCAGATGGTTTTTCTATGTCGGTAGGAAATTATTTTTCAACCAAAGCTGAGCGCGATAATTACGAAAAACATAAATCAATCGAATACTGGGAGATCGAACACATGCGCGAGCGTGAGATTGAAGAGATCCGAGAGATCTATGCCAGAAAAGGATTCAAAGGCGAACTTCTGGAACAGGTAGTAAACACTATCACGGCCAATAATGATGTGTGGGTAGACACGATGATGAAAGAAGAACTCGAAATGGTAAAAGACGGTAAAACACCAGTAAAAACAGCCACCGTTACCTTCATCGCCTTTGCACTCATCGGATTGATCCCTCTCCTCTCCTATCTTTCTGCATGGATATTTAAAATGGAATCAACCCATCTGTTTTTATATTCCTGCCTGCTCACAGGCGTAGGACTTGCCATCGTTGGATATTTTAAAAGTTTAGTGACGGAGAAAAATAAATTTATGAGCATTGCCGAAACCCTTGTACTGGGAGGCATTGCAGCAGGGCTTTCTTATCTTGTGGGAGCTGTGTTGGAGAGAATGTTTGTATAGTTTTAATCTTGTCTTAATATAAGCCACAAGTTTACTACAGATTTCTGCCTCATATTTAGTTCAATTACCCTCTTAACTATTAATACTTATTTGAGATACCGGATGCCGGATGCCAGATACCGGATAAATGCTACAGTAATTTAATGACATTGTTTTTTAATTTATTTGTAAAACAGCGTTGTTTTTATCTAAACTATCTGGTATCCGGCATCTGGTATCTCGCATCCGTTTAATCTTAATACTTAGAAGGGGAATTCTAATTTATTTTATTCACTCTCTAAACTATACTTTTATGGTAAAGCCCACTATGCTCAAAGCAATAGTAATGCTCTCAGTTGCCTTGCTATTAAGCTCATGTCTGAAACTTAAACCTTCAGTAAGAATCATTAACAATTATCCCGATGACATAACTAATCTTAAAGTCGGTCCTGCCGACTTTGGTACTGTCACGGCCGGTAGTACTACTGGTTACATCGAAGTTTCAGAAGGATCAAATACACTTTCCGGTACAGATGCAGAACATCCGACAATCCAATTGACGGGTAGCCTCTCTGTTGATGGGAAAGGGAAACATAAATGGACGATCACCATTTCTTCGAGCGGAAGTTTGTCGATCGTAAAAGATCTGTAAAATGCTACCAACGGCCAGGAAGAAAATTCTCCTGACCGTTGATTTTTATAATTTCGCTTAATTATTTTTTCATTCCCCGATTAAAACTTTAATTTTACTGCGTATAAATCATTCCCAATTACAAGTAAGATTCATCGCTTTGGTTCATGAACCCAGAACAAATTTCGATCAAGGATTTTTTTTACGAGCTTCCTGCTGCCCGCATTGCGCAGTACCCGTTGAAGGAAAGAGATCAATCCAAACTGCTTGTTTACCATGAAGGGAAAATCACAGAATCCATCTACGCACAACTGCCGCAACATATTCCTCCTGCTTCGGTATTGATATTCAACAATACAAAAGTGGTGCAGGCCAGAATGTTTTTTAAGAATAACAAAGAAGAAAATATAGAGCTCTTTTGCCTGGAACCTGCTACAGGAAAGGACATGGCAATTTCCATGAGCACTTGCGGCAAAGTACAATGGAAATGTTTGGTGGGAAGAGCCTATAAATGGAAAGAAAAAATCATTCATTTTTCCTCACCTGAAATTTCAATACAAGCGGAGATCGTAGGACGCACATCGAGTTCGTTCATCATCGAATTTCGCTGGGAACCTCTGCAGCTAAGCTTCGCAGAAGTACTACAACGCTCGGGAGTCATTCCTATTCCTCCTTATCTGAAAAGAACTACCGAAACTTCCGACCTTGAACGCTACCAAACTATATACGCCCTGCACGAAGGATCTGTAGCAGCGCCTACCGCTGGCTTGCATTTTACTGAAAGTTTATTGACACAATTGGTTTCGCAAAATATTCATCCGCTTTACCTTACGCTGCATGTAGGCGCTGCTACATTTAAACCCGTGAAAGCCGAAACTATGGGCGAACATGAAATGCATTCGGAATGGATCGACGTGCCAGTTTCCAGTATAGAAAAAATCCTTTCTGCGTTGAACAACACCCCGCTAATCACGGTAGGCACTACTTCACTGCGTACTACGGAATCTTTATACTGGCTCGGTGTAAAAGAAATTTTAGGATTGAATGAAGCATCTGATATTCCTGTATTGGAACAATGGGATGCCTATCAATTGAAAAGTAAAAACATCAGTCCACGCCAGGCCTTGGAAGCTCTGTGCGAGCGAATCCGCCGTACGAAATCCGATCGCCTGATCGCCAAAACAAGTTTGCTGATCGTGCCAGGATATTCGTTAAAACTAGCCGACGCACTGATCACTAATTTTCATCAGCCGGAAAGTACCCTGATGCTGCTAGTGGCTTCTATCCTGGGAGAAGACTGGAAAAAAGTATATCAGTACGCATTGGATAATGATTTCCGGTTTCTTAGTTATGGGGATGGATCGTTGTTGTGGAGACAGAAAAAATTATGAATGTTGAATTA
Organism: Cytophagaceae bacterium; assembly: GCA_035535995.1. Taxonomy (GTDB): domain Bacteria; phylum Bacteroidota; class Bacteroidia; order Cytophagales; family Cytophagaceae; genus JANYCO01. The sequence goes on from DATLOZ010000008.1 coordinate 5,401, forward strand.
TGAGTTATGAATGAAAATAATTTAATTCATAACTCATAATTCAACATTCATAACTAACCTCACTTGGCTCGCTCAATAGTATACTGAACAAGCTTTGCCAGAGATTGGCGGTAGATGGAATCGGGGAAAGTATAAAGAAGATCGAACGCTTCTTTTTGGAAACGGTTCATCGCTTCGGTAGCATATTCAATGCCTCCAGAGTCTTTTACGAATTGGATCACTTCCGCTACTTTTTTAGGTTTGTGATTTTCGTTTTTAATAATATTTACAATTCTTCTTCTTTCCAGCCAACTTGCTTTATTGAGCGAGTGGATAACGGGGAGTGTCATCTTGCGCTCTTTGATGTCAATGCCTACTGGTTTGCCAATCACATCGGCACTGGTATAGTCGAAAAGATCGTCTTTGATCTGGAAAGCCATTCCTACTTTTTCTCCAAATAAACGGGCATTGGCAATATGTTCGGGAGAAGCATTGACAGATGAGGCGCCTACACCACAGCAGGAAGAGATCAGAGAGGCCGTTTTCTGGCGAATGATATCGTAATAAATTTCTTCGGTAATATTGAGGTTTCTCGCCTTTTCTATTTGCAATAATTCTCCTTCGCTCATTTCTTTTACAGCATCGGATACGATCTTCAGCAAATGAAAATCATTATTGTCAACCGAAAGCAGCAAACCGCGCGATAGTAGATAATCGCCCACCAGCACTGCAATTTTATTTTTCCATAAAGCATTGATGGAGAAGAAACCTCTGCGATAGTTGGCGTCGTCTACGATATCATCGTGTACTAGTGTCGCGGTGTGCAACAGTTCGATGAGTGCGGCGCCGCGATAGGTAGAATCGTTCACCTCACCGCAAAGACGGGCGGTAAGAAATACAAACATTGGGCGTAGTTGCTTGCCTTTACGTTTCACGATATAGCTCATGATCGTATCCAGCAGCATAACCTTTGTTTTCATAGAATCTCTGAATTTGCTTTCAAAGTGTTCTATATCTTTGACAATGGGAGCTTGTATTTCTTTTAAATCCAATGACATCAGAATACAAGTATAGTTTATTTTTTTGGTTTTAACCAATCGAAAATTCGGCTTATATTTGAGATATCAGATGCCGGATACCAGATACCGGATAAAAAAATTACCAGGTAGATTAAAATTAAATCTTTAGTATTATTCAACTTATTCCTGGCATCTGGTATCCGGCATTTGGTATCTATTTAAAAGGTAATTTCCACTTATGTTTTTCGTATTATCCAAGATCTTATTTTACCTCGCCATGCCGGCTACATGGATCGCCGTATGCCTGCTGTGTGCTGTGTTTTTAAAAAATCCTGAGCGAAAAAAGAAAGCGCTCTATGCCAGTGTGATCATGTTCTTCTTCTTTGGCAACCTAGCCATTATTGGAAATATACTTTATCTCTGGGAACCAAAACCTGTAAAAATAAGTGAACTGGCTGACTATGAATTGGGGATTGTGCTGACAGGAGTAGTCAATCTTGAAATGGAACCGCACGACCGTGTTTACTTTAACAAAGGTGCCGACCGTGTGCTGCATACCGTTCAGTTGTACAAACTTGGAAAATTGAAAAAGGTCCTCATTACCGGTGGCACGGGTAAAGTGATTGGAGAAAAAATTTCCGAAGCGCCCGAGTTGAAAAAAGTAATGCTCCTTTGCGGTGTGCCCGACAGCGCAATCATCCTGGAATGCGATTCGCGCAATACTCATGAAAATGCAATCTTCTCCAAACGAGTGATCGATAGTCTTGGGATAAAAGGAAAAAAACTTCTGATCACTTCTGCCTTTCATATGCCCCGATCTAAAGGCTGCTTTGATAAAGCGGGAGTTGAGACCGATATTTTTCCCACAGATTTCAACGGTTATGCAGGCTTCGAATGGACACCTGATCTATGGCTCATCCCTTCTGAAAAAGCTTTTACAGGCTGGTACATCGTGATCCGCGAATGGATCGGCTGTGCGATGTATAAACTGGCGGGATATATTTAGTAATATTTCGACACTGCTGACAAAGTTCAGGACGGCAAAAGCAGCCGTATTGTTTAACGGCTAAAAACAGTTTTTACATTCACAAACTCTTTAATCCCTGCTTCTGAAAGCTCGCGACCGTAGCCGGAAGATTTTACTCCACCAAAAGGCAAACGCATATCAGAACGCACGAAATCGTTGATGAACACCATTCCACTTTCAATCTTCGTTGCCAATCGTTGTGCTTTCTCTTTGTTTTTTGTCCAGAGTGATGCTCCCAATCCATAGTTGCTATCGTTTGCAATGCGGATCGCGTCTTCTTCTGTTTCTGCAATGATCACGCTAAAGACGGGGCCAAACAATTCTTCTTCATAGGCTGGCATTCCCGGCTTCACCCCGGTGAGCACGATGGGCATAAAGAAATTATCGCTTGTGCCTTCTGTATTTCCGTAAATTATTTTTGCGCCAAGCGCTACTGATTTTTTTACTTGTTCCAATAAATTCTCCTTCAGATCTTTTCTCGCCATAGGGCCAAGATCTGTCGTGGCTTCCAGGGGATCACCGGCTTTTAATTTTGGTAAACGTTCGGTCAGCCTGGAAAGAAACTGATCGGCGATTGATTTTACAAGGATAAATCTTTTGGCGGCAATGCAGCTTTGCCCGTTATTTTGCAATCTTGCTTTCACCGCCAGTTCAATCGTATGATCCAGATCAGCATCTTCGAGTACTATGAAAGGATCGCTTCCACCTAGTTCGAGTACCGTTTTCTTCAGGTGTTTGCCTGCTTCTGAAGCTACGCTTACCCCTGCACGCTCGCTTCCGGTAAGGCTTACAGCTTTGATTGCTTTCTGAGCGATCAAATAACCGGTGGTTTCATTTTGAATTTTGACTGCCTGAAAACTTCCTTCGGGAAAACCTGCTTTTTTGAAAACATCTTCAATAGCAAGCGCGCAGCCCATTGTATTGGGCGCTAATTTCAGGATAACTGTATTCCCAGCCATCATCGCTGGACCTGCGCAGCGGAATACCTGCCAGAAAGGAAAATTCCATGGCATCAATGCCAGTATGGTTCCAAGTGGTTCGTAGACTACATAAGAATCTTGCGCATCGGTACGGATGGAAGTAGCACGTAGAAAAAAGCTTGTTTCATCTGCGTAGTACCTCATTGCCGAAGCACATTTTTCTACTTCTGCAATGGCCTCTTTCAATGGCTTACCCATCTCCGCAGTGATAAGTTTTCCGTAATTTTCTTTATCAGACAAAAGGAGATCGGCAAGTTTATTGAAATAAGCAGCGCGATCAGGAATTGTTTTTTCTCTCCATGCCAAAAATGCTTTCTCTGCTTTCTGTACGATCGCGTCGAGTTCTTGTGTGGTGTGCTCAGGATATTCGGCGATCTTTTGTTGGGTGTATGGATTGATGGATTGTAGCATGATGTTGATGTTTAAAAAGGATGCAAGATGCCGGATATCAGATACCGGATAAAATATATTGAGCACAAAGTTAAATCTCTTTTGTATTAACTTATTTTAAAAAAAATAAATTCCTTTATAAAACAAAAGATCCGGCTTTATGTCGGATCTTTTATTATCTATTTTATCCGGCATCTGGTATCCGGCATCTAGCATCCCTGGTAGTATTACGCTTTGATCCTGTATATCCAGCCAAACTTGTCTGGTGACTTGCCCAGCTTGATGTTCATAAGCTCGTCGTTTAGTTTGTTCGAATATTTGCGTGTGTTTACCGGAGGTAGTTCGTAATCTTTTCCATCATGATGAATTACCGAGATCTGTGTGATCGTCGCAGCAGTACCGGTTCCGAAGGCATCCTGAAGTTTTCCTTTTTTCATTGCCTCTACTACTTCTTCTACGCTTATTTTTCTTTCTTCTACTTTCATACCCCAGTCTCTTGCAAGCGTCAAAATACTATCACGTGTCACGCCGGCCAGGATGGATGAGCCAAGCGGAGGAGTGAGTAGCGTATCGTTGATGACGAACATAACGTTCATCGTACCAGATTCTTCGAAGTATTTATGTTCTTTAGCATCTGTCCAAAGTAATTGTTGATATCCTTTTTCTCCTGCTAGTTTTGCAGGCAACAGAGAGGCCGCATAGTTTCCACCGGTTTTGGCAAAACCAATTCCACCGTCTGCAGCGCGTACGTATTCGGTTTCGATGATCACTTTTACTGTTCCTTTATAGTAGCCGGAAACAGGACAAGTGAAGATGATAAATTTATAAGAAGAAGAAGGTTTTACTCCGATGAATTCGTCGGAGGCATACATGAAAGGACGTATGTAGAGTGAGCAGCCTTCCTGGTCAGGGATCCAATTCTTATCAAGCTTCACCAATTCGGTAAGTCCTTCCAGAAATAATTCGCTGGACATTTCCGGCATGCAAAGACGGTCGCAGGAAGCGTTCAGACGCTTAATGTGTGTATCAGGGCGAAAGACAAGGATATCACCGTTGTCTGCTTTGTATGCTTTCATGCCTTCGAAAACAGACTGCCCATAATGGAGCACTGACGTAGCAGGGCTCATAGTAACGTTTTGAAAAGGAGTGATTTTTGGACTTCCCCACTGACCTTTTTTATAATCTACCACAAACATATGGTCGGCATAAACGGCACCAAATTCCAAATGTGAAAAATCAGTTTCTGCTAATCTAGACTTTGTGGTTCTCTCAATCGCGATGTTGGATGTGTTATTTGACATTATATTTAACTCTGAAATACTGTAGTTTGTAAAGATAAATAACTTTATTTGCAATATCAAAATAGTTATGTTTTACACTGGTTTTGTGAAGACGTAAGAAATTCATCGATCCTAATGATTTTCTAATTGGTCAAGAACATTCCTCCGGGTATTACAGTTGAGTATCATTATAATTTTACAATATGATAAGCATTATTTCTTCTACCAACCGGCCTAATTCCAGGACTTTAAAAGTGGCTACATTTTATAAAGAACTCCTTGATAGTAAAGGAGTAGAATCCAGGATCATTGACCTTGCCCTGTTGCCGGAAGATTTTGCCTTTACCGCTTTGTATCATAATCAGGGGAAAAATGAATTATTCAACGTCTTTGCCCGCCAGGTAAATGAATCCAAAAAATTTGTTTTTATAGTACCCGAATACAACGGATCTTTCCCTGGAATTTTAAAAACTTTTATCGACGGCATGGATTATCCCGATGGATTTAAAGATAAAAAATGTGCCTTGGTAGGTATCTCCGCCGGAGCCCTGGGAAGCTCACTTGCCCTAAGTCATCTTACCGATATTTTCAATTACATGAACATGTATGTACTCCCTTCCAAACCACGCATGGCCAAGCTAGACAGCGTATTCCGCGAAGGGAAGATCATCGATAAATTTCTTGCCGAATTGGTGGAGAAGCAGGTGGAGGATCTAATTAAATTTTGAATTAAGAGTTATGAATGTTGAATTATAATTAATTAGTTATCGGTTATTTGTTACTCATATTACAATGATTTATGATCAATAACTTATAACATTTCATTCATAATTCATAACTCAACATTCATAACTAAACTTTTACACATTTCACCTCTATATTGAACAAATTTAAATCGCATATTGTATTACAAAAATTACAAACTAAATCATCATGACATTTATGAAAAACCTTTTCCTTGCCTCAGCCATTGCTGTTGGCAGTATTTTAAACGTACAGGCTCAAAGCCCTGCCCTGAAAACTCCTGCTCCTAGCCCTACCCAGACTTTGAAGCAGGATTTTGCGCTTTCGAGCATTTCTATTGAATATTCCCGCCCTAGTGTAAAAGGCCGTACCATTTTTGGCGATGTAGTTCCTTATGGTAAAACCTGGAGAACTGGTGCCAATGCTTCTACCAAAATCACTTTTGGAGAAGATGTAAAGGTAGAAGGCAAAGCTGTACCTGCCGGTACTTATGCGCTCTACACCATTCCAAACAAAGACAGCTGGGAGATCATGCTTTACAAAGATCTTTCGATCGCAGGAAGAGTAGCTGAGTACAAAACAGAAAACGAACTTACCCGTTTTACTGTAAAACCTACTTCACTTTCTCAAAAAGTAGAAACGCTTACACTTAATGTAGCCGATGTAACTTCCTCTACTGCAGTGATCGAGATCACCTGGGACAAGGTGCGTGTAGCATTCACCGTGGTAGCAGACATCGATTCTAAGATCATGAAGAATATTGAAACTGCTCTTGCTACCGACAGCCGTCCATACTTCCAGGCTGCAAACTACTATTATGAAACCGACAAAGATCCAAAGCAAGCACTGGATTGGGTAAACAAAGCAATCGATGCAAACCCTAAAGCATTCTGGATGATCATGCTGAAAGCAAAAATCCAATTGAAACTAAAAGACAATGCAGGCGCGATCGCTTCTGCAGAGCAGGTAAACACATTGGCTAAAGAAGCTCAGAACGACGACTACCAGGCTATGGCTCAGAAGTTGATCGTGGAAGCAAAGAAGAAATAATCTGAACCTTGATTCTCAGGATTAAAAGAGTTACTTGATTTTGATTCACAAGATCTGGTCGATAAAAAAAGAAGGTAGAAAATTTCTACCTTCTTTTTTTATGATCTTTTCTACTCACTGTTATCTTGAAATTATTATTCTGAATTATTAATTATCCGACGGTCGGCGCATTTCTTCTGAATCACAAAAAGAGCTGAATCATGAAAATTAAAATCAAGTAACTCTTTTAATCCTGAGAATCAAGATTCAGAACTTTTTGTAATACAAGTGCTATTAATATGACTAACAAACACCCTACTACATTCAGCCATAGAAAGGTCATCAGTTCAGTAAGCCAGGCGTAGACTACAAAACTTTCTGTGATTATTGCAGAATAAAATACAGCGGAGCCTTCTACTTTTTTCAGATAAAAAGCTACCAGGAAAATTCCTAAGATCGTACCGTAAAAAAGCGAACCGAGAATATTAACAGCTTCGATGAGATTGCCCATTTTACTGGCATAAAGAGCTGCAAGGATACAGAAGATCCCCCATCCTATCGTGGCCCAGCGGGAAGCGTTGAGATAAGTTTGTTCCGAAGCGTCTTTTACCCAAAGACGTTTATAAAAATCTATTATCGTAGTAGAGGCCAATGAATTCAAGCCACTTGCCACCGCGCCCATGGAAGCCAGAAGAATCATAGCAATTAGAAGACCGATCACGCCCACTGGTAATTGTTTTGTGACGAAAGAAAGAAAAATATAATTACCGTCGTTTGTATCTGCTTCCGGATCATTTTTTTTTATCAACCCAATCACTTTGTTGCGAATCTGCTGGCTTTCCTTTTCAACTTTCTTCAGCTCTGTCCCCGCTTTGTCGACCGCTGCCTTGTCTTTCTGATCCATTGACTGGAGCAGGGTTTGAAGATGCTCACGTTTTTGCTCCTGCGAATGATTGTAATCTTTTTCCAGTTTGCTGTATTCCTCGTGGTATGTGCTCTTGCGCAGCCTACCTTCTTCAAGTTCATTAAAAAAAACCGGTGGTGTATTAAATTGATAAAACACAAATACCAATGTACCGATAAACAAGATCATAAACTGCATCGGAATTTTCAACAGTCCATTCATGATCAAACCAAAACGACTCTCCGTAGTTGACTTCGCTGTCAGATACCTTCCCACCTGCGATTGGTCGGTGCCGAAATAGGATAAGTGGAGAAAAAACCCTCCGATAATTCCCGACCAGATATTATAACGATTGTTAATATCAAAACTAAAATCAATCGCATTCAGACGATCCATTTCTCCTGCAATATGAAGGGCGTCTGAAAAACCTACTTCAGGCGGCAATAAACTAAACACCATATAAGCCGCCAGGAATAAGCCCGCGAACATAATGCACATCTGCAACATTTGTGTATACGACACAGCTTTCGTTCCTCCATAAGCGGTGTAAAGGATTACAATACTTCCCATGAAAATAGTGGTGTAAAAAATTTCTATATGCAAGATCACCGAAAGAATGATCGCCGGTGCGTAAATCGTAAGTCCTGTGGAAAGTCCGCGCTGGAGCAGGAAAAGAAAAGCAGTGAGCAACCTGGTTTTATTATCAAATCTTTTTTCCAAATACTCATAAGCTGTATAAACATTGAGATCGCGGAAGATTGGAATAAATGTGACACACAAAACAATCATTGCCAAAGGAAGTCCGAAATAGAACTGTACAAAGCGCAGTCCATCGGTATAGGCTTGTCCGGGTACAGATAAAAACGTGATCGCGCTTGCCTGTGTAGCCATTACGGAGAAGCCAACTTGGTACCAGGGCAATTCCTTGTCGGCAAGAAGAAAGTCTTCGATATTTTTACTTCCTATACTTTTCCAGATCCCATACGCTACGATCATTACAATCGTGCTGACCATCACCAGCCAGTCGGTTGTGCTCATCGGAATGAAATGGTAAGAAGGTATAACAAAATAATCGCTAACAACTCCACGCCGATCACCACAAGGTAAGCACGCTTCCAGGTTCCGAAGAGGGGGACTTTTTCTTGTTCTTCCATATGATGGGCTTTATTATAGTTACAAGTATTGAGTAGTGAATATGAATTACTCATTACTGTTGCTCTTGCTGTCCTGCATTCTGTCAGCAAGAGCAACAGCAACAGTAGGGAGTAATTTTATTTATGCTTTGGCAAACTCAACAAATTTGCAAACAATCGATATGCTCCCGGAACGCCTGCCGGAAGCTCCCGGAAGAAGGCTAAACCTGTATAGACAAAATTTCCTTTCCCATAGGAAGCAATGATTAGACTTCCTTCGCTTGGTTTTTCATTCGGGTCATTCATGGAGAAAATGGTTTCGTAATTTTTATCAAGTTCGGTGGCAAAATAAATTCCCCGCTCTTGTACCCAGCCTTCGAAATCTTTCGAAGTAATTTTATTTGGATAGCTCAACACCGAACTTTCCGGTTTCAAAAAACGAACCTCCGCGGTCTCATTCGTGACGCGGTCTCTGGAGATAATGAACGGAAAAGGTCCGATCTTAGCCATTAGCGGGCCTACACGGCTATTGGTATTGTATTGCACAATAAGATTTCCCCCTGCCGAAACATATTCCATCAGCTTAGCATAATTTACCTGCAATCGAGTATTCGTATTGTACGCTCTTACACCTGTTACGATCGCGTCGTATTTGGAGAGATCATCTTTGGCAATCATTTCATCGGTAAGAGTTGTTACATGATAACCAACTTGTGTCAGGCAATTCTGTACTTCATCACCGGCGCCAGGAATATAGCCGATATGAGTGCCTGTCTTTTTAAGGTCAACATTGATCAGCAAAGCTTCCGCATCACTGAGGATAAATTGATAAGGGATATGATCATATTCGATCCTTTTGATGCTTTTATTGTACGAAATATTTTCAATCAATATAGAAGCGCTGAGTACGCCATTTACAGCGGAAGCAGAAGGCGTAAGAATCGCTTCCACAATTGCTTCATCACCTTTGGAGGCCAGGCTGAATGAAGGCTTGACAACTTCTATTTTCCATCCGTTGGAGATCATTGTTTTGATCTCTCCTTTTACGTTGGCTGTATTTGCTTTTACTACCAGTTGAATGGTTTTAGATTTATTGTCGGCAAATGCAAAGATCTTATCAGAAATATCGATCGTAGCCGGAGGCAGGATCTCCAGCGGTCTGTATACTTCTCCTTTCACCGGATCGGTGGATTTGTATACGATTCCTCTTTCTATTTTCAAATTCAGATCAGCGATGGTAAGATCAAAAGAAACTTTCAACGGAATATCATTTTCCGGTTTCCCGATCAGCAATGGATCTTTAATGATGAATAATCCCGGCGCATGTGGTTCTTTCAACCAATATGGGTCTGAGAATGGAGTACCTGTCGGTATTTTTTCTTTGTGGTTAAAAGCATACAGTTGATTTAGTTTTAAATTCAATGTAGTAACAGAGTCGGTTTGTTGCCAATAAGAAATTTTATTCAGCTTTACCTCGTTGTTGCTACGATTTACTACTTGTGTCAAAACGGAAAGTTCATTTCCCGGAATTGCAATATAATCCGAAGCCGCTGCTTCCAGCCATAGACCTGCGCAGGCGAGGATCAATTCCTCTGTTTCCTTTAGTTTTATTTTTTTCCAATAGCGAACATTAGGATTGCTTTCGTCCAAGGCTTGGATTTGTTTATAAATGCGAATCAGTTCAGGCACCGATTTATCCGGCTGCTGTGCATTAAAATGACTAATGCATTCTGTGATCTTTGCAGAAATTTTTTCCGCGCCGATTCTCTTCCAGGTTTGGTCAATGCCTTCAAACCAATCTGTTTTTACCGAATCTCCTTTTAATAATTTGAAATATTCCAGTTGTATGCCTCTTGTTTTCGCAGAGCCAAATCCTTGGCTCTTATGCATGGACCTACTTTCCGCGGCAATCTCTCCGTAGCCTTTACCCAGTAAAGCGTTGTACGAACCAATATCTATTTTTAATTGATTGGCAGCAGTAGTATTGAGTCCGCCGAAATTAAAGGTATTCCAGAAAACTCTTTTTACTTGCCAGGTTTGTACATATTTCAATTGCCATTCAAAACGCTTTGGATCTGCCGCTGCATCGTATGCTTCTACTGCCAGGATTGCAGAAGCTGTGTGATGGCCGTGTCCACCTTCACCGGTAGTAGGAAAGCGACAGATAATTACATCGGGTTTAAAATTTCGGATCACCCATACCATGTCGGAAAGAATGCTGTCTTTATTCCAGATCGAAAATGTTTCTTCCGGATTTTTGGAATAACCGAAATCATTGGCGCGTGTAAAGAATTGTTCTGCTCCATCGTTGCGTCGTGCAGCCAGTAATTCTTGTGTACGGATCAATCCAAGCGTTTCTCCTTGTTCTTTGCCGATGAGGTTCTGTCCGCCGTCTCCACGTGTAAGCGAGAGATAACCCGTGCGAAGATTGCGCTCTTTGGCCAGGTAAGCCAGGAGCCGTGTATTCTCATCATCGGGATGCGCTGCTACATATAGTACGCTACCGGTAGTGTTTAATTTTTTTAAGGAAAGTAAAATTTCCGAAGTACTAAGCGGAGCTGTATTTTGTGCTTGTGAAGTAAGGATGATACTAAGGAATAAAAGTGTAAACGCTGCAAGCTGTCTCATAAAGAATAAAATTATAGAATATGAAAATAATGAATAATTCTGTCTGAACCTTGATTTACGTGATTAAATGATGAACATGATTTCTAAAATTTAAAAAAGTTGTCATTGCACAAGTTTCCTTCTGAATGACCGCTTCTATCGATACTAGTCTATTCTGCAAATTCTCAAATCCTGTAAATCCTGTTCCAAAAAAAGAGACGCCCCGTTTCCGGTACGTCTCCTCATTAATTACAGGTATATAAAAAATTTAGTCGACGTTGTCGTGCAAAAATTTATTATTACTCAACAACTCGTTGTCTTCATTTAAAGAAAATCTGGAAATACTTTTCTCCGAAGAATGTGGCTGCTCCGGCAGATCTACTTTTTTTCTAAGGTAAGCAGGTACTTCCAATTTTTGTTTGAATTCTTCCGGATCTAAATTTTGACTAACCGTCAGGTTGTTCAAACGTTTGATACGTTCCTCGGCCTGCTCTGCCAGTTTCTTTTTAGAATCCTCGGAAACCACGATTGGCTTGATCTCTGTGGTGGTCTCGCTTTTCAATTCGAAAATATATTCTCTGCTTTCTACAGGTGTTTCTTTTTTATTGAAATCAAAACGGGTACTTGGGAGGTCTTCTTTCAGCTCGTAGATTACTTTTTCTTCTTCCTCCTGCTTATTCACCTCTTGAATCTTTTCAGGTTTTTCGAAAGTGTAAATGATCTCACTTTTCTTCGCTACCGGCGCCTGAATATCAAACATGGTAATTTGTTTGCTTGACTCAAGATCAATCACTTTTTTAGAATCTTTTGCTTGCGTCGGTGCAGTAGCATCAAAGCCTGTAGCGATGATCGTCACGCGAATGGCGTCTCCCAGGGAAGCATCCAATCCAATACCCGGGATCACATCTGCCTGGTCGCCTACTTTTTCAGTAATATAATCCGTGATATCAGTCAGCTCGTCCATCGTGAAATCAGCAGAATCACCATAGGCAATTGACAGCAACATATTTTTAGCGCCAAACACATTACCTCCATCGATCAGCGGAGAGTACAATGCTTGTTCGATCGCGCGGATCGCTCTTCCTTCGCCGCTTGCGATGGCAGAACCCATCACCGCCGCGCCGGAACTTTTCATCACACGCTCCACATCGGCGAAGTCTACGTTGATCTCGCTTTGTACGGTGATCACTTCCGCAATACTTTTTGCGGCAGTAAGTAATACATCGTTGGCTTTGTCAAAACTTTCTTTGATCTGTAGTTTTCCATACAGTTCCTGAAGTTTATCGTTGTTAATGATGATGACCGTATCGCAACATTCTTTCATCTCGTCGATTCCTTTGTTGGCCTGGCCTTTTTTGCCAGAGCCTTCCCAACGGAATGGAAGTGTCACGATCCCGATCGTAAGAATATCAAGTTCGCGGGCGATCTTGGCTACCACAGGAGCTGCTCCTGTACCGGTACCACCACCCATTCCGGCAGTGATAAATACCATTTTAGTAGTGTCGCTCAGTATGGCGCGAATGTCTTCTTTGTTTTCTAAGGCAGCCTCACGGCCTTTGTCAGGGCGGGCTCCGGCACCAAGTCCTTTCGTAAGGTTGATCCCGATCTGGATTTTATTAGGAACTTCACAAACCTTCAGGTGTTGTGAGTCGGTGTTGCAAACCAAAAATTCCACATCACGGATTCCCTGGCGATACATGTAATTGACTGCGTTGCTTCCGCCGCCACCCACACCGATCACCTTGATGATGGATTTGTGCGAATCTTGTATATCGAATTTATAAATACTCATAGGGCAAATCGTTTAGTATGAATTAATACTCTAAACTGTCGTCTATATCTCCTGCCAAAAATCCTTTTAGCTTATCCTGGAATTTATTCAGGTTAAGATCGAAGGTTCTGGAAGACTTTTTAGACGTTTCTTCTTTTTTATCTTTATCGTTTTTGGATTCTCTTTTTATAAGCTCGGAATATTTATTATCCCGATCGTCAATTGAAGTAAAGCCGGAAAGCACCAGACCCACGCCAGTAGCATACATCGGGCTTTTCACTACTTCTACTTTGCTTTTGCCGAGGTGTTCGTTTGGATATCCGATACGCGCATCCATTCCGGTCACCAGTTCAAACAATTGTTTGATGTATTGTAATTGCGCGCCACCGCCTGTTACTACGATACCACCGGCTAGTTTACCTTCGTAGCCGGAGCTTACAATCTCTGCAAATACCATCTCGATGATCTCTTCCATTCTGGCCTGAATAATATGTGCCAGATTTTTCACAGAGATTTCTTTCGGCGCCCTGTTGCGCAAGCCCGGGATCGATACGATCTCGTTTGGATTAGCTTCGTTGGCCAGTGCGCGACCGAATTTTGTTTTGAGTAGCTCTGCTTGTTTCAGCATCACGGCACATCCCTGTTGAATATCGTTGGTGATCACATTTCCTCCGAAAGGGATCACGGCGGTATGACGGATAATATTGTCGTGGAAAATAGCCACGTCAGTAGTACCACCTCCGATGTCTACCAGCACAACGCCCGCTTCTTTCTCTTCGTCGCTCAACACAGACAAACTGGAAGCAATTGGCTCCAGGATCAACTTGTCGATCTCAAGACCGGATTTGATAATGCATTTATTGATATTGTTGATCGCATTGGTCTGTGCGGTGATTACATGGAAGTCTGCTTCCAGTCTTACACCTGACATACCTACTGCGTCTTTGATCCCTTCCTGGTAATCTACGGTATACAACTGAGGCATCACATGGATAATCTCACTTCCGTAAGGCATTACGGTTTTGTACATATCGTTGGTCAGGCGGTCTACGTCGGCTGGCGTGATCTCATCGTCGGTAGTGACGCGCATGATGCTACCTCTATGCATAGAGCTTTTGATGTGCTGTCCTGCAATCCCTACGTTCACAACTTTTATATCTACACCGGCCTGTAATTCTGCTTCTCTCATTGCTTTGGTGATCGCATCCACCGTAGAGTTGATGTTCATCACCATCCCGCGGATCACACCTTCGGAAACTGATTTGCCTAACCCGAGGATCTCCAGCTTGCCATGTTCATTCATACGACCAACGATCGCACAAATTTTTGTAGTCCCGATATCGAGTCCTACTACCAGCTTATCATTTTTAAAATTCTGCATAAATTTATTCGCAAATAAGTTGATTCTTATATTTCAAGTTCACGGTCTGATATGTATTCCAGCCCTTGGCAGGAATAATTTTCGAGTAGAACAAACCGAGTTTTTTAAACTTCGTCTCCAACTCGTCCGGCTTTCCAAAGTAAATGGTTTGCCTTCCTAATTGGGGATATAAAATGACCTCACCCGAACGGTCAATGCTGATCTGGGCTAGCTGAGCTTTCCAGAATTTATTTTCGTCGATGGTTTTTAACAAATTAAAATAGGATAGCCCGTCTTCACTTTGCAGGAAGTCTTCGGACAATAATTTCGGAGCGTATTCTCCGTCGATAATAATAACTCTGGAGGTGAATTTTTCAGAAGTAGAGAGAGTCGTGCCATCGCTCCCAATGTAAGCATGTACGCCATTGGGATAAATAACTCTGGCGATGGGTCTTCTTTGTTTCACTAAAACTTTTAAGTTTCCTTTGTGATCTCTTGATACCTGAGCATCAGATACAAATTTAAAAGATTTGATCCTCATCTCAATCTCTTTGAGGTCTAAATGTTGGTATTTTTTATCCACAATCGGATCGCCCCCGTTGGAGGTGATCAGGTCGAGTACATCGTTCTCTTCTACAAAATAATTGTTGCCTTCATGATCGATCTGAATCTGCACGGTCTTCACTCTCTTATCGGCTTGTTTGTTTTCGACAAAGCCAATAAGGATCAGCAGCAGCCCTGCAAGGCCGGTGTAGAGGATTCCCTTTTTTATTTTCAGTTTCTTGAACATGTTTTTACAAACTATATTTATCGGTCAGCAATTCCCTGATCGGTTTTACAAACGTATCAATATCGCCCGCTCCTACCGTGACCAGTACGTCGGTCTCTTCTTTCTCCAAGACTGACATCAACTCTGTCTTCGAACAAAGGATTTTATCCTTCAAGGTTACTTTATCAAACACCACTTTCGAAGTTACGCCTTCGATCGGAAGCTCACGGGCTGGATAGATATCCAGCAGGATGAGCTTGTCGCAGAGTGAAAGGCTTTCAGCAAAGCCATCCATAAAGTCGCGTGTACGACTGAAGAGGTGTGGCTGGAAGATGCAGGTCACTTTTTTTGTCGGATATAATTTTTTTACCGATTTCAAAAATGCCTCAATCTCCGTTGGATGATGCGCATAGTCATCGATGTACGTAATACGGTCCGATTTGATGATGTATTGAAATCTTCTTTTTACGCCTTTAAAATTTTCAATACCCGCCTTAATTTTCTCGGGTTCCTGATCCATTTCCAGCGCTATTGAAATCGCGGCCAGTGCGTTCTCCACGTTGTGGAAACCAGGCATGAGCATTGAAATACTGCGGATGGTATGTGTTGGAGAAACATAATCAAAAATGAAATGACCATTTTCTACTTTCAGATTTTCGGCCCGGATATTGAAACCATTGTATCCGTAGTTTTTGATCTCAACACTTTTTGGTTGTCCCACATCCAGTCCATCTTTTAGAAAGAGCTTCCCGCCTTCTTTGATCTGCGAAGCGAAGAGAGTGAAGGATTTTTTCACTTCTTCTTCTTTCCCATAAATATCAAGGTGATCTGCATCGGTAGAGGTGATCACGGCAATATTTGGATAGAGCGTCAGAAACGAACGGTCAAACTCGTCGGCTTCCACTACTACCACGCCGTTCTTCTCCCCTATTAACAAATTCGATTCGTAATTCACAGTGATACCACCCAGGAAAGCATTTACTTTTACACCACAGGACTTAAGCACATGCGCCGTCATGGACGAAGTAGTGGTTTTGCCATGTGTGCCAGCTACGGCTACGGTGAACATATCTTTCGTCAGCAAGCCCAGTACTTGTGAACGCTTCATGATGGTATAACCACTGTCCTGGAAATATTTTAGTTCTATATTATCTTTGGGAACGGCGGGAGTCAGGACTACCAAGGTTTCATCTTTTTTATAGAAAGCTGTTGGTATGCGCCCCACCTGGTCATCATAATGAAGATCCATTCCTTCTTCTTTCAAGCGAGCGGTTAATTCAGTAGCTGTTTTATCATACCCCCCTACTACAAATCCCTGCGCGCGGAACCACCTGGCGATGGCGCTCATGCCGATACCGCCGATGCCGAGGAAGTAGATATTTTTGTAGTTTGTGATCAATGTTATTTTATTTTATCAGTTTCATTATTTGTTTTACTCGTCATTGCGAGGAGTTTCCGACGATAGTCGGGAGCGACGAAGCAATCTGTTTGCTACGAAGCCGAGTCAGTTTGTTTCAACAGCTTGTTTCAAATCAACAAGGCTGCGTAGTTAGCGGATTGCTTCGTCAGTCGGCCTTACGGCCTTCTTCCTCGCAATGACGGTTGACTTTTAAATCAATTTCAATACTTCACCAGCTATATCTTTCGCTGCTTCAGGCTTTCCCAGTTTAGCAATGTTCTCACTGTATATTTCCTGTTTCTCTTTGTTCTGCAATAATTTCAAAGCCGCCGGGATCAACACTCTTTCCGCCTGCTCATCCTTTATTATCTGCGCGGCGTCTACATTCACTAATGCCATCGCATTTTTAGTCTGGTGATCTTCCGCCACATTCGGGGAAGGTACCAGGATCACCGGCTTTTGCACTAGGCATAATTCAGAAATGGATAAAGCTCCTGCTCTTGAAATCACTATGTCTGCAACAGCATAGGCGAGATTCATATCTTTGATGAATTCCAATACTTTTATCTTGTCCGTATTCTTAGCCTCTACAACTGCTTTGCATTCCTGGAAATAAAATTTTCCTGTTTGCCAAACCACTTGTACTCCTGCTTCGATCAGCATATCCAGGTTGGCGACGACGCTTTTATTGATCGTTCTCGCCCCTAAGCTTCCGCCCATAATGAAGATGGTTGGAATATTTTCCTTCAATCCAAATAGGGATAGCCCTTCCTGTTTTTTCAACCTGTACTCCAGAATATCTTTGCGCACTGGGTTTCCAGTGTAGACGATTTTTTCTTTTGGAAAAAATCGCTCCATTTCCGGATACGCTACACAAATGGTTTTCGCTCTTTTGGACAAAATTTTATTAGTCACCCCGGCGTAAGAATTTTGCTCCTGGATCAGTGTTGGGATCTTGTTTCCTGCAGCGGCGTATAATACAGGTCCGCTGGCATATCCGCCTACACCGATCACTGCGTCGGGCTTAAATTCTTTTACAATATTTTTGGCCTTACGAAGACTGTTCAATACTTTGAAAGGGAATAGAAGATTTTTCATTGTAAGTTTCCGCTGAAAACCCGCTACCGGCAATCCTACGATCTTGTATCCCGCTTGCGGCACTTTTTCCATTTCCATTTTTCCTTCTGCACCTACAAACAAAATTTCTGAAGCAGGCAATGCTTCTTTCAGAGCATTTGCAATCGCAATGGCGGGAAAAATATGTCCGCCTGTGCCACCACCACTGATGATAAAACGATATGTCTTATTATTCTCCATCTTCTTGTTCGTAGTCTGGTTCTTCTTCCTCTTCCTGTTTTTCCGTCAGGTTGTCTTCCTTTATATCTCCTCTGCTTACGCTAAGAATAATTCCCAGGGAAATTCCTGTAAATAATAAGGAGGTTCCTCCCATACTTAGCAATGGTAAAGGCTGTCCGGTGATCGGTCCTAATCCTACCGCTACGCCCATATTAATCATGGCCTGGATCACGATGCTGAAACAGAGTCCGGCGGACAGTAATCCTCCGAAAGCTCGTTCGCTGTTTACTACTGTTTTCATACCTCTATACAAAAGCGCGAGATAGAGGAGAATGACGATGACACCAAAGAGCATTCCCCATTCTTCCAAAATAGTAGCATAGATAAAATCGGAGTAAGGGTGTGGAAGAAAATCTTTCTGAATTCCATTCCCAGGTCCCATACCAAAAAAGCCTCCACGCCAGATGGCGATGAATGCTTGCTCTGCTTGAAAAGGTACATCTGTTTCAACAAAGAAATTGGTGATCCTTCGGGTCACTGTTCCCAATCGTTGTCCTAAGGCTAATCCAAATAATCCTGCTACTCCGCCTACAAGGCAAAGTAATCCTAATTGTTTCAACGGCACACGGCCGATGTACATCAACAATAGACAGGTAGCGAATAACATGATTGCCGTAGAGAAGTTGGAAAGCGCGATCAAGCCGCAGATAGCCGAACACCAGAGGATGGCAGGCCAAAGCGATTTGTTCATGATTTGTTCTACGGATTCAATGGTGAGTGCTTTATCAATTTCTGATTGTCTCTTGGCGAGCATTCTTGCCAGCGAAATGATCAGCGCCAATTTTGCAAAGTCGGAAGGCTGGAAGCTTTGATTGATGATTGGAATATGAATCCAACGACTGGCTTCGTTTACTTTTGATCCGAAGAAATATCCATAAAGAAGCACCAAAGGCGAGGCCCAAAGCGCGATCTTGCTGATACCCCAATACAATTTATAATTCACTTTGTGCGAAAGCCAGGTCAATGCCAGACTGAGGAATACCAACATAGAATGCTTGACCAGGAAATGCTCGGTATCTCCACCTGTTTTTTTATAAGCCAATGATCCGATCGCGCTGTACACTACTAATATACTGAACAGCGAAAGGGTAATGATGATCACCCAAAGAAAGGGATCACCTTTCAGATTTCTATCGACCCATATTTTTAATCGTTCGTTCATGTTGTTCTTAACATCTATTAATTGGATACCGGATACCAGATGCCGGATACCAGATATTTTATTTCAATTTTATCCGGTATCTGGTATCCGGCATCTGGCATCCAATTTTTATTTCAGTCTCAACACTGCCTGTTTAAATTTTTCTCCTCGATCTTCGTAGTTTTTAAACAGATCAAAACTTGCGCAACAAGGAGACAATAATACTACATCCCCGCTCTCCGCTCGCTCAAGGCACATTTTCGCACAGGCTTCTACATCCTGCGTTTCAGCGATCTCGGGGATCATACTTTTGAAGGCTTTGAATAATTTTTCGTTTTCTTTTCCCAGGCAAACGAGCGCTTTTACTTTTCCTTTCACCACAGAATTCAGTGCACTATAATCATTCCCTTTATCAACACCTCCGGCAATCCAGATGATTGGTTCTTTAATTGCATCCAGCGCGTAGAAAGCAGAATCCACGTTGGTCGCTTTGCTATCGTTGATAAATTTCACACCGTTGATCTCGGCTACAAATTCCATACGGTGTGCAGCATTTACAAAATCTGCCAGCCCTTGTTGGATAGTTTCTTTCTTTACTCCCATCCGACCTGCTACCAAGGCGGCGGCCATGGAATTGTAGAGATTGTGTTTTCCTTTTAATACAGACTTTGTATTATCAATTACCATCACATCTCCTTCGTTGTGCTCATCGTTGGCGATGTCGAATTTTGGATCGACGTAGAATTTTTGTTCGTCGCCCCAGGCTGCTACGCCTTCTTTTTCTTCGATGGAGAAAGGAAGTTCTTGTGCATCCGTTTCTATGTCAAACAACTCGTCGAATAATAGTTCACTGTCTTCTCCGTAAATAAAAGCGCCGGAAGCGTCCATATTTTGAATAACCCGGAATTTCGACTTTACATAATTTTCCACTTTGTAATCATAGCGGTCCAAATGATCCGGTGTGATATTGGTAAGCACAGCGATGTCTGCCTTGAATTCATACATTCCATCCAACTGAAAACTACTCAACTCTAGTACATATACATCGTACTTATCTTCTACTACTAGCTCTGCAAAGGAGTTTCCAATGTTTCCTGCCAGGCCTACATTTAATCCGCCTTTCTTTAAAAGGTGGTAAGTGAGCATTGTGGTAGTGGTTTTTCCATTGGTACCACTGATGCAAATCTTTTTCCCTTTGGTATAACGTCCGGCAAATTCTATTTCTGAAATGATCTTGATCTTATGCTTCTTTGCCTTTTTGATCAGCTCGGATTTGTCAGGAATACCGGGACTTTTTATAATTTCTTTTGCTTCAAAAATTTTTTCTTCCGTGTGTTGTCCTTCTTCGTAGGGAATTTTATTTTCTTCCAGTTTCTTTTTAAACGAATCGGCAATTTTACCCGAATCCGAAACAAACACCTCGAACCCTTTTGCCTGAGCCAATAGCGCAGCGCCTACCCCGCTTTCTGCTGCGCCTAACACCACTATTTTTCCTGACCCTACCATTTAATTTTTATATCCTTTAACTTTTTTGTCTTTCTATTTTATCTCATTTTCAACGTAGCCAACGTCAAGATCGCCAACATGATCCCTATGATCCAGAAACGTGATACGATCTTGGCTTCATGGAATCCGCTTTTCTGGTAATGATGATGTAGTGGCGACATTTTAAATAATCTGTGTTCGCGTGCATATTCAATCCCGTGTTTCTTCTTTTGGTATTTAAAATAAGCTACCTGCAACATCACCGAAACGTTTTCTACTAAGAAAACTCCGCACAATACCGGGATCAATAATTCTTTACGAATGATAAGCGCCAGTACAGCAATGATACCACCCAGCGTAAGACTTCCTGTATCGCCCATGAATACTTGCGCAGGGAAAGAGTTATACCAAAGAAATCCAATACAGGCGCCAAAGAAGGCTGCACAAAAGATCACGAGCTCGCCTGTATTCGGGATGTACATGATGTTCAGATAATCGGCGAAGATCTTATTTCCCGAAACGTAAGCGAGAATCGCCAACGTCACTCCGATGATCGCTGATGTACCAGCCGCTAGTCCGTCGATTCCATCGGTGATGTTGGCACCATTGGAAACTGCGGTGATGATGAATATCACTACTAGGGTATACCCGATCACATATCCATTTTCTCCAAGAAAAAAGAAAATAGAGGCATAATCCAATTCATTATTTTTCATGAACGGAATTGTAGTAGTAAGTGATTTGGTATCTACAAAACAAGCTACATCGGAAGCATTGTCGCAGTAGGTAGGATCCACCAGGTAATTTCTTATCAATACACTTTCATGATAGAACAGCGTCAGTCCTACGATCAACCCCAGTCCTATCTGGCCAATGATCTTAAACCTTCCATGAAGTCCTTCTTTATTTTTCTTAAATACTTTGATGTAGTCATCCGAGAATCCAACAAAACCCATCCACACGGTAGTAATAATAAGAAGGATGATGTAGATGTTGTTTAGTTCTGCAAAAAGAAGTGTAGGAATCAAGATTGCAGCAATGATGATGAGACCTCCCATTGTCGGAGTTCCTTTTTTCTGCAATTGTCCTTCCAATCCAAGATCGCGGATGCTTTCACCGATCTGCAATCTTCTAAGCATACTAATCAGCCTGTTTCCGAAAAGCAGGGAGATCGTGAGCGAGAGCAAAGCCGCCAGTACCGCCCGGAAGGAGATGTATTGGAACAATCCGGCTCCCATCAGATCAAATCGTTGTTCGAGATATTTGAATAGATAGTATAACATTAGTTTAACTGATATTGTAGGTTAATTTTATAATCGTTACTCTCAAGACTCAAATAATTCAGGATATTGATAATTTCGTTGATCCCTTCCACTGCTTCTTCACAGCAGGTATGTACCATGTTTTTCATCTGGATGAGTTTCAACCAGAAACGTACCTGCGCGGCATTGTGCAGGGCTTCGGAAAGTTTACCTACATTGTCTTGCAGGGTAATGGCAGCAAAGGCTTCTTCGATATTTTCGCGGATCACTACGCTGCTTTTGAGGATCTTTTCCGCCAGCTCGTATTCTCCGTTTTTTAACAACAATACATACAAGTCCATCACCTTAAGTGAAAAACGGAATGTCTTGTCTACAATTCTGTAATTAATCATTTTGCCTTTTTTTAAAACTACTTTCCTAATATGTCGAACAATTCTCTGACAGCTTCTTTGTCATCGAAATGGTGTTTTACGCCTTTTATCTCCTGGTAATCTTCATGTCCTTTCCCGGCAATGAGAATGATATCTCCCTCCTTGGCCAATAGACATGCGGTCTTAATGGCTTCCTTGCGATCCAGGATCGACAAAGATTTTTTCTTATTGGTGATCGAAATTCCTTGTTCCATCTGATCAATGATCAATTGCGGATCTTCGTCTCTCGGATTGTCAGATGTAAGGATCACGCGATCACTTAGTCTGGTAGCGATGTCGGCCATGAACGGACGCTTGGTGGCATCGCGGTTTCCGCCGCAGCCGATCACGGTGATAATCTGTTCTTTTCCCTGCTTCAAATCGTTGATCGTATCCAATACATTTTCTACTGCATCCGGTGTATGTGCATAATCCACGATGGCGGTGATTCCTGTTTTGGAAATAATTCTTTCAAACCTTCCTCTTGCAGAATCAAGATTGGAAAGTTGGGTAAGGGCTTCGTCCCTGTCTTCGCCGAGCAATACAGCGGTAGCATAGACTCCTAGTAAGTTGTAGGCATTGAAACTGCCGATTAGTTTAAACCAAACTTGTTTGCCATCGATATCCATTTCCAATCCTGTAAAAGAATTGGTAAGTAACTTTGCTTTGAAATCGGCAGGGGTTTTCAACGCAAAAGTATTTTTCTTAGCTTTTGTGTTTTGCATCATCACCATACCGCGCTTATCGTCTGCATTTACCAGGGCAAAGGCATCTGCACCTAGTATATCGAAGAATCCTTTTTTTGCTTTGATGTATTCGTCAAAGGTTTTGTGATAATCGAGATGATCGTGCGTGATGTTGGTAAATATCGCTCCTGCGAAATGAAGTCCGTTGATCCTGTTTTGTACTACTGAGTGGGAGCTGACTTCCATGAAACAGTGTGTACATCCTGACTCAACCATTTTGCTCAGGAAGTGATTCAGAGAAACCGCATCAGGTGTGGTATGCGTGGAAGGTATTACTTCCTGGTTGATCTTATTTTCAACAGTAGAAAGCAACCCTGTGTGGTACCCAAGATTCATAAACAACTGATGTAGCAAGGTTACCGTGGTGGTCTTACCGTTTGTACCTGTTACGCCTACGAGCTTTAGTTTGGAAGAAGGATTTCCATAATAATTGGAAGCCATGATCCCTAAGGCTGCGCTGCTGTTTACGACTTGCACATAAGTAATTCCAGGCTTCAGTACTGCAGGCATTATCTGGCAGACGATGGCTACTGCACCTTTTTCAATTGATTTTTCAATATAGTGATGTCCATCTACTTGTGTGCCTACTGTCGCTACAAAGAGACTTCCTTCTCCTACTAATCTTGAGTCAAAGAAGATACCGTTGATCTCTCTATCAGTACTGCCTGACACGGAGTAGAGCGATACCTTGTATAATATATCTTTCAGTATACGAATCATTCGAGATAAATATTTATATAACTACCTTTTATAGCTTTACTACCGGGTGTTTGCGATTGGCTTTGTACCCGGCCCCTTCCTTGTATTCGTACTTTCAAGCCACTGTTCTCAAGCAGGAACAGCGCGTCTTTTAACGTCATACCACTTACATCTGGCACAAGTTCTTCTTTTATTTTACGGTTGTTCCAGATCACTGCGTTGTTGGCGGTTGTGGCGAAAACCCATTCTTCGTCGGAGCCAGAACGTGTATGATTTGAAATTCCAAGTTCATTGCACAAATAATTCAAATCATCGAAATAACCGGAGCGGATCAGTGGAAACTCTTGATCGTTTGCAGAAGCTATTTTCGGTTCGGTGGCTTCATGCAGTTCCAGGTCTACAGCGTACAGTTTGTCTGCAATTTCTTTAAACACCGGAGCCGCCACATCAGCGCCGTATTGCTGGAACCCGGCCGGACTATCGATCACTACAATGCAGCTGTACTTAGGTTTGTCAGCCGGAAAATAACCTACAAAAGAGGTGTAATAGGTTCTCACGTACGCACCGTTCTTTATCTTCTGAGCGGTGCCGGTTTTGCCCGCTATTTTATAGATCGTGTTGTTGATATTACGTGCAGTGCCATGTTCTACTACACCTTCCAGCATAGCACGTACTTTATCGAGCGTTTCATCTGAGCATACACGCTCTTTGATCACTGTAGTGGAATATTGTTCTACTATACGATCGGCCATTTTTACTTCTTTTACAATGATCGGTTTGATCATTTTTCCGTTGTTAGCAATTGCGTTGTAAAATGCCAACGTATGGATTGGCGCCATCTTTAGCTCATATCCTACCGACATCCATGGAAGGGTCACACCACTCCAGCTTCTCGACGATGGACTTTTGATATAAGGTTTCGCTTCTCCGTTCATTTGCAGGCCAAGCGGTTCAGACAATCCCATACCTCTTATATAATCAATGTAGCGCTGAGGATTGGTGCCGAATTGTTTGTAGATCATTTTGGAAACACCAATGTTGGAAGATTTTTCGAAGATTTGCTGTACAGACAAACGTCCATAGCCACCTTCTTTAGAATCTGTCATTACACGGTCAAAGAATGTATAACGTCCGTTGCCACAATCGACCGTATCGGACAATTTTATTTTATCATTGTCTTCAAACAGCGCGATCATGGAAGCCAACTTAAACGTAGAGCCTGGATCGGTCAAGCCTTGCGAAGCGATTGCATAGTTATAATTTTCTGCGTACTGTCCTTCGCCTACTTTTCCCAGATTGGCAATCGCCTTGATCTCACCGGTGGCCACTTCCATCAATACTACGCAACCGTATTCGGCATTGTGCATATTCAGGTGTTTGAACAAAGATGCTTCGGCCACATCCTGAATATTGATATCGATAGTAGTTTGGATGTCCACGCCTGGTTCAGGAGGTACCTCATTTTTATTGTGAATTGGTTTCCATTCCGTACCAGCCATTCTTTGATAAAGTCCTTCTCCATCCTGACCTGCCAAGTATTTGTTATAACTATATTCCAGACCAGCACCCGAATTGTTTTCATTCACAAATCCAATCGTACGCATTGCTAGGAAGGAAAAGGGTTTGAAACGTCTATCTATTTTTTCAAAGATCACTCCTCCCTTGTATTTGCCTTCACGTATAATAGGCCAATCGGACATCATCTTTTTTGTTTGATAATTGATCATCGTTTTATTGATGATCAGATATTCCTTATGATCACGCCGGGCGTTGCTTATTTTTCTATAATATTCTTTTTGAGAATGATCTTTAAAATAATTGGCCAATAACATCGAAAGCGAATCAATACCTTTGTTCTTTCTGAAAATTTCATCGCTCGCCACCGTAGGATCTATTGCCAGCCGATAGAAGGGCAAGGAAGTAGCCAGGAGACTGCCGTTGTCGGAATAAATATTTCCTCGGGTAGCTTTTACTACTCTATATTCAAAAACTTTCTGATTCGCAATTTTTTTCCATCTACTACTCTGTAGAATCTGAATCTGCGTAATCTTATAGATAATAGCGCAAGAAAAGATCACGATCGCTACAAAAGCGATGCGGGAACGAAGCACTATGTCTCTTTTAATATTCACTTTTCTTTTAAATTATGAATGTTGCGTTGTGAATTACGAGTTATAAGAATTCAACATTCATAACTCACAATCATAACTTATTAATCTTCTTTCTCTATTTCTATTTTATAAGGTGGAACCAAACTCTCTTCCAAACCCATGGAGACTACGCTCTTGGCCACTTCCGATTGTTTGCTTTTAAACATCAGGTCTGCTTTCAGCGTAGTGTAATCGGCTCTCAAGTCTTCTACTTCTGATTTTGCCTTCGCGATATTTCGTACTACTTTATCAGCATAGTGTGTATTGGCAATATAAAAGATCAACAAGGCCATGATAAATGCGATGCGTGGCACCTGGTTTACAGGAATTCCGGCAACCATCACTTTATTTAGTCCCAAAGAAGACTCGATCATTTGGAACACCGTACGGGTAGGCGCTCCATTACTCTTCTCCTTCACAGGAGTTTCTTCTTCTTTTTTTCTATAAGTATTTTCTGCCATATTCTATAAATTTTGAATTATGAGTTATGAATTATGAATGATTTGTTTTTATAATTCAACATTCATAACTCATAATTCATAACTTTATTCCAATTCTAAGTTTCGCGCTTCTCGCTCTGTTATTCTGTTCTACTTCTGCTTCGCTTGCTTCTACCGGCTTTCGTGTAAGGGCTTCGAAAGGTTTGGAAAAATTTCCGTAGACATCTTTTTCCGGTTCGCCGTGAAACAATCCTTTTGCGATAAAATTCTTCACCAATCGATCTTCCAGTGAGTGATACGACATGACCACCATTCTTCCTCCCGGCTTCAGCAATTCGGCCGATTGTGTCAGCATTTCTTCCAGGGCTTTTAGTTCATCGTTTACTTCGATGCGCAGCGCCTGGAAAACCTGGGCGTAATATTTATTTTCCTTTCCTCGCGGCGCTAATTGTCTGATTCCCTCTTTCAATTGCTCTACCGTATTGATCTTATTATTTGCGCGAAGCTTTACGATCGTGGCAGCGAGTGTTTTGGCATTGGTCACCTCGCCGTACATTCCGAAAATTTTATGTAGATCTTTTTCAGAATAAGTAGCGATAATATCTTTGGCGGATTTCTCAGCACTGCGGTCCATCCTCATGTCCAGCTCGGCATTGAAACGCGTGGAGAATCCACGTTCGGCCGAATCGATCTGGTGAGACGAAATCCCCAGATCGGCCAATAGCCCATCGATCTGGGTGATCCCATTCAGTTTAAGATAGCGTTTGAGGTAACGGAAATTTGCTTCTATTAATGTGAAAGAACTTTCATTGATCTGAGCAGCATTTGCTTTTGCATCCTCGTCCTGATCGAAGGAAAAAAGTTTGCCGCTTGTAAGATGTTTCAGGATTTCTTTCGAGTGACCTCCTCCCCCAAAGGTTACGTCGACGTAGATACCGTCCGGCTTTATGGCAAGCCCTTCGATACATTCCTTCAACATCACGGGTATGTGATACATAGTAATTATGAATTTTGAATTATGAGTTATGAATTATGAGTGAAGTTATTGTAGTTATTATGTTTTAATTCAACATTCATAATTCATAACTCATAACTTATTCATCATTTAACTTGTCTCCCAGGAATTTTTCGGCGAGTTTCGAAAACTCTTTCTGGTCTTTGATCAGGAACTGATCGTATAATTCCGGATTCCAGATTTCTATTCTGTTTCCCATTCCAACCACGATAACTTCGGTTTCGATCTGGGCATATTTGGTCATTGTTTTGGGTAGTACAAATCTTCCGTTGCTATCAAGCTCCGCTTCTGTATTTCCACGAAAAAAATTCCGCTGAAAATTTCTGTACTCTTCGTTGAATTCATTTAACCCGGATACTTTTGAAAAGACCTTCCGCCATTCCACTTCCGGATAAACCACCAGGCATGTCTCAAACCCTCTGGTGATGATAATATTATTTCCCGAAGCGGCAGGTAAATTGGCTTTCATTCGGGCAGGAAGTATCAGCCTGCCTTTTGCATCCAATTTACATTCATACTCACTTGAAAAATAAGACATTACTTTTTTGAATTCGAACTCATACAAATTTAACGAAGAAAAATGAAAAAGCAACCACTTTTACCCACTTTACCCCACTTGTGGATAAATATAGGTTAAAATCAGGCTGTTAGGTACCCTAGGGAAGGAATATCCGGCATTCTATTTTTATATAAAAAATTAAAAATCAAATACTTAAACTAAGTGACTTAAAAGTGGAGTGGAAAACCATAAATGCAGTGTATAAGCTCGTGGAATGGACGTGGGTAAAATGAGTACAATCTTTCCATTATTACTGGTTTCATTTATTTTTCCAAACTTTCTTCCTTTCCTTTTCAGTTTTAAGATTCTCCCATTACTTTTATAAATGCTTTCCATTTGCATTCCGGTTTATAATCATTCAATTGTTTCACTTGTCCATACTTTGCACCGGCAATGCCTTAGTTGTTCTATTCCATTTGAAATCATTTGTCTCGACGACGACTCGGCGATCTTTTTTAAAGAAAAGAACAGGAGTATTATTTCTTTTGCCGAAGTGACTTATGAAGAGCTAGATAAAAATGTAGGCCGCGCGGTGATCCGCAATTTATTGGCGCAGAAAGCGGAGTTCAATCATATTCTGTATGTTGATTCTGATGTTTTGATCGCGTCGGATAATTTCATTTCTTCCTATCTCAATTGTATCCGCCAAGGAATCGCTGTAGTGATCGGTGGTATTTTGTATGATGCTGGTAGTGTAACCTCCAACACACGTTTACACTATACCTATGGCACAAGCCGTGAATCAAGGGCTGCAGCATATAGGAAGAAAAGTCCTTATGCTTCTTTTCTTACAGGAAATCTTTTGGTAGAAAAAAAGATCGTAGAGGAAATAAAATTTCTTCCTTCCCTGAAAGACTATGGACATGAAGACACTTTATTCTGTATTGAATTAAAAAAACGATCCATTCCTGTCAAGCATATCGACAATCCTGTGATTCATGAAGGTTTGGAAACAAATGAAGTTTTTGTAGACAAACATCTTACTGCTGTTCGTACGCTTTCATCTTTGATCTTGCAAGGATATGATATGAGCGGGATCTCGCTATACGAAGCGTATCGAATGCTAAAAAAATATTTTCTTTCTGGTATTTTTATTTTTTGCTTGAGGCCTTTCAGAAAAAAGATCCATCAATCGCTGATCTCTGGCAGAAGTAACAGCTTGCTGTTGTTTGATACATTACGTTTGTATGAACTTTGTATTGAGTTGAAAAAATCTCAGAAAAGCTGACACAACGCTTGGGCTTTTTTCTCCGAAGAAGTTTGTCCTAAGATAGTAGCTCTCTCCACTACTTTTTCCTTTGTATAAGGTTCCTGCATCAACTGCACCAGTTCATTGCGTAGTATGGACTCCGAATCGGAAACATGGCAGGCCTTGGTATAAGAAAACCCTTGCACCATATTGGAGTTTACCAGACAGTGGCGTCCATGATAGAGCACCGGATAGATCTTCATCTTGCTTCCGCAAGGCATGAAGCTTACCAAAATATTTACCTGCGCATTGCGGATCAGTTCATCCAGCTTTGTGTCGGAAGGGTTGGCTATGATCTTTACTTTTTTCTCTTTACAGAAACGTTTTAATTCACGGTCAGGATTTTTACCTGCAATCACAAAAGGTACTTTGGTATCTTTGATCACTTCTTTGACCAGGAACATTGCCGCTTCTTTATTATCAGGTTCTGTGAGGTTGCTATGATATAATGCATAGGTTCCTTTTCCTTCTTTGATATCAACGGTACTAAAAGCGGAGAAAGGCTCAATGTTTAAAATTTCTTTTCCGGGAAATAATTTTTCGTAATAAGCCTTATGCTTTACATTCAGCGTGATCAGTGTATCGGCGTGGGCGAAAATCTTTTCAAATTTTTTCAAACGGATAGATTCCATTCGGAAAAATGATTTGGTAAAAAAATTATGCGCGATCTTATAGAGATTGAAATAATACTGCGGCTCTACATCCTGGATGCGTACCATTTTTTTCCTTCCGCTGAGCTCAGGTGCATCAAGGAAATAGCAGCTATGAATTCCTTCGAATAAAATTGGATAATCATTTTGAAGCAGGTTGAAAAGAAGATTGCCGGAGCGACGGGAATTGACGATTTGAGGAATGGAGGAAAAGCCTGAGAGGAAAGTGTCCCGTTTATAATAGTATACGTTTTCGCAGAGTTCGTATAGCTCTTCCGAATACTTTTTATTCCTGTTCATAAAACAATGAAGATTGATCTTCACGCCTTGTTCCGACAGGGCTTTTACCATATAATAAATGTCGACCATGCCTCCATAATCCGGTGGATAAGGCACGTCATACGCCACAATATTTAAATGTTTTTTTTCCAAAGCTGCTTAATATACTTCGCTTCTATTCTGAAAAAAAACTTTTTCAGAATCCAGCATCATCCCATTCTCTACTTTCAATACTCTTGCCGGGTAACGATCTATAAAGCTATGCTGGTGAGTAGCCATCAAAACGGCGGTGCCGGTTTTATTTATTTCCAAAAAAAGTTTCATAATGCTGTCAGCTACTTCCGGGTCAAGATTCCCGGTAGGCTCGTCAGCAAATACGATGAGAGGTTCGTTGATCAGAGCGCGGGCAATCACGATACGTTGTTGCTCGCCACCGGAGAGTTGGTGTGGATATTTGGATGCTACTGATCCGAGTCCAACGCGCATGAGCACTTCGGCCAGGCGGTTTTTCATTTTGCTCCGATCTTTCCAGCCAGTGGCTTTCATTACAAAAAATATATTTTCTGCTACACTCCGGTCGTTGAGTAGTTGGAAGTCTTGGAAGACAATTCCTATTTTTCTTCGCAGATAAGGGATTTTACTTTTTTTGATTTTGGAGATATTATATCCTGCCACTTGTACTTCACCTTTAGGGTTGATGAGATCGGCATAAAGCGTTTTGAGCAGGGAGCTTTTTCCGCTTCCGGTTTTTCCGATCAGGTATACAAACTCACCTTTACGAATGGCGAAGTTGAGATCCCTTAGCACCAATACGTCGTCGTGAAAGAGACTGGTATTTTTAAGTGAGACGATAGGATCGGTTGAAAATTCCATTTTACAATTCCAGCTTTTGAAGTTTTCCGAATGGGATTTCTTGAATTAATCTGTTTAGAGCTTCTTCTTTTCCTTCCAGTCCGTATTTCTTCAATAACTTCACTGGTCTATCCGCTCTGAAATACGCCACAAGTACGAAATTATCATCTCTAAATTGTATGTAATCAGGAATTTTAGCTTTCCCTTTTACTTTGATAATGTACATGTTTAGTCTGTTTTTGATTTCTTCAACCATACCACAAAGATAGGCAATAATTAAATAATTATGAGGGTTGAATTAAATTATGAATTATGAATTATGAATTATAAGTTATGAGTTAAAAATGAGACGAATATCCCCACTCAATAATTTAAAATTCATAATTCATAATTTAAAATTTATTATCCGTTTGCCTTCTTGTGGTCAGCCAGAAATTTAGCCAATCCTGAATCGGTCAATGGATGGTTCAGCAGGGAAGTGATCACGCTAAGCGGGCAAGTTACCACATCGGCTCCAAGTTCTGCGCACTTCAGCAAGTGCATAGTATGACGTACGGAAGCGGCAAGAATTTCTGTTTCGTATGCGTAGTTGTCATAGATCAATCTGATCTGAGAGATTAACTCTAATCCATCTGTGGCGATGTCATCCAGACGGCCTACGAAAGGAGAAACATAGGTAGCACCAGCCTTCGCAGCAAGCAATGCTTGTCCTGCAGTGAACACCAGTGTACAGTTGGTTCTGATTCCTTTTTCTGTAAAATATTTAATCGCTTTTACGCCATCTTTGATCATTGGTACTTTCACCACGATCTTAGGATCAATCTTTACCAGCTCTTCGCCTTCTTTGATCATTCCTGCGAAGTCGGTAGAAATAACTTCTGCACTGACATCTCCGTCTACGATGTCGCATATAGCTTTATAATGTTTTCTTACGTTGTCTGCGCCGCTTATGCCTTCTTTAGCCATAAGAGATGGGTTGGTGGTAACACCGTCAAGCACACCCAGGTCATGAGCTTCCTGGATATCTTTCAAATTTGCCGTGTCAATAAAGAATTTCATAAATGATGTTTGTTTGTATTAGTTTATTTAACAGTGATCAAAAGTAAGGAAATAACTTGAAAATTCAAGACTTGATCGATGCCGGATGCCAGATACCGGATACCGGATAAATTTTGAATTATGAGTTATGAATTTTAAATGAAAATAGCCAATAGGTATTTTTATCCAGGATCAGGTATCCGGCATCTGGTATCTATCAAATTAAGGGGAAAAGAATGAAAGAAGGTAAAAAAAGGCAAACCAATATCGCACCGCTACAACCGTTTACCCTTGCTTCCTTCCGAACCTGGGGGAGTTGACAGGAGCTGGTCGTACCGGCTTGCCGATACAAAAGTAGCTATTTTCTGATTGAATGCAAATAATTATCAAAGTTGAGTAAAAAAGATGCCGGATACCAGATGCCGGATGTCAGATAAAATAATTCTTTACTTTTAAAATATAACTGAAGAGATATGCATGATTTCAATCATACCTAGCGTCAACAACACCAAAATAAATCAGATTTTGGAAACGTATAATTAAAATTCAAAATTTATCCGGCATCTTGCATCCGGCATCTGGTATCTATATTTCTTCATAATTTCCAAGGCATGACCGAAAAGCGATTTACAGTAGAGCAATACAAATCCGGCATCCTCAACGGCGACCGCGCTGTGCTGGGGCGCGCAATCACGTTGATCGAAAGCAGCCTGGCCAAAGATGAAGCGCTTGCAGCCAAACTGATCAATAGCATTTTACCCTTTACAGGAAAATCATTTCGCATCGGGATAAGCGGAATCCCGGGGGCAGGAAAAAGTACCTTCATCGAAGCGCTTGGTACTCACCTGATCGCAGAGCAAAAAAAAGTAGCCGTTCTCGCCATCGACCCTTCCAGCAAACTTAGCGGTGGCAGTCTCCTGGGCGATAAAACGAGAATGAATGAACTCGTGCGCTCTGAACTGGCCTTCATACGCCCTACTCCAGCCAACGAAACGCTGGGCGGCGTGGCTGGCAAGACCTACGAAACCATCCTTCTCTGTGAAGCCGCAGGCTTTGACTATATATTAATCGAAACGGTAGGTATAGGACAATCGGAAACAGAAGTTTTCAGCCTCACTGATCTCTTCCTTCTCCTGATGATCTCGGGCATGGGTGATGAATTGCAGACGATGAAAAAAGGTGTCATGGAACTGGCGGACCTGATCCTGATCAACAAAGCTGACGACAATAATAAAGAAAATGCACTTGCCGCAGCCGCGGAAATTAAAAATACCCTGCACATCTTTTCAAATACCGCTGCCAAAACCTCGCCTACCGTGATGACCTGTTCCTCCAAAACCGGCGAAGGCATAGACAGCATAGCCACCTGGATGGAAGAATTTAGACAGAACGCACAGGCCGACGGGCGTTGGGGAAAGAAAAGGGTCAACAGTACACTACACCGGTTGTACAAGGAGATCCAATACAACCTGGAAAGAGATTTTTTCAATACACCTTCTGTACAGAAAAAATTAAAATCTATTGAAAATGAACTTGCTGAAGGCAAACTAACCTCTCACGCCGCAGCGCTTCTGCTCCTGAAAAATTATAAACAAAAAAAATGATTTCTCCGGCTGGCTGTTTTTTATATTTTTACGTACAATTGAAAAAAGAAGCAACCTTCAGATTATAAGATTATGCTCATGACCAAAGATCACTATACGGACCAGGAACATGCAATATGGACCGTGCTTTATACCCGCTTGCTACAATTTTTACCGGAGACTGCCGATTCCACGGTTTTCGAAAGCATTCAAAAACTAGGCTACCCTTCTGACCATGTACCAGACCTTGACGAAGTGAACAGCAAACTTTCTGCCATCACCGACTGGACAGTAGTACCGCTGTCTTCAATGGTGGAAGACAATGAATTCATTGCCATGCTGGCAGAAAAAAAATATCCTTGTCGTACCTGGCTGCGCACTCAGGAGCAGCTTGATAATGACATCGATGAATACGATATGTTTCACGATATTATCGGTCATACGCCTTTGCTTACAATTCCTGCATACTCCAACTACCTTACAGGGCTAGGAAAGCTTGCGCTCGAAAATCTGAAAAATCCTGAAGCCATTTCTTTGCTGAAAAAAGTATATTGGCACTCGATCCAGTTTGGGATCATTGCCAAAGAAAATACTTTAAAAATATACGGAGCACACTTACTTTCTTCCAGAGGCGAAACCATTTTCTCCATCAGCGCCGGCGTACCAAAATATGATTTGAACGTAAGCATCATGATGGACACGCCCTACAAAAAAGGCAGCTACCAGGAAAAATATTTTGTGATCAATTCTTACGAAGATCTCTACAACAGTCTTCCTACTATTAAAGCTGAGCTGGCGAAACGCGCTTAATGTTTAATTATGAGTGATGAGTTATAAATTATGAGTTAATTTTGTTACTCATAATTTGTCACTAGCATTTTCAATAAACGAATAACATTTCACTCACTCATAATTCATAACTCAACATTCATAACTACCATGGAATTCCGTCCCGTAAAATATTCACAAACTACTATCACCGAACTCATGATCCCTTCCTACGCCAACTTTGGCGGTAAGATCCACGGGGGGATTTTGCTTTCTATGATGGACAAGGTAGCGTACGCTTGCGCTTCTAAACATGCGGGAAGTTACTGTGTCACTGTTTCGGTGGATACAGTAGATTTTATGGAACCGATCGAAGTAGGTGAACTAGTTTCGCTGCACGCTTCCGTCAACTATGTAGGAAAATCTTCCATGATCATCGGCATCCGGGTGGAAGCAGAAAATGTGCTTACCGGAACAAAAAGACATACCAACACTTCCTACTTCACGATGGTAGCCAAGGGGCTGGACAACAAGCCCAAGGAGGTGCCTGCCTTACAACTCGAGACCAAAGACGAAGTACGCAGATTCCTTGAAGCGATCAAACGCAGAGAGCTCAAGCATGAATACAAAACTCAATTGAACAACGAGAAAACAAATCTTTCTGTGGAAAGTGAAATGAATAAACTTGAACATGAAAGATGCGTGATCAAATACAAGTAGTGAAATTTTTTTTCCTATATTTATTCCCAAATACATTGCAGTGATGGAAAGCAAAAACAGAAAATACACTCAAATTCTTCTCATTTCTTTTTTTCTTGGTTTTCTTGGTGTAGACCGGTATCTAATGGGCTATAAAAACTGGTGGCTCAAAACCATTACCCTTGGCGGCTGCTGCGTATGGGCGCTGATCGACCTGATCAACATTGCTACTTTTAAAATGAAAATGGCCGATGGCAGAGCGCTTGAATAAATGGCAAAAGCTGCTGTTTCATTATGCTGTTTCTAATCTTCTCTTTGTCTTAACCGGCGGGTATTTTCTTTTATCTCTCCTGCTTCTTTCCTTTTGTAATCTCGACATCGGCATTCCTTGTTTATTCCGCCTTGCTACAGGTCTCTCCTGCCCCGGCTGTGGCCTTACGCATGCTTTTGCACACTTACTAAAATTAGAATTTGCAGAAGCATGGGCACATAATAAATTATCCTTTATTGTTTTCCCCGCAGGCGTTTATTACCTCATAAAAGATTTTATTTCCTTCCGAAAAAGTTGTGATAGCTGATTGAATGCTATATATTTATAAGGAATGAAATATTTACAAATTTTCTTTAAAGAGTTCTATATGAAAAAACATTTGTATAAAATTTTATCTTCTGCTTCATGCCTGTATTTGTCTTTCAATTGTTTTGCACAAAGCATTCCATTGGGACAACCGATCAACACTAATAACAGCGATGAATACAATCCTTGTATAAGTGGCAATGGACGTACGATGATTTTTGAGCAATTGTATTTCAATGAAAACAAACCTTATGTACAGATAAGCTACCAGAAAAACGGTGCATGGTCTCGTCCTGAACAATTACCAGGCGCTAACACAGAGATCACTACCATTACAAACGGTGGATTTTTTCTAAACGAAAATGGCAACATCATTCTCTTCCACTCTGCGCGATACGGTGGTGTAGGAAATAATGATATTTGGATGATCGAAAAAACGATCATTGGTTCATGGTCGGTTCCTAAAAACTTCGGTAAGCCGGTCAACTCTGCCGTAGCGGAAACAGATCCATCACTTTCTCCGGATGGAAAATATTTATTTTTCACAAGACTGATCAACGAAAAAACACCGGATGGAAACCCTTGCGGAAAAATCTTTATGGCAGAACGCGCCGGTAAGGATAGCTGGAAAACCCCGGTAATGCTGCCTTCCCCAATTAACATGAACTGCGAATGCGCCGGAAGGATGTTATCGGATAACAAAACATTCCTCTTCTCCTCCATGCGCGGCGGGGGCAGCGGCGGATACGATATTTATAAAACTGTTCAGCATCCCGATGGTTCCTGGGAAGAACCAGTACCCTATTCTTTCATCAATACACCCAAAGACGATCGTTATGTTTCTGTACCAGCGGGAGGAAGTTTGATCTACCATTCTGCACCAGCAAAGACTGGTACGGGATTAGATGTGATGAGGACAAAAATTCCAGACAATCTGCAACCTGATAAAGTTACGCTGCTGCAGGGCAATGTTAAAAATGCGTCTAACAACCTGGTATTAGTTCCCAAAGTAGTAGTAACCAATACCGCTAATAATAAATCGCTTACCTATCCCGGCGCTGCCGATGGTAGTTATACAGCCGTCGTACCACAAGACGGTGTATACGATGTAGCCATCATGGCCGATGGAGGATTTTCTTACCGATCATTACTGTTCAAACCCAACAAACAGCCGAAGTATGAAGAAAAAATAGTAGACGCGAAACTTACGCCAACCACACCAGGCACTATTTTTCCTCTTTCAAATCTTGCTTTCGTAAACAATACCGATTCCCTGGAAGGCTACTCTATGGCGGAGATCAATCGCCTGGTCATTATGTTGAAAGCAAATATTACCATGAAAGTGGAGATCGGAGTGCATACTGTGGATGTAGAGGAAGATACTTTACAACGAAAAAATCTTACTGCGTCCATTGTTGATACCATCGGCACCTACGTGGATTCTGCTACCGGACACGATATGTATCGTTTTAAAACAACGTACAGTAGTGATAATACCAAGCAGCAAGCAAAAACCATTATCGCTATCCTGATTAAAAAAGGAATCCCTTCCGAACGTATTATTCCAAAAGGATACGGAGACAAAGTACCACTCTCTCCTCCGCCCGCTGATAAAGCGCTCAACAGGAGAATTGAGTTGAAGGTGATTCATGAATGATTATGAATGTTGAGTTATGAATTATGAGTTAATTGTGAATACTTTAACTCATAATTCATAACTCAACATTCATAACTTATTTACCTGGCTTTATTCGTCTCAATCCAAAACCTGGCCAGTAAAATAAAATAAGAAATAAGCAGCGGTCCATAGACAAGGCCGAGTACGCCAAAGACGGGAATTCCGATCACTACTCCCAGTATGGTAATCAGTGCGTGTACATCGCCAATTTTTTTAGACAAATAAAACCGCACAACATTATCGATCGTACTTACTAATAATAATCCCCAGACCATAATTCCTACTCCACCAACCACATTGCCTCCCATGATCTCTAATATTCCTGCCGGTCCGAACACTAGTGGTGCGCCGATGAAAGGAAGGAAACAGATAAAGAAACAAATTATTCCCCAGAAGACTGCTCCATTTATACCGAAAATCAAAAAACCAATGGTCAGCATTGCTCCTTGTATAAATGCGATCAGTCCTTGTCCAAGGAGGTTGGAATATGTGATATTCACCAATTCTACTCCAAGACGCTCCGCATGATATTTTTTGATCGGTAAATATTTGACCACTACTTCTTCCATTTTTTTATGGTCTCTGAACATAAAAAACAACGACACATACATGACCGCCAGTTGCAATAGAATGTTGGTGGCTATGTTCAATGCATTGGAAAGTAAGTGCAATATTTTCGACTGTGCGGATACAATAATTTCATCCAGACTTTTTTTGTCGGAATATTTCTGGATCAAAGGCCAGATTTTTTCTCTTATAATTCCAAGTTGCTCCGGATGTGCTCGTACGGAAATTACTTTTGAATAAAGCATCCAACACAAAATGGTAAAAGGAATAACGATCAGAATAAAGGAAATGAATATCACAAAAAGTGTGGCAGGCACCGGTCTCCAGTTGCTCTTCTCCGTAAGACGCAGATAGGTAGAACGGAACATCGCATAGAAAAGGATCGCTCCCATTACCCCGTCCAGAATGGCTTGTGACATATAAGCCAGTATTAACCCAAAAATAATCAACAGAATCAGTAAATAACTTTGCTGTGAGTAGGCATGTTTCTTCATGTAGGTAATCTCAATACTAGTACTTCCGGCAAGATAAAGACAAAAGCAGGCAAACCATTTACAGGTTTTCGTCCGTATGTTATATGATGTAAATAAAGTTATGAGTTATGAGTTATGAGTTGAATTAATCAACTCTGCGGATTCATTCATAATTCATAATTTGCCACCCTTTCTATTTAAAAATATAACGGTCGTATTGCTTATGTCTGCAAAACTCTATTTATTTAACCTTTCTATACTTACGATCTTGCTCTTTTCCGAGTGTCGCAACAAAGAATTTATGGACGATCCTATTCCTTCTGAAACTACCACCATCAATACCAGCCTTCGTTATCTGGCGTTGGGTGATTCTTATACCAAAGCAGAATGTGAAAAGCCTTCCAATTCTTATCCTGCTATGATCGTACAAAAATTAAGCGCCCAAGGAATCAACGTGCAGGAGCAAAAAACCATTGCCCAAACCGGCTGGACTACTGCTGATCTAAAAAACGCTATTACACAAGCAGGCTTAAAAGACACGTTTGAATTGGTTTCTTTGCTCATCGGCGTCAACAACCAATACCAGGGAAGATCGCCCGAAGAATACCGTGTGGAATTTCTTGAACTTCTTCATACTTCCATCGCCTTTGCAGGCGGTAGAAAAGATAAAGTATTTGTACTTTCTATTCCCGATTACGGATACACTCCATTCGGCAGCTCCAATCAAGCATATATCTCCACTCAGATCAATCTTTTCAATTCGATCAATAAAGCGATCAGCGATTCGCTGGGCGTAAAATATTTTGACATAACTCCTATCTCAAGAAATGCGCAAGCAGATCCTTCGCTCATCTGCACGGATCATTTGCATCCCTCTGCTAAGATGTATACGCAATGGGTTGAACTGATGTATGCTGATCTTGTGTCTATGGTGAAGTAAATATAATGATACCACTACTTATGAGTCGTGGCTATGATCCGGACAGACTTTTTTATATGTAAAAAATAATACCTATTTTGGAAGAATGTTCGTGAAGAGGAAATGAATTATTTTTCTATTAATACTATCAACAGCTCTTTGAAAAAAATCACTCCGGTTTTTTTATGCCTGCTCTTGTGGCTTGCCAGTACTTCTTTGTCTTTGGCACAAACCAACGGAGCTTTTGAAAAAACAAAGCGTGACAAGTCTTATAAAAAAGGCACTAACATTGAATATTATAAAAACGGAAATATCAAATCTATCAGCCAGTATAAGCGAAAAATTTTCTGGTATTACACCGACACCTACTGGACCATTAAAGAGTACGATATGGAGGGCAACCAGGTGCGCCTGATCAAGAAGATAACGCAAATGGCCCGGAGGGAAAATACCGAAAAAGTAATCAAAGAAGAGGTTCACAATTATGAACCGAAGAAGGAGAATACTTCAAAAGAGAACATCAGGCCGGAGTGATAATTATATCCGCCAGCCTGTAGATGAATTAATTTATTCGGCCATTACCAAAAGTTTGTAACTCTGACGAAAAATGAAACGGGCAAAATTATCCCTGCTTTTTATTATACTCTTATCATTTGTATGGGCCTGTCACCGCGGCCCACACGGAGGTTGCGGCACTTGTCCCAGCTTTGATCCAAAGTCTTACAAAAAGAAACTAAAGTCGAAGCGATAAAATTTAAATTATTGATTCAATTAAAAAAGTCTCCAACAATTATGCGGAGACTTTTTAATTTAAAATTTAAAATTAATAATTACTACCTCACTGCTTCCCTGACACGAATCAATTTCTGTAACAAAGATTCCAACAGATCCAGCTGCAGCATATTAGCCGCATCCGATTTAGCTTCGTTGAGTCTTGGGTGTGTTTCGATGAATAAACCGTCTGCCCCTACTGCGATCGCTGCTTTGGAGATTGTTTCGATCATAGCAGGTTTACCACCGGTAACACCGGAGGTCTGGTTCGGCTGTTGCAAAGAGTGTGTGCAATCCATTACTACCGGCACGTCGAAAGCTTTCATCTCTACCAGGTTTCTGTAGTCTACTACCAGGTCAGAGTAGCCGAAAGAATTTCCACGGTCGGTAAGAATTACATTAGGGTTGTTGAGTGATCTTACTTTTTCTACTGCAAACTTCATGGATTGTCCGGAAAGGAATTGTCCTTTTTTAACATTCACTGCTTTGCCTGTCTGAGCCGCTGCCACAAGCAGGTCTGTCTGGCGACACAGGAATGCCGGGATCTGCAATACGTCTACATATTCCGCAGCCATTGCGGCTTCGTGACTTTCATGTATATCGGTCACTACCGGCACGTTGAATGTATCGCTTACTTCTTTAAGAATTTTTAGCGCCTTCTCATCGCCAATACCCGTAAAGGAATCCAGCTTGGTGCGGTTTGCTTTTTTATAAGAACCTTTGAAGATATAAGGGATTTTATATTTGTCAGAAAGTTTTACAATCCGCTCAGCTATTTCCAGGGCTATATCGCGGCCTTCTATGGCACAAGGCCCAGCCATCAGAAAGAAATTACCGCTGTCGGTGTATTTAAGTTTTGAGATATTGATCATGATAAAGGGATATTTTTTACAAAGGAAAGAAGATTAAAGGAATTTTAAATTTTAATTTTTGAATTTTAAATGAATTGTTTTGTGGAAATGCACCGGATAAACTCACTATTGGCATTTCGTCTATTCTGGTCCACAATGGAATTAAGCGTATTAAAATTTGAAAAAGTCCAATTTATCTTTATTTTTACAAATAGAATTGCACCTTAAACCTAATTTAATTCAAATGGCAGAAACAAAAAAGCAGGCTGAGGAGCCTAAAAAAAGCGGAAGCAATAAGGGATTATTAATCGCTTTTATCATCATACTCGCTGCAATAAATGGAATTCAATTGTTTTTTAACCTTACCCAAAACAATACCATCAAAGAGCAAACTACTACAATAACCGAAAATAAATCCACCATCGATAGTTTGAATGTACAGCTGGATGCTGCGATCAAGGAGCTTAACGCCAAAAAAGATGAGATCGCTCAGCTTGGTGGCGATACTGTCCGCCTGGGAGAGCAAATCCGCCAATTGATCCTTGAGAAAAAACAACTTCAGGCATCAAGCTACAACTATCAGAAAAAGTACAACGAGATCAAAGATCAGATCGAAGCGGCCAACAGGATCCGCGAAGATGCTGACAAGGAGGTAGACAGACTGAAAGAATTGCTAGCAAAACAAGATACGATCATTACTAACCAAAAAGTGACCATCGTACAGCGCGAAGATTCGATTATCAAGATCACTTCAGAGAAAAACAAACTGGCCGAAAAAGTGGCCATCGCTTCTGTGCTCAGAGCCGATAATTTCAAAATAGAAGCCCTGAATGCTAAAGGCAAAGCCGATAGCGACGGAGAATTCAAAGCGAAAAAGATCGATAAGATCCGCGTTACATTTACACTTGCGGAAAACAAAGTAGCGGAAAAAGGCGGCAGAGATGTGTACTTCCGCATGATCGAGCCAGATGGCAGTGCATTGTTTGACCTTGCCAACGGTGGAGGCAGC
Source organism: Cytophagaceae bacterium (assembly GCA_035535995.1). Classification (GTDB taxonomy): domain Bacteria; phylum Bacteroidota; class Bacteroidia; order Cytophagales; family Cytophagaceae; genus JANYCO01. The sequence goes on from DATLOZ010000008.1 coordinate 47,018, forward strand.
TTCCAGTTTGAAGGCAAAGAAATTTTCTACACGATGAAACAAACCATCCTGTTTGAAAACAAAGGTCAGAAAGTAACCTACGAATACAAAAAAGGAACCCCATACAAACCGGGCAACCACAAGATCGAGATCTACTGCGAAGGATTCAAGATCGGTGAATCTTCCTTCCATGTGAAATAGATATTAACTGCAATCGCAGTTTGAAAACCCCGTTCAGTCTTTACTGGACGGGGTTTTTCATTCAAACTCAGTACTGTTGCTGTTGCTCTTGCTGTCAGATTGCAGGACAGCAACAGTACTGAGATAGTTGGGTAGAGAGAAATTCATTTTTATCCAGGATCCGGCATCCAGCGTCTGGCATCTTTCCGGTTTTTAAGTTAAATTGCACTATATTTTAACAGTGAACATGGCAGTAAGTAAAGAAGATGTATTAAAAGCACTGAGTACCGTGCAGGAGCCGGATCTGAAAAAAGACCTGGTAACGCTAAACATGGTGAAGGATGTGGAGGTGAAGGGTAATCAAGTAAGTTTTACCGTAGTGCTCACTACTCCTGCCTGCCCCTTAAAAGAATTGATCCGTTCTTCCTGCGTGGAAGCCGTACAAAAAATAGACCCTAATCTCCAGGTGGTCGTAAATCTCACAGCCAACGTAACTTCTACCCGTTTGAACGGACCGCTGTTGCCGGGAGTAAAAAATATCATTGCCATTGGTTCGGGTAAAGGTGGTGTAGGAAAATCTACCGTCACAGCCAACCTGGCGATCGCACTGGCCAAGACCGGCGCCAATGTAGGCTTGATTGATGCCGATATCTTCGGTCCTTCACAACCTATCTTGTTTGATCTTGAAGATGCGCGACCTACCGTTGTACAGGAGAATGGTAAAAACTGGATCATCCCAATACAGCAATACGGTGTGAAACTTATTTCGATCGGTTTCCTGGCGCCTGCCGAAAGCGCAGTGGTGTGGAGAGGCCCGATGGCCAGCGCTGCACTAAAGCAGTTTCTGGGAGACTGTAAATGGGGCGAACTAGACTACCTTCTTATCGACCTTCCTCCGGGCACCAGCGATATTCATCTTACCCTTGTACAAACTGTACCGGTTACCGGTGCGATCATCGTTACCACTCCTCAGAAAGTGGCGATCGCCGATTCGCAGAAAGGCGTGAGCATGTTCCGGCAACCGCAGATCAACGTACCGATCCTGGGCGTGATTGAGAACATGGCTTGGTTTACACCGGAAGAACATCCACAGGAAAAATATTATATCTTTGGCAAAGACGGTGGCAAAGAGATGGCAGAACGAAACGACTGCGCTTTGTTGGGCCAGATCCCATTGGTACAAAGCATTCGCGAAAGCGGTGATGCAGGAAGACCAAAAGTACTCGACAGCGATCTTGTAGCCGAAGCCTTCCAGGAACTTGCTGAAAGCGTAGCTCAGCAAATAGCGATCCGCAACGCCACGCGCGAAACCACCAAGCCTGTAGAAATCAAGCTATAATGCAGGCGCTTGTAACGATGGAATTTTAATGAACTGATTGATGTTTTAGAAAATATGGAAACAACCCTCACAAAAAATGAACTTATCAACCGTGTGGAAGTAGCGCTCAACACCATCCGCCCTTATCTGGAAGCAGACGGAGGAAATGTAAAGCTGCTCGATATTTCCGAAGACATGATCGTAAAACTGGAAATGATGGGCAACTGCGGTTCCTGCCCTATGTCTCCTATGACCCTGAAAGCAGGCGTGGAAGAGGCGATCAAAAAAGAAGTTCCGGAGATCAAAGGCGTAATTGCTGTAAACTGATCTTATCCTTTTAAAAAATCATAACATTTATTCAATGAAAATTGGAATATTTTTCGGAGGTCAATCCAGAGAAAGAGAAATCTCCTTTGCAGGTGGCCGCACCGTATACGACAACCTGAATAAGAATCTCTTCGAAGCCGTACCGGTTTTTGTAGATAGCACAGGAAACTTCATCTTGCTCAACTGGCAATACATTTACAAAGGCACCATCCGCGATTTCTATCCTCCGCATCAATTCACGCCTCCTTCTCCAAACGGCTTCCAGGTATACATGGAATCGCTTGGCAAATTGAATCCTTCCGAGCTGGCGCGTATTATCAATGCGGTAGGTACTCGAATCGAACCTAGAAATTTTCACGAGCATTTTGACTTTGCTTTTCTTGCGTTGCATGGCCCTTACGGGGAAGACGGCAATATTCAAGGCATTCTTGAATGGTACAATATTCCATATTCCGGTTCCGGCATTCTCCCCTCTGCAATCGGGATCAGCAAAGCGGTACAACAAAGCCTGCTGAAAAACGCAGGATTCAAAAGACCTAAAAATTATACCCTGACAAAAAAAGAATGGTTCTCTAATTCCGATAAGGAAAAATTATTGAACCATTACAAAAATGATCTTGGTTTTCCTTTCGTAGTGAAAGCGCCGAACCAAGGATCTTCCATCGGCATCAGCATTATTCAGGATACTGATCTTAAAAATTTTATTTACGCAGTAAACAGAGCATTCTTCCTACAGCAGATCGAAAAATCTGATTGGGAGCCAATGACGCACGAAGAGAAAGTACAATACCTGCGCACGCTTACCGATATCCGCGACGGCATCGGCATGCCGGTGATGGCCAATGACCGCCAGATCAATCATCCGGAAGAATTGCTCAATTATATCAACGAACAATTCAATCATAGCGAGATGACCGTTTATTTGGAAAGTCTCGACAACGAAGAAGAGATCCTGATCGAATCTTTTATCAAAGGAAAAGAATTTTCCTGCATTGTGATCCAGGATGAAAAAGGAAACCCGATCGCGCTGCCTCCTACGGAGATTGTGAAAGGAAATAATTTCTTCGACTACCGCTCGAAATACCTGCCAGGCATGTCGCGCAAAGTAACACCGATCGATCTTCCGATCGAGCAGATCGAAAGGATCCGCACCGAATGTGAGAAACTTTACAAAGAACTAAACTTCAACGTATATGCCCGTCTCGACGGCTTTATCACGCCAGGCTGGGATATTTTCCTGAACGATCCGAACACTACTTCAGGAATGCTTCCTTCTTCCTTCTTTTTCCACCAGGCAGCAGAGATCGGCATGAACCCATCGCAGTTCCTGACTTACATCATCCGCACTTCGCTGGCAGAAAGAATTCGCACAGGAAAGAAAACCTATCATATTAAAAAGCTTTTATACGATCTTGACTCCAATCTTGATCGCCTGAACTCTTCGATCACAGAGCGAATCAAAGTAGCGGTGATCATGGGAGGATTTTCTTCCGAAAGACATATCTCGGTAGAAAGCGGAAGAAATATTTATGAAAAACTTGCGTCCAGCACCAAGTACGAGCCGGTCCCTGTATTCCTTACAGGTAGCGAGGAGAACCACGAGCTGTATATCATCCCCGTAAACGTGATGCTGAAAGACAATGCGGACGATATCAAGGAAAAAGTTTCGCATAAAGAAGATAAACATCCGGTGATCAAACAGATCATCAAGGAAACCAAAAACATTACAGAGAAATACGTTCAGAATTATATTTCCGAATCAAAAGCGATCTCTTATCAGGAACTTGCCGAACTCGTAGACGTAGCATTCATTGCGCTACACGGAAGACCTGGGGAAGACGGATCGGTACAGAATGAGTTGGAGAAATATCATGTTCCATACAACGGCTCTGGTATTGAAAGTTCTAAAACTACGATCAATAAATTTGAGACCAACCGTATCCTTCGTGAAAATCATATTCCGGTGGCCAATTCCATGCTGGTCTATAAACAGGAATGGGAAAATTTTTACATGGATCTGATGGAAAAGATAGAACATCAGTTCGTATATCCATTCATAGCCAAACCTTCCGACGATGGCTGTAGTTCGGCAGTGAAGAAGATCAACAACCGTGAAGAATTGGTAGCTTATGCCAAAATGATGTTTGGCTGGGACGGCATCCATGATTCGGAAAGCTCGAGAATTTTGAAATTAAAATTCAACGAAGAATTTCCGCAGAAAAATTATTTCATGATCGAAGACATCATCCGCCGCGATGGAGGAAAACATTTCCTTGAGATCACCGGAGGATTGATGACACGCTACGACGAACAAGGCAATATCCAATACGAAGTATTCGAACCTTCTGAAACCCTTGCTTCCGGCGAGGTATTGTCACTGGAAGAAAAATTCCTTGCAGGCGAAGGACAAAATATTACACCTGCACGCTTTGCAGGTGATGCAGGAACCTACCATTATATTTCCGAACAGGTAAAAAACACCTTACGCAACACCGCAAAGATCCTGAATGTGCAAGGATACGCGAGGATCGATGCGTTTGTAAGAATTTATGACAACAATACCGCAGAGACCGTCATCATCGAAATCAATTCGCTACCAGGTATGACGCCTGCTACTTGTATCTTCCACCAAACGGCACTCAATGGATACAAGCCATACGATTTCATTGATAATATTCTTACTTTTGGAATAGAAAGACAGGAAAAAACAGAGGCAGAGAATTAATCGTTTTTAAATCAGTTTTGAAAACCGAAACGTTATTACTCAAAACATTCAGAACTATTAAGTAAATATGTTGAAAGCAACTAATAAAAAAGACATCTTCATTCATTTAGGAATCATTGCCGGTATCAGCATCGTATTGGTCCTTCTATTTTTCTATATATACCTTCCGATCACTACCAATCACGGAGAAACTATTAAAGTACCCGATCTGAAAGGAAAAACATTGGAACAAGCCGATGATCTGCTCAGCAATTCACATTTGCGTTACCAGGTGAACGACTCCAGCTATGTAGCCGGAGCAGTACCGTTTTCCGTACTTTCGCAACATCCTCTTCCCGGTTCGGAAGTAAAGGCCAACCGTAAGATCTACGTAACCGTAACGGCTAAAAATCCTCCGATGGTGCCAATGCCTGAGCTGAAAGACAAATCGCTCAAAGCTGCAGAAATGGAGCTAAAAAGCCGCGACCTCGTGCTGGCTTCCACACGCCCGGTGCCTAGTCCTTTTGCCAACCTGGTGATCAAACAATATGTAAAAGGGGAAGAAATTGCAGCAGGAACCCATATTCCAAAAGGAACTTCTGTAACCCTCGATATTGGAAACGGCGCCATGACCTCTGAAATCGAGCTGCCAAACGTGATAGGCATGAATATTGACGATGCAAAAGCATTGCTGACCGAACAAGGATTGCTGATCGGGCTTGAAAAAAGAGAACAAGTAAGCGGAAAGGATAAAGATCAAGTGATCAAGCAAAAACCTGAATACAAATTAGGCGCTAAGATCCATATGGGCGAAAGCGTAGATTTGTGGTATGCCGAATAATGAAATCACCTTTTTTTCGTTATACGTATTAAATAGTAAAAGATAGCCGGATTATTCCGGCTTCGTTTTTAAGAACTCAGGACTGAATTTCAGACACTAAAAGCCAAATTCTAAAGAAGATCAATTTGAATTTGAAATTTGTTTTAGGTGGGTTTTGAAATTTACAGTGATAGTTAAAAATAAAAGCATGATAAAAAACTACGGCCTATATTTTTTCCTTTTGATCCTAAGCATTGCTTCCTTTTGCAGGACGGCGGAGGCTCAATTGATCCATACCGGGCTGGTAGATGATCCTTTTCGCGCTACAAACAATTCTACGAATGGTTCCAATCTAAGAATAGCAGCTACCCAAGCTTATACCGATACCTTACGCCTGCCCTTCTTTGAAGATTTTACGGATATCGTAGTTTCCATCGACTCCATCGTGATTGACAACACTACAGATTCTATTGTGAGAATCTATGACAGTGCTTTGAATGCTTATGCAGACAGCACACTGATCGCTGTAGGGTTTACTAAGCCGCAAGGAAATTCTACTACTGCTAAGCTGGCTAGTACTCTTTGGTACATCAAAAAAATTGGCACCAATGAATTCATTCTTGATTCATCCAACAATAATGTAAACAATGTTTTAAAGATCAACGTCGATACCATTATCAAAAACGGATTCTGGAGACTCTCCGAACGGTTTTACTATTCTGCTTATCTTGACTTGCTGAAATGGATGGACGGTGGTGGTACGTATATCAATAACCGTTTTCCAAGCGAACCTGTCAGTCCCAATGTAGCTACCTTCGACGGACTCAACGCCAACGGTGATCCCTACAATACCATCAATGTTTTTGCCAAAGGATATACCGACAACCTCACTTCGCTTCCAATTGATCTCACCCCTTATACTCCTATCGACAGCATTTACCTAAGTTTTTTCTGGCAAGAATCCAGTGTGGGCGATGCTCCGGAAACAGAAGATTTTATACAGCTGGAATTCAAAGACAGTACAGGTGTATGGAGTGTGATGCAGAAAATTAACGGGAACATTCCGTACATGAATGCTTTTAATATCTCGATGAATGCAGTCATTGATCCTGTTTATTTTCACAAAGATTTTCAATTCCGATTCCGCTCCTGGGGAAGAGAGTCAGGACCTTTTGATGTCTGGAACATCGATAACATCTATCTCAACTCCGGCAGAAGCTATAAAGACACGCTCTTCGACGATAAATCGATTGGAAATCTACCGGCCACTTTTCTGAAGAATTATAATGCAATGCCTTATAACCAATACTTCGCCAATGCTGCGACAGAGTCCGGCGATATGAATTTTACCGATAACAATTTGGGAAGAGACCGGCTCAGCCAGGAATTCTTTTATGTAGTGGCCGACTATATAGTACATCCTGACAGTATCCTTTTCAGTCGCGATACTTCTGCTTTCCACCAACCGGATTCCATAAACGTTCCGCACAATAGCCAGCGTACTTTCTTCGATGTCTGTACACCTGATGTATCAAGCCTTAGCTCGTTTGGACATCCGATCTACATCGAGCAGACTTTTCGGATCTCGCTGAGTGATACACTAAATATTTTGTTTGCAAATAATAATAAATTTAGCACCCGAACTATTTTCTGGGATTACTACGCATACGATGACGGATCCCCTGAATCCAGCGTAGGATCCGATCAGCAAGGATTAAAAACTGCCAATAAATTTACGATCAATCTCTCCGATACGCTTACCGATATTGATATCTATTTCACCAAAAGCAAAGGTCCGAACATGGCCGGACGATCTATTCTTATTTCTGTCTGGGATCAGAACAGAACGCTTGTATACCAATCAGCTGCGCAGGTTGCCTATGGAGGATTTGTACGGTATCATCTCAACTCACCTATCGTGATTCCTGCGGGACAGGATTACTACGTAGGTTTCCAACAAAACTTCAACGATCTGCTTACAATCGGTTACGACAATAATTACGATCACTCCGACAAAGTGTATTTTAATTCGGGTGGCAGCGATTGGAATGCCTTCAATATGCAGCCCGGATATTCACAAGGAAGCATGATGATCCGTCCGGTGTTTGACAAACATGAAACATTATTTTTGTCTGCCACACCAGCAGAAGAACCGCTCAATGCATTGCTCTATCCAGTGCCGGTACAAGATGTTTTAAAGATAGAAGGCAAGATCACCAGCCTTACAGTGTATGATCTTACCGGAAGAAAAATAGCCGGCAAAACTTATGAAATTTTACAGGAAGACAAACAAATAGATTTGACCAATATTGTCAACGGCCTTTATATTGTTGAGTTAAAGCAGAACGATCGCACAATGATCCAAAAGATTATTGTGCAGCATGGATTTTAGACGAACGGTTATTTCGTTTAGTTTTTTTTTACTACATTTAGTTAACTACAAACAGCACAATCTTTTAACGTCTTTAAGGTGAAAACTGACAATACACGTACGGAAGACCTCTCGGCACTTCGTGAAGAAATAGAGAGACTAAAGGAAGAAAACGAACATTTAAAAAATTTTCATCACAATGTTTTCAGTGTTCACCTCAACAAAGAGTCTTTAAATCAATTTGATTTTCTCAACTACGCGCTCAACAATACCACTGAATCCATTATCACCATTACTTCTAAAGGCGACATTATATATCTCAATGACACCACTTGTAAAAGACTCGGCTACAAACGATCCGAACTTTTAAATAAAAATATCTCCCTGATCGATCCTACCTTCGGGCCTGATATCTGGGCTTCTTATTGGGAAAAATTAAAAAAAGTAAAAACATTTTCCTTCTTCTCTCATCAGAAAACCAAAGACGGTACACTGGTTCCGGTAGAGATTACTCCTACGTATCTTCAGTACAACGGCGCTGAGTATTGTATTTCATTTGCCAAGGATCTTAGCGATATCAAAGCAGCAGAAGAAATTATTTCTCAGACAGAAATGATGCTGAGTACGGTGCTTGTCAACAGTTCCGAATCCATTGCCCTGAGCGCTGTAGAAGGTATAGATGAATATCGCCTTCTTTATACCAATGCCACTAATCTCAAGCATATCAATGATCAGTGCAATACAAATTTTACAGAGCGCGACCTGGTAGGAAGAATGCACGACGATCTTTTTCTCAACGTATACAATTGCTCGCAGGAAGAACTTAATTTTGACAATCAAAAAAAGCGGGAAGCAATCCAATCGGGCAACCGAATCTTTTATGAAGAGCGCTTTCGCTCCGGCGAAGAAATTTTACACCTGGAATCCTGCGTTACTCCTATTTTTAACGAAAAAAATATCTGTACACACGTACTCTGGAGCGCGCGCGATATCACGGAGCGCAAGAAAGCAGAAGAAGAAAAACTTATCCTCCTAAACGAAACGCTGACGCTCAACGAAGAGCTCAAAGCCAACGAAGAAGAGCTTCGTCAGATACTGGATTCTACCATTGAGCTGAATGCACACAGCGAACAAAACGAATTAAAACTAAGAGCAATCTTCGACAGTACACAAAGTATCAATTACTTGCTCGACCGCGCAGGTAATATTTTGTGGTTCAACAAGCCTGCCAACGAAAACAGTATGCGCCGCTTCAACCGCGGAATTGAGCTGAATAAATCGATCAAAAATTATATGGATGCTTACCTCCATGAAAAATTTGACGTCTTGTTTACACAAGCTATGCGGGGAGAAACGGTGTTTAACGAATTAAAGCTGAACAGTAGCGGCGGCAAAAGAACATGGATCCAGACCACTATGATGCCTGTGTATAAAGACCAGACAGAATTGATCGGGATCTCGATGAACGTAACCGATATTTCCGAACGAAAAAAACGCGAGGAAGAATTAAAGCAGATCAACAAAGAACTGATCTATCAAAACGAACAGCTCAATCAATATTCCTACATTGTTTCGCACAACCTGCGTGGCCCGATCGCTACGATCCTAGGGATCACCAATGTATTCGAATCCAAGCAAACCACACCTGAGCTAAAAGACGCGCTGATCAAGCATATTCAGAAGTCTACTTATCATCTTGATACGATCATACGAGACTTGAATTTTATTCTTTCCAATACAAAAGAAACCGATCATACGCGCACCACAGTAGAGCTTGAAACAGAGCTTTCCGTCATCCAGGATTTGTATAAACTCCAGATTGAAAAAGCCGAAGCAGAAATAGATTTCAATTTTTCAAAAGCGCCCACCATCTTTGCCATCAAGAGCTTTATTCATAGCATTCTTTCCAATCTTATTTCAAATTCTCTAAAATATAAAAAGCCTAACGTGCGTGTACTGATCTCAATCCGTTCCGAACGGAAAAAAAATATTGTAGTGATCACTTACGTAGACAACGGCCTTGGTATTGACATGGAGCAACATCGCGACAAAATTTTTGGATTTTACAAACGCTTCCACACCCACGTAGAAGGCAAAGGCATGGGCCTCCACCTGATCAAAACACAAGTGGAAATGATGGGCGGAAGAATCGAGATCGCCAGTGAAGTTAATAAGGGTACGGCTTTTACGATTACGTTGAAGCATCAATAATTGAAACCGTCATTGCGAGGAGTCCCGACGATAGTCGGGCGACGAAGCAATCTGTTTGTTATGCACCCTCATCAATTTGAAACCATCCGTAAAAATCAACGGGCTCAGGCTTCGTAGCTAACGGATTGCTTCGTCAGTCGGCCTTACGGCCTCTTTCCTCGCAATGACGATTGTATTAGGATACTGGTGCCACCACTCAAAGTGGTGGCACCAGTCATAACTTTTTACTACTAAAACTGAATCCGATATCCCAAATAAGGAAAGATCCCCAACTGGTACGCTGTTTTTACTTTTTTCTCATCTTTATCCCAATACTGCTCTAACACGTTTTGTGTGTTTAGAATATTGTCTGCCGCGATGAACAGGTTGTGCGTAGCTTTCGGGCGGTTTACGGAATAGGAGATTTTTAAATCCGTGCGAAAATAATCTTTGAGTCGTTTGTCATACGCATGCGCGAAATCGTATTTGGTTTCGTTGGCTGCATTCGACGCCTGCTCATCGATCGGCACGTAGCGGCGACCGCCAGACCATGTTGTTTTCAAATCGATGGAAAATAATTTTCTATTATCATGATCCAGGTGAAATTCTTTTCCCGCCAGGAAATTGAATACATGCCCAATATCAAACACTGAACTCCTCCACACACCATCCCCTGCGCGGTATTGGGATTTCAGCAAGGAAACGTTGGTCAGAAAATAATATCCTTTGTTGAAATACCGCTCCAAAGTAATTTCCAATCCGTAGTTTCTTCCTTTTCCTTTATTGGAAGAACTATCAGGCCCGACGTCTATTCCGTAAGAAGCTCCCGTGTTGACAATCGAATAAATCCGGTACCAATCCTGCATCCCACTGCTGACAGGCACACTATACAAATACTGGTAATAAGCTTCTGCTTTGAAACGAAGATTGTTGGTGATCGTTCTTTTGTAAGAAGCTACAAAATGTACGCTGCGCATGAAGTCCAGGTTTTTGTTTGGCTGGTAATATTCTCCTGTGGTAGTATTTTTAAATCTCGATTGATAAATAAACAAAGGCAAGGTCTGGCTATGAAGCCCGGAAGCAAGACTCACCGAGTTTTTATCGTTGATCGTATAAGCCACGGCCATTCTAGGCTCCAGCGATTTTCGGTTATTGAGCATAAATTGCTGGTAATACAATCCCGGATGAAGACTTAGTTTGTCAGTCACGCGAAAATGATAGTGAATAAAAGCCTGCCCCAGCCAGGTACTTCCTTGCTGATTCAGCGGGGTGTTGAAGGTACTATCGTCATAGTCAAAATAGGTTTGCTTGTTATTATAAAACATATTCCGCATGATCACGCCGGCTTTTACAAAATGCCTTGGATTGAATTTGTGCGACAAGGTATAATTTGCCAGGTAATGGCCTTCAAGGCTGGAAAATTCAAGGTCTACAAAAGAATCGCCGCTGCGGTGCACATCGTGTTCTTTGTATCCAAGTTTGCTACCGGAAGCTGAAAGTGTAAGTTTCCCTTTTGTTTTTTCTCCGAAACGATGTTCGTTGGCAATACCTGAAGTAAACATATTGGAATAAAATACCGAAGGATAATCCACCGTAGGATCTGCTACAGAATCCTCCGGATGTTTTACTTTGTCGTCCAGATTGATGCTGCTCTTACCCATAATGCCCCATACTGTAAAAGTACCGAGGTGTTTGGTAGGAAGATTTATTTTCGTAGTGAAATCCTGGTACTGCGGTACACCGTTGGCGCCAATGCTGACGCCGAGTTTCTTCAGCGCTTCAAAAGTGAAGAAACGGTAGCTTGCCATATAAGAACTTCCGTTCTTTTTCGCGATCGGCCCTTCGGTTGTAAATTCAAGTCCACTCAAGCCAAGTTGGAAAGTGTTTTCGCGTTTCTCATTATTTCCGTTACGCATCTTTACATCAAACACGGCGGCGGTTTTATTTCCATATTCTGCAGGAAAAGCGCCGGTAAGAAAATCAGAGTTTGCAAGCAGGTTATTATTGAGAATGCTAAACGCACCGCCACTGGCGCCCATTGAAGTAAAGTGATTTGGATTGGGAATGTCTACTCCTTCCAATCTCCAAAGTACCCCTACCGGAGAATTGCCTCGCACAATAATATCGTTTCGCTGATCGCCGCCACCAGCCACGCCTGCGTAGTTGGAAGCCATACGACTCGGATCGCTTCGCGAGCCTGCAAAACGGTTGATCTCATCAGTACGCAAATTAGTAACGCTTCCGGTGATCAGGCTGTTATTGGCGTTGGCTTTATCTTTTTCGCCCTGCACTACCAATTCTTTTTCTTCGATAATATCTTCCTCCATATAAATCTCGAGTACGGTTTCCTTACCGGAATTTATAAGTTGGTTGGATAGCAATGTGGGTTTGTAACTCAGCATCGCTACTTTAATGTCATAACGACCCACAGGAACTTTTTCAATCTTGAATTTTCCATCCGCATCAGTCACTGCTCCCATCAAGGGATCTGTGCCGAGGATCATGATCGAAGCATCGGCGAGTGGAGTGGAAAGATTTTTGTCGTACACTACTCCTCTTACAGTTTGAGTATATATTTTGTCCTGCGCTTTCGCGGAATGCAAGAACAGGAACGTTAGGATAAGGCAATAGAATATCTTTTTCATAGTTGGATATGAATGTTTGGGATAAGTGATCCTGTTGTTAACAGTCTTCAGACTTTAACAAAGAGATAAATTAAATATTGATTTGAGTTGAGTTGATTGAATGGAAAGCTTGTGAAGGATTTTTTGCAATTCCCCGGGATAAATCCCGGGGGAATTTTAGAACCCGGGGAAATTTTAGAATCTGATCCCGGCGTTGAAGCCAATCCACATTTGCAGGTTTACATCTTTTTCTCCTTTAAAAGTATGGTTGTAGAATGTATACGGAGCAATGTCTGAGCCTGGCTCTGAATGTCCTTTCAGGTATTGTGAAGAGACCATCACGTTGAATGCAGGACCAGCATAGATCGTAGTGTTTTTCTGTCCAAGTCTAACACCAAAGGTAGTGCTGAGGCGATTCAGTGTATTCAACTCCGGGCGGATCTTTTCTGCTTGCCAGATATTCATCGTAACACCTTCAATGTTTACAACACCACGATTGCCGAGTGCGAATTCAGTACCCAATCCGTAACCAGTACCAAAGCGGAATTGGTCGTTTTTATATTGTGTACCTACAGTGAAAATATTGTACAAACGTCTTACACCTATTTTGAAAGCAAAGTTTCCGTAAAGCGATTCGGTGCCATAGATATCGTATCTCCTGTAACCTCCTTTTCTCACAATACTCAGCAAACCGATCGGCACACCTTCTATCGTATCTGCTATATTGATGATCCCAAGCTGAACTCCTTTCACTTTTTTAGCGGTATTTATAAAACCTGCGGCTTGTACTCCCTTCACATCGCCACTGTTGATGTTGGCGAAACCTGCTACCTGCATGCCCGTGATGCTGTCGCGACAAACATTCAGGAAGCCCGCACCCTGGAAACCAAATACAGAGCCATTGTCTACGTTGCAGAATCCTGCGCCTTGCATACCGGTAAAAGATCCGTTGACTACGTTTGCGAAACCTGCTGCCTGGAAAGCTTTTGTAGTATCGCCGCAAACATTGATCACTCCTGCCAGCTGCATTCCTCTTGTTTCATTTCCTACCACGTTAGCTACTCCGGCCATTTGGATGCCGTGCATGTAATCGGTTTCAATATTGGCAATGCCTCCCATTTCCAGTCCTTGCAGCCCTGCGGAATAACCACCAAGCGCGTTCAACGAAAATGCATTCACTGTTCTCCCGCAATCCACGCCGTTTGTACCCAGCGGACTCACAAACGTGATCTGGAAAGGTCTGTATAAATAGTCGTCTCGCCTGTCGGATGTAGTGGTGTCATTTTTCTGCAAAGTATCGGCAGGCGTAGGAGTAATATGAGCAGTATCTTTTTTCTTGTCGGGCGCATACATAAGTTTGTAATATTGCTCCTTCATTTTTTGTTCTATATAATTGTATTTCATTTCCAGCGTGCTCGTTGAATTCCCGCCCTTTCTACGCAAGCTATCTTTGATCAAAGCAAATTTCAATTTCAGCAATTGGCGCTCGATCTTGAATTTTCTGCGCAGATCTTTTTTGGATGGATGGTATTCGTCTTCCGTAAGCAAAGGCACTTCCATTCCTAATTCATCCGGCATCGTATCGATGATAAAATCCGCGTCGCTGCTGGCCAGGAGATCTTCCTGGTGTGTTTTCGGATCGTAAAGTATTGGCTTCGCTACATCCACCGTATTCGTGTAATGACCGGTTTGGACTCTGTATTTCTGCAAGGCAGAAGAATTTTTGCGCACACCTTTTTTAAATACGATCTGTTCGCCGATCACTTGAAATGCTACATCTGTTTCTTTGAACAAATCATTCAGCGCATCTTTCAGCATTACGTTTTTGATGCTGATGCTTACTTTCTTTTTTTCCGGTACGATGTTGCTGGAGTACGAAAAATTGATCTCGTATTTTTTGTGCAGGTCTTTCAGGATCTGACCTATTTCTGTTTCCCTGTATTGAAGGGTTACTTTTTTTTCCAGCACCGGAGACTGTGCGTAGAGCGTGCCGCAAAGACAAAGCAGTAGCACTATAAGGTTGAAGTATCTCCTCATTTTCATAATATTTTAGTTTAGTAAATTCTACGTTTAATTTTTATCGCATCCTTTGCCAGTCAGGATTATTTTGGGTCCGGCGATTTTGTAGGATGAATTGGTTGAAACAGCCAGTACTTTCATTACTTCATCTACAGTTGGTTTATCAAAAGTTCCTGTAAACCTACAGGAGAGCAGAAGCGGGTTGTGGACTTCTATCTCGGCACCGAAATATTCTTCCAGTGTTTCTACCACAGCGGAGAGTGCTGTATTGTCGAAGGTCAGACGGTTTTGTTTCCAGGCCATGAAATTCGGGTCGTTGATTTCATGTACGCTTAGCTGGGAAGAGTGGTCAAGTTCTCCCTGCATTCCCGGAATAAGAAAGATCTGATTTCTTTCACGGTGCTCAAGTTCGGCCATGGAAACTTTTCCCGTTACTACCTGTACGATCTCTTTAGGTTCGTCTTTCACAGAGCGAACGCTAAAGGAAGTACCCAGCACCGTGGTCACGGAACGTATGCCGTATACTTCAAATTTTTTGCCCTCCGATTTTCTTACTTCAAAAAACGCCTGTCCTTCCAAATAGACTTTTCTTTCTTTCGAATTAAAATCCGTGAAATAAGTCAGGTGACTGTTTTTGTTAAGCAAGACTCTACTGCTATCGGGCAGATAGATTTCTTGTTTGTTGTCGAGGGTCGCAAAATTCACTGCTTCCGGCGCGTTGAATAAGGTGATTCTTATCAGTGCAAACAAACCAACTATTACCAGAATAGCAGCAGCTATTTTGAGTGTGGTAAACCTGCTGTTGAGCGGAATTTCTTTTCCTTCTGATGATATACCGGCATTAATCGTTCTGGCCTTCAAACTTGTCCACGCTGCCTTCGTATCAAAATCAGGAAATTCGTTCTTTTCAACAGCAGTTTTTTCCCAACCCGATGTCATACCTTCATAAAACGCACGATTCTCCCCGCTCCTGTTGACCCATTCAAGGAGCTTGGTTTTTTCTGCCTCTGAAAGCTCGCCGCTGAGCTCTTTGGCGATCAGCTCAGAGTAGAAATCTTCGTCCGTTTTAGTTAGTTTTTCTGCCATTCTGATACTAAGACAATATTTGAGGTGGTTACCCCTATGCGATCTTTAACTTTTTTACCTTTTTATAATCTATTGACTTTTAAGTTATGAATGTTGAATTATGAGTTATGAATGAAATATTTGATAATTCAACATTCATAACTCATAATTCATAACTTCATTAACTTTTCCCTAAAAATCCTGAGCGCCTTTCCCATCTGGTTTTCTACTGTTTTTACCGATATTCCCAGTGTTTCAGCGATCTCTTTATAGCTGAGGTTTTCGTAGCGGCTCAGGATAAATACTTCGCGACAGGCTTCGGGCAAAATAGAAAGCGTAGCGTTGATCCTGAATTCCAATTCTTCTCCGTGGATCTTTTGTTCTGTATTGAAATAATGGTCGGGCAGGTTTGAAGCGCCGTCTTCCAGAGAAAGTTTAGGATAGCGCTTGTTCTTTTCTAAATGATTGTACGAAGCGTTGATCGCGGCACGATAGAGATAGGATTTCAGGGAAGTTTCTATTTTTAATTCATTTCGTTTTTCCCAAAGTTTTACAAAAACCTCCTGTACGGTATCTTCTGTGAGCGCTTTGTCTTGCAGGATACGGAAGACCATTTTGCACAAAGGGGTATACCATTTCCTGAAAAGCTCTTCGTAAGAACTTTCATTCAGCAGTGTTTGCGAATCGGTGTTTAGTATTTTTTTGAAAAACGACATGTACCCTTTCTCGGGACAAATTAAATAAAAATAATCTGACAATAACTATTTTTCAGTTCTATAATCTATATAGACTTTTGTTTTTCAATATAATAGAAAAGGGGGATTTTGAATTATGAGTTATGAATTATGAATAATTTCTCTCCTGTGCCAGCTTTTATATATTACAAGAAAAAACCGCTTACGCCGCTTACGGCAAGTCCCAGCATTACTCCTGCCAATATTTGTGCAGGCGTATGCGCATTGAGATAGAGTCGCGCACTTAATAGTAATCCGGCGAATACGATCATTCCTGTGATCGGATAAAATAAAAATGAATCCGGTATTTTATTATTGATCGCACCAAGCAACCCAATCATTCCACTGATACCTACTGCGTGTACGCTGATCTTCCAATAATTACTAATGACAGCGGTGAACAAAATGCAAACAGTTACGCAAGTCATTACTACCAGGATCACATCGTTGAGCTGTGGCACCTGGCGTACAAAATAAATGAGGATCGAATAAAACATTCCGATGATGAGAAATGGGAAAACTCTTTCCTTTCCGGTCTCCATAAAAAAATTCTGCACCGACCAGCGCGCATTGCGGATCATGATATAAAGTATCAATAACAGGAACGGAAGAAAAAACGTAGACAGAAAGATCAGACTGATCAGAAATCTTCTTCCTTCCAATGTGTTGAGTGGCGCTAAGGCAAGCGGAGCGAAATAACCGATCAGCAAAAAGATATAGGTTGGAAATAATAAAGGATGAAACAAAGCGGAAATACCGTGCGAGAGCCCTCTCCATAAAATCACTCGCTGTTTTAATTCTGAATATTTTTTCACGCTAAAAAAACTATAACTCTTTTCTTAATCTTGCCACCGGAATATTTAATTGCTCACGGTATTTTGCCACTGTTCTTCTGGCAATATTGTATCCTTTCTTATTCAGCATTTCTTCCAGCTTCTCATCGGAGAGCGGGCGTTTTTTATCTTCGGCCTCGATGATCTCTTTGAGAATATGTTTTACCTCACGGCTACTAACATCTTCTCCAGAATCGGTCGCTATTCCTTCAGAGAAGAAATATTTAAGCGGATAAATTCCGAAATCTGTCTGTACTGATTTACTATTCGCCACACGCGATACGGTAGAAATATCCATGTTGATCTCACTCGCAATATCTTTCAAGATCATCGGGCGAAGTTTGCTTTCGTCGCCTTCGAGGAAAAATTCGTATTGATATTTAACGATCGCTTCCATCGTGATCAGCAAAGTGTTTTGTCTTTGCTTGATGGCATCGATAAACCATTTTGCCGCGTCGAGCTTTTGTTTTACAAAGGCTACGGCCTCTTTCATCTTTTTATCTTTGCCTGTAGACTTGTCGTAAGTATCAAACATTTCTTTGTACGAACGGCTAATCTTCAATTCCGGCGCGTTGCGCGAATTAAGTGTAAGCTCAATCTTTCCATTATTGTTGGATAAAAGAAAATCCGGGATAATGTATTGCGATTTTACATCGTTACCCTCTCCTCCGCCTGGCTTAGGGTTAAGCTTGGTAATAATCCCTACGGCTTCTTTTAATTCTTCGTCGGAGATATTTAATTTCTTTTGGATCTTGTCGTAATGTTTTTTTGTAAACTCTTCAAAACAATCGTTTACAATTCTATCCGCGATCAGCACTTCAGGATCTAAAATATCTTTTCGTTCGATCTGGAGCGAAAGACATTCTTGCAAGCTGCGTGCACCGATGCCTGCGGGATCAAAGCTTTGGATCTTGAAGAGAATACTTTCTACTTCGTCTACAGAAGTTTCTATGTTTTGAGAAAATGCCAGATCATTCACTATAAGTTCCAACTCGCGGCGGATATAGCCGTCTTCATCAATACTTCCGATCAATTGTTTAGCAATCTGATCCTGGCGTTCGTCGAGTTTTAAAAATCCTAATTGATTGATCAAAGAATCCTGCAAGGTGCTTTCGGTGGCCATGGGCGTTTCGCGTTCTTCCTCGTCTTTTACAGGGCCATCGCCCTGCATTTTATAACCGGAAATATCATCGTCGCCAACATACTCGTCCACATTCAGATTATCGCCAAATTCTTCGGCTACATATTCCTCTGCTGTTCCCTCGTCTTCGTAGTCGTCATCGTTTTTGTCCAGGTCATCTTTGTCTTCATTTTCCTCGTCAAACGGGTCGTCCAGTTCTCCGTCTACGTTCAGATCTTCTTTATCTTCCTCCTCTTTTCCTTCTTCTAGGGCAGGGTTAATTTCCAGTTCTTCTTCTATACGGGAGTCCAGCTCGGCAGTAGGAATCTGCAGCAACTTGATAAATTGTATCTGTTGCGGCGACAGCTTCTGCGTCATGATCTGATTTAAACCCAGTTTCTGCATATAGATTTACTTAATAGTCAGCCTTATACCTCAATTGTAATAAAATATAAGGCTTAATTTACATTTTTTATGCCAGAAAAGTCTATTCGGTGGATATTTTTAGGTTCGCGAAAGAAAATATACCTTTGGTGTTTCTAACTACGCTGGTTGTAACGAAGACGAGCTTCGAATAATTTGGATGCCGGATACCGGATGCCAGATACCGGATAAATTTTTACGACAATATTATCTGGCATCTTCTGATATGCAGCTCCATTCTACAATCAACACGAATAACATTATTATTAAAAATGAAACGAATTAAAATCAAAGAGCTGCTGGAAAGCAAACCTGTAGGACAAGAAGTATTGGTAAAAGGATGGGTGAGAACAGCCCGTGACAATAAGAATGTTATTTTTATAAATCTCAACGACGGTTCCACGATCAATAACGTACAGATCGTAGCAGAGCCGGAGAATATCAGCAAAGACATTTTAAGTTTGATCAAAACAGGCGCTTGTCTTGGCGCGGTAGGTACAGTAGTAGAATCAGTAGGTTCGGGACAAAGTGTAGAGCTGAAATTAAAATCACTCGAAATATACGGCCCTGCTGATCCGGAGCAATATCCGCTTCAGCCGAAAGAGCATAGCCTGGAATTCCTGCGCGAGATCGCGCACTTAAGAATGCGTACCAGCACATTCAGCGCAGTGATGCGTATTCGCCACGCGATGGCTTTTGCAGTGCACAAGTTTTTCAACGACCGCGGATTCTTTTATCTGCATACTCCTATCATCACCGGCTCAGACGCTGAAGGTGCGGGCGCGATGTTTAAAGTAACAACCTTCGATCTGAAAAATACACCACGCACTCCGGAAGGTAATATTGATTTCAGCGAAGATTTCTTCGGGAAAGAAACTAACCTTACTGTATCGGGCCAGCTGGAAGGCGAACTAGGCGCAATGGCGCTTGGACAAATCTATACCTTCGGTCCTACGTTTCGTGCGGAGAACTCCAATACTACACGCCACCTCGCAGAGTTTTGGATGATCGAGCCAGAAGTTGCTTTCAACGAACTGGAAGACAACATGGATCTTGCAGAAGATTTTCTAAAGTATTTAATTCAATATGCATTAGACAACTGCAAAGATGATCTTGATTTTCTGAACAAACGTTTTGTAAAAGAAAACGAAAAGAAAAAACAGGAAGAGCGCGATGAGATGAATTTGTTGGAGAAATTACAATTTGTAGCAACCAACAAATTTGAAAGATTGCCATACACTGAAGCAATCAAAGTATTGCTGGATTCTAATTACTATAAGAAAAAGAAATTCAAATACCCTGTGGAATGGGGCGTAGATCTTCAGTCGGAGCACGAGCGTTTCCTGGTAGAAAAGCATTTTAAAAAACCGGTGATCCTTACCGATTATCCTACCGGTATCAAAGCTTTCTACATGAAACAAAGCGAAGACGGCAAAACCGTTCGTGCGATGGATGTATTGTTCCCTGGCATCGGAGAGATCATCGGCGGTTCGCAGCGGGAAGACGATCTTGAAAAATTGATGAGACGTGCTTCCGAAGTAGGAATTCATGAAAAAGATATTTGGTGGTACCTGGAAACAAGGAAATATGGCAACGCGCCACACGCCGGATTTGGCCTGGGCTTCGAGCGATTGATCCTGTTTGTGACCGGTATGGGAAATATTCGCGATGTGATCCCGTTTCCTAGAGCTCCTAAGACTGCGGAGTTTTAAGCAAACTATTATTGGCAATTTCAATGAAACTAAAAAGCGTGTAGATATTTAAAGTCTACACGCTTTTTTTAATTATTTATATCTGGCCTTAAATAATATCAACTAAAGATCTCTTTCCTGTCTTTCAAAAAATAAAGATTAGTAAGAATACTTCCGTGAAAAAAATATTTTTTAGAAACTAAAAACCTGTAAACCTCATGTGAAGCGGGATCCGAAGGATCAAAGTCATCCGCTTCTACTACGATTAGTTTAGGAGAATATTTTTCAAGATCTATTGATTGCAATATATTCAGATCATTTCCTTCCGCATCAATTGAAAGTAAATCAAACACTTCAGGAGCTTTGGCTTGCTCAAGAATTTTGGTAAGCGAAATGGCTTTCATTTTTTTCCTCGCCACGATCTTATGTCCCTGCTCCTGTGCGTGGCGGATATGTTCCGGATCGGCGGAGGAAAGTGTATTATTATCCAGCGCTACATAATCAATTTCTTTTTCTTCATTGGATACAAAAGCACAAACGGTTTGATCGTGCGGGCGGATACGTTTGTGTTTGCGGATCAATTGTTCGTTCGGATCGATGCAGATTCCCCGCCAGCCGCGGCGGTAGAGCAAAAAGGTGTTGGAAAGAAACCTTGGGTCATTGCAACCTACGTCTACGTAAAATCCATTTTCTGTAATGATCGGCTTGAGCAAAGATTCTATAAGCCGGTCTTCCGCTTTGTATCCGTAGCTGATGCGGATGCTTCTTCCGAGAAATAATCTTAACAAACCATGCAAAAAATATTTAACCGCAAGAAAAAAAGAAAGAGGATTTCTCCAGGTGAAAAATTGCGGAAAGCTCATCGCACACTCACGGATCGCTAAGCCCGCAATTGTAAAGCGCGCGCGACTGTATGCGCTCTTATACAGATAAGGCGAAAGGATCTTTTGTGCCTGCTTTTTCAATTTTCCACTCATGTTTGAGTTTAAAGTTAAAGGTTGAAAATTTAAAGTATAAACACTTCAAACCTTCAACCTTTATCTATTTTAATTTGAAATATAAATCTTGAGTTAAGAAACTTCAACCTTTATATTCAACATTTAACCTTATTTAAACTTTGCCAATACATCTTCTGTCATTCCGGTAGTAGAGAAACCACCATCGTGCATCAGGTTTTGCATCGTTACTTTCTTCGTCAGATCGGAGAACATAGCGATGCAATAGTTTGCGCATTCTTCCGCGTCTGCGTTTCCGAGTGGAGACATTTTATCGGCAAATTCCATAAAGCCACCGAACCCTGCAATTCCTTTACCGGCAGTAGTAGCCGTAGGTGATTGGGAAATCGTGTTCACACGTACTTTTTTCAATTTACCATAACGGTATCCGTAGCTTCTGGCAATAGATTCCAGTGCCGCTTTGGCTTGCGCCATATCAGAATAGTCGGGAAGTGTTCTTTGTGCTGCGATATAAGTAAGCGCCAGGATGGAGCCCCATTCGTTCATCGCATCTTTTTTCTCTGCTACCTGCATTACTTTGTGGAAAGAGAGCGCAGAGATATCCAGGGTTTTCAGAAACCATTCGTAGTTAAGATCGCCGTATTCTTTATTTTTTCTCACGTTAGGGCTCATGCCTATAGAGTGTAGAATAAAATCGATCTTACCGCCCAGAATTTCCATGGATTTGGTGATCAGGTTTTCCAGATCTTCCAAAGAAGTAGCATCGGCCGGGATGATTTGAGAATTGGTTTGTTCCGCCAATTTGTTGATCTCTCCCATACGCATCGCAATTGGTGCATTGGTCAGTACAAACTGAGCACCTTCTTCATGTGCCTTCAACGCTACTTTCCAGGCGATGGAGTTTTCATCCAATGCTCCGAAAATGATTCCTTTTTTACCTTTTAATAAGTTATAAGCCATTTTTAAAACTTGTTAGTGTTAGATACAATACGTAAAGTTACGATTATTCGGAATAGTACAAAATTCAAATTTTAATAGTCGTGATTGGCACTAAGGGTTCGGACTCGTGTGCCACTGCTATACCGATAGCAACTCTTTCGCGCTCTGGATAGCCGTTTCGCTCGGTTTGCTTCCTCCGATCATTTGGGCAATTTCTTTTACACGTTCCTCTTCTGAGAGCAATTTCATTTTGCTGATTGTCTTATCGGAAGAATTATCCTTGTAAACATAATAATGCGCCTTGCCCTGCGCTGCGATCTGCGGCAGGTGGCTGATACTGATCACCTGGTGACTGGCAGCCATTTGTTTCATCATCTTTCCTACCTTGATCGCTACTTCGCCGGAAATACCTGTATCGATCTCATCGAAAATAATGGTAGGAAGAGCAGTCTTATCTGCAATAATGTATTTGATGCAAAGCATGAGTCTTGAAAATTCACCGCCGGATGCGGCAGTTTTCAATTCCTGCGGGGCAATACCTTTGTTGGCGCTGAACAACAATGCTACCTGGTCAATTCCCAAATTTCCTGGCTCTGTTTCCTTGATGTCTACAGCAATGGAAGCATTAGGCATTCCTACTTCTTTTAGCAAAGTCTCCAGCTCTTTCTTGATCGGCGCTGCAGCTTTTTGCCTTGCTTCGCTGAGTTTTTTTCCTTTAGCGTAAAGTTCTTTGTAAGTAGCTTCCATTTTCTTTTTGAGCGTAGCAATATGCTCGTCCAGGTTGAGTGTATAAGCCATCTTCTGCTCCAGCTCCTGCTGAAGTAGAAGCAACTCTCCTACTGTTTGTACCTGGTGCTTTTTCTGCAAGGTATAAAGCAGGCTCAAGCGCTCCTGCGCAGCCTCGATGGATCGGGGATCGTGCTCTACTTGTTCGTTTTCATTTTCAAGTTCAGCAGCCACATCTTTCAATTCGATCAGCACCGATTGAATGCGATCGCGGAGCTGTGTATAGGTGGAAGAAAGATTGCTGATCTGATCGAGTTGTTTGCGCACATCTTGCAGTTGCGTAATCAGATCCTGTTCGCCGCTGCCCGACAAGGCTGTCTGAGCCGCGTCCAGCCTGGATTTTATATACTCGGCATTTTCAAGCACTTTGAGCGCTTCTTCTTTTTTCTCCTGCTCGCCTTCCTCGAGTGAAGCTTCTTTAAGTTCGTGCAGAAGATAGCTGTTATAGTCAAGTTGTTTTTTCTCTTCCGCCGCGCGACTGGTGATGTCTTCGTATTCAGCCTGGATATTTTTGTATGTTTTAAAAAGCTCTTTGTATTCGCCGAGCAAATTTTTATTCCCTGCGAAAGCATCTAAGATAGAAAGCTGGAATTGTGTATTTCCCAACAGCAGCGTTTCGTGCTGTGAATGAATGTCTACCAGCGAGCTACCCCATTTTTTCAATACATCGAGGTTTACAGGTGTATCGTTGATAAAAGCGCGGGATTTTCCATTGGCGCTGATCTCGCGGCGGATGATGCATTCTTCCTCGTAGTCGATGTCGGCTTCTTCGAAAAATGATTTGAGATCGTAGCCCGCAATGTTGAAGGTACCTTCGATGATACATTTTTCGTTTTCGTCGAATAATACTTTGGTATCCGCACGGTTGCCCAGCATAAGCCCAATGGCGCCGAGCATAATGGATTTACCTGCGCCAGTCTCTCCGGTGATAATGTTCAGTTCACGGGCAGGAGCTATTTCCAGATGCCTGATCAAGGCATAATTTTTAATGATAAGATGTGATAGCATACTAGTAGTTCGCTTCGAATTACAAATTAGTTTTTTTTCGGGTATTATTCACTAAAAAAAATCAGGTCTAAAAAATTTTGTCAAAGTTATGATGTTTTACGACTTATCGACATTAGTATGAAAGATCATTTATGCACCATACTAATTACTTCCATCAAAAAATCCACCTGCCGCTCATTGATCAACCTTTTTGCTTCATCTAATTCAAACCAACCAGCTTTATCGATCTCCGGAAAGCTTTTCATTTTTCCTGACCTGGGAGGCCATTCTATAGAAAATGTATTACTCACTATTGACGTCGGATCCAGCTCCTGGTGCAGCGCCCAGCAGTGTACTACTTTTCCTCCTTTTTGTGTGACAGGTTTGAGCGGCATAAGATCGCCCGAAATTTGATGGCCTGTTTCTTCTTTAAACTCTCTCAAGGCACAAGCCAACGGCTCTTCGCCTTGCATGAGTTCTCCTTTGGGTACAGTCCATACACCTTCCTGTTTCTTAGCGAAAAAAGGGCCGCCGGGATGTACCAGAAAAAATTCTACCTTATTTCCTCTTTTGCGGTAAAGAAGAATGCCTGCACTTTGTTTCATAAAAAAATAGGTTCTGCTTTATAATTTTAGCGAAAGCTGCTTTAAAATCAAAAAATGATTAACAAACATTTAAATGAAAGTACAAACGAACGGTGCACGAGAGCTGTTAATTTAGTTGACACCATTCCTTTTTTTGACTATCTTTTATTTTTTAAACTCTTAAACTTAAATTTAAAAAACCATGAAAAGAAAAGTAATTTTTGCTACCTGTGCGTTTGCGCTGTTTGTTGTCTGCTTCGTACATGCTACCATCAACAGCTTAACGGTCCGTTACTATAACAAAGATTCTAAAACCTATGTCTTTGATGCCAAGATAGCGGGAAGCTCTACCAAAGTTGAATTCGGCGGAAGCCGTACTGCCAGTGTTACCATTCAAGGCGGGAGCAACTCTGCGGTGATCAAAACCAGCTGCGGAGAGGTAACCTTGAAAGACGGCGATAACATTGAGATCCAGAATGGGTGTATTACAGTGAAGTAAGCTCATTTTTAAAAATCCTGACTGTAACAGACAATTGTCAGGATTTTATGTTTCCTGCCGGCAAGCGGGCACTGGAGCCGGCAGGAAACGTAGTTCCAGCCATTTCTTTGGCCTTCTATAAACAATAGTGTATTTAAATAGGTTAAGCCAATATTAAGTGCTAGATTGCAGTGCAAAAAAGACATCCCTCGGCTTTTATTTCTGCTTATTTAAAAATATCCAGATTTTTGTTGTTAGTGCACTTCCTGCGAAAGAATACTTGAATGTATTCATCATCATTATTATTTATTTATTTTAAAAAGTTAACACTATGCAAAAAGGCATCGTAAAGTTTTTCAATAACTCAAAAGGTTTTGGGTTTATTAAGTCGTCTGACACGGGCGAAGATATCTTTGTACACTCTTCAGGACTCATAGATGAGGTTCGTGAAAACGACGAGGTTCGCTATGAATTGGAAAGAGGCAAAAAAGGCATGAATGCTACAAACGTGAAATTATTGCCAGCGCAATAATCCTGTCATCCATATTTTAAGGCAAGGAACCATCTTTAGGTGGTTCCTGTCTTTTATAAATAGAATTAATTATGGTGCGAATATAAATTCGCATGCGGAAGTATTTATTGAAAAGAACATTCTAAAAACTCAATAACAAATATGCCAAAAAACAATAACTCATTTATAAAAAAGCAGAAAGAGCAAAAGAAACAAAAAGACAAGCGGGAAAAAAATGAAAAAAAACTAGAACGAAAAAAGAATTCGTTAGGAGGCACACTGGAAAATATGATGGCATATGTAGATGAATTTGGTAACATCACATCCACTCCTCCAGAAAAGAAAAATATTCCCCCAAAAGAATAGTACACCCGGTACCCGGGCATTAGAGCTGAATCTTCCATACTCTTATTTTTTACAGGAGATGATTTTTTAATTCCTCATTACAATAATTTCATAGTTGTTTACCACAGATCCTTTGCAAACTATGAATAATAAGGACTACACACATAAGTATACATTACCCCAGGTTCTCCTGTAATCATATGCGACAATTTAAAATAAACAAACATCAGATCACTATTCATGATGATCACTCCGTTAGCAAATATCTAAATGAAATAGGAAAGATAGCGCTCATAACTGCAGAAGAAGAAACTACACTCGTGCAGAAAATAAAAGAAGGAGATCATCAGGCTTTACAAAAACTTATAAGATCCAACTTGCGTTTTGTTGTTTCGGTAGCCAAACAGTTTCACGGAAGAAACAATATGACGCTTGGAGATCTAATCAACGAAGGAAACTTAGGATTGATGAAAGCCGCCACCCGCTTTGATGAAACGAAAGGATTCAAATTTATTTCTTATGCAGTTTGGTGGATCCGGCAAAGTATTATGCAGGCAATGTCTGAGCAAGCCAGAATTGTGCGCCTGCCTATGAATAGAGTAAGCGCTCTTAATAAAATATCCAAAACCTATGCAGTGCTGGAACAACAATTTCAACGCGAGCCGTCTTTAGCAGAATTATCGGAAACACTTAGTTTAAGCGAGGAACAAGTGAGTATGGATATAGGATCCAATGGACGCCATATATCATTGGATGCACCATTTATCTATAATGAAGAAAGTAGTCTGGGCGATATACTTCCCAATAACAATGAACAAACCACCGATTTTTCTTTGCTGAACGATTCGCTTAAAGACGATATCCGCCGGGCACTTGCCATACTTTCTCCACGTGAAGTGGAGGTTGTATCCTATTATTTTGGACTTAATGATATACCATCGCAAACACTCGAAGAGATAGGAAGTATATTGAACCTGACACGTGAAAGAGTGAGACAAATAAAACAAAAAGCAATCTTCCGGTTGAAAGGAAAATTATACAACTCCTACATAAATGAAGGGTATTTAGTCTAGTTTATTCAACCGTCGCTTGCGTCTCGCAAGTGACATATATTTTGTAGTCCTCCGGGCGATCTTGCGAAGCCTGCCGTTGAAGTTACAAAATATTTTAATAAGCACTACCTGGCTTCATGAAATACAGTCCCAACGTAGCTTCCAGCATACTTACACTTTTACTAAAACAAATCGTTTTCCTCGATAATCTTTTCAAATGCGTCCGAACACTCAAATTATTCCGCTCAATTTTATTGATCTTGTATTTCCCAACTTTATGAATTGATTCCGGTATCAACGTTTTATAACTCTTCAATCCATCAGTATAAATCTTCTTCGCTTTCGCTAACAACAAAGTATCTACTACTCGTTTTAAGGTTCTATTATTTCTTTTCCCAACTTTAAAATCAACTACCTCTTTTGTAGCTCTGTCGATCGCATATACAATCCAGTATTTCTTTTGCTTATTCCCAACAAATGTTCGCATCTCATCTAGTTCGTATTCACGGCCAAACAATATCACTCGTTTCTCTCTTTTATATGACTTCCACAATTCTCTGATCGTTTTTATCACCTTAGTCGTAGACACTTTTAATATCCTGGATATACTTCTTATACTACAACTCTCATTGGTTAATTTTTCTATATCTTTTTCTATCCCTTGCTCACAACCTAAATAAACATATACTTCTTTTTGACATCTGTGACAACTTTTACAACGAAAACGTTGATCCCCATTTCTATACATCCCAAACTTTATACAAGCTCCTTCACAAGATTTGCATTTCATATTTTTACCTCCTTTTCTGATACACGTTAGCCATTTCCTTTGTTTATAAGGCTTCCAAAAGACCCTAAAAAAAATCGGATGGTATCATATACCATCCGATTTCACTTTCTTATTGATTTTAAAGTTATTTTAATATCTCATTTTCACCAATTTATTATTAAAACAACCTTTGTAGGACACTACCACTAATATTTCAAAATAAATATCCTATATAAATAGAATAGTCCTAATATTAAAAGAATTATCCCTCCTAAACGTAAATTTTGAATTAAGAAAAAATTTTTATTTTCACTTTTTTTGTAAAAATACAGGCTCGCAAAACCTCCTCCAAAAAAAAGAATTACATTAATTACATCTAACATATTTTTATATTTAAGTGTATATATATTATTCAGTTGCCCAATTTTTTATTTTATCTAGCATCAAGTCTCCACCACCACCTACAGCTGCCTTATAAACAGCATTAGATATCCTCCTATCAATTAAACCGCCTGTTACAATTCCTACTAAATAAAATCCTACTTTAGTTGTTACCATTTTTGCTGACACGTTAGGGTCAATTATATCAAGAATTATATCAACTCCATCTGTAACCAAAGAAATTTTACTACCTAGACCAAGAAAGAATATTCCTGCTTCTGCTGTAACAGGGGTAACAAGTAAAACTAATCCTCCAACTTTCATCCCTGTAGCTACTGTGCCTAGAGCATCATTAAATTCTCGAATAAACTTAATATCTGTTAAGGCATTGCCCATTGAGATCAAATCACGTCCCATATAGGTATTCCAAAAATCTGACCTGGAATTACCTGATCCTGTAAGATTATAATATGAGCTTCCCCATCCAGTACCGATCCCCCTCATAAAATCTCTCGGTACACCTAAATAAGCACTTAATCCATTGTCAGCTGTTACAGTAATTTCGTCTAACGATCTTGCAGATGCCATTTGTTCTTCTGTCGGATCATCATCTCCCAAATTAGCACCATTAAACGACATTCCATAACCTGTACCATTGGATTTAGCAAGACCACTAGCAAGATCTTTATCGAATCCGGCAAGATTTTCTTCAAAGTTGTTACTAGCACTATTTCCTCCTGATCCACCATTATAATAGTCTTCTCCACCGTAATTAAAATTCTCATTAAACCCCGTCATTGTTAAATTTGATAGAGATACTCCTTGAGATCTAAGTTGATTACTGAGCTTTGTAGATTCGTCTTCTTCTGGAATTGGAGTAGGTTCATCATCATCCTCTCCACCTGTAGGATCAATACTACTAATAGGATTATTCCCCATTGCCATATATGGACTAAAATACTGACCCATCGGATCTGGCACCATCCATCTCGCAATATCTGCATCATACATTCTCAGATCAAAGTTTATCAGTCCAGTTTCATCATCACGTTCTGTATACTCACCCTGATAGCAATTATTCCGGGGATTCATACTCGGCGTTAAACTTCTGCCAGGCAATAATCCCCCATGAGGATAATAATCACTATAGCTGAGCACTTCAACCGTATGAAGTGTTGTATTTTTATGAATGGTCGCCCGCACATTCCCTAAATGATCTTTGATCTCATATTCGTATTCTGCCGTAGCATACTTATTTACCATTCCTATCCTCGATTTTCCATACACATAAACCTCTTCCTGCACCGCAGCACTACCCACCGTCACAGAATATACACTCAGCACAGTTCCTTGCGCATCGTTCACGTAGTAGGTATGTGAGACAGCATTGTATGGAGAACTTCCATTGTATTGTGTCTTTCTTATTCTATATCCTTTCTCATCGTATAAGAAAGTAGCCAACGCTTGAGTCTTAGCAGCATCTTTATAAACTGCGGTCACTTTGCCAGAATAATCATAGTTCATATAAGTAGGATTAGCACTCAATGAATTTGTAGCAGCAGTCATTCTTCCGATCACATCATAAGTATAATTTCTCGTATCTGACGGAACACTGTTTTGCGTTTTTTGCAAACTATTTTTATTAGTGTTGTAGATGTAATTAATATAATCTTTGGAAGCCGTGGAGCCGCTCTGGTCGTTTCTTCGCAGTGTCTGGAGGTTTCCATTTTTATCATAAGTAATCCCATACACTCTGTAAGCATTAGTACCAGAGGCTGTAAACTGGTTTGTAGTCGTGCTGTGCGTGCCAAAATTAGCTTCCGTTAATTGATACTTTGCATCATATTTATAAGCATACTGCGCCATGGTAGAGAGCGACTGGTTCCAGGTCCAGGAGCGGATCGTACCGTTGAAATAATTTTTATACCCCGAAGAGGTAAGGTTAGAAGTAGTCTGGAATTTCGTACCGCGTATATAATCGTTGTCGTAATATTCCAGCATCATCCCAAAGACATCTTTGCCGAAGTGACTGTGCGCGCCGCTGTAGCTGTCCTTACCCACATCACTACTGTCGAGGTAAGGATGGTTAATAGCTTTCAGCATGCCGTTAATAGTATATACATAATCCAGGCCTTGAAGCGTATCTCCAAGCTCTGTTCGCTTCAGCGGACCGTGGAGATAATACTGGTATTCGGCTTGTTCGGTAGCGGTGCCGCCGCTTATACTCGTTTGCACCTTTTGTAACCGCTGCATCTGGTCGTAGAGATAGAAATGGTCGAGTCTTTCCGTGCTTACGTTTTTCTGATAAATAGTTTGCACAAGGTTGTCAGAGGCATCGTAGATATAATCCATTGTTTTTACACGATCAGCAGCGGTGGAAGAAAAATCCCCGCCCATCGTATTACTGGTAGTCCCCTGCATTTGCTGAACAGTCCATTCCAGTCTTCCCTTTTCATCGTAGCTGTACCAGGTATAGAGATTAGCGTTGGCAGACTGAGTCACTCTGCCGTTGACATTGCGTTGCGTATAGCCTGTCGCTATGCCGGAAAGCGAGGAAGGTGTATCATAAGTGAGGTCGGAAATAGTGCCACAATTTCCATTACAGATCGTAGTTGAATTTGTTTCCAATACTGTAAATACATTCGAGTAACCAGAAGGAATAGAAAGTCCTTTATAGTTACTTTTCATATCCTGGAAATAAAGATCGTTAGGCGTCTGGCTTGCTCTGGAAGTATACTCTCCTGTTTCAACTACGCGTTTGGAGTTGTCATAAGTGATATAAGAGAATCTATTATTTGCCCGCTGCAAACTATCCTGTGAAAAACGAAGGCTACCGTCTTTCTGATACACGTAGTAGCTGCGTCCACGATCAGGATCAAGGGAAGACAAAAGCCAGTTTAACGTGTTGTAAGTATTAGTGGTGGTAAAAGAAGGATTTGCAGTACTTGAGCGCACTACACCATTGGGAGCCGTTTGTCCAAGCAGTCTTCCCGCATTGTCGTAGTAAGAATAGGTATAGTTTCCGTATTTATTATAATAGGAAATATTTATTGTTGTACTAGTTGATGAGTTGGTATTAGTAGTTTGGTGAGTATAGCTGATCCTGTAAAAACCAGGGGCTACCGAAGAAGAAAAGCCAGAGACAGTTCCATTGTATACCGATACTCCGGTCTCCAGGTTCATGATCATTACATTTGATGCGGTACCGGATTGTGTGATCGCCAGATGATTGCCCTGTTGCAAATGAACATCCACAGAATTATTGATATTATTGATATCCGTACTTTTTACTTTCTTTCTTGAAAAACCTGTACTGGTATTGTTGATATCATAGCGCACATAAAAAGGAGTATTAGAATAGATCCTGATACTATCTCCGGCGTTCAGTCCTTTGTAAGGATTGCTGTTGGCCTGTCCAAACCAGTTAGTGCTTGTGCTATACTTATATATTTCTACATAACCTGTATTTTCAATCCGAATATTAGAAAATGTCGTTCCGGATGGTACTTTCAAAGTATAGCTCGAAAATTTAGCTTTAAGCGCAACTGTTACCTGGAGTGAATCGGTAGTGCTGGCAAGGCATTGCGCAAGCACCTGACCCGATTTGTTTGAATAAGTAATTGATTCCGTTCCGTTCTCATCTTTGGTTACATGCTTTAATACTTGTCCGTTTAGACTGCTCCCCGCACTTGCAGAAAAGTAATTATTTTTCAAAGTATAATAATGATCTAATTCACCATATACAGGTAAAGCAACCATCCGTTGCTCATGACCGGCGCCCATGCGAAGAGAATCGGCTACTCCGCTGCTCCTGGTTACTCCTCCGATCATCATATCGTTGTAATCATTGCTGCTAAAAGGCCGGGAAGAAGTAGCAACATATGCTTCGTAAGTATTACTGCTGCTATAATATTTTCCCAAGGCAGAGCTACTGGAAACAGTAGAAGGAATATTAAGTGTGGATACGCTATCAAAATCTTTATAGCTGTAGGCAACACTGCTACCATTTGTGATAAAATCAGAATGATATGTAAAATTGACGCTATCTGTAATTGGCGCTGCCAGTGTAGCAAGACCAAGCCGTCCATAAGTATCGTATACATTTGCTTGTGCCAATATCTTATTTGCAACAATATTTCTTTGCTGCGATTGTTTTATTCTTCCAAGATTGTCGGCAAATATTTTTTTTTCATCTATCAATCGTCCATATTCATCGTAGCTTCTTACGGTCGTCCAGTTCATCGTCGTATCACAAGTGCTGCATGTCGCGGCATTTGCACTGGTAAAGCCAAGTGTAATATTGCCATACGTAGTAAGTGTATTAGAAGTAACATTTCCCTGAAGATAGGAATAGGTAAGACTGTTGGAACCCTGGTCCTGCCATTGACTGCTAATATTTTCTACTACATGCGCCACATCCGGAAATATAGGTTTTGGAGTTACGCTTGTCCAGTACAGGGTAGCTTGTACGGTAGAGCTTCCCACAGGTCTTGTCAGATTCCAGTATCCCTGGATCGTGCTTTTGATCGGTGAGTTGAAACTTGCAGGATTAGGCGGTGTAGCGGCAAATGCCTGTGCCTGGAATACATCAGTGCTAGAAGAAGGTGCTGTAATAGTAAGCGGCATATAAACTCCGTTATCACCTATTGGGAAAGTGAAAGCAGTATTTCCTACTTTTGCTAAAGGCCCATCGATATAACAGGAAGCGGACCCGCCGGTGAGCGTAGTGGCAGCATTGATCGTAAAGACTGAACTCCCCCCCATAATAATTTTTCCTCCGGTAAGTGTCAATGTGCCCGAAGCTGTTAAGGAAGTATTAAACGTAACAGATATATTGAACGGCTTATTGATAATGAGTATTGGCATTGTCAGGCTTGTATTTCCTGAAATAGTTTGTGCATTATTTCCTATCAATGAAATTGTGCCACCACCATCGCCAAAAGTTGGACCACTGTTGGCAGTCATATTTCTATAAAATGGATTTACTCCTGCATAAGCAACTTTTAAATTCCCTGTACCTGATTTTACGAATGTTGCTGCCGAATTGTACGTATCATTTGTAGTTCCGGCAAGGCGAAGTTCTCCTGAGCCGGAGTTGGTAATGGAAACACTACCGTTGAATGTATTTCCTCCTGTATTAATATTGGCAGACGAGCCGGTTTTAGTGAGTGTAACAGCGTTTGTAAAAGTGGACCCGCTTATATAAATATTATCGCAGGTAGCGGCAAGACAATTGGTAGTATACACATTTGCAAAACTGGATGATGCTACACTCGCAAGAGTTCCTGAGGAAACTATCGGACAGTTAATAGTTGCGTTACTAATAATAGTACTGTCTAAAACAGTTAACAAATTGGTAGTACCATTAATCGTTCCACTGGTCATAGTTAACTTATTAACTGTTAAATTACTTGACATATTGGGTGAAATAGTAGTGGTAGATATACTAACATTATCAGCTGCAGCTGGTACGCCATTAGGGCTCCAGTTGGTTTCTGTAGCTACATTAGCATTAGTAGTACCGGTCCATGTATAATTCACATTCAGGCAAGCAAAAAATAGATCCTGGCTTCCTGCACTTGTCTTTGAGTTTGATCCAAAAGTAGCCGTGCCTTGATAAGTTCCGGCAAGGAACATACGGTTGTTTACATCTACAATAATATCTTGCCCCTGATCATCGCTTGTGCTTCCTGCTTTTATTGAAAATAAAGCAGTCCCGCTATCATTGTATTTTGCCAGAAAAATATCAAATCCGCCTGCACTGGTAAGCGAGGATAGACTTCCAAATGTAACCGTACCGCTAAAGCAACCTGTTACATAAATATAATTTCCGGCATCCACGGCTATATCATTTCCGATATCGTTCGAAGTGCTCCCTACAGAACGCACCCACAAAGGTGTACCGGAAGAATTATATTGAAGGATAAAAATATCCTGCCCACCTGCGCTGGTAATATTGGTGAGACCACCTCCAAATCTTGTTGTACCTTGATAATAGCCGGTTATTGTTACATTACCATTACCACTTATTGCGATACCAGTTCCTGCGTCGGCAGATGTTCCTCCCTGTACTTTAAGCCATTGCTCTGTTCCTGATGAATTATATTTCAATACTAAGAAATCGGTGGAGCCTGCTGAAGTAGCACTGAGCGTTCCAAACGTCACATGCCCTGTTACATTTCCGGTGATATAAACATTTTCACTGTTATCAAGTTTTAATTCAGTAGTTACATCCCCACTAGTGCCTCCTCCACTGCTCGCCCACTGCGCCGTTCCTGAACTATTAAGTTTGGTTACAAATATATCTGCTCCTCCACCAGAAGTTACATTGTGTCCGTTAAAAGATACTGTACCGTTGAACATCCCTGAGAGATAACTATTTCCTACACTCGTCACTGCTATATCAGAAGCAGCATCATCTCCCGTACTTCCAAAACTTTTAATCCAGTTAGCTGATCCGGTAGAAGTAAAATTTAAAACTACAACATCTTGTCCTCCTGCATTGGTAACGGTTGTTGAGTTAAAGGTAATAGAGGAAGAGGAGTAATAACCCGTTACATAAATATTTAAATTATGATCTACTCCAATTCCTCGTCCTACATCGTTTCCCGATCCGCCCACTTTTACTGCCCAAAGGCCATTCCCTTTTTTATCAAATTTGGCTACAAAAATATCCTGGTCTGAGCTTCCTCCTGTTGCTGTAAGAGCTGTACCAGCGATCGTTGCGCTTCCTGTGAAATAACCTGTATAATAATTATTCCCTAATGAATCGGTCGCAACCGAATGATAATATACCTGGTCGGTTAACGTTCCGCCGCCGCTGTTTACCCATTGCCAATTGGGTTGAGCAAAAACATTCAGGCTTGTCGATATGACTAGTAAAAGTATCCACAGAAGATATTTGAAATTATTTTTCATATTTTTAAAAATTTCGAATTCATTTTTAATT
The DNA here is from genome assembly GCA_035535995.1 of Cytophagaceae bacterium. GTDB lineage: Bacteria > Bacteroidota > Bacteroidia > Cytophagales > Cytophagaceae > JANYCO01. The sequence continues at coordinate 82,153 of DATLOZ010000008.1, forward strand.
TTTTTTACAGATGAATCATTTTCAGTATATGATCCTATTGTCGTTTCCCAAAATTGTATTGGTACTCTTTCTGTTTGATCTCCCCGTAAATTGTTTCTTTATATTGTCCGACAGGTCTGTACGAATTATCATAAGTTCTCTTCGAATAAAAATTATTTTCATCGAGTGTGTGAGTAACCTGTCCCGAAGCTTTGTCATAAACATTTGTAGTGACTGTCTCACTCAATGGGTAAAAACGGAAATCATCGATGTAAGCTATTATGTTTGATGGATTGGTAAAACCAATATTTAGAATATAGTTAGTATAAGAGCCAGTAAGCGTAAAGTCGAGAGTCAACTGCTGCCACTGACCTGCTACCACAGGAGATGTTACTGTAGCGGGGGTTATGCTACCCTGGTTTGGCGTAGAAACAGTACTCCCTGCAGAAGTTAAAAGATTGTAGTACATCTGTACAGAAGTATTACCATTATTGTATACCCATGCTGTAATTCTATATGGCCTGCCCATCATAACTCCTCCTGTATCAATTGGTACTTTGTATATAAAACCTGAACCATATTGTGTTAAGCTCAAAGAGCTTTTACCAGTATGCGCTACAGTTGTATCCTGACCACCTCCAAGACTCAGGCCTAATACTTCTCCTCCAAAATAATTAGAAGCACCATAAATAGTTTTTGAATTAAGATCTTCAGCTCCTGAATAAGCGAACTCTGAATAGTTCGTATTATTCGCTCCTTCCAGTGGATAAGTCAAATCATATCCATACTTCACTGCAGTATAGTTTCCGTTGATATCCTGCTTCTCGATCGCGTTTGAGAATTGATCGTATTTGGTGATCGTACTTACCTTTTGCCAATTAGCATTAGGTGAACCGCTCCAGTTGAAGTCTACAAAATTTTTATAGGAGCCATTTGCATTCATAATTGGAGATTTCCATGCATAGGAAGACTGAGGTCTCCAGATACGATCATCCTGCACGGTTGCTGAATTGTCAGTTGAGATAGTACTATCTGTAAAGAATCCTGTTGCCCCTAACACTCTTTTGCTCCAGCTATTACTCCAGGTATTCACCGAGCAGGATAAAGTATCGATCGCGTTTGCATAATTAGTGGAATCCACTTTATAGGTATAGGTAGCTGTGAGAGGGCTCAGCATATTTCTATTGGTACTACTTGAAAATTTCAATGCCATTCCACTGTATTGAGATTTTGTATAAGCGGGAACAGTTTTCTGTTTGAAATAATCTCCTTCACTACTTTTAGAAACTATCTCTGTTGGGTTTCCACTGTAAAAATCATACTGATAAAAATTCTTCACCGAGCTGATATTTTTCAAATAATCGGAACTAGTTACTCTGCTTAAAACGCTTGGGTAAGTCGACTTGACAGTTACAATCGCTAATCCTTTATATGCCACAAATGGATACACATATTCTCGTTCTTCATGAAATACTTCATCGAGTCTTCCTTGATTTGACGGAGGGGAAGAAGTATAACTATAAGTGGTCTGGCTTATTATACTTCCATAATTATCGTATTCTGAATAATTTAATAATTGACCTACTGCAGAAGTATAATCACTGATAGTCAATTTATGCGTTGTCCACTGTCTCCCTGATCCATCAGTTCCTGACAATACATTTTGATCACTACGGTTGATCATCTCCCAGGTATATGGTTGATAATTATATTCCTCGGATTTCAGAGATGTGCTGTTATTCCCTACATGGGATACTGTGACAAATTCATACAATACCCAGGGTGATACGAAATCGGTATTAGCCAGTGATTTCATACCAATATTATTAGAAGCATTCTGATATTTACCAAGTATTAATGACCATGTTGTGCCATAGGTATCTCCATCCAAATAAAAATTACCAGGAATAGTAGGATCGGTATGGTAAGGCAAACCATCTACCGGTGGTACATTGATCATATCCTCAATGATCGGAATAAAAGGAACAGTTCCTGAACTTAAACCATTATAGCGACTTGTATAAGAATAATTAGTGGAATAAGTTTCAATGCCTCCTTCTTTTATTGTTATTGATTTAACTCTTAGACCTCCTCCATAACTCACTGTAGGAGTCGATTTGAAAAGGAAAGAGCTGTTGTTATTAAAAATAAAAGTAGTATCAGATGGATTATTGTTTAAGAAATCATTATAAATGGTTGCTATAGGATCATTTCTTGACGAAAGGGTTCCCAGATATACCCCTCGTATCAATCTGTTGGGTACGTCTATATAGGTAATCTTGAAATCATCTGATCCCTCTGTTGTAGAGGCATGAGTTCCTAAAGTGGTTATTTTAACTGTATCTCCATATTGAAATTTTCCATCGATGTCTTCAGGAAAAGAATATTCAAACAATCCAGCCGTATCCAGTTTAGTAAATTGAATTACCGGTGAACTGGCAGGCCGAAGACTGCCTGTATTTATATCCGTGTACCTGAACTTTTGGTTAAGACTAAAAACCTCCCCTTGCATCAATTGAGATCCGTAATAAGAATCGGATTCATAATTAACCTCGATCGTAGAGCCCAGACCTGTGGTGATTTTTCGCAACGACCAACAATCGGCCGCCTTGCCCGATACATAAGATGTTTTATGGTCTTTATCAAAAAATTCATTCAACGATACATCACATTTGAAATATCCCCACTGATCGCTGAAGGAGCTTATGTAATGTTGGGTGTTGTCTATATAATAACTATAATCCGGATTTTTGGTTTGTATAGCGGTAGCAGCCGTAGACAATTGACCACTTCCTGGCATATTGCTTCCCAGGAACATTACTGAAAAATTGGAAGAAGAAGTTGTAACCTTGAGAAGCGCAGCGTAATATTTAACTCCAGAGATAGTGAATGAAATAATATCGCCTACGACAAAAGGATTCGGTGTAGTTGAAACCGAAATCGTCCCAATCTTACTTACTGCTGTATTAGCAGGATAAGAAGTAATCTGAACAGAGGCCGATTTAGCATTTGATAACTCATATCCGAATTCGGTAGATGGCGATAAAGGGGTATTATTTTTCCCATAATTTCTTACCGACAATAAAGTAAGCTTACCATTTCCACTGCTGCTATTAAGAGCATTTTTGCAAAGACTGTAATCGTATGTAAGTTTAGATTCTTTTAGAATCTGAATTGCATAATGTGCGGCAGTAGTTCCGGAAATAGTATTAATATCCTCTACTGTAATTACGCTGTTATTATAACTGGCATTGGCAGCCTTTATATTTTTGAGAGCTGTGTAAACGTTAGAATAAGACCAGCCCATTCCTTGCGAAATAGTTTTGATCCCATCGTTATGAAATAAAATTGCAGAATTTAGTTTTAATGCCGTTGATGCTCCGTTAGCATCTAGGGCATCGTTACGTGATGCTTTGGAGAATATTGCCGTGTGACTTCTTGTATAAACTGCATCAAGAAAATATAATTCCATATAACCTGCTCCGTTTTCCTGTACACCGCCACTTATGTATTCATAATAAGCCGGAGAAGATGTGGTAGTATAAGGATATCTGTAATAATAGTTTGGAGTAACTTTTCCATAGCTGAAATTGGTCCATTGCCCAAGGTCTCCTTCGTCTGCATAACCATTATTATTTTTATCTACATAATCGGGACCCGTCACCGTTGTAAGCAACCAGCTATAGGCATAAGGCCCGGAACAGTTTGCAGTTCTGACAGCATATACCCCCGAAGAAGTACTTAGTTTTTTCGTATTGGTATTATCGTGTGAATAGACAGGCAATGCATAGTGATAAGTCATACCTTCTTCATTTGTCACAGAAAAGCCACCTACACTTCCTCCTATGCTATTTGCACCACCGCCAAAATTAATTTGTTTACGTTCGCTGGTCGAAGAGGCGTATCCTCCATTTTCTAATATATAAGATGGATATTCCAGAAACCCTGCTGCCTTTGCAGTTCCCGCAACGATTTCACCATTTGTAAAATAATCTACATGTTTCCCTCCTGCTAGACGCATTGTCGAGAAATCAAATCCATTAGGATCTGGTACTGTATAACCGTAAGCCACACCGTTTACGCCAAAAGACAAACTTGGACCAGAGGAAAATGTAAATGCATTGACACTAGAGGTTGTAAAGCTGTTGGAGAATTCTCCTTTAAAACGGAAGTATTGTTTATGTTGACTAAAATTCCTTAAGATCGGATAAGATCTTGTTGCCGTAAAAGGCGCAGATAAAGTACTGGGTATAGAAGATCTGAAGAGCGTTCCATTTTCAAGTATCGCTGGCTCAATTTGTCCCGACAACCCTTCTGCCGATACATTGTATGTATCATAACTTGGCATACTTCCTCCGTTCAATACTTCCGGCGAATTTGGAATTGTTGAACCGATTTGTTGATCCTCGCTATACATTGCATGGCAATCAAAGGTAGTAGAAGCATAAGAACTATAGGCAGAAGCCGAGTCGGCATGCAATACTCCATTCTGTCTAATTGAAGTAGAACTTGCTTGGAAAGGTATATAAAGAGCTCTACCGGCATCCATATTCGCTATAGAATAACCCATAGAAACTGCCGCTGGATAACTTGCATTTGTGCTCACCGATGGATTCATTGATTCAGTAATATCATAAGATTGCCCACAAAAATCATCTGGTATATCATTCACTTCCCTTGTGATGGCGCCTACATTGAGGTTCCACCCTAATCCTGTCCAGGTAGCATTTTTATCATTTTTAATTCCACCTTCATAAAATAAATGGATTGGATAACTGCCTTCCGGACCTGGTACGTCAAACAAAGGAACATCATAGTGAAAATCTCCTGTCCGTGTATCAACCATATCTGTATACCCAGCAGGCATAAAGGAATCATATTCATCGGCAGTGATACTTCTTGCCTGAAGCATCAGCGGAATAAATAAATGAGAGAAAAAATTCAGCAATAGAAATGCTGCTATCTTCTTTTGATATTTTCTTATTTTCATAATTATAGAATAGTACATATTCGATTTATTAGTATGAGGTTTATACTTAAGATTTTTTTTTTAAAGAACATGGTGCAATATTAATATTGCATAGTGCAGTATATCTGCATTCGTATTTTTAACAGAGCTATTGGCTTATAATAAACACTTATTATCGAAAATTTGATTTAAGCGTTTTTTAAAGCATAACATGACCTTAAGCAAAACTTTTCGTACTGCTTAATTGCTGATCTGCTATAATAATTTTAATTCTATTCTAAAAGAGTACCGATGCTCTCAGGAAGATTAAAAAAATAATAAAAAAGTTGGTGTTCGGTGAGTTCAAATAACTATCATGGCGTAAACATATATTTGTGATTATAGTAATGCAAATTTTTTAAAAAATATTTTTTCACTAATAAATTTTATGCAACTGAACACCTGAATATCCATATAAGCCTTTAGTCACAAGGCTTGAGCGATATTTTTTTTCAGAAAAATTTCAGAAATAAACATTCAAACATATTAGTTGCATAAGTTTTTTAAATTATTATTTAAAAAAATGCTTTACAGAATACACGTACTAAAAATCAAAACTTCGCTTCCCAGTCTACAATGATTTCATATATATTTTTTATATCGAGAGAATGACGGCGGGGAATTTTATCTTCTATTAAAAGTTGATCTCCTTTCTGGTAGAGAATTGTACCCAAAAATGATACTCCATCGCGCATCACCAAACTAGCAGTCTTTCCCGAAAGGCTCGGCAAGATCGTTGGGAATTGATTATAAAAATATCGATGAAGCCTCTTTCCCATAATAATTGTGAGAAATTAGTCTTGAGTAATGAGTATAAAATAAACTCACTACTCAAGACTTAAAACTGTATTACAGTCCAAATTCTTTTTTTACTTTGTCTACGTAATCCAATTTTTCCCAAGTGAACAATTCCACTTCTACTTCTTTCTTGGATTTATCAGGCATTTCAAATACTTTTTTCACGGTCTCACTCGCTCTTCCCATGTGGCCATAGGCAGCAGTTTCGGAGTAGATCGGATTTCTTAGTTTCAATCTTTGCTCGATCGCATAAGGACGAAGATCAAACAACTGTTCTACCTTCTTCGCGATTTCGCCGTCCGATAGTTTCACTTTTGCAGTGCCATATGTGTTCAGATAAACACCGCATGGTTTTGCTACACCGATCGCGTAGGAAACTTGTACCAACACTTCGTCGCATAGACCTGCAGCTACCAGGTTTTTCGCGATGTGACGAGTAGCGTATGCAGCCGAACGGTCTACCTTAGAAGGATCTTTTCCGGAGAATGCTCCACCACCGTGTGCTCCTTTTCCACCGTAGGTATCTACGATGATCTTTCTTCCTGTAAGGCCGGTATCGCCATGCGGACCACCGATCACAAATTTCCCTGTAGGGTTGATGTGGTACGTGATCTTATCAGTAAATAATTTTTGAAGTTCTGGTTTCAGCTGAGCCTTTACTCTTGGGATCAAAATGTTGATCACATCTTGTTTAATCTTAGCCAGCATTTTCTCATCAACATCAAAGTCATCGTGCTGTGTAGAGATCACGATAGTATCAATACGGACAGGGGTGTTGTCGTCTGAATATTCTATAGTCACCTGAGATTTAGCATCCGGGCGCAGGTATTTGATCTCTTTGTTTTCTCTTCTCAACACTGCAAGCTCCAAAAGAAGTTTGTGAGCCAGGTCAAGCGCCAATGGCATGTAGTTATCGGTTTCTTTGGTAGCATACCCAAACATCATTCCCTGGTCACCCGCTCCCTGTTCTTCAGGATTTTTTCTTTCTACACCTTGGTTGATGTCGGCAGATTGTTCGTGAATCGCAGAAAGGACACCGCAGGAATTTGCTTCAAACATGTACTCCGATTTTGTATACCCAATCTTCTCGATCACCTGGCGCGCAATCTTTTGTACATCAAGGCTAGCCTTGGATTTCACTTCACCAGCAAGGATCACCTGTCCGGTTGTTACAAGCGTTTCGCAAGCTACTTTAGAAGAAGCGTCGAAAGCGAGAAAGTTATCTATAAGAGCGTCTGAAATCTGGTCGGCTACTTTGTCAGGATGTCCTTCGGATACCGATTCGGAAGTAAATAAATAAGGCATACTTTTAAATTATAAATGTTGAATTATGAATTTTAAATTATATAAAGGCGATTGCGAAATTAAGGGAATTTAATACAAAAAGAAAATATAGTTCTGGGATATGGCATATTATTGATTTACAAGCTTTAATAAGATACGAGGTACCGGATGCCGTGTAATTATAAGGCTTGTAACCTGAACTTCCAAATAACGAAACGGCCACAAAACACCTACCGAAAAGTGCCTGCAGCCGTTTGCTCTACCACTATTTCCAAACTCATTACTGTTGCTATTGCTCTTGCTGTCCCTACGTAATAAGCTGCAGGACAGCAAGAGCAACAGTAACAGTAGTGAGTGTTTTTAAGGCTTCAACCCCAGGGCTTTCACATAACCTTCGTTGGGAAAACAATTTTTGAATTTTGAATTTTCTACAAACTCATTCAATGCAATTTTTACTTTTGCAATATCCGGACGATGGGAACGGATATTGGAATAGCGGCTGCGGTCGCAAACAGCGTAGGATACAATGAGTGGATATGATTCCGGCTCTTTGAAATTCATAACTCCCTTAGTATTCTTCATCTTTTTATAAGGCCAGAAACACCAGCTGATCTCATTTTTTTCCAGCAATTCGCGGAAACTGTTTACCCATTCATCTGTGTTCTCACCGGACTCTCCAAGGTACAAAGGCACATTATATTTTTTTCTAAACTCAAGATAACTCATGATCTCCCCTTCTGTCACCGGCATCCAGTATTTATGAAAAGTATATACCAGCTTGGAATCAAACGGAGCGCCGAAGACTCCGAAGTTTGTATCCCACTGCGCTCCGCCCAGGAAGATCAGGTGATTCTTATCCGACTCACGGATCGCAGCTACGATCTGCTTATAGAGTGGTTCTAGCTTTTTATTCAACTCTTCTTTGTTTGAAAAATAATGCGCGATCGGTTCGTTGAGTAAATCATAGCCTAACACCGTGGTGTTGTCTTTATAACGCGCTGCAATTTTTCTCCATATCTCGATCGTTTGTTTTTGTGCAGAATCGCTTTCAAATAAAAAGGGATATCCTTCGCTATCGTCGATATTGTCACCCGTTTGTCCACCCGGTGCACAGTGCATATCCAGCTGCACCCAGAGCCCGGCTTTGGTGCACCAGTTCACTACTCTATCCATGTACAGGAATCCTTTATTTTCTCCATTCAGATAATCTTCGGAGGTAAATAATTTATAATGAAAAGGAAGGCGAATATGATTGGCGCCGGTTTTCTTGATGTATAGGATATCTTCTTCGGTGATGTAAGCGTCCAGGTATTTGTTCCAAAACTTTACCGTCTCTTCCGGTCCGATCAGTTCGCGGAAAACTTTGTCGATCGCGGCAGGTGAATTTACATCGCCGAATTTGAACATATATCCTTCCGGTACCAACCAGTTGCCGAGGTTTGTTCCTTTCAAAATAATTTTATTCCCTTGCGGATCTACAATGTCTTTTCCTTTTACCGACACAAAAGATTGCCCGTAAACAAAAGACCCAACACAAAAAAATACCGATGCCAACGCCGTGCACACTCCTTTCAATAGTAATTTCATTCGATTATTTTTAGAGATTAAATTCCTTTCTTGTCTAAGCTCTTATACCGGCTGTTTTACGCTCGGCAAATCCTTTTAAAAAGCTTCTTGCTTCTGTGCTACAGCCTGGTCTGCTCATTAGACAAGGTCCATTAGTTTAAATAATAAATGCTTGGCAATAGAAGCCACAAAGCGGCTTTTTTATTTTGTGAAAGGAAGGTGATTTAACTGTTGAATAACCGGGCTTTATACCGTTAGCTCGCCACCGGAAAGAATGGATTTCTGCAAATTAATGGGTTCTTATAAGATGTAGTTATTTTAAATAGCAAGCGTACTAAGTGTAAGAAAATTGTACGCTTTTACCCCCATAAAAAATCAGCATCGGGTGTGAATGATGAGTGTGGAGGTACTCAAAATTACTACTCATTGTTTTTTATGTCCAGGCTGATTTTCGCTCTCTATTTATACTTCATATTGGCCAATTCTATGACTGCAAAAGAAAAATAGCAGGCTTTTTATGAATATCCGGCAAATGCTGGGGCCAGTCCTTTACCTTTTTTGTTTTGAGGAACTGTGTTTCCGCCGTAAGATCGGCCGCAATGCAAAATTGGGTTTCTGGGTGAAGCGCTGGTAGGATCTCTTCCAGCATTTTCATATTGCGATATGGCGTTTCAATAAAAAGCTGCGTCTGGTTTTTGATCTTGGAATCCTTCTCCATCGCTTTGATCACTTTGATCTTCTCATTTTTATCGATCGGCAAATAACCGTGGAAACAAAAAGACTGTCCGTTAAAACCCGAACCCATCAAAGCAAGCAAGATACTGGAAGGACCTACCAGGGGCACTACTTCCATATTGATTTTGTGTGCGTGCGCTACGGCCATCGCACCTGGGTCTGCAACGCCCGGACAGCCTGCCTCAGAGAGAATTCCTATGTTTACACCTTGAGGAATAGAGTCAAAGTCTTTGCGAAAAGTATCTTTGCTCGTGTCTTTATTGAGTTCAAACATTGTGAGACTCTCAATAGGTTTGCCTGTTTTCAATGAGCTGATGAAACGCCTCGCAGTTCTTAGTTCTTCAGCGAAATAAAAATCTGTATGCAGAATGATCTCACGGATCTGCGGTGACAGCACGTTTTCAGCTGTATGCTCTGCAAGCACAGTAGGAATAAGATATAGTTTACCAGGTAAAGTCATCGCGGGCAAAGATACCGAATCGCGCCATAGATGCTGAATACGAAGGATTTTTTTTCAACTAAAACATTCTTTCATTTTTTCTTGAAGAATATTTATGTATATGAACTTCAACCCTTTACACAGTTCTATATACTAAACTTCTGTTATCACGGTTTTAAATGCACAGAACAAGCCCGTTAAGCCTTCCAATTGATTTTATTTTACACCGAAAATATGTAAAATTGCACCCTGTTAATGATTGTTAACATTTTTCAAAGAACATGAAACACATAAATTTTCTACTGATTGCATCGGCTCTTTTGTGGGCTGGCTGCAAGTCTTCTCAACAAACTTCTGTAAGCAAATCTTCCAGCACTTCCAAAACTTCTACCGCGTCGAATCAACCGGTGCTGGCTAAATTTGGCGACAATAATATTTACACTCCCGAGTTTGAGTATGTATACAAAAAAAACAACGCCAATACGCCTGACGCCTATACCAGTCAAAGCTTAAAGGAATATTTGGATCTTTACACCAATTTCCGTCTTAAAGTAAAAGAAGCTGAAGTAATGGGTTTGGATACTACTGCTGCGTTTAAAAAAGAACTGGAAGGTTATCGCAAACAGCTTGCACAACCTTACCTGACAGAGAAAGGCGTTACCGACCAACTCTGCCGCGAAGCGTATGAGCGTATGAAAGAAGAGGTCAATGCCTCTCATATCCTGATCGAAGTCGGTCCTGATGCCGATCCGAAAGATACGTTGATTGCTTACAACAAAATCGTTGAGATTCGTCAGAAGGCAGTAGCAGGAGAAGATTTTGGAAAACTTGCGGTGCAATATTCTCAAGATCCGTCGGCGAAAAATAACAAAGGAAACCTGGGTTACTTCACTGCGCTTCAAATGGTGTATCCTTTTGAAGATGCTGCCTACAAAACCAAAGTAGGAGAAATTTCCAACCCGGTAAGAACCCGTTTTGGTTATCATATTCTGAAGGTAAACAACCGCAGACCTTCACAAGGTCAGGTACACGTAGCCCATATCATGGTGCGCGCCACCAGCGGCCTTCCTGTTGCCGATTCATTGGCTGCTAAACAAAAAATTGATGAGATCTACAAAAAATTAAAATCAGGAGAAAAATGGGAAGCAATGGTGAGTCAATTTTCTGATGATGTAAATTCTAAAACCCACGCAGGTGAATTGCCTTGGTTCTCTACAGGCCGTATGATTCCTAGCTTTGAAGAAGCTTCATTTAAACTGGTAAATCCGGGTGATATTTCCGAACCGGTACAAACTCCTTACGGATGGCATATCATCAAATTACTGGAAAAGAAAAAACTGGAAACCTACGAAGAGCTTGAGCCGACCATCAAATCGAAAGTAGCCAAAGATTCCCGCTCGGAGCTAAATAAAACAGTGCTTCTGCAAAGACTTAAAAAAGAAGATAATTTTGTAGAATATCCAAAAGCTGTAGACGCCGCTATTTCTATGGCCGATAGCACCCTGATCCAGGGAAGTTTTTCAAAAACCACAGATGAAAAAACAAATCAGACTTTGTTTACCATCAAAAATGAAAAATATACTACCGCCGATTTCTTTGCTTACGTAAAAACTACGCAGAAGCCACGTAAAAATATTTCTCCTGCTCAGTACATGAGAAATCTTTACAAAGATTACAGCAATAGCAAACTTCTTTCATACGAAGAAAATCACCTTGAAGAAAAATACCTGGACTACAAAATGCTGGTAAGAGAATACCGCGACGGGATCCTGCTTTTCCAACTGATGGATGACAAGGTATGGTCAAAAGCGATCGAAGATACTGCAGGATTGAAAAAGTTTTTCAAAGAAAACAATAACAACTATACCTGGAGCACCCGTGCACAAGCTACGATCTATAATGTAGCCGATCAGCAAACATTGGATAAACTGAAACAGGAATTAGGAAAAGACAAATTCCTGGTAAAAGAGCCAAATATTCAACCCGTTCGTTTCCCTGCCAATAAAGTTGATCTGGACAGTGATCTGAAAAAGAAAATTAACCAGGCCATTGGCCCGATGCTTAAAGACAAATCGATGGTACTGGAATTAGGTGGAGGAAGAGAATTTGGAGAAGCAGCCAGCCTTTCCAAAGCACGCGCCGATTCTATAAAGGCATACCTGGTAGAGCGCGCGATCGATCCGCATAGGATCATCACCAAAGATCTTGGCAAAGCGGCTCAAAGAAAAACATCTGCTGAAAAAGACGCTGACAGACAAGTGACTTTCACATTCTACTCTACTTCGAAAAAAGCGCTTGAAGCTCAGTTTAACGAAAAAACACCACTGACCCTGCAAGTAACCGATGGCCTGTTTCAAAAAGGCGAACAAGCAATTCTCGACTCTGTAGAATGGAAATCAGGTACGTATACCATAAAACAAGACGGTCGCATCAATTACATTGTCATTAACAAAATTGAGACCGCCAGAAACAAGACATTTGAAGAAGCACGCGGGCTGGCTATTTCAGACTATCAGACCTATCTTGAAAAAGAATGGATCGCTGAACTGAAAAAGAAATATCCTGTAACAGTGAATGAACAAGAACTTCAGAAGCTTATAAAAAAATAAACTAAAATTCTACCCGCATTACAGAAGCCTCCATGTGAAAAACATGTAGGCTTCTTCTTTTAATTTAAATTCAAGATTTTGACTATCTGTCAAACCTATATGGTCTGTTGAATATATTTTGATGGTATGAAATCTTAAAACCTTATAGGTTTGGTTAAGCGAATAGTCGTAATTCAGAATTTAAAATTGTATATTCGTACTTTATAGAAGCTTAAGGCGTTAACAGGTAATGAACCGTTTCATGAAATGTTTTTTATATAGAACTTCCATCCTTTTTGGAATACTATTTCTTATGATCACCGAAGTGCAGGCACAAATGTTGGACAATGCACGGGTATTGGACAGGATCATTGCGAAAGTAGACAACTACATTGTGCTTCAATCAGAGCTTGATATTGCCTATGAACAATTCAAAGCAAACCTGGAAGGCGCGGCACCGGAAAACATTGAATGCAAAGTATTGGAAACACTTATCATCAATAAACTTCTTCTCGCCAAAGCAGATATTGACTCAGTAGTAGTAGAGCGCTCTGCAGTAGACGAACAGCTCGACAGAAGAATGCAATATTTCATCGCGCAAGTAGGTGGTGCCGATCGCCTGGAACAATATTATGGAAAATCCGTCGATGATCTGAAAACGGATTTGCGCAAGCAAGTGAAAGAGCAGATGATCATTCAGAAAATGCAGGACAACATCACCAATAAAATCAAAGTGACGCCTGGTGATGTTAAAAAATTCTACAACGGAATTCCTAAAGATAGTCTGCCTTATTTTTCTACGGAAATAGAAGTAGGCCAGATCGTGAAGAAAGCTTTTGTAAGTAAAAATCAAAAATCGCTTGCACGCAAAAAATTAGAAGAGATCCGCCAGCGGATCATCAATGGAGAAGATTTCTGTGAGCTTGCAAAGATCTACTCTGAAGATCCGGGTTCTGCAAAACTTTGCGGTGAGCTAGGCTTCTTCAACAAAGGAGACCTTGTACCACCTTACGAAGCAGCAGCACTGAAACTAAAGCAGGGTGAGACTTCGCAGATCGTAGAAAGTGAATTCGGATACCACATCATTCAACTCCTGGGTCGTAAAGGGAATGAGTACAACTCACGTCATATCCTGATTAAAGCTACTTCTTCACAAAAAGATATTTCTGCTTCCGGAGAATACCTCGACAGCCTGAGAACCGCTATCCTCGCGGGAAAGATTGCTTTTGAAAAAGCTGCGAAAGAGCTTTCCGATGATAAAGCTACCAGTAATAACGGAGGTATGTTCCAGGACCAAAGTACCGGCGACACCAGAATTCCTTTGGAGAATGTTGATCCCGCCTTATTTTTCGTAGTTGATACAATGCATGCCGGAACAATTACCAAGCCTTTTGTTTATCAAATGGAAGACGGTGTAGAAGCGATGCGTATTGTTTATTTCAAATCTAAGATCCCTCCGCACCAGGCAAATCTCAACGACGATTATCAAAAAATTCTTACCGCTACACAGGAAGAGAAAAAGAACAACGCCATCAACGAATGGTTTGATAAAACAAAAGGAGAAGTCTATATTGACATTCACAAGGATTACAAACATTGTCAGATCTTACAAGCTCAATAAATATAATGGAAAAATTCACCTCGGACGTAGAAGCCGCCAATGCTCTTTTTGAAGCGAATAAAAAATTAAAAGCTGAAATTTCTAAAGTGATCGTAGGACAGGAAGAAGCAGTAAAGCTTATCCTTACTGCTGTTTTCTGTCAAGGCCATTGTCTGCTTGTAGGTGTTCCCGGTCTTGCCAAAACATTATTGATCAATACCATTTCCAAAGCTCTTCATTTGGATTTCAAACGTATCCAATTCACTCCCGATCTGATGCCTTCGGATATCCTGGGTTCGGAAACCCTTGATACTAATCGCAATTTTAAATTTGTAAAAGGTCCTATTTTCGCCAACATCATTCTTGCAGACGAGATCAACCGTACTCCGCCTAAAACACAGGCAGCCTTGCTGGAAGCAATGCAGGAACAATCGGTGACTATTGCCGGACAAATTTATAAACTCGATAAACCTTTCTTTGTATTGGCTACACAAAACCCAATTGAACAAGAAGGTACCTATCCCCTACCCGAAGCGCAGCTCGACCGTTTTATGTTTAACCTGAAGCTTGATTATCCAAGTTACCTGGAAGAAGTAAACGTGGTTAAAAATACCACCTCAAATTACAGTGCTGTTGTAAATCCTGTGCTGAATGCGGAGGAGATCACGATGTTCCAAGAACTAGTGAGAAAAGTTCCTGTAGCCGATAATGTGATCGAGTATGCTGTGCAGCTGGTGCATAAAACCAGACCAGGAAGTGAACTTGCCGCATCTATTACCAATACTTATCTCGAATGGGGAGCAGGCCCGCGCGCCTCACAATTCCTGGTGTTGGGTGCTAAATGCAATGCTTTGCTCAACAACAAATATTCTCCTGACATTGAAGATATAAAAGCAATCGCTCTTCCGATCTTAAGACACCGCGTAGTAAGAAATTTCAAGGCAGAAGCAGAAGGTGTGAGTGTGGATGATATTATTAAGAAACTTCTTTAATAAATTATGAATGTTGAATTATGAGTTATGAATTGAAATAGTTCATTGCTTAATTCATAATTCAACATTCATAACTCAATTTATTTGTAGAACATTTTTTCCCCTGCTTCAATCGGCATACTTAGCTTATTTTCTTTTGGAGGTACAGGACAGCTGAAACGATAGTTGTAGACGCAATAAGGATTGTAAGCAAGATTAAAATCAATGATCAAACTGATAGTATCACGAAGTTCCAGGTCCATATAGCGGCCTCCGGTATAGGTTTCCGTTCCATTGGTCTCATCGTAAAACGGAACAAAATAATGCTTATCCTCAGCTTTTAAAGAAGCTTTTCTAAATATGGTGAGTGTATCTTTTTTATCGTTTATATCAATGACTGCAAATGCGTGACGCCAGTATTTATTGCGTTCTCCATCGTTGCTTACCATCTTTATAAAAGAAGAATCCTTGATCATGATCAGCTTTGCCCTTGATCTGAATTTTTTATCGGCGGGGTAATAATGAAGTTCCTTAAAATTAATTTGATCTTCTATAGGCGAATTATTGGCTGTTTTGAAATGATCGTTTTTCTGTTTGCGAAAATTTTCAATATCCTGTTCGTACCGATCCTGCAGCCCGCTTTTGATCACGGAAGTGAGGATAAACCCTACGGAGATAATAATTCCTGTGACGATCAGATTTCTTGTTTTTATTTTATAAGATCCTACCTTCATCTGCAAAACTATAATAATCGTTTTCTGTATAAATTAAATGATCAAGCACCGGGATCTCCAACAATTTTCCAGCATCCTTTATTTTTCTGGTCAGCACGAGATCGGCATCGCTGGGATTTTTATTGCCGGAGGGATGATTATGTACTAAGATAACAGCGCTGGCCAGATTTTCCAAAGCTGTTTTAAAAATCAATTTAGGATCTGCGATCGTACCGGAAATTCCTCCTGTGCTGATCACTTTTTTCTTTAATACCTGGTTGGCTCTATTCAAAAGCACGATCCAGAATTCTTCATGGATAAGATCCATCAAATGTGGTTTCATGAGATCGTAAAGATCTTTGGAAGAATTTATTTTTTCTTTTTTGTGTGGATCAGTAGCCTTGCGCCTCCTACCCAGTTCCAATGCGCTAATAATGGAAAGCGCTTTGGCTTCTCCGATGCCTCTGAATTTTTTAAATTCATCTACCGAAAGCTTTGAGAGCTCGCCCAGATCATTGTTGACGGTATTGAGCATTAGACGTGAGAGCTCTACAGCAGACATTTCATCGTTGCCCGAACCTATCAGAATAGCGATTAATTCGGCGTCTGACAAAGCTACCTTGCCTTTTAACATGAGTTTTTCTCTTGGTCTATCTTCTTCTGCCCATTGCTTGATCGAAAAATTATTTTTTGAATAGCTGTTCATAAAAATAAAAATTAAAAAATTGGTTGTGAAAGAATAAAAATAAAGCCTTATGGAAAAATTTCCATAAGGCTTCAATATAAGAATTTAATATAAATTATTTCAAGCCAGCTACCAGATTAGCTAATCCTGATTTTTTATTGGATGCGTTGTTTTTGTGAATAACACCATTCTTAACAAGTTTATCCAACATGCTCTGTGCTTTTTGGAAAAGCTCAGTAGCCGCTTTTTTATCAGTAGCAGTTCTTACTTTTTTAAGTACAGTACGCGCAGTTTTCAACTGGTATCTGTTTCTTAATCTTTTAGCCTCGTTGCCTCTGATTCTTTTTAATGCAGATTTGTGATTAGCCATTGTATTATAATTATTTACTGTTCAATCAATTTTAATGGAATGCAAAGGTAGGTATTTTTTTATTAAATCCAAAAATACCTGTAAATCAAATTAATTAACTTTACATCCATTGATTTACAGCTAATTAACTGCTTGTAATTGATAAACTTCTTCAAATGTGGTGTTTCCCTGCGTGTAAATATGATAAAATAACCCGTCGGCAAATACAGCTCTGTCGGCAGTACAAGGACTGGTAGTACCTTTGCAAAAGGTAGTTTCAGTGCCATCACTCCAGCTCCAGGTACCAGTGGCGTATTGTGTCGGGCTTCCGGAGATCTCTTGTATTGTCATAAACGTTCCGGCCTTTGTAATAATCACAGTAGCTTTGGCAGTTCCAGCTACAATAGCATTTTTAGTCTGAGTATTTTCTACTCCATTCATATACATAGTTACCATAACCCAGGTCTGGCACAATGAATCTGTACGAATATCGGAAGCTATAGAAACGGACGTTTGGGTAGTGAAGAGCGTAACATCCGTAGACGTACCCGTCAGTCTTAAAGTGAAGTTCATTTGGTTCCCCGTTTTCTGGGTGATCGTTACCACACCACAGTTCGCAAGCGTGATTTGCTTATGTACAGAATCCGCTGTGTAGGTTCCGGTAAGAAATGTACCATCGGTTTTGGTAATGATATAGGTATAACCGTTCGTAAATTCGAATGAGTTGTATCCACTCGTATTTGCATTAACGGCGCTTATTTTAGCACTCCCATCGCCCACAATCCATTTGCTCGAAATAGAAGATACAAAGGTTGGAGAAGTATTGGAAGTGTTATTATTTGTATTGTTGTTCGTTTGTTGATCCAATGGTTTTGGATCATCTTTTTTCTTGCAGGAAAAAACAACTAACACACATGATAGTACGAAGATGCCAAGACTGGCTCTTAAGAGATTTTTTTTCATAGCTATTTTACTTTGGATTTGGAGATTATTTATTCTACAAGTATACTTGTTTTTATATTTTTTTAAAAATTTATTTTTATAATTATGAAACCTACTTTTCACTTTTTGATGATCGTATTTGTTTTTTCCCCTTTCAACTCATTCGCCTGGGGATTTTTTGCACACAAAGAAATTAACAAGCTCGCCATATTTACACTTCCTCCTGAGCTGTTTGGCTTTTACAAAAAACATCATGAATTTATCATACACAATGCTGTAAACCCCGACAAGCGGCGCAACGTGATACGTGAAGAAGCCTGCCGCCACTATATCGATCTCGATGCTTATCCGGATACAACCGCGATTCCTTCTTATTGGAAAGAAGCCGTTGCAAAATTCTCTGAAGATTCTCTTCTCAAACATGGGATTGTGCCCTGGCATATACAACATATCAAATACCAGCTCACAGAAGCGTTTCGTCAAAAATCAATAAGCAGAATTTTACGGCTCTCTGCAGACCTTGGGCATTATGCTGCGGATGCTAATGTGCCTTTGCATACTACTTCCAATTACAACGGGCAACTTACGAACCAGCATGGTATACATGGTTTCTGGGAATCCAGACTACCTGAGCTTTTTTATGAAGAGTATGATTTCTTTACGGGAAAAGCATTATACCTGGAAAATGTATCAGACGCGGCCTGGCAATGTGTATCACTTGCACATGCTGCTGTCGACAGCGTATTGCTTTTTGAAAAAGAACTGAATGCTTCTTTTCCGGAAGATAAGAAATATGCTTTTGAAGAACGTAATGGCGTTACTGTTAAAATGTATTCCGAAGCCTACGCAAATGCCTATCATCGCCAGCTCCACGGGCAAGTGGAAAGAAGAATGCGCGCTTCGATTCTTTTTGTAGGAAGTCTTTGGTATACTTGCTGGGTAGACGCCGGACAGCCTGATCTCTCTGCGTTATACGACGATCTTTCCGAAAAGGAAAAAGAAGAAGTAGAGCAAGAGAAAAAAACAGAAACGAAAGGTGATACTTGTAATCATTAAAAAAGTTCAGCCTGGAATCATTATTGATTCCAGGCTGAACTTTTAACCGAATATAAATTCAAACATTACTCCACAATCATTTTCTGAGTACCGGCACCTTTATCTGTTATGATTTGAATGTAATACATTCCTTTTTGAAAATAGCTTACTATTTGTTCTGTATCGTTTGCCAACCTTCTTACTTGTTTTCCTGAATGATCATAAATTATAATATTGTAGATCTGTCCTTTTACATCTTCCAGATCTAACTTAAAATTACCTGTATTAGGATTAGGACTAATCGCAATCGTACCGATAGAATTGCTAACCGGATTTTGTATTGCAGTAATGGGCAATTCCGAAATATTATTTGAATAAATAGTATTAGAAGGTGTAGCTGCAAAGATCCTTGTGCTGGATGCTGAAAAAGAAATTGCATATACATCGGCATAGTCAGGTATATACAACAACACATTAGGAGCAGCCCATTGCGCCCCATTGCTTGTTGTGATGTACACTCCTCCCTTATAGCCCGCCGCCAGGTATTGTCCGGCAGAACATAAAGATAAAATGTTCAACGTAGGCAATCCATTGTTTACTGCAGTCCAGGATGCTGATGCTACCGGACTAATAAAAATACCATCGCCATTTGTAGCGGCAAATACATTCGTACCCTGCACAGCCAGAGAAGTCACGTTGGTATTGCTAAGGCCGGTATTAAAGGCGGTCCAAGTATAGCTATCGGCAGTTACGTAAACACCATGGCCATTGGTGCCAAGGAAAGTAGTGGTGCCATCTGTAGCGAGCGAAGTAACATCAGCTCCGGGGTATACTCCTGAAGCGATCGTCCAGTTAATAGAAGCCTGCGGAGTGTAGTAAACTGCTCCATTGCCAGCAACCGCTATAAGCGTAGAGTTGGTAGCGATGATCTTTTTGATGTTCATCTGAAGACCTGTATTGGCCGTTGCCCAGGACTTTCCTGTATCAGCGCTTACGAATACCCCGCCATATTGAGTGGCTACATATAATTTTGTACCTGCAAAAGTAAGACTGGTTATATGCAGGCTGTCTGTAAGATTGCTGTTAGCACTTTGATAAGAAGCAGCAAGGTCGCGGCTTACGTAAAGACCTAAATTAGTTGCTACAATCACGAGATTGCCGGAATTATAAACAGCGTAGGTATCAAGATTATTAAAACCAAGATTGAACATTGACCAACTGATCGTAGAAAGTGAAGTGCTTCTGTATATTCCTCTCTTAAAGTTTCCGGCGTATAGTTTATTATTAAAAACAACAACGGCATTCACAGTATCTACAAGTCCGGTGTTTGCTGCCGTCCAGGAAACACTTGCATCCGGGCTTGTATAGACGCCGGCATTTGTAGCGGCATACACAAGGCCTGCATTTGTTGTAAATCCATTTATAATAGTATTGCTCAAGCCTGTATTGGCCTGGCTCCATACCGGAGTGTTCACATTGGCGGTAAAAATTCCGTTGTCAGTACCTGCGAAAATAGAAGTGCCTGAAACTGCCAATGCATTTACTGAAAGGTCTGTAAGTCCTGTGTTTGCTGCTGTCCACGAGCCTCCATTGTTGATACTGGCAAATACACCTCCTCCATCGGTTCCGGCTACTATCACGGTTCCATTAGTTGCAAAGCTTGTGATCGCATAACTTGTATTAACTCCGGAGTTGGCAGATGTCCATGTTTTCGCGGAGTCTGAACTAACAAAAATACCTGCACCGTTTGTACCTGCGAATAGGTACTGTCCAACCGTGATCAATGCTGTAATATTGGTATTGGTAAGGCCGCTGTTGGAAGCGCTCCAACTTGTTCCTTTGTCTTTTGAGACAAATATTCCTCCATCGGAGGTACCGGCAATGATCTTCATTCCAGAAGTGGAAGAGCTGAGGCCAATAGAAGTAAGGGCGCTTACATGCGGAGAAGTAAGACCTGTGTAGTTTGCGTATGACCATGCTGTGAGCGCCTGGGTCTTGCTCCAATACACGCCTCCAGTGGCAGAGCCTGCATACAAGAGAGTATCGGCAATTGTAAAACAAGTGATATTCCCTCCTACAAAAGGGCCTTTTGAAGTCCAATGTGCAAAAGAAGTAATCGGTATTATTGTAATCGAAAAAAGAAGAAAACTGATATAGATCGTTTTGGTATAGATTTTTAATTTCATTGCTGTAATAAGTTTGTTAATGATTTGACATGGAAAAAGATTTATCCTGTAAGGAAATTTTCCGGATAAATTATATAAGGCATGTCTGGCAAGGCGGATGAAAGAAAGCTACAGCAAATACAAAAAAATAATAGCTGAAATAATGGCTGAAATTTTTAATCAACTTTTTGTATCGAAGAAAAGAATACTCTTCTATTGACAGTAGAGGAAGCCACAAAATTTCAGATCTTTCTTTTTCAGGAAAGCGTTGTGTTTCGTTCTTCTGCTCTTTTTTTAGCGCGTTCTCGAGATAACATTTTCCCTGACAACATTGACCAGGTTTATTACGATTTTCACAAATATTCTGAGCTATATAATCTTTGTTTACATCGTAAAAAGCAAGGATGATCATACGTCTGTTCCCATGAACTAGGATTGCCAGCAGTAGTACGATCGTAATTGTTTTTCTCATTTTTACTAGAGGATTCATTATTCCTCGTAATCAAACATAGCGGGGATGTTATTTGCAATAGTAGTGGCAATGCCTGAAGCATTATCGGAAATGCTGTTTACGGAAAGATTATTTTCGTCGCGGAGATTAACGCCGTTGAATAATTTGCTGTAGTTGACAAGGAGATGTACGTAAGTGACTTGATTAGAGATTACCGTGTAATTTTTAGTAGGCATACTCACTTGCTTGTAATTCGCGTTTGTACCAAGTTTATAAGAGAACGGCTGCATCTGTGGAACCGTGCCGTTGGCATTTACAGTAGTGTCTATTTTTCCCTGGAAGTTTACAAAAACATAATTATTCTGCGTTGCAATATTGGTAAACCACATGGAGGAATCCCGCAGCATAGAAGGGCTCGAGGTTGTAGGAGTTTTGGAATTTTCAATCGGGTCGAGACCCACACTGAAACGAATTGATTTGTACTGACCGGCGGGAACATTGGCTACAAAGTAAGTTTCGGTATCAAATGTTTTAAGCACAATCGTATCCTCCAAAGAATAAAACGAGCCATCTGATTTCACAAGCTGGATATCGGAAAGATAAAGCTGTGCCTTGCTTACAGAGATCTTGCGTCCATCATCGCGTGTATAAACGATATTATATCCATCTACTTCGGTGATGTCGTCAATATAAGTATGGAGGTGAAAATAAAGCGGCCCCTTTACTACCGAAGTTTGAAGTTGTTCGTCGTCGGAATTTTTAGATTTTTTACACCCGGCAACCAG
This sequence comes from Cytophagaceae bacterium, assembly GCA_035535995.1. Lineage (GTDB taxonomy): Bacteria > Bacteroidota > Bacteroidia > Cytophagales > Cytophagaceae > JANYCO01. The sequence goes on from DATLOZ010000008.1 coordinate 104,246, forward strand.
TAATAGCACAGCAGCCATGAAGAGTAGATTTATTTTTATAATTATTGTTTTCATAATTGTGATAATCGTTTTTTTTGAAATTATTAAACTTAAAAAGCATACTGCCAGCCGGCATTAATATATGCTTTGGTATTCATTTGAATTCCGTTTACATATTGATAAACAGGAATTCCTACTTCCAATCCTATTCGATTTCCTTCCAGAAAACCTTTGGGGATTAAAATGTTTACCCCAGCAAAAGCGCTAGTCCTATAAGCACCAGTGTTTGTCACATCTGCATCGGTTTCGGTTGTTCTGTATAACGCAATAAGAGGATCGTATCCATTGATCTTTCCTAAAGCATCGCTGTTAACCCGGATCGAATTGCTGATCCATTTATTCCAATTGTGTGCAATCCAACCGGTGGCTATAAACTCGTTTCCTAATTTATAGCCTGCTTTGTTGTAATTAGTTTTTACATCACCGGTGACTTGTAATCCCCAGGAGAAAATATTACTCTGCCCCGTGTAGGTGAGTCCGGGAAGTACGCTGTAGGAGCCAGTTCCCAGCTGCATGCAATAGGGATAGCGCTGCCGCTCGCCCATCATATTCGTACCGCTAAGAGAAATATTTCCTGTAGGCAGGCTCAGGCCTCCGCTGAGCAACAGTTGATGATTGTCGCCTTTATACAAAGAATAGAGTATATATAATTTTGTATCGCCAAACCCCGAAGTCCTCGAAGTCGCGGTCATCTTCGTATCCGACATATCCATCATACTCATAGTTGACATATCCATCATACCGTACATCATCATAGACATGTTCATAGAATTATTTACATAGTTGAGCATTCCCATTAAAGTTATTTTTCTGCTCAATCCGTACATGGCCATCAACATGTGCATCTGCATGTTCATTCGATCGGAGCTCATGATATAGTTTTGGTAAATATCATTTTGGGAAATTCTTTCGGAGCCTCTCAAATTACCATTCATATACATTCCCATATAGCGGTACGAAACCATCCATTGACGCGGCTCATGAATATGATCGATCATTACTCCTATCGGTGCATGAAAATCCGGACGATCATGATCGCAGCCACAATTGGTACAGGCAATAGTATCTTGTGCTGTTAATTGTTTTGGCATGAAGCACCAAAGCAACAGGATCAACAGCAGACTTTTTATTTTTTTCATCGTAGGATCTTTTTGTTTAGCCGACGCAAATAGTAAGCATGACATGCTTTAATTATTTTTTGCCTTTTGTTTCATCCACTTTTCAATCAGATCAATGCTACACTGATCCAAACGACCCATAGGCGGCATTGGATTGGATTGAGATACAAGCTCGCTATAGACTACACTATATCTGGGATTGATCGTATCTACGTATCCGCTTCCATGCTGCATTAGCTCCGCATAAGATTTGCCGGCTTCCAGATTGAAATTTCCCTCCGGATTATTTCCGGAGTGACAGCCTGAAAGGCTACAATTATTAGTAAGGATTGGTTGTATATCCCTGCTAAAAGACACTGTATCGGGCAATGTTTGGGTACATACATTATTGGGGTGTATGTCTTCTACATTCCGATAAGTGCAGTGTTGACAGCACAAAGCAATGACAAGCAGAAGAAACTGTAATTTATTTTTTACAAGATTCATGTTTTACTTAAGACAATACAGAATATACGCTTGCCCGGATGATGTCGATAAATGATCAACATTCACCCTACAATTTCTGTAGTATTCTTTATCAAATTATAATTGGGAAAATCAGATAGCAGAGAGTTATTAGTCCGGAAATAAACTTAATTATCAGGACTCAATACTCACGCTCAACACTATGATTGCGGGGGTTGTAGGATCTCCGAAAGCGGAAAAGAAAAATAAGAAATCAAATAAAAAGACTTTCCTGACTCGGCCACAGGTTGCAAAGGCTTGATAGAAAAAGAAACAAAAGAAGATAATAAGCCTGTGCAGTCTTTAAGCTCTTTAAGAATAGACGCCAGTTTGGATTCCTGTTTGTCTTGTTCTTTTAATTTCTTCTTCAAATAACATTTTCCTTTGCAATGCATGGAAACATTATTTTTATTTTCACAAAGCGTTTCCGCAATGTATTTTTGATTAAGATGAAAATAAGCCACAATCCCTGTTTTAATGCTGCATTGCAGCAAAATCAGGAAAGCAAAGAATATGGCGACAATTTTCTTCATCTAAACAAAGATACGGTTGGACTGTTTAAATTCAAAATTAGTTTTTTATTAAACGGTTTTAATGTCTTATACCCTACCTTTCGTTACCAGGCCTCCCGGAGGCCAGATGCCGGATACCAGTAAGAAAACAGTTAAGGCTTGGATTTTACCTGGCCTGCTACTGCGAAGCCATGAGAATATAAGTTCTAGTTCTTAGCAAACATCCTTCCCATATCCATGGTAATGGTGATCCAGTTTTTGCCTCCGGCGAGTGAGTAGGTGGAGCGGGCAAAATCAAATTCGAATGCTTTTATTTTTAGCATGAATCCCCAGGAAAATCCTGCGGTACCGGATTTATCTTCCAGGCGCATTTCACGGCGACGTTGAAAATTATAAGCCAGGCGCGCGTGTAATCCTTTTGTAAGAAGTAATTCCGTACCGATCACAAAATGACGAAGGGCCTTGTCTGTAAATGTTTTTTTCTGCTCGATCACATTTCCATCCAGATCGTATTTTTTGTTCTGCGCAGAGTCAAGATATACGATGTCAAATTTATAAAGATGATGTGCGGTAAGAGAAAAACGAAGCGGAATATGTTCGAGCTTGTATGAAGCGCCAAGCTGTACATCAAATGGCGCGCGGGCTGGTGCATTTTTATCGTATTTTTTTATAGCAAAACCAATATTTTTAAAAGCCAGTCCTACCGTAAAATCGCGCACAGGATGACGGAACACTCCACCGGCATCCATCATCAAGGCATACGAAGTGTAAGCCGGAGTAATAGAAGAGGCTACGTATTTAAGTGTGCCTCCCAAGGAGAACAATCCGATCGTATGTGATTTGGATACCATTATTGCAACATCTTGCGGACGAAACGTACCGAGTTCATTGCCCGACTCGTCGCGCTCTACCATGCTTCCATAATTGATGTATTGGATCCCCATCGCAATTGTACCAATCTTTTTGAAAGGATGCGCATAGGTCATAGAACCGCCTTTGATAGAAGCGAAGAAAGGAATATAGTTTACCGACAATAGACGATTCATTGTATCGCGCAGCAAGGCTGGATTTTGCCAGACCATATTTACATCCCGGTCATAAGTAGAAAGGTTGATGCCTCCAAGCGCCGCCACATGCGCATTGCCGGGCATGTTGACGAATTCAAAGGAATTTCGTCCTCCCGTTTGTGAAAAAGATTTTTCACAGAGAATAATGAAGATAAAAAGTATAAATGCGGCTTTTTTCAAGGAATTTAAAGTATCCGGCCTTAAACTTAAGATTTATTGGATTGTCATTCAAGAACCGAACGAAAAAAAGCCTGTATTATTTTATATGTCAAAGCTTCCATTGCAAAGTTCCTGCCGGCGAGGACGCCAGTAGGAGAACGCCAACTCGAGCATGACAGCAAGAATGAGGGACGTATATTTTTATAGCTTTTTTTAAATTTTAGAACGAGATTGCTTGCAGGCAAAAGGAATTACTAATGACCCTGAAATGGAAAATATTGAGTTTAGAATAGGACAAATTATATTACTCTTGATAGGACTGGGTTTTATAATTTCGGGAGGAAGTATTGTTGTCACAGCAGGTATTGAGATCGTAAAAAATACTCGCCATGATTATATTTTAATTTCTCCGAAAATGATCTTTTTGGGAGGAATTATTTTAATACTAATATCTCTTATACCATTAACCGCTTACAAGATTTTAAAACCTTCGCATCCTCGCTTTATACGTTGGGGGATAGTAATAATAAACATAGCAATGGTTTTGGTTCTTGTAGGTCCGTTCTTTTTTCACTAAAAATGACCGCTTATAAAATTTCTTTTTTGCTGCCATTTTCGCCAGCAAAAAGTAGAGCTCGTTATTAAAAAACGGATGCCAGATAAAATATTATCTGGCATCCGTATCCTGCATTTAGCATCTATTATTTAGCATTTTTTTTCTCCTCACGAATACTAAGATCCATCGGAGCTTTTACTTTTTCTTTTAACAACGCGATCTTCAATACTTCATCGGCAGTTTCTACATAGTGGAATTGTAGCCCGTCCAAATAGGAAGCTGGAATATCGTCTATGTCTTTTTTATTTTTTTTACAAAGCACGATCTCTTTGATCCCTGCACGTTTCGCGGCCAGGATCTTTTCTTTGATCCCTCCCACCGGAAGTACCTTTCCTTTCAGAGTGATCTCGCCGGTCATGGCCAGTTTTTGTTTTACTTTTCTTTGCGTAAAAACAGAAGCCAGGGATGTTAACATTGTGATCCCTGCAGAAGGTCCATCTTTCGGCACCGCGCCAGCTGGCACGTGGATGTGCAGATCGAATTGATCAAAGATTTTATGATCTATATTTAATGAATCGGAGATCGAACGCAAATAGGAAAGCGCTGCAGTGGCGGATTCTTTCATCACTTCTCCCAGTTTACCTGAAATAGAAAGCTTGCCATGTCCACGATTCAGTCCTGCTTCAATATAAAGCAATTCTCCGCCTACGCTTGTCCAGGCAAGGCCTGGCACTACACCGGCCATTTCTTCGTTGGAATAAATTTCTTTGTCAAAATCTTCCGCACCCAGGATTTGGAATAAATGCCCTGGCTCGATCGTTTTCGGATATTCTTCTTCTAATACAATGCTCTTGGCTACATAACGGATCACTGCTGCGATCTTTCTTTCCAACGCCCGCACACCGGATTCGCGCGTGTATCCTTCGATAATTTTCACCAAGGCTTTTTGACTGATGTTGACGTCTTTTACTTTGATGCCGTGTTCAGACTTTTGTTTCGGGATCAAATATTTTTTAGCGATCTCTGCTTTTTCTTCCATCGTATATCCAGAGATCTCGATGATCTCCATACGGTCGAGCAGCGCGGGCTGTATGGTATCGAGCCTGTTGGCTGTAGCGATAAAAAGGATTTTAGACAGATCGTATTCTACTTCCAGATAGTTATCCTGGAAGTGGGTATTTTGTTCCGGATCCAGCACTTCCAATAAGGCAGAAGAAGGATCGCCTTTATAATCCACCCCTACTTTGTCGATCTCATCGAGTACAAAGACGGGATTGGATGTTTGGGCTTTTTTAATTCCCTGGATAATTCGTCCCGGCATCGCGCCAATATAAGTTTTGCGATGGCCGCGTACCTCTGCTTCATCGTGCAAACCGCCAAGCGCTACTCTTACATATTTACGATCCAATGCTTTCGCGATTGATTTGCCCAAAGAAGTTTTTCCTACTCCCGGAGGACCATACAGACAAAGGATTGGTGACTTCATATTGTCTTTCAACTTAAGCACAGCCAGGTATTCAATGATCCTTGCTTTTACTTTTTCCAATCCGAAATGATCTTCGTCCAGGATTTTTTTCGCATGCTTCAGATCGAAATTATCCTTGGTCGTTTCTCCCCATGGCAGTTCCAGCATGAGCTCTACATAGTTCATGGTAGTAGCATATTCCGGAGAAGAAGGATTGGAACGTTCCAGTTTTTTTAATTCTTTCTCAAAATGTTTGGCTACGTTTTCTACCCAACGTTTTTGTTTTCCTTTTTCTCTAAGCTTATCAATTTCTTTGTCGTGCGATTCTTGTCCCAGTTCTTCCTGCATCACTTTAATTTGCTGGCGCAGGTAGTAGTCACGTTGTTCCTGGTTGATATCAGAGTGCACCTTGCTGTGAATTTCCTGTTTCAACTTTAGCATCTGGATATCTTTGTCCATCAGCTGCAGCAAGCGTGTGATGCGGTCGGAGCCTTTATTTACTTCCAGGATGGATTGTTTATCGCTGACATCTGCATTGAGATTGGAAGCAAGGAAATGTGTAAGAAAGCTTGGGCTCTCGATATTGGTGAGTGCAATATTTGCTTCCTGCGGAATATCGGGATTGAGCTTTAATATTTTTTGCGCCGAGTCTCTCAGCGTTTGCAATAACGCTTTGGATTCTTTCTTGTCGAGATCACTGAAGTCTTCTGTGAGTACCTCTATTTTGGCAGTGAAGAAAGGATCAGAGTCCAGGATCTGTTCTACCTTAAATCTTCTTTGACCCTGAATGATAATAGTTGTATTACCATCCGGCAACACCAGCATTTTAAGGATCTTGGCTACTGTTCCGATCTTGTAGATATCATCTACGCCGGGCTCTTCGAGCTTTGCATTCTCCTGGGCTACTACGCCGATGATCTTATCGCCCCGGTAAGCTTTTTTTACCAGCTTAATAGATTTTTCTCTTCCTACTGTAATAGGCAATACTACGCCTGGAAACAGGACTGTATTGCGCACCGGTAAAAGTGGCAAAATCTCAGGCACTGTGTCCTTATTCATTCCTTCCTCGTCTTCAGCTGTAAGCAGCGGGATAAATTCTTCTGAATCTTCTCCTAAAAAACTGGAAATAATAATTTGTGGGTCTTGATTTTTATTTCTATTCATAGCAAAATCTCCCTTTTATTTTTAAATGTCAAATTGACATTTTTTAAGATTAATGTCCTGATTTCTCAAGGGTTATTTCCTGTAGAAACGGGGAATTAAAACCTATGTCAAATGAACCAACACTTTGAATTTCAATAAGCTTTTTGTATTTTTGACTGTATCGTACGCAAATACATACTAAAACCGTGTTAATTGCATTATTATTGTACAATACATGTGCCATAGCTATAATACGGTAAAACCGTACCAGAGTATTGAATGAAAAAACTCTTTTTACTATATATAAGTTTTACAATTGCCTGTTTATTTCTCTCAAACATAGCTATTTGCCAGAAAGGGAAAAATAAATATGTAACCCGTGAGGTAAAAAAATCCAACTTTGACACAATAGCTGTTAAAAAGTCAGAGTTTCAGTTCGATTTCAAAAATATTAATAAAATTCCTTATTACTATAATGCTGAAGAACTGGCTTTAATCAAAAAATACGAGCAGAGCCATGATTATGTGAAATTGCTTCCTGTCATGGAACGATATGTTTCAAATTTTGGAATTGAAAATTTCAGCAAAGATAGTGAAATGCTCTGGCGACTCGGAAATTTATACGAATTGCTGGAACAAAATGAAAAGGCAAAATATGTATACCGCCTCTGCCTCAAAAATCACGCAGGTAAAAACTACCGCAATATTCTTAAGATGTACGAAACCCAGACAACACTGGAAAGCGATAACTACGTGCCTTTGGAATATTATTATGAGCTCGTAGAATACCGCCGTCTTATCGACACCCTGCGCCCGCCTAAAAGCGTTTTCCTAAATATGGGAGAACTTGTAAACGACGATCGTTATCCTGATTACGGACCAGCGATGAATGTAAACGACAACGTATTAATTTTTACCAAACGAAAAAAAGAGCTCACTCCTACCAAGCTTGCCTATCGCGAGAACGAAGAACTTTACTTTGCTAAAAACTACGATGGCTTCTGGGACGAGGCACAACCTTTTTCCAATGTGATCAACTCGCATTGCAACGAAGGCTCTGCTTGCCTGAGCCGCGATGGAAAAACACTTTACTTTGCCCGTTGCAAAGTTGCCGACTTTCAATACGACTGCCGCGACTGTATGGGAAGCTGCGACATCTATGTGACTTATCTGCAGGAAGACAGTACCTGGACGATCCCAAGAAATCTTGGACCAAATGTAAATTCAATTTACTGGGATTCTCAACCTACCTTATCGCACTCAGAAGATACGTTGTTCTTCGCTTCCGACCGTAAAGGGGGGATTGGACTTGCGGATATTTATTTTACCCACAAACTTCCCAATGGTACCTGGTCGCCCGCGCAAAACATGGGCCCTACGATCAACACACGCGGGAATGAAGTAAGCCCGTTTTACCATCCTACTCATCATGTATTTTATTTCAGCTCCAACGGTCAGTTGATCAATTTCGGAACTTTTGATTCTACCGAACATGTGTTCCGCACTTTTGATATTTATAAAACAATTCAGCTGGAAGGAAAATGGCAGGAGCCTAAGAATATCGGGCCATTGGTGAATGGGAAAGGCGATGAATATTATTTTACCATTGATTCAAAATCAAAAGATCTTTTCTACGCACGCTCGGAAGAAGATAAAATTTCCAACCTGGATATTTTCTCCTTTCCTCTTCCAATGGAAGCGCAACCTCTCGCCAACATCAAGCTTAAAGGCTCCCTCACCGACTCCACTACCGGCGATCCTTTCAAAGGGATTGTGTCTGTAATCGACCTGGACAATGGCGTGGAAGTGGCACCGAAATTTATCCGCCCCGACGGTAGCTTTGAATTTGATCTGATCGATAAAAATGAATATTTGCTGATCATTCAAGGTGATGACTTTTTCCGCATTGAGAAAAAATTTACGCTCGACGGCGATACCAGCATTGAGATCAAGACACACCCAATCAAATACAATAAATGGACCTTCGAACATTTGGAGTTTGAAAACGGAAAAGCAGACATTCTTCCCGACATGGAAATTGACCTTGACAAAGTTGTGAACTTCATGCTCGATCACCCTTATTTTAAATTAAAGATCTCCGGTCATACCGACGCGCAAGGCAACGCCGATCAAAACCTTCGACTATCGCAAAAAAGAGCCGATGCGATCAAAAAATATATTGAGACCAAAGGACATATTGAAGAAGGACGAATTGAAGCAATTGGCTATGGAAGCCAGAAACCTATTGTAGAAGAAAAAACGGATGAAGACAGAAGTCTGAACAGACGTGTAGAGTTCCAGATCATCAAACCTACCAAAGAAGAAGTGGAGCAACTAGAACACGAAGATCAGATGGAGCTTGAACGCCAGCTAGAAGAACAGGAGAAGGAGCAGAATGTGCCGATGAACGATAAATAAATTATGAGTTATGAATTATGAGTTATGAATTATGAGTTAAATATACTTGTTAGAAAATTTCATAATTCATAATTCATAATTCATAATTCATAACTTCTACTGAAATTTATATCCAATCCCATACACCGTACTGAGATAATCTTTGCAGCCGCTTTGAACTAATTTTTTTCTCATATTTTTTACGTGCGTATATAAAAAATCATAAGAATCTGCCTGATCCATATGATCGCCCCAGAGGTGTTCGGCGATGGAATCTTTTGGAATGACGCGGGCTTTGTTGGCGATGAAAAATACGAGCAGGTCGTATTCTTTTCCTGTAAGCACAATTTCTTTATCGTTTACATAGACCTGACGGGAATCAGGATTGATGCGGATCTCATTGAAGATAATTTCTTTCGAGCCTTGAAAGCTTCTTCTGCGAATCACTGATTTTAGTCTTGCGTTCAGCTCCGAAAGGTGAAAAGGCTTGGTGAGATAATCATCCGAACCAATCTCCAATCCTTCGATGCGATCTTCCAGCGAGTTGTTTGCCGACACGATGATCACACCAGATTGAATATTCCGTTTTTTAATTTCTTTGATGATATCTAACCCTGTACCTCCGGGAAGCATGATGTCTACCAGGATACAGTCGTATTCATAATCATTGATCTTATCGATGGCTTCGTTGAAAGTGGCAGCTGATTCACAGATATACCCTTCGTGGCTCAGGTAAGTAACGACCGATCTTCGAAGTTCTTTTTCGTCTTCAATAATTAATACTTTCATATTGATCTATAATGAAAAATCTCTTTGTTATGCCCTTCTTTGCTCAAGGTAAGAAATTTATTGTTTATAAAAAATCCTATTCTCCTCCTTTGCTGGTGTCCCCGCCAGCAAGTCCAGTCTCATATATACAAGCTGTTGTATGGAAGAATGTTTTGCTGGCGGGACAGCAGCGAAAAAGGAGAAATATAGATGTTTTGTAAAATGGCAGGCACGAATAGGATCCCCACGCCAACCAGGCGTCAACGAGGGTTCTTTACCTTTTAATCATTTTGCCATTCACGATCTTATTGATAACCGTCTCACGAAGGTTTTGGCTAATGGTTATCTTTGCGTCTCCCATGTTGAGCATATTTCCTTCGATGCTCTTTACTTTGCTCATGTTGACGATAAAAGATTTGTGTACTTTTATAAAAATATCTGTAGGCAATTGCTCTTCCAATTTTTTAATAGTAATGTACACCATCAATTTCCTGGAGGAAGTATAAAGCATCACATAATTCATCATCGCTTCGGCGTACAACAAATCATTATAAACTATTTTTTCGATCTGGTTGTCGCATTTGATAAAAAAGTGATCGTTCTCTTTTTGTGATGTGCTCAAGGCTGTTTTTTTAGATTCACTTGCTTTCGCTGCTTTATTGCAAGCCTTAAGAAATCTGTCGAACGCAATCGGTTTCACCAGATAATCCAGTACATCCAGCTGATAGGCTTCTACGGCATAGTCCGCATAGGCGGTAGTCATGATGATGCTTGCAGTGGTGTTTGAATTTTTCAGAAAGTCAATTCCATTAATCTTCGGCATGTTAATGTCAAGGAAAATAACATCTACTTCTTCGGCTTTCAGAATAGTCATGGCCTTCAAAGGATTTTCCGCCTGGCCTACGAGTTCCAGGAAATCGATGTCCTCTATAAATTCCTGCAATACCTTTCTGGCTATAGGTTCATCGTCGATGATAATACATTTTAATTTCATGACAAGTGGATCGTTAAAGTTGTTTCATATAAATGATCTGTTTCTTTCGTCGTTAATTCATGCTTGCCAGGGTATGAAAGCGCCAATCTTCTTTGCAAGTTCGCAATTCCGATACCTCCTGTATTCTCTAAGGATGCAGCACGATGCGGCTCCTTTGTATTGGAGAAATAACCGTACAAAATTTTCTCTTTCGTAAACAGTCGGATCGTAATCTTATTTTCATGGTCGGTAGAATTGCTTACAAATTTGAAAGCATTTTCGATCAGTACTACCAACAACAAAGGCACGATTTCCAGGCCGTCTTCTATTTCTTTCATCTCCAATTCTACCTGCAGGTTTTTCTCCTTCCTCAATTGCTGAAAGGCGGTGTATTTTTCAATGTATTCCACTTCTTTTGCCATGCTTATTCTTTCTACGGAACAATCGTATAATTGATACCTCAATAATTCAGAAAATTGCAACAATACATTTCGCGCGGCCTGGTTGTTCTTGTCAATATACCCGTAGATCGTGTTCAAAGAGTTAAACAGCGCATGCGGATTGATCTGTGCTTTTAGAAAATCCAGCTCGCTCTTTGCCCGCTCTTTTTCCAGGGTTTCCAGTTGCTGCTGGTTTTGCCTTCTGTCAAGGATCATTTTTCCTATCGTAATCAATTGTACCCAGATGAGAATATTGACAAAAGAGTTGAAATATAAAGTACCGAAGTCTACCGGTTGATTAGGGTTAAAAAACTGGATACTCATTTGAGCCGCCAACAACGCGCGTAGCAGCGCTGAGAAAGCAATCAATAACATAGAAGTAAAAGCAAACCAGAAATATTTTCTTTTTTGTAAAAATTTTGGAATGATGATATAAGTAATGATGTAATAATTTGCTGTGATGAAAAGCAGATAGCAAAACTCTATTGTCATCGTTTTGCTTAGCGAAACAGCATAGCTCCGGAAAATAAGAATCCAGAGCAGGTACAGACCAACCCAGAAAAGAATATGATAGAGAGGACGACGATTTTTCATAATTAAAGGTAAATCATCTGCTTGAGTAAACGAATATTATTACATGAAATAAGCAAAATGCCTGATGAAAGAATGGTTCATCAAGTAATTCCGGCTGTTCATGTAAAAAATTACCACGAGTCTGTCTGTGTCTTTACGTTTGTAGTATAATTTATTATAAACTTATTTAAAATGACACCTATGAAAAAAATTATCTCGTGGTTTCTTAACCCGCCTGTTACCGGCCCATCCTCGATTTTAATTATTCGCCTTATGGCAGGAGGCGTATTCTTTTGGGAAGGGATGTTGAAATTCGTTTATGTAAACCAAGGCGTAGGCAGGTTTACAAAATTAGGCTTGCCTTTTCCGGAAGTGACGGCCAACTTCATAGGCATTGCAGAAATAATGGGGGGAATGCTTTTATTGGTTGGCCTTTTTACAAGATTCACTTCTCTCTTTTTTATTCTGGAAATGATCGTAGCGGTTCTTTGTACGAAGGTAGCGTTGTATACTGGCACCAGCCCTTTGCCATTACCTCCTTCGCCACCGCAATACGGCATTTGGGCAGTGCTCCACGAAATAAGAGCTGACTATGCACAAATCATGTGCTGTCTGTTCCTCTTGCTGGAAGGCGCCGGTAGAAGGTCTGTTGATTTTGCCATTTCTGTTTCGGATACGGTGTATAGGATGAATGAGAAATAAGTTTGAAGTGGAGAGTAGTAGTAGTTTCCCCTTGCTGGCGTCCTCGCCAGCAAGCTCCATTTATACAAGGCTGTTGGATAGAAATATTTTGCTGGCGGGGACGAAAAGAAAGTTTCAGTTACAATACACCATTTTGCCAGTTACGCCAATCATTATTGGGCTCAAGAGTGGGTTTCCAAAGTGACACATCTTTACTCACTAAAATATCGGCGATCAATTGAAAGGTTTCATACTCACTTGGCCTCGTACCTGGTTCTGGAGTTGGATAATCTGAGCTTACATAATAATACCTGTAATGCCACTTATCGATTGCCATAAGTTTAGGTAGACCATCGGGAAGGCATGTATATAACTCCTTGTCTGTAGCTCTGAAAGGCTCTGGATATTCTTCATTGAGATATCTTGTAAGCGCTGCAAAATCAATTAAACCTTCCGGATTTTCATAATCGTTTATCGGTATTCCTTTTGCTTCATATTTATTTACATCATGTTCTATCGGCAGTACTTGATTTCTTATTTTAATTGTTTTTGCATCCGGTGATACAAGCTCAAAACCTGTTTGGATTGCCTCCAGATCTTCTATGAGCACAATACCATACGGATATTTTGCATTACAAGTATATTGATTGTATAGACCTGCTTTATCAAGATTGGTTAAACAATTGCCAAAATAAATAAGCTCTTCTACAATACATCCTGCCTGAGTGCTATAGCTTACTATTTCAAAAACGATAGCCCATCTTGTTTCATCTGCAAACAGATTAATTCTATTACTAGAAAGATAGTTGTCATTTTCCAACATAGGGAAAAACTTGTACGGGTCTGGATTTCCTGCACTTTCTAATTGTTTTAGAATGTCTGATTGTTTATACATAATATTGGGTAATAGCTGATGAAGTTTGTTGTTTGGGGTTATTATATGAACTATTATTTACATTCCTTTTATTGGTGTATCCATAAACAAGAAGAATGTTGACAAAGAAAAAAAAAGCCATTATTTATTGTCGACATTTTTCAATAAAATTGAGTTATAAGTATTTTGTAGCTAAAAGTAATAAAATATGGACAAGGAAGCATTATTTAGTTTAATAAGACAAGAAGATGTGGTTGTCTGGATAGGTAGTGGATTTTCATATTATGCTGGTTATCCTATAGGGGGAACTCTTTCAAAAATATTAATGGATAATTTATCGGAGAAAGAACGAGAACAAATAAATCCCACACAAACACTTCCAGGTTTATCGGAAGAATTTTACAGACTAAAAAGTAGAAATACCTTAATCCGAATCCTTAATAAAATATACCACGATCATATTCCTTCATCAACAGTATCTCACGACCTTTTATCAAAAATTCCTCATTTTAAAACAATTATTACAACTAACTATGATAAATTGATCGAGAATGCATATGCTAATAAAGGACAGGTAATCCTATCTATAAACCATATTCCATACATTGATAAAAATAAAGTACAAATATTTAAAGTACATGGAGACTTATCAAACCCTGATAGCATTGTTATAACACAATCAGATTATAATAATTTTTTTAAAAATGATAATGAAAATAATGTCTATTGGAATGTCATCAAAGAACGCTTATCTACAAATAGCGTTTTATTTATTGGATATAGTTTAGAAGATCCAAATGCATCAATAATATTCGATAAAATATATGATGCATTTGCGGGTACATTAGGCAACAACAGGAAAGAATGTTTTTTGGTGGCTCCTAATTTACCTAATCACAAAATAAATGACTTAATTAAAAAAGGCATTCATTATATAAATTCAACAGGAGAAGAATTAATAAATGACCTTTTCTCCAATTTAAAAGAGACTATTATTGAAGATTTTGAAAATAATAAAATTTCTCCTGATACTTTCAGAGAGTTTATTTCAAATTTTCAATTAGCATCGGAAATAAGAACTGATAATGAAGGTTATCAATTAAGATCTTTGCGTGGATTAAATGAGAAAGTTGAGGGAAATATAACTCTTACCTTAAAGAATGATAAAGAATTATTAGATGAGTTTAAAAAATTTGTTGGCGGTGAAAAATTTGGAAACTTTACTGTATTAAAAGATGATATAGTAAATATTGGTTTTAAATATGGAGAGTTGAAGTTGCCTTATTCAGACGGAATTGAAAAAATTGAATTTCAATCATTGCCTAAAGTAACCAGTAACATTGACATTCGATTTGAAAATGGTTTTGAGCTAGGTGATATTTCTATTAAACTATTCTTTTCTTCTACACTGCTTGAAATAGAAGCCAATATCAAAACAAATTGCTTAAAATATAGAATCGCTTTACCAAAGTCTTTTGTAGATGAAGCAGTGGTAGACTTCAGTTTTGAATATGAACCAACATCTATTTGTAAAAAAGTAAAAGATGGCATAGAGTTTTATACGCTACTGAGCAAACTTACTAATGGTGACAAATTTAAAATTTATTCAGAGGGAAAAGAAGTATTTTCAAAAGAGCTTCCTTACATGGAACCAATATTTGATAGAGCAACTCTCTATCTAGATTATTACAATAATTTAAAATTTATCGAACAGTATTTTAATATACGTTTTTCAGATATAGGTATTAATTCAATAACTAATGATTCATATGATCTAGTTACTAAAATTATATATATAATTAATGGAAAAGACATAGAGTTTAAATGGAATGGTGAAGTTAAAATTGAGCTAAGTGAAAATTCAGAAGAGATGTTTGAGCGATTAAAAAAAGCAAATCAAGACATGGCTCCTGTTACAATTAAATATAATGAAGAAGAAGAAATAGAGTTACATGGGCAAAAAATAAACATAGGTTATAAAACAGTGG
The DNA here is from genome assembly GCA_035535995.1 of Cytophagaceae bacterium. Lineage (GTDB taxonomy): Bacteria > Bacteroidota > Bacteroidia > Cytophagales > Cytophagaceae > JANYCO01. The sequence continues at coordinate 119,503 of DATLOZ010000008.1, forward strand.
ATTATTTGCAAACCTATATTTCCAATCTGGATTCAATTTTAAATGGGGAAACAAATATTGCCCTAATTAGAAGTAAAAACAAACGAGGAATTGTTAGATATTCAAAAACAAAAAGTGTACTGTGATAATTAAGATTGCGAATACTGCTATATTTCAAATTCCTCATTAGAATCAGAATTGTGTCAAGGAAAAAAAATCTTTTGCTAAACCATGAAACCCTTGGCATCTTACGTAAAGTAAAATTGCTAAAGGAGAAAGTTTTATAATATTATATAATCGCCAACTTTTGATTTGATCTTGAATAAGCAATCCCAATTGTTCTGCTGCTGTGGCGCGGATGCCAGCAAAAGGGAAATTAAGGTTGAGACAAAAACTGTCTTGCTCCAGCAATATATTTTTTCTAGCTTGGAAATAAATATTCAATATTCATTTTTATGAAAAATATATTCGCAGACATCATCACCATTGGAGACGAGATTTTATACGGGCAGATCACTGATACCAATAGCCAATGGATCAGCGCGGAGCTCGACAAGATTGGAATTCGCACCAAACGCAAATCCAGTGTGAGCGATAAGGAAGCAGAGATCCTGGAGATCCTGGCTGAAGCAGAAAAAAGATCCGACCTCATCCTTATCACCGGCGGGCTTGGACCTACCAATGATGACATCACTAAAAAAACATTGGCAAAATATTTTAACTGCCCGCTGGAATTACATGCGGAAGCTTTGGCGCATGTAAAAAATATGTTTGAGCGCAGAGGCCGCGAACTTACTGAGACCAATCGCGCACAGGCTTTTCTTCCTTCTGTTTGCACCTATATTCCAAATCCTTCCGGCACTGCGCCTGGAATGTGGTTTGAGAAGAATGGAAAAATCTTTATGTCTATGCCCGGCGTGCCTTTTGAAATGAAAGACATCATGACGCAAAGCGTGCTCCCGCGACTGAAAGAATATTTTAAAACTCCAGTGATCCTGCATCAGCTGGTGAAAACGATTGGCATCGGTGAATCCAATCTCTCCGACCTGATCAAAGACTGGGAAGCGCAACTGCCTGCACATATCGGACTTGCTTACCTTCCTTCACTTGGAGAAGTAAAACTCCGGTTAACAGCCTCCGGAGAAAACACCACTCAACTCCGCGCTGATATTGACGCACAGCTCGACAAGCTTCGTCCTTTGATCTCCGAATATATTTTCGGCTATACCGATGAGCCGATGGAAAAAATACTGGGTGATCAACTTCGTGATAAAAAATTAACCGTGGCTACTGCGGAGAGCTGTACGGGCGGATATTTGAGTCACTTGTTTACTTCTATTCCCGGAAGCTCCGATTATTTTGTGGGTGGAATCATTGCTTATCATAATGAGATCAAGATCTCCGAGCTTGGTCTTACCAAAGAAGCCATCCAAACCTACGGAGCCGTGAGCGAAAATACTGTACTGGAAATGGCAAAAGCCGTACGGACCGCGATGAACAGCAGCATTGGCGTGGCCGCCAGCGGTGTGGCCGGCCCGGGAGGCGGCACAGATGAAAAACCTGTAGGTACCGTATGGATCGCTTACAGTGATGCAGAAAAAACAATTGCCCGAAAACTTATCCTTAGCAACCGACGGGATGTAAATATCCGCCTGGCTTCGTATTCTTTGCTAAACATGATCCGGCAGCAGCTTTGAGGGATGCGATCCGGTTTTTTGTAGGGAATAAAAAATTGACCCACAATCTTTTGAAACCGGATATGGAAGCACAGAAAATGGATTTTCTGAAAAATCAGGTTATCAATTTGTCAAATTTATACTACCTTTGAGAGAGGAATAAACCTCCTAACATCTTTTTTCTTTTGTAATGGCATTAGTAGAAATGGTTATGCCCAAGATGGGCGAGAGTATCATGGAAGGAACCATCCTGAACTGGTTGAAAAATACGGGCGACCGTATTGAACGGGATGAATCTGTACTTGAAGTGGCAACCGACAAGGTAGACACCGATGTTCCGGCCACGCATTCCGGCATACTCAAGCAAATATTGGTAGAAAAGGGACAAGTAGTGCCTGTAGGCGCTCCTATTGCTATCATTGATACGGGAGGAGAAGAAAAAACAGCTATCCCTGTAAAGCCCGTAGAAACTAAAACCGAAACAAAAGAAGAACCTAAAAAAGAACCAATCGTCCTTAAACAGGAATCGCCTGTTCATGCTGTTGAAAAAAGCCAGACCGGAAGATTCTATTCTCCACTTGTACTGAATATTGCACGCCAGGAAAATATTTCCATGCAGGAGCTGGAAACCATACCAGGGACAGGCAAGGACGGCAGGGTGACCAAACACGATATTTTCCTTTTCTTAGAAAATAAGAAAAATGCTCCTAAAACTGTTGAACCCAAAACAACAACTCAGGAAACCAAGCCGGAGCAAACTGAAACCAAATCAGAAACAAAGACCGAATCGCTCAAGCCTGCTACTTCACTGAGCGGCAATGTTGAGATCATCGAAATGGACCGCATGCGCAAGATGATTGCTGAGCGCATGGTGGATTCCAAACGAATTTCTCCACATGTAACTTCTTTCGTAGAAGCCGACGTAACTAATATTGTTTACTGGCGCAACAGGATGAAGCAAGATTTCATGGAGAAAGAAGGTGCAGCCCTTACACTCACACCAATCTTCATCGAAGCCGTGGTGCGGGCGATCAAAGATTATCCAATGATCAATATTTCGGTAGAAGGCGATAAGATCTTGGTTAAAAAAGATATTAATATCGGCGTAGCAGTAGCCTTGCAAAACGGCAACCTGATCGTGCCGGTGGTAAAAAACGCCGACCAGCTTAACCTGATCGGTCTTACCAAGCAAGTAAACGACCTCGCACGTCGGGCCAGAGCCAATAAGCTGACACCTGACGACTTAAGCGGCGGCACTTATACCGTTTCCAACGTAGGCTCTTTCGGAAATGTAATGGGAACTCCAATCATAATGCAACCTCAATGCGCCATCCTGGCCCTGGGAGCTGTGATTAAAAAACCAGCAGTGATAGAAACCCCTCACGGCGATACAATTGGCATCAGACATATGATGTTCCTCTCCCATTCCTACGATCACCGGGTGATCGATGGCTCCCTGGGAGGCATGTTTGTACGCCGGGTAGCCGACTACCTGGAAGCCTTTGATTTGAATAGAAAGGTATTTTTATAAGATAATAACGAAAAGGTACCGGATTTGTCCAAACGGTACCCTTTCGTTATTATATGATAATGAAATATTAAAACTCCGATTATTGCTTTTTTTTCTTAAAAACGTTATTTTTACTATACGGCAAAATCATATTTAAAAAAAATCATATTTTGCAATTGAAATGATATTTACCAGAATGTCTGGGAATTTATAAAAGCATCGCTGTGTATTGTCCATTTTTTTAAGTTCAATATTTTTTACACAGACATCTGCAACTTATATGGCTTCCTGCCTGAGTAATCAGGCAGGGGGTTGTAGGTGTAGGACAAAAACTAACCATTAATACGGTTAGCCCCCCAAAAGGTTATCATTTTTAGAATAAATTATTGTACAATTCACAATATTGTGAATTATTTAATAAAAAAGCGTTGAGAAGGGGGATATCAGATGCCCGATACCTGATAAAAAAACAGGCTATTATTAACCAGTATCTGGGGTCTCGTATCTTAAAAAAGTACCTCCATCGTATGGATCTCTCCCTTGTTTTTATAAATGATCCGGTGGCCTAAAAGGGTGCAGATCTTTTTAACAATAGATAATCCTAAGCCTACTGATTGTTCTGAATCCGAATCTTTTTTAAAGCGCTCAAACATATTTTCCGCTTCGTCGGTAAGCGGCTTTCCGGAATTTTCTACTAAAAAATGATAGCGGTCGAGTTCAATGCGAAGCATGCCATTGGGAAGATTGTGTTTAATAGCATTAGAAATAAGATTATTGACTAAAATTTCAATCAGAATTGGATTGGTTTTGATCTTACACTCTTCTTCGATCTTTGTGGTCAGTTGAATTCCTCTTTCTTCTAATTGATACAAAAAGTTCTTGATCGTGTTATTCACCACCCGGTCTACTTTTACATTTTCAGTTTCAGAATACTGCCTGTTGTCGATCTGCGCGATCAGGATCAATCCTTTATTGAGTAAGGTGAGTCGCTTTACCGCGTCGAATACGGATTCTATGATCTCCATGTCTTCCTCTCTCAGGTTTTTGGATTGGATCAGCAATTCCAGTTTGTTTCGAATAATGGCCAGAGGTGTTTGCAATTCATGCGAAGAGTTTTCATTAAATTCTTTTTGATTGAGAAAATCCCGATAGATCTTACTGGTCATTTTTTCAATACTTCTACTCAGCTCCTGGAATTCCATGATGTCGGATGTATCGTGCGCAATCACTTTTGTCTTTTCAAAATCATATGCCTTGATCTTTTCAAGAAGATCGTAAAAAGGCTCCCATACGTTTCTATTCACATAGTTGTTCATCAACAAAACTCCCAGCAAGAAGAGAATAAACAAACCGATCTCTGCAGGAAGAATACCATTCAGCAACGTTTCCGCTTCTGCCATTGACTGGCGAATACGGATCTCGTAGAAATTATTATCAAATTTATAGATCGCTGTCAGCTGCCTGTAATCGGTAAATTCATTTTGGACAGTATCGTACACCAGCACCGTAGAATAGCGGTCGGGCCGTGTGGTAGTCTCGCCGGTATGTCGGATGTCAATATTTTCGCTGGGTCTGAGCTCATCGATAAAATTTTCATAGTTGAGGTTTTCAATAAGCTGAAGCTTTTCCTGGTGAATAGCCTCGTCAATTCCATCTACCAGGATGATCTTGATCACGTAGTAAAACAAAATAGTACCAAGGCCGAAAATGAACAAGGCATAGACCAGGTAATAGCGCGTGGTTTTGTGGATCAGTTTCATAGTCCGTAAATATAGCTCAATATAGATACAAGATGCCGGATACCAGATGCAGGATGCCAGATAAAATTTTATTAATTGATAGCAATATAAATATCTGGCATCCGGAATCTGGCATCTGGTATCCTAATTATATTGAAGATCGTCATTGTACAATTATTATAAAATATTTTTCTTTTTAAATAAGAATGATAAATTTGTTTAGAGCTATAAACCAAAAATCAACATGAAGGGAAAACACCTTATGATCGCACTGGTAACCATGGTTACTGTGCTTACTTCTTTCAAACCGGTCAAAAATGATATTGAAGACCGTTCGCATGCCAAACATACTTACCTTTCTGTAGGTGATTATTATGTATTAGGCGAAGGTGTAGACGAGCATGAGCGCTGGTCAATTCAACTGGAAGCTGCTTTGAGAGGCCATGAATTGCATATCAACTATCCTTATTTCGTAGCCAACAATACCTGGACAGTAGACCAATTGACCAAACGCCTGGAGGAAGAAGAGTTTGATAAAGAATACGATCTGATAACAGTGCAAATCGGAGTGAACGATGAATTTAAAAAGAAAAGCATTTCACAATTTACCGCTGATATCAAAGCCCTGATCGCAAAAGTAATCTCGCTTACAGGCGGTAAACACGGACGTATTGTATTTGTTTCTATCCCTGACTGGAGCGCTACTCCTTTCGCTAAAAAACATAAGAGCGATGCGCTGGATGCTATTGCCGAAAGCATTAACAAATACAACCAGGTGATCAAAAAAGAAATTATCTCTGCGGGAGGACATTTTGTAGACGTAACCGATATCTCCAAAAAAGCTGCCAGTGATCCTACGCTTACTGCTGCTGACGGGCTACACCCATCAGGAGAAATGTATAAGCAATGGGTACAAAAAATGTATCCTACGATCATCGCGGCATTGCAGACACACCGCAAATAAGAGCAGGATTTCCAGGATTTGGGGATCAACAGAATAATAAAAAGAGGATCGTTGTTCATTACAACGATCCTCTTTTTAATTAAAGTCTTCTACAAATACTGGTGCCACGACTTTTTATAATTTTTTCCGGGTTTTTCTATAGATAGAGTTTATGAAATTAGTCTCTCGGGTTCTGTACACAAGTTTCCTCCTGAATGACAACTATACGATAAATCTTGCAAATAAAAATCAGGTAAATCTTCTAATCCTGTGAATCAAGGTTCAGATTAATTCACCTCCAGCTTATACAAATTGATAAAGCTTTTCTTCCCAAGCAATCCTTTTCTCCCTACTACAATTACCTGATCTTCCCACCATACGGTAAAATCGGTGATCATGCTAAAGCCTTCGTCATTTGGAGCCTTCATTTCTTTGGTTTTGCTGCCGGTAAGCTCATCCCATTCTACATAATTAATAATGTTGTAAATGCCTGAAGAAGATTCGTACGAAGGATAAAACATTCTGATCCTTCCATCTTCGGTAATATTAAAAGCGAAGGAAGAGCCGGTAATTCCCATTACAACATCGTTGACCTGTGATTTCTCATAGAAGTTTTCCCAAAGAAGTTCATCGTCTTTATTGAAAGAAAAAAGAATTACTCCTTCTGTATTTACCTTCAGCATTTTTTCACCCCAATTTTTAGGATTGTTGGTAGCCATATTGTTGTAAGTATAACCGTTTCCGGAAAGCTCTCTTTTTTCCAGCACGATAATTATTTTTTCATATTCATTTACATAGAAATAAACGATCTCATAATTGAGCCAGCTTTCCTGACCTGAAAGGTTTTTATTCACCGACCGCATGGTTTGTGCAGTCTGCTGAAGGTTTACCGACAAGTCGTGAAAATTTAATTTTTCTACCGTATTCTGTTTAAAATCAAATTTCGCATACATCACGCCTGCCAGCTTGCGGTCGGCGGTGTTGATGCAGGAGATATAAATTTCATTGTCGGTGAATACCTGCAGATTCAGCGAAGAACGGTTGGTGTTGGCGTTTTGAATATCGAGTAGTTTATGATTTTTGTTTTTGATATCATATTGTACCACTACGATCCTTCCTGTACGGTCTGAATTGAGGATGTAAAGCGTGCCCTGGTTGTTTGGATAGATTCCGTAATTAATAAATCCATTATCGATCTGGAATGCTCCTTGCTGAAGCTCGTTCAGTCCCTTGTCAAAAATTTTAGTTTCTGCGATCAGACTTTTCTGACTGTAATCAAAAATATAGGTCAGGATCTTATTTTTATCCGGCGAATATTGGATCTGATATTGGTAATCAAAAGATGTGATAAAATGTCTGGCAACAGAGGAGCAGACTTCGTTTTCAAAAGTTGTTTTCACCGCCCCTTTGCCTTGCACTTCCATCCAGTCGTTAACCGTATGTTCCTGCAATACTTTGTCAGCTTTTTTTGTACCGCTTGCAGGGTCGAAGGAATAGGCGATCAGTTTTGCTTTTTTTTGCGCTTCGTCGTGGATGACGGAAAATAAAATAATATCAGTGCCGTTGAAGAATAATTCTTTGTAATCTTCTTCACTTGGACAAACCATTGCTGTTTTAAATTTTTGTCCGAGATCTTTGTCGTATTTCTCCAGCTGATAAGAAGATTCTCCGTTGAGGCCTCCTTTTGTTTTGGAGAGTATCACGAATTCTGTTTCGCTTAGTTTTAATGTAAGCTTACGTCCGTCGGGCTCCATGAAGGGCGTAGCGGTCGAAAAAGGCAAAGAGCTTTTTAATACTTGAGAATGCGCTTCAAGAGTTAAAAATAACAATATCAAAAAAGTACAACGTCTCATCTTACCTACTATTTCTAATTTAATTAAACGTTTTTAAAGCGATTTAGTTTTTTATACTTTTCAACAAATCTACAATAGCTTCATAAATAAAAAATAATTCTTTTTCCTCAATAATATAAGGGGGAAGAATATAGAGCACATTTCCCAGCGGTCTCATTAGAATATTTCTATTTAAGAAAAAATTGTACAATTCATCCCGGATTGAGTTAGTGTACCCGGAAGTCTCTGAGGTATTGATTTCCATGGAGAGTATCGTGCCCAGCACTTTAATTTTCCGAAGTGCCGGATGATCTTTCACACGAGCCAAAAACTCCATGTGGGATTTGTAAATAAATTGAATTTTTTCTTCGTACTCTTTAGTCAGAAGCAGATCCAGGCTTGCATTCGAAACTGCGCAGGCCAATGGGTTTCCGGTGAAAGAATGTCCGTGGTAAAATGTTTTATTGGTCTCAGCGCTCAAAAACGCCGCCTCGATCTTAGCATTGCAACTCGTGGCTCCCAGCGGCATAAAACCTCCTGTGATGCCTTTGGATAGACAAAGAATATCAGGCTTGGTAACCATGTATTCGGAAGCAAATAATTTTCCTGTTCTGCCAAAACCTGTCATCACTTCGTCAGCAATACAGATGATCTCTTTCTCTTTGGCGAGTTGAATTAATTTTTCCAGCAACGCTTCCGAATAGATCCGCATTCCGGCTGCGCCTTGTACAAGCGGCTCGTAGAGAAAGGCAGTGATATTTTCTTCCTGAATTTTCTGTTTAAAAAAACGGATTACTTCTTCTTCTTTTCCATCTTCAGGAAAAGGAAGGTAAACGGTGTCAAATAAATAGTTGGAAAAATGTTCGGTAAAAAGTCCGCGCTCGCTTACGGCCATAGCTCCAAAGGTATCTCCGTGAAAGGCGCCTTCAAAGGCGATGATCTTTCCTGCTGTTTTTCCCTGGAGGCGTTGATATTGGATGGCAAGTTTTACGGCTACTTCTACAGCGGTGCTTCCGTTGTCTGAGAAAAATATTTTTTTCTGCCCACCGGGAAGAATTTGCAATAAGCGCTCGGCGAGTTGTATGGCTTGTGGATGTGTAAAGCCTGCGAAAATCACATGTTCCATTACAGAAGCTTGCGCTGCAATTTTTTGCGCAAGGTAAGGATGTGCATGTCCATGAATATTCACCCACCAGGAAGATACCGCGTCGATGATCGCTCTGCCATCTTCAGTATTTAAAAAAACACCGGAAGCGGAGGTCACCACGATGTTATCCTGTTTCCCTTGAAGCGAGGAATAAGGGTGCCAGACATATTCGCGGTCTTTGGTACTTAATGTTTTATTCATCCCAGTTTTCAAAAAGTTTGATCGCATAACGTGTAACGGTTTCCTGATCAATCTTATTTTCCGGCAATATACGAAGCAGGCATTTATATCCTGAATGTTTAAGAATAATATCTTCGCTTTCGGGGTTGGGCGGGCCGTTAAAAATGATGCCTTTTACTTTTATATTTCTCCTTTTAAGTTCTTGTACTGTTAACAAACTGTGGTTTATACTGCCCAGATAGTGGTTGACCACAAGTACTACTTCCGCTTCAAACTTTACCGCAAGATCAATCACAAAATCCTGGTCATTGAGCGGCACTAATACACCTCCTGCTCCTTCGATCACGAGGTGATTTCCATTGTTGTCGGGCAGCAGCACTCGCGTCAGATCAATGGTTACTCCATCTGCTTTTGCTGCAGCGTGAGGTGATAGCGGTTTAGAAAGGTAATACGATTCCTGGTAAAAAAAAGAATGTCCGTTGTTAGTAAGCTTTATCACCGTTTCTACATCTCTGTCGGGCCCTGATTGTATGGGCTTCCAGTAGTCGGCCTGGAGCGCTTCGGTGAGGATAGCGCTTACGAGTGTTTTACCGGAGTCTGTACCGATGGCGGTTACAAAGTAATTCATAGAAATTCGTTTAACGATTGATGCAGCAGATCCAGCTCTGCTGTGGTGTTGTATTCATGCAAACAAATACGCAAGCGCTCCTCTCCTTCTCTTACGGTTGGAGAAAGGATCGGCCGGATGTCCAGTTTGCGGGCCTGGAGCGCGGCAGCCAGCTTTTTTACTTCCGAATTTCCAGGTATCATGATCACCTGGATCGCACTATTGCTTTCAATATAGTTGGTGGAAGCAATTATTTTTTCGGGAAGATTTTGCTTGAAATAATTTATTTTCTCTGCCAATCGTTGTGCCAGCTCCGGATGTTCTTTCACATAGTCGAATGCTTTTCTTATAGAAGCCAGGCTGTGCAAAGGAAGCGAAGTGGTATAAATAAAAGGACGGGCATAATTGATCAAATATTCGATTAATACTCTGGAACCTGCAATACAAGCGCCGTGGATGCCCATACCTTTTCCGAAAGTATAAATGCGGGCGAATATTTTTTGTTCGAGCTCCAGTGCGCATGCCATACCATTTCCCGCAGCGCCCATGATACCAGTGCTGTGTGCTTCGTCTACGATCAGGTTCGCGTTGTGCTGTTCGCAAAGGGCTACTATTTTTTCTAATGGCGCCGCGTCTCCATCCATGGAATAAACCGATTCTACTACTACGAAGAGATCGCCTTTACCTTTTTTCAACTTAGCTTCGAGGTCTTCCAGGTCGTTGTGACGAAAAGGGAAACGGCTTGCAAAGCTAAGCCGGTAACCGTCTTTTAGACTGGCGTGTACCAGTTCATCGTAAATGATCGTATCGCCTTTTTGGGGAATTGCCGAAAGAATGGAGAGGTTTGCATTGTAGCCCGAATTCATCAGCAGTGTTTTTTCTGCTCGAAAAAGTGTAGCTAATTCTTCTTCTATTTTTAAAGCATAATTCGTATTGCCTGACAATAATCTTGAGCCTGTAGAGCCATTAGGTTTCTCCTGTACTTTCTCACATTCTTCGTGTACCAGGGCCGACAGCTCAGGATTTGCTGCAAGGCCGAGGTAATCGTTTGAAAAAAAATCCACCATTCCCTTACTCACGGTCAACTTGCGCAAACTATTATTTTCCGCCCGCTCCAAAAGTTTTTGTTGTAATTTTTGAATTAACATTATTGAAGTTATGAGTTATGAATGTTGAATTATGAGTTGAGTGATTTTTTTTTCATACTCGTGCTCTTCCCTCTCTACTGTACTGGGTCGTAGCCACTTCCTCCCCATGGGTGGCAGGTAGAAATTCTTTTTATTCCCATCCATATTCCTTTTACAGGTCCATGTTTATGAATGGCTTGCGCGGTATACTCCGAGCAAGAAGGCGTGTAGCGGCATGCGCCCGGGATCAACGGAGAGATCGTGTATTGATAAATCCTTACAGGAAGGATCGCTAAAAAGACAAAGATTTTTTTCAGAAGTCTCATGAGACGAAGGTAGTGAAAATTATGGGATAATGGGTGATGCCGGATACCAGATGCCGGATACCGGATAAATGTTAAATTTTGAATTTTGAATTTTAAATTTTTAGAATTCCCCTTTTAGTATTAAGATTAATAATGGATGCAAGATACCAGATGCCGGATACCGGATAGTTTAGATAAAAACAACGCTGTTTTACAAATAAGCTAAAAGACAATGTCATTAAATTACGCTCGCATTTATCCCGTATCTGGTATCTCAAATAAGTATTAATAGTTAAGAGGGTAATTCCACAAATTTTGAATTTTGAATTAAATGATTCAAAGCCCTTTTTATCTGGTATCTGGCATCGGCATCTGGTATCCTCTTACAACGCTGCAATCTAAAACGCTCCACAATCCTTGTATTTTAAAACTATTTTAGTGATTTTTAAAATCAAGCCTGCCGTAGAGAGCAGAATATTACTAAACTAACATTTTATGCTAAAACGTTTTTTATCTATAATTTCTATTTTAACAATTTTCATCAGCACCAGTTCCCGCGCCGATGAAGGCATGTGGCTGCCGATGCTGATCAAGCGGTTGAACCAAACCGACATGCAAAAAATGGGCCTTCAGCTGACGGCCGAAGAAATATACAGCGTCAATAATTCGAGTATGAAAGATGCCATTGTCAACTTTGGCAACTTTTGCACCGGAGAAGTGATCTCCAAAGAAGGACTCGTACTCACCAATCACCACTGCGGCTTCGACGCTGTCCAGTCGCATAGCTCGGTAGAACATGATTATCTTACCGAAGGTTTCTGGGCTATGACGCGCGAGGAAGAAAAACCGAATCCTGGTCTTACCGTTACTTTTCTTGTACGCATGGAAGACGTGACCAGCAAAGTGCTCAACATCCTCACTCCGGGCATGACTCCTGAAGCGCGCGAAGATTCGATCGAAAGCGTGATTTCAAGAATAGAAAAAGAAACAAAAGGAGACACACACTACACTGTAGAGATCAAAAGTTTTTTTGAAGGAAATGAATATTATCTTTTTGTATACGAAGTATTCCAGGATGTACGGTTAGTAGGCGCTCCGCCTTCTTCGGTAGGAAAATTCGGCGGTGATACCGACAACTGGATGTGGCCGCGCCATACAGGAGATTTCTCTATCTTCCGCATCTACACGGCGCCAGACGGAAAGCCTGCTCCTTATGCCAAAGAAAATATTCCTTATAAACCAAAACACCATTTACCTGTTTCCCTGAAAGGTGTTGAGAAAAATGATTTCGCCATGGTAATGGGCTATCCGGGAGGTACTGATCGCTACATGAGCTCTGAAGCGGTGAGTATGGCATTGGAACAAAGCAATCCTACCCGCATCAAGCTTAGAGAAAAAAGACTTGCATTGATGAAAGAAGATATGGATGCCAGTCCGGATATCCGGATTAAATATGCTTCTAAATATGCAACTATCAGCAACTACTACAAGTATTTCATCGGACAAAACCAGGGGCTGCGCAGATTGAAAGTTGTAGGGCGTAAGAAAGAAGAAGAGCAAAAATTCCAGCAGTGGGTAGACGCCGAGCCGGAGCGCAAAGGAATGTATGGAAATGTGCTGAAAGATTTTGAAACCATTCACAAAGATTACCGGAAAGTAAACAAACCTTATATCTATCTGGAAGAAGGTGCTTTCGGTACTGAAATATTGTTGATGGTTTATCAATCCAACTCCTACTTCAATGCGCTGAAAGCCTTTCCTGCAGGGCCAAAGCTTGACAGTGCCACTGCAGTGATGAAAGCAAAGGCAGCAGAATATTTCAAAGATTATAATCCCTCTACAGATCAAAAAGTATTTGCGGCTTTGCTGGCGATGTACTACAACGATGTGCCGAAGCCTTTGCACCCTACTATTTTTGCTACCGTTGAGAAAAAATACAAAGGTGATTTTAACAAATACGCTGCCGATGTTTTTGCCAAATCTATTTTTGCTTCCAAAGAAAAAATGAATGCGTTCCTGGCAAAACCTTCTGCTAAAGTATGGGAAAAAGATCCTGCTTACCTTGCTTACAAATCCATCCTTGGTGATTTCAGAAGCACTATCGGGCCGTTTTTTGGCAACGTGCGTGCTCGTCTCGACAAAGCCAACAACCTTTACCTGCAAGGCATTCTGGAGATGAGACAGGGACAGAAATTATATCCCGACGCCAACTTCACCATGCGCCTGACTTACGGCTCCGTCCAGGACTGCGTACCTGGGGATGCGATCTATTATAATTACTACACTACGATGGAAGGCATCATGCAGAAAGAAGATTCTACAAATGAAGAATTTATCGTTCCAAAAAAGCTGAAAGAGCTTTATTACAAAAAAGATTTCGGAAGATATGCCGACAAAAAAGGATATATGCCTGTTTGCTTTATTACCAACAACGACATCACCGGCGGGAACTCTGGAAGCCCGGTGATCAATGGCAAGGGTCAATTGATCGGTACTGCCTTCGATGGCAACTGGGAAGCGATGAGCGGCGATATTATTTTTGAGCCGAAGCTACAGCGCTGTATTTCCGTAGACATCCGCTATATTCTTTTCATGATCGACAAATACGCAGGTGCGGGACATTTGGTGAATGAAATGACATTGGTGGAATAACGTTATAGATTATTCTTATTTGAGATACCAGATGCCGGATACCGGATAAATGCGAGAGTATTTTAATGACATTGTCTTTTAGCTTATTTGTAAAACAGAATTGTTTTTATCTAAACTATCCGGTATCCGGCATCTGGTATCTTGCATCCATTATTAATCTTAATACTTAAAAGGATAATTCTAAAGATGTATATTATGTATTATTTTTTTAGTAACCCTAAAACAATTTTAATTATGAAGCAATTACTACTAACTTTTTTCCTGTTGAGCAGTTTCGCGTTTGCAAAAGCTCAAACACCTTATGTTATTAACCAGAACACCGGCAAAAGCAATGGCGGTGATGACAATGGCATGGGTAGTTCTTTTTTAACCATTGGTGCCGGTTACCTGGATTCTATTGAAGTGATCATTCGTACAGGCGGCCATACTTCAGGAGATTTTTATGTATACAGTGGCAACACCAACAATGTAGCTTCACAAATACACCATGAAGTAGTCAGCGGAATTCCTACTGGTGCCGAACTCACGTATATGATAAAGCCGAGTGCCAATATTTCCCTTAGTGCTTCCAGTACTTATACGTTCATGTTATTTAATGCTCCGCTTCGTTTTGGATATACAGATGTATATAGTGGAGGATCACTCTGGACAGGCGCTGGATTTTTAACAGCTGGCGAACATAGCTCTTATGACCTTGATTTTATTGCTTACATCGGTCCTGCCCCTGTTGTCACCGCTGTTACAGCACAAGAGGCTGCTGCAAATAATCCATTTATATACCAGGATGCAGATCATAATATTCGGTTGAATAATTTTCAAGCAGATGAAATAACCGTGAGTAACCTGGAAGGAAGACGTATTGCTTCCGGAAAGGGCGATAAAATAAGTGTGCCAAATTTTATCGAAGGAATTTATATTGTTTCCGCGCGTAAAGCGAATCAGGTATATACGACAAAAATTTATTTGAAAAACTAATGAACTATCCCCTGGCGTGTAAGTTACATTTACACTTACACGCCATACTTCTTCAAAAACACAACTAAGATGCTTCGAGCTGTGATTTTTACAAATCGTTTTTAAAGATGTATAATATTTTTTTGTGAGAGAAAATCATTTTTGCAAAACAACAAATTAACATTTGCATTATGATTCCTTTACGCACTTATACAAAAGACAAAAAACTAAATGCCATTATTGAAACACCTTATCACAGCAGGAATAAATATTCTTACGATGAGGATACAGGATTATATAAATTCAAAAAATTACTTCCGGATGGAATGTCTTTTCCTTGCGATATGGGCTTTATTCCAGGCACCAAAGGCGATGACGGAGATCCATTGGATATTTTGATCTTAATGGATGATTATGCTTATCCCGGTTGTTGGGTGGAATGCAGATTGCTAGGTGGTATCAAAGCAGTGCAGATAGAAAATGGAAAGAAAGCACGCAATGACCGTTTTGTCGCCGTCCCTGCTGAGGTAGATGAATATAATCATCTCAATCAAATTACAGACTTAAATAAAAATAAATTAAAATCGATTGTCTGCTTTTTTGAAAACTACAATAAACTTGAGAAAAAGGAATTCAAATTTTTAGAGATCATGAGTGCCAAGAAAGCACATGAAGTGATAGGAAAATATGTTATTTGATTTTTATTTTTGCCGTTGTTCACACAAACATACTACAACATCCGCTGAGCTTTTCAGAAAGTGATATTTGAGCCATATAGAAAGCAGATGTTTGTTTTGATTTTAGATCTTTACAAGACAAAATTTGTTGAGAAATGGACATACTTAAATTGAGCATAGATTGGGCAGGGTTTTCAGAAATAAATATGAGCGCGAAGAGCAAGTTTTTACTTTCTCCTTGCGCTCATACTATTTTTTTTGCCGTTGTTTCTGTCCCCACAAACAACCACCCGATAGTATGAAATAAAGTTATTTTTAAAATCACTGGCTAGTATGAAGCGTGGGCAATCAGCCCGAATAAAAAACAACGAGTGTGAATAATAAGTATCTCTGTACTCACCACTCACACTCGTCGCTGATTTCTGTGGGCCTGCTTGGGATCGAACCAAGGACCACCTGATTATGAGTCAGGTGCTCTAACCGACTGAGCTACAAGCCCTGTTACAATTGATTTGTAACTGTATTTTTCAAATTCAAAACAAAACAGCTTTGTTTTGAATTTGGGACTGCAATTTTACATATTTGCAGTCAATTTGACAAACAATACATCTATTTTATTTCGGTGGATTTCAAGGCAGTTAAAAACATTATTTTCGACTTTGGTGCGGTGATCATCAATATTGATATTCCAAGCGCTTACCAGGCTTTCGCGGATCTGAGCGGGATGAAATTTGAAAAGGTAAAAGAACTCTTCGAAGCACAAGGCGCTTATGCCGATCTTGAAGTAGGCAAAATGAGCAACGATGACTTTCATCGCCTCCTGCGCCAGGAACTTCAGCTCAATTGCAGCGACCAGCAACTCGACGATGCCTGGAATGCCATGCTCTTTGATGTACCCAAAGCACGTGTAGAAAAGCTAAAAGAGCTTAAAAGCCGCTACAATATCTTTCTGTTGAGCAACACAAATGCTATTCATGTAAAAAAGATCCAGGAGATCTTCTGGCAGGAACATCAGATAAAAGATTTCACTACATTGTTTGACAAAGCCTATCTATCCTACAAGATCGGATTGATCAAGCCAGATGCTCATATCTATGAATATGTACTAAAAGATGCAGGGCTTAAAAGAGAAGAAACCATTTTCCTGGACGACAATGCAGAAAATGTAAGAAGCGCGCAAGGCATCGGTTTGCCCAGCGTGCAAGTGCTGCCAGGAAAATACACCATGATGGAAATTTTACAAAATGCTTAGAAGAATAAATCCTTTAATCATACAGAGCGTACTTTTTGTACTCACTATATTCACCACTACTCTTGCGGGTGCACACTGGGTGGGCGTATACAAAGACAACGATAGCTTCTGGGCTTTTTTTTCCCGTGGGTTTGAGTATTCTATTCCTTTTCTCGGGATTCTGACGATACACGAATTGGGGCATTATTTCACTGCCAAATATTATAAAGTAGATGTTACGCTCCCCTACTACATTCCTTTCTACTTGCCAGGAATGACGCTGTTGGGCACTATGGGCGCTTTTATCAAAATGAATAGCCGGAGCGCTTCTAAAAAGGAAATATTCGATATAGGTGTTGCCGGTCCGCTTGCAGGATTTTTTGCGGCACTCATCGTGCTTACTTATGGTTTTCTCAATTTACCGGAACCGACTCATATCTACAGCGTGCATCCCGAATACCAAAAATACGGTTTGCATTATGCCGATTCAGTTTATACCAACAAATTTCAACACGAACAATTACTGAAAGAAGTTGCCAAAATCTCCGATCCGGAAGAAAAACAAAAAGCGCTTGAGATCGTGAAGGAACATGCGGACGAACCTTCCTATGTATTAGCGGTCGGAAATAATTTATTATTCTCCTTTTTTGAAAATTATATAGTGCAGGATAAAACAAGAATTCCAAATGCTTACGAGCTTTATCACTACCCTTATATCTTCGCAGGTTTTTTAGCGCTCTTTTTCACCGCACTCAACCTGATCCCAATAGGACAGCTTGACGGAGGACATGTAATGTATGGATTGTTAGGATATAAAAAACATAAAATTATTTCCACCACTCTATTTGTGCTTTATATCTTTGTAGCAGGATTGGGTATCTTTAAAGATAATATAATGGACACCGATTTTTTCTCAGCCCCCTTCGAACATATGGTCCTTTTCGCGGTTGTTTATTTATGGTTCCTCTATTTTATTTTGGAACGCGTTTTTGTAGAACGAAAAACGATCTTCATGATTGCAGTGATCATCTTTGCGCTTCAATTTTTTGCCGGTTATCTCTTCCCTGATTTTACAGGCTTTCCAGGCTGGATGTTGTTTGGAGTATTGCTAGGCCGCATGATTGGTACCGAGCACCCGCCAGCTTTTGTAGAAGAACCGCTTGATACAAAACGTAAACTAATCGGCTGGTTTGCTTTACTGATCTTTGTACTTTGCTTTACGCCTAAATTAATTTCGATGGAAGTACTAAGTTAGTACTGTCTCAAAAAGGCTGAATAATCTTTTAAATCAATCGTGCTATCAATAATATTCGTGGCACGACTATCACTGCACCCCAGGAAAATTTTCTACAAACTTTATTTTAAAATCTCCCAGCCCTTCCACTTTTTGAATTTTAAAATCGGGAAATGAAACTACAATCTCCCATTTACCAGGCCCGTCTGGAAAGCTTGCTACCAGCTGTACATGCAGATCTGCCATGTCTTCTACCACTTCTACTTTATAATCGGGAAATTCTTCTACCCATTGGATCTTGCCGTAAATTTTAGAAAGGTTGGGATTCATAAAGTAAAAAATTTAAAGTTGAAGGTTTAATTTTTCCTTGACGCAGTTGTCGGAGCTTTTCTCTAACAACAATAGCGCGACGAAGAACTATTTATTTTGTATAAAAAAAGACCAGATGTTTGTTTGCATCTGGTCTTTTTATTTTACTTCGTAATACGGAAACCTATACGGGTAGCCTGCACCGAAGCATTCGGATCGATCTTGAAATCTTTCAGGTCATCCAACGTAAGTGTAGAAAGTTTATCCGAGGTACGATCAGATGCCGCCAGGGAAGCCATTCTCAGGTTTTGTTCTTTGATCGCCTCTTTCACTACTTTTCTTACCGAACGTGCGTTTCCAAAAAACTTGTCGCGCGTAGAGTGCATATGATCAAGATAATTTTTCAAATGCTCGCGTGCAGCAGTGTCTGGCGTCAGGCCTTCCTGTTGCAGCATATTAAGCGCGATCGACAGCAATTCGTCGGAAGAGTAGTCTTCGAAAAACACCGTTCTGTCAAACCTTGATTTCAATCCCGGATTCGTTTCAAGGAAATGATTCATATTATCCGTATACCCCGCTACCACTACTACAAAGCGACCTCTTCGGTCTTCCATTTGTTTGAGCAGCGTTTCGATCGCTTCTTTTCCATAATCGGCGTCGCTACTGGAGGAAGCAAGCGCGTATGCTTCGTCAATAAACAATACCCCTCCTTCAGCACGATCGATTGCCTCCATCGTTTTGGTAGCCGTTTGCCCTAGATAGCTCGCTACAAGACCTTGTCTGTCTACTTCCACAATATGTCCACGCTCCAGGATACCAAGCGCTTTGTATACCTTAGCAACAATACGTGCCACCGTGGTTTTACCTGTACCTGGATTTCCGGTGAACACCGTGTGAAGTGAAAATTTATTCAACACATCTTTTCCTGTTTCACGATAGAAACGAACGAGCTTCACAATCTCGTTGATCTCCTCTTTCACATCTTCCATACCGGTAAGCGTATTCAGCTCGGCAAGCGCTTCCGTGAGCAACGCTTCGTCGAGACGAATATCAGGCAGCCCACGGGTGTTAGATTTAAAAATAGATTTTACGTCATCAATCTCAATCGTTTTCAATTGATCTGCAGTAAGAGTACTTGGATCGCCGCTGCGCATGAGGCGAAGGCCCATATTCATTTTTGCTTCGTCGATAAGGGAAGTAACCAGACGTGCGTTTCCGAAAGAGCGATCGCGTGTGCGGTACGCTTCGATCAGGCGTTCGTACAGGAAGGTCTCGCTGTCACTGGAAAGTACTACGCTTCTTTTGCTTGTGGAATATTTTGCAATATCCATCAGCTCTTGCGGCAGATAGTCGTCGAAGTGAAAAGAAAGATTGAAGCGTGAGCGCAAGCCTGGGTTGGCAGTCAGGAAGTGGTTCATTTCTTTTGGATATCCTGCCACAATGATCGCCAGATCACCCTTTCCATCTGACATTTCTTTAAGCAATACTTCTACTACTTCTTGTCCGAAGTCATTGGTGCTATCGCCTTCGCGCATGAGTGAATAGGCTTCGTCGATGAAGAGTACGCCACCGCGTGCCTTTTCGATGATCTCCTTTACTTGCGGTGCTGTTTGTCCGATGAATTTTCCTACCAGTTCCGCTCTTCCTACCTCGGTTACCTTTCCTTTGGAAAGTAATCCCATCTTATGGTAGATCTGTCCGAGCATTTTCGCTACGGTAGTTTTACCGGTACCGGGATTTCCTGTGAAGACAGAGTGAAGAGACAATTTTCCGGATTCTTCAAAACCCTGATCTTGCCTAAGCTTCAGGAATTTCAGGTAGCTGGTATAATCGTTGATCTTAGTTTTGATACTAGTAAGCCCGATCATTTCGTTCAGGCTTTTCAATACTTCTTCGAGTGATTCTTCTTGTTTGACGGCAGAAGAATTGGAGCTGCCTTTGCTCACTACTTCATTGCCCTTAAGTACCGGAGCCGCGCCTTCTACAAATTCGTCGCCCATATCGAAAGGCACTACTGCAAGCAACTGATCCATGAAAGTGATCTCAAGGCGGTATTTATCGTTGTACCAGGTGCCTTTGGAAGTAGAACCCCAGCCGGAAAGTACGGTTACTTCTTTGTCCGAGCTGTTAATGTATTTCATTTCAGTAGCGCTGCCTTTGAGCTGTCCTGAATCGTTGTAATAGTTGAAGAACAATTCGCAGTACCAGGATTGGCTTTGTTGGTTTTCAATGTTTACTTCCACCCATACGTATTCGGTTTCTTTTGCATTGAATTTTGTCAGGTATTTACGTTGATCCTTTGCCAGTCCGGCATCCGGGCCTTCGTAGATGCATACGGATTGCAGGTTGAAATAAGGATTAGAGTCATCGTTTACGAGTCCGCCGTTTTCTACGTAGAATTTTTGCGTACCCACCAATTCTCCATCGATATAAGCTTCCCATTCATAGTCGCCGCGCAGCCAGTAAGAGCCCGCGTCTTTGTTTCCCCATCCTTCACGGATCATCACAATATTCTGATCCTTTCCTACCGTAATTTCTTTTACAAGATCGCAAAGCTCTTCTCTTGTTTCTTTTTTAATTTGAAAAGCTTTCAGATTTACTTTTGTTTTCCAATCTTCTTCGTCAAAAAGTTTGTTGTAAAACGACAATTCAGCGTAGAGATAAGTGGTTTCGAGATTTTCAAATACTTGTCTGTAGCGTCTGGTATTGCCTACCATGCTTTCGGTAGAAGAAAAGATTTTAAGGTCTTTGAATTTATATTTCTTTTCCAAGGTTTATTGATTTAGGTGAATCTTATACGAATTTGAAATCTTAATTTATAGATTTTTAGAACTAATGAGAAAATATTTCGTGTAAAAAAACATGCAGCCGTTGATTGGATGCCAGATGCCGGATATCAGATACCGGATGATCTATTATCTGGTATCTGATACCATTTTTACTGTCTGTAAACTTGTTTAACAACGGATCAGGCGTTATTTTCACATGTTGTAAAAGCAATACCGGTAGGCAAGCTATGATATTAGCTGGTAGTTAAATTTATTTTTATCTGGCATCTGATATCTGGTATCCGGCATCTATCATTTATTCAAAATTAACACTTATGCCATCCTTTGATATAGTAAGCAAAGTAGACCCACAGACATTGGACAATGCCGTGAATGTCGCGATTAAAGAAATTTCCAACCGTTACGATCTGAAAGATTCTAAAACAGAGATAGAGCTGAATAAAAAAGACAGCATTATCCAGGTGACCACCAACAACGAAATGAGCCTGAAAACGATCATTGATATCATCATTACAAGAATGGCCAAACAAGGCCTGGATCCGAAATCGCTGGACA
Source organism: Cytophagaceae bacterium (assembly GCA_035535995.1). Lineage (GTDB taxonomy): Bacteria > Bacteroidota > Bacteroidia > Cytophagales > Cytophagaceae > JANYCO01. The sequence continues at coordinate 140,949 of DATLOZ010000008.1, forward strand.
TGACGAAGGATGCTTACCAGTCGGGCGCTACCTTGAAGAAAGAGATGAAAGTGAAAACGGGTATCGACAAGGATTCTTGCAAAAAAATTATCAAAGACATCAAGGATGCCAAAACCAAAGTCACACCTGCCCAAATGGATGAAATGGTGCGCGTGACCGCGAAAAAAATTGACGATCTGCAGGAAGTGATCGCATTGCTGAGAAGCAAGGATTATGGGATTCCGCTTCAGTTTACAAATATGAAAAATTAATAAGATGAACAGGTAAAAATAAGAAGTTAACTACTTGACTATTATGATATTTTTTCATAGTATTATCCAGCAAACCAAAAACTTCATCTAAAACACATGGGATACTACAAAACAATCAATGGCAAAAAGTACGACGGCGAACTGATCGCTCTTGCGGAAGAGTCGGTAAAAGGCGCTGGCGACGGAAGGATTTCTTTGGCGGATGCTAAAAAACTTCTTGAAGCGGTGAAAGACGGAAACGACTACACCGATGTAGAGAAAGACACCATCGAATACATCCGCGACAATTTCAAATGGACTGAAGAAGCTGATGCTTGGTTCAGAACAGAAATCCGCAAGTGGGCTGCTTCAAAATAATCCACTAAAAAAGAATTTTAAAAAAGCTGACCCTGGGGTTGGCTTTTTTTATGATGCCAGATGTCAGATGCCGGATGTCAGATTTTTTATATCTTGTATCCGGCATCTGGTATCCTATTGCTAGGAAAATTATCAACCGACATACAATTATCATTTAGTATTTAAAAAGGACACAATATGAGCATTCTAGATTCTTTAAAAAGCATGGTAGGCGTAGGCGCGCCGAAAGTGGAAGTAAAACTTTTAAAGACCAAAGCATCGGTACATGAAAGTGTAAAAGGGGTAGCAACCTTCACCGGTGGCGAATATCCTGCAACAATCGATGAGGTGATATTATATATGCTGATGGTAGAAGAGATCAAAGAAAAAGATAAGACTAAAGAATCATCTGAAAAAGTGGGGCGCATTACTTTCAATGATTATGTGCTGGAGCCGAAAGAAGTGATCTCTCTTCCTTTTCAAATAGTAATTCCTAAAGAAAACCTGATCACTTCTGCAGCGATCAAACATTTTGTGAAAGTGAAACTTGATATTAATGGACAGAACGTGTTCGGGGCTTGTGAGATTACGATTGTTTAAATATATCCGTCATTGCGAGAAAATGTTGCGAAGCAACGTTGACGAAGCAATTTGTTTGTTACAAAGCTGAGTCCGTCGGTTTATCTCCGTTTCAAGTTGGCAAGTGTTGCATAGCTAACGGATTGCTTCGTCAGTCGGCCATGCGGCCTCCTTCCTCGCAATGACGACACCTTAGACAATTATAGTTCAAAATTCTTTCTAACATTCTCCGGCAAAAAATCCAGATAACGTTGCGGATCATTGCGCACCATAGTAGCTGAGACAGGCACTACTTTTCTTTCTTTGTCAACCAACACATGTTTGATGCCCAATTGTGCTGCCATTTCTTCGCCATAATTTTCAGAAGTAAAAACTACTTCAATATCAGAAGGTGTATTGTTTCGCACAGTTCGTACCCAGAAGCTCCAGAAATCGGGATGCTCGTGCGGGTAAGAGGGATTTTCATCGGTTACGTGTACTACTTTGGACTTTGGAAACAATTCCTTCATCCATTCATACCTCAGCTCTCCCGCAATTGGCTGGGCTTTCAGGCTACAGACCAAAATATAAAGCTCTTCCGTTTGCTTCAAGGCTTCTTCAATAAAATAAATATGCCCCTTGTGCGGAGGCATGAATTTACCGAGGACGAAACCTTTGTTGTATTTTTTAGACATGAAGAGTTTGTTAGGAGTTATGAGTTATGAATGTTGTATTATGAATAAAAAAATAAACTCATAATTCATAACTCAACATTCATAATTTATAATTAAAATCTCTTCAACGCCAACTCCGCAACTGTTTTCCCGATCGACAAAGAAGAAGTTGCCGCAGGTGAAGGGGCATTGCATACATTGATTGCATTGGCGTCTTGCAGGATCATGAAATCATCGATCAATCCTCCGGTGCGATCGCAAGCCTGGGCGCGTACACCTGCTCCTCCCGGAACGAGGTCGTTTTCCTGTATCTCCGGGATAAGTTTTTGCAAGGCTTTTGTAAACGCAGCTTTGGAGAATGAACGGTAATATTCGCCCATTCCTGTTTTCCAATATTTTGCCGCCACCTTACGGAACCCAGGCCAGGCTAATGATTCAGAAAGTTCAGAAAGATTGACATCAGACATTTTGTATCCTTCGCGTTTAAACGCGAACACTGCATTCGGTCCTGCTTCTACGCCCCCGCCAATCATGCGCGTAAAGTGTACGCCAAGGAAAGGGAAGTTTGGATCCGGTACAGGATAGATCAGATTTTTTACCAGGTATTGTTTTTCTTTTTTGATCTCATAATATTCTCCGCGGAAAGGAATGATGCGTACATCCATTTTTCCATGTGTAAGTCCGGCCACCTTATCGGAGTAAAGTCCTGCGCAGTTGATCACCAGTGTAGTTTCGTAAGAAGCATTTTGAGTCACTACCGTGGAAGCATTGCCACTTACTTTTATTTCTTGTACCTTTTGATTGAGATGAATTTCTCCGCCAAGTTTGGTAAACAGCTCAGCGTATTTCAATGATACTTCGGTGTAATTGATAATCCCGGTCTGTGGCACGATCACCCCTTCGATACCCGAGCAATGTGGCTCGAGTTCTTTGATCTCTGCGCGGCCAATTTTTTTCAGTCCTGTGAGACCATTTTGAATTCCTCTGTTATAAATATTTTCCAACAAAGGAATTTCTTCCTGGCTGGTGGCTACAATGATCTTTCCGCAAAGGTCGAAGCGAACATCGTTCTTTTTGCAAAACTCAATTAATTGATGGTATCCGTTGATGCAATTGGTAGCTTTCAGGCTGCCTGGCTTATAATAGATCCCTGAGTGGATCACGCCGCTGTTGTGGCCTGTCTGGTGCGCAGCCAGTTTATTTTCTTTTTCTAAGAGCGCAATTTTCAGCGATGGTTTTTCTTCTTTTAATCTTAAAGCCGTAGCAAGTCCTACAATGCCTCCACCGATGACAACAATATCGTATTTCATACTTTTAAACAGATTTGACCCTCAAAGGTACAAAACGAGGAAGAGAAATGGAAGGAAGTTATGAATGTTGAATTATGAGTTATGAATTGCCTAAATCGCGATCCAAAATTAATAAATCACTCATAATTTATAATTCAACATTCATAACTATTTAAACACTTTAAACAACAACACAAGGAAGATCGCCACGGCAATCAATCCCGCGTAAATGCCGAGGCCGAAGCAGGAAAGTGCAATGATTCCGGTAAGAATGGCGCTGGTTATTTTTCCTTTGCTGTATGGACGGTCGCCTTTTGTTTCGCCGGTCCTGGCGTTGATCAGGAATCGGAAAGATTTATTGCGGTACCGGTAAGAGCTGATCCACAAAGGGAATAAAGTATGCTTGAATGTGATATTGTTATAGTTTGTATCTTTCGAATGAATACGCTGCTGATCGCCTCCGATATCGCTGCGAATGCTTTGGTCGATGGTGGCTTGCATTTTATTTTTCGCCATTTCAAATCCATCTTTTAATCCAATCTGGTAACTTTCACTTCTGAAACCGGCTAAATAATTTTCATTGAATGGTACCAAGGCCTGTACGTCCCAGGGCTCCAGCGCATCTACGAAATCCCTTGGAAGAGAATTGGAAGCATTGACCAGTACATCGTCGAAATTATTTTGCACATCGCCGGAAACATGATACCAATCCGTAACGGTACGGGTTCTTGTTCTTTCTACTGTCCGGCCGTTTTCTTCTGTGGTATAATATTCTGTTTCTTGTCGATCAATGCCGCGCTCGCCACTGTAGTTGGTATCAGTATTGGTATCGTATGTCCAGTAAGGAATATACATACCGTTCAGTTTATCGGCGATTGCATATTTTCTCAGATCGCCCGGAGCAAACCAAAGACTGCCAAGCCATTTGGTAAAAGATTCATTGGCCTGTTTTTTATCTACCTTGAAAGGCAATACCGACCGAGGTTTAATATTGGTAGTAATGCTCGCATTTTTCAATACCAGCGCCGTGCCACAGAAGGCGCATTCGTCGGCGGTTACATTCGGTTTTAGTGTAGACTCTGCTCCGCAACCGGTACACTTGACAGTGGAAAGCTGCTGCGTTTCTTTGCTGGTGCTGGATTCAGTATTTAAATATTGATGAAAATTCAGTTCTACAATAGGCTCTGCATCGGAGGAAACAGCGATCTCATTTTCATGTCCGCAATATTCGCATTGCAGTTTGTTTGTGCCTGGCGCAAATTTCAGGATCGCTCCACAGCTTTTGCAGCCTGCAGAGTTGCCCAATTCACTGATAGTAGGAGAAGGATTTTGTTCCATAATATTTGTATGAAAGGTTAATTCATCTTGGAGGGAAAAGAAACCGGCCGTCAAATTTGCTGTTTACGGCCGGTCATTGTTACCACATGATCCATGTGAATAGTATTATCCTGCCGGTGGTGGCGGAGGAGGTGGTGGTGTGCTGTTGAATACGGCTGCCAGTTCAGGAAGTTGTCCTGCGGCGGTCCATGCGGCCATTCCTTGCTTCCACACGAGTGTCTGCGCGTTGAATTGTCCTTGTGAAGCAAATTGCGCCAGTTGATTTACAGTATAGGGACCAGCCTGTTGTCCGTTTACCGCTACAAAGTAAGACTCCACAGGCGGTGGCGGCGGCACGTTCATTTTATTCTGCTGGTTGTTTTGCTGATTCATCATGTTGTTCTGATTCATCATATTCATTCCCATCATCATGCCCATCATGTCTACCGCGGGGTTGCTGCCGCCTTGCTTGGCGGAAATTTTCATAGTATCGAGAAGATCTTGTTGCACGAAAGTGCTGCTATCACCCAACGCCATTTTTTCGCTGATCATTTTGATACGGCGTTTATCTTCGTCGGTAAGCGAAATACTTTCGATCAGGAAGGTGGGAATAGAAAGACCATACTTTGCTTCAACGCTTTCATTGATCATCGGATGAAGCGTGGAAGAAAGTTCTTTCAGATTTCCGGCAAGCTTGTTGGCAGGAATTCCCGCTTCGTTCAGCTTGTCTGAAAACTCCATTACTAAAATGCTACGCAGCTGCCCTGAGATATTTTCGGTTGTGTAAACACCATTGGTGGAAGAAAATTTTTCCATGAATATTTTCGGGTCTTTGAATTTGAACCCATATGTACCAAAAGCTTTGGCTTCAATGTCGATTCCGAAACGAGGATCGGTGTATAAGATGGGTTCTTTTACGCCCCATTTCATGTCAATAAATTCCTTCATGTTGAAGAAATAAACTTCAGCTTTAAAAGGACTGTTAAACCCGAATTTCCAGCTATTGAGCAAAGTCATCACAGGCATGTTCTGTGTATTGAGCTCGTAGCGCCCGGAAGTATAAATATCGGCTACCTGATTACCTTCGTTGACAAATACTGCAACCTGCCCAGGGCGCACGGTAAGTTGCGCGCCGTTCTTAATCTCATTGTTATACCGTTCAAAACGATAGATCATCGTATCCTGAGTATTATCGAGCCATTCAATGACGTCGATAAACTCTCCTTTCAGTTTGTCAAATAATCCCATGTATGGAGTGTGTGTTGTGTTTGGAAAAGTTAATGTATAAGGTAAGGTATATTAGTCTGTATGATTAAATATTTACTCCCCTGCCCCGCTGATCTCTTGCTCAAAAATTTTGTAAATACTTCTTCAAAGTATTTTACGTCTGAATATATATTTTGTTACATCTTCCAAAAACATAACATAAATATTACATACCACTTTTTCTGAATCACAGGTTATCAGCTGTTCCTGTGCATTCCAGACGATTCAAATTGTTTTAAAAACATCTAAAAAAAAGCTCAAAATATATTTCTCTATTAAACTTTGAAATTCATTTTGAACTTAATAATCTATGCCCCTACTGTTTCCGCTTCTTTCACTTTCTGCATCTGCTGTTTTTTCTTTTCAATCTCGCGCTGCATGTATTTTACCGTCTGCGAATAGTCGCCAGGTCTCCAGCCCGGAGGACCGAAGATGTACATCAGTTTGTGTCTGAAATTTTTCGTGCTTTTTACATCGTTCCAGATGTCTCTGTATTCGTGGGTTAAGATCTCAATTGGATGATAAGAACTAGGCGGATGCACTACTCCAAATTTAATATCTACGTTAGCCTCATCAAGCACTTTATGTGTACCGAAAAGTTTGTCGAAAATATTCAGGTAGCCTCCATGGTTCTTATCCATGTACTCTACATTTGAGGCATGGTGCACCTGGTGCTGTTTGTGCGAATTGATAAAATTTTCCAGGAAGCCAAGATAAGGTACAAATTTGCTGTGCAACTGAAATTGCCAGATCGATTGTATCGACAAGCAGATCATTACCATTACCGGGTTGAAACCAATGGCAGGAAGCCATACCCAGAAGAACGGTTTGTAGATAATGGTGATCCAGCCATTGCGAAAAGCGGTACCTAGATTGAAATTATCAGAAGAGTGATGTACGATATGTGCGGCCCACAAGCACCTCACGGTATGGCTTAGGCGATGATGCCAGTAGTAATTAAAATCGTCTAAAACCTGGCAGATAAGAAACATATACCAGGCCATGCTGAAAGCATGCCAACCGAAGATATTAATACGCTCGCCATTTACCAAAGGATTGAATATATCGTACACCCAGATGTACATGATATAAGAAAGACTTTTTGTGAAAACAGAAATGAAGATCGCTCCGGCCCCCATCATCGTACTTGCTTGAAAGTCTTTCCATTTATAAAGCTCCGGTTCGTATTTCCAGCTTAGCGTTACTTCCAGGCCTATTAAAAAGAGAAAAACAAAAATAGAATAACCCGTAATCGGATCTTCATAAGTATACGGCCCTTGCACCTTGTGAATAAAATCTAGTATCCCATGAAAGCCTTCTGAAATCGCATTAAACATTATGAAAAGGGTTTGTGATGATCGTTGTCAAATTTAATAAAAAAAAACAGAATTTACAGAATTTAAGAATGTACAGAATTGGAAATTTTTAAAAAAATGTAAACAAAGTCATTCAGGATCATCCTGTTTAAAAACCAGCTTATTTCCTTTAAGCTAAAAATTCCTTCATTCTGATATTCTGATAAAAAAAATTACGACGATACGACGCTTCACAATAATTTTGGCGTAGGCATGAAAGGATATTATGTACAACTAATAATCGGATTTGGTAAAAAGATCAAGGAGATGAACTGGAAATAATTACCTGAACATTATTATTAGATTTATTTATCCCTATAAGGTTTTAAAAAACCTTATAGGGATTGTACTATACTATGATGAATCAATGTTCAATATTATCTCCCTCACAAAACACCTGGATTGCTTCATTCACAAAGGCTGCCAGGCCTGGACGGAATTTTTCGTAGTAGGCTGTAAAGCGCTCATCTTCTACATACATTTTTCCTAATCCACGATAGATCTCCTCAGTTACTTTGTAAAATTGTCCTATGTAAGTATAGTGCTGCTCAATTACATTTTGCACGGCTGCTGAAGCGGGAGATTGATCAGCGAGATTTGCCAACTGTTGGGTGATCCTTTCCCCTTGTTGTTTCAGATCCGCCCATCCTTGAGCCCCCATTTTTTTGATCCGTTCTTCCGACTGTGCTACCATTTCTTCACCCCAACGCTCGGAGGCTTCTTTCCGGTAAGCTTTTGCTTGCTCTTCCGAAAATCCTTCGTAAAGTTCTTTGTCTGTCATCATATCCTGATTGTTTTTTAAATTTTCAATAGTTCTGTCAATCGTTATCAGCAAGACTTTCATCTGCTCGGCCTTCTGTTGCAATTTTTCGCGATGGTATTCAAGCGAACTGAGCAAATCAAAATCTTCTTTGTCCAACAATTCGCGAATTTCGTGCAAAGGAAAATCCAGTTCACGGTAGAAAAGTATTTGCTGCAAGCGCAACAATTCTTTTTTGCCATAATATCGATACCTCGCTTCCGACCTCACAGAAGGCTGGAGCAAACCAATTTGGTCGTAATGATGAAGCGTGCGCACACTTACACCAGCCAGGGCTGACAACTCTTTTACAGTATATCCGGACATACTATTATTTATTTGACTATACAAACATACGCTATGACGTCGCGTTAGAGTCAAGCGTTTTGTTAAAAAAATTTGAATGATGAATTATGAATAAAAAAACACCCTTGAAATTTTCTTTCAAGGGTGTTTAAATAATTTTCCATAACAGAATTATAAACTAAACTCAAAATTTACAACTTTAACTTAAAAGGCTTTTTACCAGAGAAGAAATAACTTTCCCATCCGCTTGTCCGGCCAGCTCTTTGCTTGCTACGCCCATTACCTTGCCCAGATCTCCAGGGCCGGTAGCTCCTACTTTGGCAATAATGGCTTGCAGTTTTGCTTTTACTTCTTCTTCAGACAATTGTTTCGGCAAATAACGTTCGATAATGCCTAGTTCAAACATTTCTTTTTCTTCCAGGTCTTTTCTTCCCTGCTGCGCAAATACTTCTGCCGACTCTTTGCGCTGCTTGGCAGCTTTGGCAAGAATCTTTGTCTCCGCATCCTGCGCTAATTCTTCTTTTGCTCCTTTTTCAGTCTCTGCAAGCAGAATCATCGACTTGATTGCTCTTAGCGCAAGCAACTCTGGTTGATTTTTTGCAAGCATTGCTTTTTTAATGTCTCCGTCAATTTGTTCTTTTAAACTCATATCGTTTGAATTTTATTGTTAAATAGCCAACTTTGTTTTGAAGTTTGAAGTTGAAAGTAAAAAGTTTAAAAACATTCCACTTTGTAACTAAACATAAATCATCAGAACTCTAAATAAGCATTCTGATCTGTAAATTCAAAATATGACCCGTTTAAGTGTAAATATCAATAAAATAGCCACGCTTCGAAATTCCAGAGGTGGCAATAATCCTGATGTAGTGAAAACCGCGCTCGACTGCGAACGCTTCGGAGCAGAAGGCATCACCGTACATCCCCGTCCCGACGAGCGCCATATCCGCTACAGCGATGTGAGAGCGTTGAAAAAACTGATCAAAACAGAATTCAATATTGAAGGAAATCCTGAGCCGAAATTTATTGATCTTGTACTCGAAGTAAAACCCGCGCAAGTAACACTTGTACCCGATGAACCAGGCGCGATCACTTCCAATCAAGGATGGGACACCGTTAAACATCAATCTTTTTTGAAAGAAGTCACCAAGGCCTTTCAGCAACAAGGCATCCGCGTATCACTGTTTGTAGACCCCATACCAGCCATGATAGAAGGCGCAGCCAGTGTAGGCGCTGATCGTGTAGAACTCTATACAGAGCCTTATGCAAAACATTACCATGAAAACCGGGAAAAAGCCGTAGCCGATTACATCAAAGCCGCGGAAGCCGCCTCCAAAGCAGGACTTGGCCTCAACGCCGGACACGATCTGGATTTGCACAATCTTCAATATTTAAAACAACAATTAAAAAACCTGGACGAAGTTTCCATAGGTCATGCGCTCATTTGCGATGCGCTGTACTATGGATTAGAAAATACGATCCAACTATATTTAAAACAACTTAAATAAAAGGATCATTTTATTAATATGAATCTATACAACAGAGAACTCGGCGAAGGCAACCCTCCTATTGTGATCCTTCACGGCGTATTCGGGTCTTGCGACAACTGGCTCACCGTTTCCAAAGGACTTGCAGAAACCAATAAGATCTACCTCCTGGATGCCCGCAACCACGGCCATTCCCCGCACAGCGATGAATTTAATTACGATGTGATGGCGAATGATCTCTATGAATTCATCCAACAAAAAAATCTTTCTTCCCCAGTTCTGATCGGTCATTCTATGGGCGGAAAAACGGTGATGAAATTTGCACTGAAATATCCGGATGCTTTTTCAAAAATGGTAGTGGTAGATATTTCGCCTCGTTATTATCCACCGCATCACCAGTCCATCATCGCCGGCCTGAGCGCGATCCCGGTTGATACACTCCAGACGAGACAAGAGGCAGATGATATTCTTAAAAATTTTGAGCCTGAATTAGGCGTGCGACAATTCTTATTAAAAAATCTTTACCGCAACGAACAAAACGGTTTCAGCTGGCGCATGAATTTCGAAGTGATCAAAAATAAGATTGAAAACATTGGCGAAGCATTGGATGCAAACGCAAAAATTTCAAAACCTGCTTTGTTTGTGCGCGGATCAAATTCAAGGTATATCCAGGAGAAAGATGAGATTTTAATTCGCCAGATCTTTTCAGATGTAAAAATAGAAACTGTAGAAGGCGCAGGCCATTGGGTACAGGCGGAGAAGCCGAAGGAGTTTTTGGAGGTGGTGAAGAAGTTTATTTGAAGTTATGAGTTATGATTGTTGAGTTATGAGTTAATTGTTTTTTCAATTCATAACTCAAAATTTCTCATTCACATTTTCCATCCACAATTCTTTTGCCTTTTCTAAAAAGGATGGCGGCGCATTTATGAAATCATTTGCATTTTCATATCTTCCGTCAGCAGACTTCCAATCGTCTTTGCTTCTGGTAATTTTTGAAAGATCTGGCTCCCATGTCTTCATATCTAATGCTTCCGGCGATCCCTCATCTGCTTTTACATACATGCGTCCTCGCAAAGCATATTTATTTTTACCTTCATGTTCTATTACTTTCATTGTAGAAGGAGAAATATCTCCACGACAAGAGAGTCTATATATGATAAAACTTTCTGCAATGCTATCATTGTCTAAATCGGTAAAAGTTGGTACACCAATGAATTCGGCCGTGAGATCAACTGTACAGCTGTTTTCAAAATCGTACATTTCCCATAATATTTTCGGGTTAACATCTTTACGAACTACATACTGTCGAGCAAATAATTCCCTGGTTGAAGCGCTGTCATCTATATCTTCTACTTTTACCAATTTATTATTGGTAGAAAGGATCAAAATATTTTTACCATTTTTATCCTTCCATTGCCAAGCTTGTAGAAAAGAACCTTTGTATGTAAATTCTTGTGAGAGTTCTTTTTTACTGATTTGTGTAACAGAAAAATTTTGCTGCTTATTGGCACAAGCGCCAAGAACAGTGATAACTAAGAATAATAAAAAGACATTTTTCATATTGATCCTATTAGACCTAAAGACTTTATATATTTTGTTCGCTAAGAGTCTCCCGCATCCTGAGGTTATTTGTTAGTAGAAACGTTTGCAGGGGACTCTGATCTGTTGGTATCAAATGCGGAGGTTCTTTTTACAAGCTCGGAGTCCCCTGGTAAAGCTCCTGTTAAATTTTACGTCCGGGGTGCGGGAGACTCCGAGCGGACTAATTCAATATTCACAATTCATAACTCATAACTTCTCAATGCATATACACCCCAAACTTCTCATCGTCAAATACCACGTCGATATGTTCCATCAACGTAGTCGCGAGCGAGTAGCCTATATAATCGGGTGAGACAGGAAAGTTATTATGACTGCGGTTGACAATTACAGCGGTCTGTAATTTTTTAAGAGGAATCGTTAAAAAAGGCTGCAAGCTGAAAACCAATGTACGTCCGGTATTCAGCACATCATCAGTGATCACCACTACTTTGTTTTGAAGCGAATTCAAATCTACATCAAGCGAAACAGGGCTTTGGCTTTTCGCCGATTTATCAAGGGTGATCTTTACAAGCTTTACCGGGATCGGGCAAATTTCTTTAAGCTCTTTTATCAGAAGCTCTGCAAAAAAATATCCTTTGTCGTAAATTCCTGCCACCACAATTTCCTGCTCCTGGTAGTTACGTTCATACACTTGGTAAGCAATCCTTCTGATCTTTTGAAGCGTTTCTTTTTTGTCGAGTATAAGGTTAGATTCTGCCATAATTATTGCCTTTTCTGTACCAATAATACCGGATTAAGTTGAAAGTTTAAAGTTCAAAGTCTAAAGTTTAAGCCATCAAAGGTTTAACTTTCAATTTTTAACTTTTAAACCATATTTAAAACATTGAATATCAAACATTTAAACAAAAATAAGATTTTTCCTGATTCTATTGGCTTGAAAACCAAATTTTCTATATCTTTGCAGTCCTTTTGATATAGAATACAAAATAATTAAGTGATATGAAAAAAGATATTCATCCGAATTACAGAGCCGTAGTATTTGAAGATACTTCTAGTGGATTCAAATTTCTTACAAAGTCTACCGTAAACACAAAAGAAACAATCGTTTGGGAAGACGGGAATACTTATCCTTGTATGAAAATCGAGGTTAGCTCTGCTTCTCACCCATTCTACACTGGTAAGAAGATGTTCCTTGATACAGCGGGTCGCGTGGAGAAATTCCAGAAGAAATACGCAAAAAAATAATCTTTCAAAATTATTTATACACAACAATAGTCTCTGTGAACAACAATTCATAGAGACTTTTTTATTTTTGTACCATGAACTTCATTCTGTTCGACGATCCTGAATATCGGGTTACTCTTTTACCGCTCACCTTTACGAGGCCGGTAGCAGACATCCGGATTGGTATTTTCAAAATTTCTGAAAAATGGGAAAAATATTTGGGCGAAAAAATTTCCTTCCAGACCGAACAATACCTCTCTAAAAAATTCACGTTACACTCCGGCAACGACAGCATATATATCAATGGCAGCGTTTGTCCTACCCCCGAATTGCTTTCCGAAATCAGCAAACTTGAAAATGGTCAGGCGCTTGTCCAAAACGACAGCCTGCTGGCTTATCGCAACGAAGCAAAAAATAAAAAAGCATTTTCCGGAGAACTTACCATTCTTCGCAATACCTGGGACATATTCTCCCACAACGGAAAAGAGCTACGCCGCGATTTTGAACTGGTAAAAAAATCAGGGAAGTCAATCGGCATTTCTGATCCGCATACAAGAGTTTACAATCCTGAAAATATTTTTGTAGAAGAAGGAGCAAAAATTTACGCAGCCATTCTCAATGCGGAAAACGGCCCGATCTACCTGGGAAAAAATTCTGAAGTACAGGAAGGTGCTATGATCCGTGGGGCTTTTGCGCTTTGCGAAGGTTCGGTAGTGAACATGGGTGGAAAAATGCGGGGCGACAATACCATCGGTCCATTCTGCAAAGTAGGTGGCGAGGTAAGCAATTCTGTAATGTTTGCCTACAGCAACAAAGCACACGACGGTTTCATGGGCAACTCTGTGATTGGTGAGTGGTGCAATTTTGGCGCTGACTCCAACACATCCAATCTTAAAAACAACTACGCCAACATTCGTGTTTACTCTTACAAAGAAAAAGACTTTGTAGATTCCGGCCGCCAATTCTGCGGCCTGGTAATGGGCGATCATTCCAAAAGTGGCATCAATATTATGTTTGACTCCGGCACCGTAGTAGGCGTGAACGCCAGCATATACGGCGCCAAGTATTCTCCAAAATTTATTCCTTCTTATTCCTGGGGAGATATTGAGAACTTGCAGGTCTATCGCCTTGACAAGGCCTTGGATGTAGCTGAGCGCGTACTCGCGAGAAGAAATATAACCTTATCGGATATCGATAAAGAAATTTTGACGGAAGTCTTTAAACAAGAAAACCAATAAATATGAATGTTGAGTTATGAATGTTGAATGATTTAAAATTCATAATTCATAACTCAACATTCATAACTCCCAAAAATGTTATTCGCAGAAATACCAGGCCAGGCAGACGTTAAGAAAACACTGATCAATTCGGTGAAAGAAAGTCATATTGCCCATGCCCAGCTTTTTGCCGGAAGCGAAGGCTCTGCGAATATGGCCATGGCACTTGCCTATGGCATGTACATCAACTGCGAAAACCGCCAGGAAAACGACTCCTGTGGTGAGTGTGCTTCCTGCTCGAAATTCCGCAAACTTATTCACCCGGATCTTCATTTTGTTTTCCCGGTCAATACCACAAAGTCTGTCGCCAAAGATCCGATGAGCGCTTTGTTTATGAAGGACTGGAGAAGTTTTATTCTCAGCAATCCTTATCCCGATCTTCATTCATGGGGCGAAACGATTGGTACGGAAAACAAGCAGCTTATCATCAATACCGAAGACAGCAAGAACATTATCAGAACACTTGCGCTAAAATCTTTTGAAGGTGAATACAAGATAATGATCATCTGGCTTCCGGAGCTCATGAAAACAGAGGGCGCCAACGCCATCCTGAAAATACTGGAAGAACCGCCTGCGAAGACAATTTTCATCATGGTCAGCAATAGCATCGACAAGCTGCTGACCACGATCCAATCGCGGACGCAGAGAGTAATGATCACGCCGTTTACCGACGAAGAGGTCAAACAATATATCATAGAAAAATATTCTCTCGACGAAAAACAGGCTACCAGGATCGCTTTTCTTGCCGATGGAAACATGAATGCTGCTATCACCATGACCGGTGAAGCGCCGGAAGATAATCACGATATGTTTCGAGATTGGATGCGGCTTTGTTTTATTCTTTTCCGCAAAAGCAGCAACCTGCTTGAATTAAATCAATGGTCGGAAGCTTTTGCAGCACAAGGTAGAGAGGCGCAGAAAACCTTGTTGCAATACGGCATCAATATTTTGCGGGAAACGCTCGTATACAAACATACCGGCCAGCAGCTCGTTAGGCTCCAATCCGAAGATCTCAAATTCGTAGAAGGCTTCGCAAAAGTGCTTTCCGATGACATGATTGAAGCAGTAAGCAACCGGCTGAACGAAACTTTTTACCATATTGAGCGAAATGCCAGTGCAAAGATCACTTTTATGGATACTTCTTTTTTTATCGCCTCTGTTTTCAATAAAAAACAATAAAGGTATATTTGTAAACGGCTATCTATTTAGCTCAACGCAAGAGTGGTTAGATTCCAAAAAACTATATCTTGTTTTGGAATTTTAACAACCACGGCGAGCGGTATTGTTATTACTAAAAAATCATGAATAATAAAATCAGGATTGGTACAAGAGGATCGAAGCTGGCGCTTTGGCAAGCTTATCACATCGAATCGCTTCTTCAAAAAGGCGGCTTAGACACTGAGATCGTGACGATCGAAACGAAAGGCGATAAGATCTTAAACCAACCTTTGTCGGAGATCGGTTCCAAAGGGTTGTTTACCGAAGAACTGGAAGTACAACTACTAAGCGGCGAAATCGACGTCGCCGTACACAGCGCGAAGGACATGCAGTCTGAGCTGAACGAAGGATTGGAGATTCTTGCTTTTACTGAAAGAGAAAAACCAAACGATGTGCTCGTTAGTTTTGACAAAAGCTTTTCACTCGATCCTTCCAACCAAGAATTGATCGTAGGTACTTCTTCCACGCGGAGAAAAGCTGTTTTGAAAAGAAATTATCCGCATGTAAAAATTGTAGACGTTCGCGGCAATTTGCAAACACGTTTCCGCAAAATGGAAGAAGGCCAATTCCAGGCCATGCTTCTCGCCTACGCAGGTGTGCACCGCATGGGATACGACGATAAAGTTGTAAAACTTTTTTCACTCGATGAATTCATTCCTGCTGTGGGCCAAGGCTCTATTGCATTGGAGGCTTCTACCAAACTTGATCCTTCTAAAAGAGAAAAAATAAGACAACTTACCAATCATATTTCCACCGAATATTGCCTGCTTGCCGAAAGAGCTTTCTTGAAAAAATTACAAGGCGGTTGCAGTGTTCCATTATTTGCATTGGCAGAACACAAAGCAGAGAAGCTTACGATCAAAGGCGGGCTGATCAGCCTTGATGGAAAAGAATTGCTACAAGAATCATTCGAAGGTAACGTCACGGAGGCTGCCCAACTTGGCGAACAGCTGGCTACTGCTTTGTTGAACAAAGGTGCAGGCGCTTTATTGGAAGCAATCAAAATACAAAAACAACAAAATATCACTCACCCATAATTATGAAAAAGAACGCAGTATATCTTTTATTCATCTTTACAATTTTCAATTTTTCTTCTTTTGCTCAAGAGAAAAAAAATTTACCGAAAGACGATTATGTCATTACGATTTCCACTGAATTTGGCAACATGACAGCGCTGCTCTACAACGCTACTCCAAAGCACAAAGAAAATTTTATCAAACTCGCCAATGAAGGATTTTACAACGGAACTACCTTCCACCGCATCATCAAAAATTTTATGATCCAGGGTGGAGACCCGAATTCGAAAGATTCAATACCTTTCAACGATGGACAAGGTGGACCTGGGTATACCATTCCTGCGGAATTTGTACCTTCTCTCAAACACGTGAAAGGCGCTATCGCTGCGGCGCGTATGGGCGACCAGGTGAATCCTCAGAAAGCTTCCAGTGGCTCACAATTCTATATTGTGCAAAATGAAAAAGGCACTCCTTTTCTGGATGGAAGTTATACCGTCTTCGGCCAAGTAATACAAGGACTCGACGTGATCGATAAGATCGCTGATCAGCCTAAAGACCAGCGCGACCGCCCGCTGAAAAATATTTCGATAAAAGTGACGGCAAAAAAAACGAAAGTAAAAAAGATTCTCAAGCAATATAACTGCGCTTCTTTCTACAATTAAAAGCGAGCGAACCCGTTAAAACAACATGAAAAAAGTATTAATTACAGGAGCCAACGGTCTTTTAGGGCAAAAGCTCATCGCCCTGATCTCAGGAAATAAAAATTACCAACTCATTGCCACTGCGCGCGGCGTCGATCGCGTGGGCAGCGATGGCTCTTATCAATACGAAGAGCTGGACATCACTAAACAAGCCGATGTAGAACGCGTACTAGGAAATATTAAACCAGACTTCATCATTCACACCGCCGCCATGACCAACGTCGACCAATGCGAATCGGAACGTGAGGGTTGTACCTTGCTGAACGTAACGGCTACAGAATACCTGGTGAAAGCGGCCGAAAAAATTAATTCCTTTTTCATCCACCTTTCTACTGATTTTATTTTCGACGGTACCAAAGGCCCGCTTACCGAAGAAGACGTTCCTAATCCGATCAGCTACTACGGACAAAGCAAACTGGATGCAGAGAAAATTATAATGGCCTGCAAAACACGCTGGGCGATTGCCAGAACAGTGCTTGTATACGGAATTGTAAAGGATATGAGCCGTACCAACATTGTGCTTTGGGTGAAGAAAAGTCTGGAGGATAAAAAAACAATCAACGTAGTAGACGATCAGTGGCGCACTCCTACACTCGCAGAAGACCTGGCGATGGGCTGTTTCCTGATCATGGAAAAGCAAGCAACGGGAGTCTTCAATATTTCCGGCAAGGATATGCTTACACCTTATGAAATGGCACAGCAAACCGCAGATTTTTTCAAACTTGATAAATCTTATATCAACAAAGCTGACTCGTCCACATTTACGCAGCCTGCGAAACGTCCGCCTAGAACGGGCTTCGTGATCGAAAAGGCAAAATCAATACTTGGATACCAACCGCATTCTTTTGTAGAAGGGATCCAGGTAATGATCAAACAAATGGAAAAGAAAGCGTAACCGATTCTCTGATGATCCCTTTCTATTCTTTCCAACACCAACACGAACAAATCCGCCACGAAGCCCTGAAGGCTATGGAGGAGACGTATGATTCGAATTGGTATATACTGGGAGAAAGATTGAAAAAATTTGAGCAGGAGTTTTCCAACTATACAGGCGTTGCACATACACTAGGGGTAGGAAACGGCCTGGAAGCAATCCGCATTGCACTCAGAGCCCTCGACATCAAAGAAGGTGATGAAGTAATTGTACCTGCAAATACCTATATCGCCACAGTCTTAGCGGTGACAGAACTAGGCGCAAGCCCTGTGCTGGTAGAACCTGATCTTAGCACTTATAATATCGACACCGATCGGATTGAAGAAAAGATCACGAAGAAAACTAAAGCGATCATCCCCGTGCATCTTTACGGTCTTCCTTGTGAAATGGATGTGATTCAATACCTGGCAACCAAACATTCACTCGCCATCATAGAAGACAATGCACAAGCGGTGGGCGCTGTTTATAAAAATAAAAAAACAGGAAGTTTCGGTACTATTAATGCTACCAGCTTCTATCCTACCAAAACACTCGGTGCACTGGGCGATGGTGGCGCGATCACTACACAAGATGAAGCGCTTGCCAAAAAAGTAGCCCTGTTGAGAAATTACGGTTCGGAGAAAAAATATTACAACGAAATAGAAGGATACAATTCCAGGCTGGATGAAATGCAAGCGGCGGTTTTATCTGTCAAGCTCAACTACCTGGATCAATGGAATAATGAGCGGATCAGGCAAGCTGATTATTATACACAGGCATTTTCAGAAATGGAAAATATTCAACCACCTGTTTATGAAAAAGAGCAAAAACATGTTTTCCATTTATATGTGATCCGCTCTTCGAGAAGAGACGAGCTAATGCAGCATCTTGAGAAAAATGGCATCCAAACGGCTATTCATTATCCAGTGCCGGCCTACAGGCAGAATGCTTACAAATATTTGAATTTGCAAGCGAAAGATTTTCCAATCACTGAAAAGATCGCGGCAGAATGTTTGTCGTTGCCGCTTTATCCGGGCTTAAGCAGAGCAGAGCAGGATCAAGTGATTGAAGCGATTAAGATTTTTAAATAATGCAACCGTCATTGCGAAGCAATCCGCGGTAGTCGCTTGGCTCAGCCGATTGACTACTATTATCGTTAGACCTCTGGCCGGGACAATAAGAAAACAGTTCATTATTATCTCTAAATTTACAAATTGGAATACCTGCACTATAAATAGCTCCCATATGCACGGGCGAGACGCCTTGCAATAATATTTGTCATTCGCGAAAACGCGAGCGACT